>JAFBIU010000003.1 GCA_021531775.1 Parabacteroides distasonis | reverse complement strand
GGAACTAGCTCAGTTGGTAGAGCACTGGTCTCCAAAACCAGGTGTCGGGAGTTCGAGCCTCTCGTTCCGTGCAAAATTATAGATTCAATGAAAAAGATATTTGCTTATATAAAGGAATCTTATAACGAACTTGTTTATAAAGTTTCTTGGCCGACAAGGACAGAATTATCCAACAGTGCTGTAGTTGTTATGTTTGCTTCCCTTATCATTGCAGCGGGAATTTTTGTCGTTGACTTTGGTTTTGAAGCTGTGATGCGTTTTATTTACGAGACACTATTTTAATCTAACTGGCAATGTCTGATATCCAAAAGAAATTTTATGTTCTGCGTGCCATCAGTGGCAAGGAGAACAAAGCGAAGGAATATCTGGAAGCTGAGATGAAAAATACAGATCTCGGTGAATACGTGGCGCAAGTACTGATTCCTACGGAGAAGGTCGTTTCCGTACGCAACGGTAAGAAAGTGATGAAAGAGAGAGCTTACTTGCCGGGTTATGTGTTGGTAGAGGCTGCATTAGTAGGAGAGGTCGCTCACCGGTTGCGGAATATTCCCAACATCATTGGTTTCTTGGGAGGTTCGGACAATCCAGTACCTTTACGTCCTTCAGAGGTCAGTCGTATTTTAGGTACGGTTGATACGTTGCAGGAGCAGGAAGATGAAATGGATATCCAGTTCTACGTAGGTGAGACAGTCAAGATTACCTTTGGCCCGTTCAACGGTTTCACAGGCATAATCGAAGAGGTCAACGCTGAGAAAAAGAAACTCAAGGTGATGGTTAAGGTCTTCGGACGCAAAACTCCTCTTGAGTTGGGTTATATGCAAGTTGAGAAGGAATAAGTACTCTGGTTACGAAAAGTGCTTTTCTTTCTGTTATTAGTTAATATATTTAAATTTAGAAACAATGGCTAAAGAAGTTGCTGGACAAATCAAATTGCAGATTAAAGGAGGAGCAGCAAACCCTTCTCCCCCAGTAGGACCTGCATTGGGTTCTAAGGGTATTAATATTATGGAGTTTTGCAAGCAATTTAATGCCAGAACCCAGGACAAGGCTGGTAAGATTTTACCTGTGGTAATTACTTACTATGTCGATAAGTCTTTCGACTTTGTTGTCAAGACCCCTCCTGTAGCTATCCAGTTGTTGGAAGTTGCAAAGCAGAAGAGTGGTTCTGCAGAGCCGAATCGTAAGAAAATCGCTGAGATTTCTTGGGATCAGGTGAAGACAATCGCAGAAGACAAGTTGGTCGATTTAAACTGTTTCACTGTAGATGCAGCTATGAAGATGGTTGCTGGTACAGCAAGAAGTATGGGTATCGCTGTTAAAGGGGCATTCCCGGGTAATAATTAATAAACTTCAATTGAGATGAGTAAACTTACAAAGAATCAAAAGTTGGCTTTGGGCAAGATTGAAGCTGGGAAAGCATACACATTGAAGGAAGCATCAGCGTTGGTGAAGGAAATCACTACTACAAAGTTCGATGCCTCTGTGGATGTAGATGTCCGTTTAGGTGTTGACCCTCGTAAAGCTAACCAGATGGTCAGAGGTGTTGTATCTCTGCCCAACGGTACAGGAAAGCAGGTTCGGGTTCTTGCATTGTGTACTCCTGACAAGGAGGCTGAAGCAAAGACTGCAGGAGCTGACTATGTAGGATTGGAAGAATATATTGAGAAGATCAAAGGCGGTTGGACTGACGTTGACGTCATCATCACAATGCCGGCAGTCATGGGTAAGATCGGTGCGCTGGGTCGTATTTTGGGTCCGCGTGGCTTGATGCCGAACCCGAAGAGCGGTACGGTTACCAATGAAATCGGTAATGCGGTGAAGGAGGTTAAGCAAGGTAAGATCGACTTTAAGGTAGATAAAACTGGTATCGTTCACACTTCTATCGGCAAGATTTCATTCGAGCCGGAGCAGATCCGTCAGAACGCGAAAGAGTTTATTTCAACTTTGATTAAGTTGAAACCGTCTGCTGCAAAGGGAACTTATATTAAGAGCATTTATCTTTCAAGTACGATGAGCGCGGGTATTAAAATTGACCCCAAATCAGTTGAAGAAATCTAATAATACAATTGAACAATGAGAAAGGAAGATAAAGGTGCTATTATAAACAATTTGACTGAGGTTGTTAAATCATATCCTAACTTCTATTTGACTGACATCGAGGCAATGGATGCCGAGAAGACCAGCAAATTGCGTAGAGAATGTTTTAAGCAGGAAGTCAAGTTGGTAGTTGTTAAGAACAGCTTGCTTAGAAAAGCGTTGGAAAATGTGGAAGGTGATTTTTCACCTCTGCATAGTGCACTCAAGGGCAATACAGCTGTGATGTTTTCACAGGTTGCTAATGCTCCCGCTCGCCTGATCAAGGATTTTACAAAGGACACCAAGGGTGAAGGCAAACCTCAGTTGAAGGCTGCTTACGTACAGGAAAGCTTCTACGTAGGTGCTGAGAACTTGGATGCACTTGTAAGCATCAAGAGCAAGAACGAACTTATCGCAGACGTTATCGCATTGTTGGAGTCTCCGGCAAAGAACGTTATCTCTGCTCTTCAGTCATCAGGACAAACTATCCATGGTCTGTTGAAGACTTTGGAAGAAAGATAATAAACAATTCTATATTTCATCGATAAATAACATTTAATACATACAAAAATGGCAGATTTGAAAGCTTTTGCAGAACAATTAGTAAACTTGACCGTTAAAGAAGTAAGCGAACTGGCTACTATCCTGAAGGAAGAATATGGTATCGAACCTGCTGCTGCAGCTGTTGCTGTTGCAGGTCCCGCAGCTGGTGGTGCTGCTGCCGCTGCTGAAGAGAAGACATCTTTTGATGTTGTTTTGAAGTCAGCAGGTGCTGCAAAATTGCAGGTTGTAAAGGCTGTTAAGGAACACTGTGGTCTGGGCTTGAAGGAAGCTAAGGACTTGGTTGATGGTGCTCCCAGCACTTTGAAAGAGGGTCTTTCTAAGGATGATGCTGAGGCATTGAAGAAAGCATTGGAAGAAGCTGGAGCTGAAGTTGAGCTTAAATAATTATACCTGGTTTCAGGTGATTTGGTTAAGAGTCTCCGTCGAGGAAGACTCTTAACCTTTTTGTGTCTATAATTTAATTAAGTTCAATAAATACCTTACAGATGTCTTCAACAGCTGAAAACCAAAGAGTTAATTTTGCTTCGATCAGAAATCCTTTTCCGTATCCGGATTTTCTCGAAGTACAATTGAAGTCGTTTCAAGACTTTCTTCAACTTGATACACCTCCTGAGAAGCGTAAGAAGGAGGGGTTGTATAAAGTATTTGCCGAGAACTTCCCAATAGCAGATACGCGTAACAACTTTGTGTTGGAGTTCTTAGATTACTATATTGATCCGCCTCGTTATACGATCGATGAATGTATAGCTCGTGGATTAACCTATAGTGTGCCTTTAAAGGCCAAGTTAAAACTGTACTGTACGGATCCTGATCACGAAGACTTCGATACCGTTATTCAGGATGTGTATCTGGGTCCGATTCCTTACATGACAGACCGTGGCACATTTGTGATCAATGGTGCTGAGCGCGTTGTAGTTTCTCAGTTGCATCGTTCTCCGGGAGTCTTCTTCGGACAAAGCGTACATGCCAATGGTACGAAGCTCTATTCTGCACGTATTATTCCTTTCAAAGGTTCTTGGATTGAGTTTGCAACTGACATCAACAATGTCATGTATGCTTACATCGACCGAAAGAAGAAATTGCCCGTGACAACTTTGTTGCGTGCTATCGGTTTTGAGAGTGACAAGGACATTCTCGAGATCTTTAACTTGGCTGAAGAGGTGAAGGTCTCCAAGGCTAATCTGAAGAAATTGGTTGGTCGAAAGTTGGCTGCTCGTGTTTTGAAGACATGGGTTGAGGACTTTGTGGACGAAGATACGGGTGAGGTAGTTTCTATTGAACGTAATGATGTCATTATCGATCGTGAGTCTGTGCTCGACAATGACAACATTGATGCTATTCTGGATTCAGGTACGCAGAATATCCTTTTGCATCGTGAAGACCAAAACCTCTCTGATTATGCCATTATCTATAATACACTTCAGAAGGACCCCAGTAACTCGGAGAAGGAGGCTGTGCTCTACATCTATCGTCAGTTGCGTAATGCAGAACCAGCCGACGAAGCGAGTGCACGTGAGGTGATCACCAATCTGTTCTTCTCGGAGAAGCGTTATGACTTGGGCGATGTAGGTCGTTATCGCATCAACAAGAAATTGAACCTCTCCATCCCCGAGGATATTAAGGTATTGACCAAGGAGGACATTATTGCGATCATCAAGTATTTGATTGAATTGATCAATTCGAAGGCGATTGTCGATGATATCGACCACCTGAGTAACCGTCGTGTACGTACAGTAGGTGAACAGCTGTATAACCAATTCGGTATTGGTTTGGCACGTATGTCACGTACTGTTCGTGAACGTATGAATGTGCGAGACAATGAGGTGTTCACTCCGATTGATTTGATCAATGCGAAGACGATTTCATCGGTAGTCAATTCCTTCTTTGGTACAAACGCTTTGTCGCAGTTTATGGACCAGACCAATCCGTTGGCTGAAATCACCCATAAACGTCGTCTGTCTGCCTTAGGTCCTGGTGGTTTGTCACGTGAGCGTGCCGGTTTCGAGGTACGTGACGTTCACTATACCCACTATGGTCGTCTTTGCCCGATTGAGACTCCTGAAGGTCCGAACATCGGTTTGATTTCTTCTCTTTGTGTCTATGCAAAGATTAACGAATTAGGATTTATTGCCACTCCATATCGTCGAGTAGTCGATGGTCAGGTTGATTTTTCAGAAGAGGGTCTGAAGTATTACACTGCAGAGGAAGAGGAGGAGATGACGATTGCTCAGGGTAATGCTCCTCTGGACGAAGAGGGACGTTTCATCCGTGATAAAGTTAAGGCTCGTTTTGAGGCTGACTTCCCGGTTGTTCCTCCTTCAGATGTCGATTTGATGGACGTGGCTCCGCAGCAGATTGCCTCTATTGCCGCTTCTTTGATTCCCTTCTTGGAGCATGATGACGCGAACCGTGCGTTGATGGGATCAAACATGATGCGTCAGGCTGTTCCTTTGTTGCGTACAGATGCTCCGATTGTAGGTACGGGTATTGAGGCTCAAGTAGCCCGCGATTCTCGTACACAGATCATGGCAGAACGCGAAGGCGAAATCGTTTTCGTGGATGCTACCTGTATTAAGATTAAATACGACCGTACGGAAGATGAAGAGTTTGTCAGCTTCGAAGATGCGGTCAAGACCTATAATATTCCGAAATGGCGCAAAACGAACCAGTCAACCACTGTTGACCTGCATCCGATCTGCCATCGAGGACAACGTGTCAAGGCTGGTGACATTCTGACCGAGGGCTACTCTACGCAGAATGGCGAGTTGGCTTTGGGACGTAATGTGAAAGTAGCTTATATGCCTTGGAAGGGTTATAACTACGAGGATGCTATCGTGTTGAACGAACGAATGGTTCGTGAAGACTTCTTTACCTCTGTCCATGTTGATGAATACATTTTGGAGGTTCGTGAAACTAAACGAGGTATGGAGGAGTTGACTTCTGATATTCCCAATGTCAGCGAGGATGCTACGAAAGATTTGGATGATCGTGGTATTGTGCGTGTGGGTGCTCATATCGAACCGGGAGACATCCTGATCGGTAAGATCACACCGAAGGGTGAGTCAGATCCCTCTCCGGAGGAGAAGTTGCTGCGTGCGATCTTCGGTGACAAGGCCGGAGATGTGAAGGATGCCTCTTTGAAGGCTACTCCCTCTTTGCGCGGTGTTGTTATCCAGACAGCTTTGTTCTCTAAGGCTGTTAAGAAGCGCAAGGCAAAACAGGCCGACAAGACAGCTCTGCTGACTTTGGATGACGAATATCAGACAAAGCAGGAGTCTCTGAAGCGTACGTTGGTCAATAAGTTGATGATTTTGACCGATGGTAAGGTTTCACAAGGTGTGAAGGATTACATGAATCTGGAGGTTATTCCGAAGGGTGTCAAATTCACAACTGATGCGTTGGAGTCGTTGGATTACAATGCAGTGCAGGTCAGCAAATGGACGGCCGATGCTCAGAAGAATGAACTCATCAAGCAAGTTATCCTGAACTACTTGAAGAAGAACAAGGAGATGGATGCTGAGTTGCGTCGTCGCAAATTCGATATGACTATCGGTGATGAACTGCCTACAGGTATTGTGCAGATGGCGAAGGTTTACATTGCCAAGAAACGTAAGATTCAGGTGGGTGATAAGATGGCCGGTCGTCACGGTAACAAGGGTATCGTTTCGAAGATTGTGCGTCAGGAGGATATGCCGTTCTTGGCTGATGGTACTCCTGTTGATATTTGCTTGAACCCGTTGGGTGTGCCTTCTCGTATGAACTTGGGACAGATTTTCGAGGCTGTTTTGGGTTGGGCAGGTCGCACTTTGGATGTCAAGTTCGCCACGCCGATTTTCGATGGTGCTACTTTGGATGACCTGAACGAATGGACTGACAAGGCAGGTTTGCCACGTTATGGAAAGAGCTATCTGTATGATGGTGGTACGGGTGAACGTTTCGACCAGCCTGCTACGGTAGGTGTCACCTACTTCTTGAAGTTGGGTCACATGGTTGACGATAAGATGCACGCTCGTTCCATTGGTCCGTACTCTTTGATTACGCAACAGCCGTTGGGTGGTAAGGCTCAGTTTGGTGGTCAGCGTTTTGGAGAGATGGAGGTTTGGGCACTCGAAGCATTCGGTGCCGCTCATGTATTGCAAGAGATTCTGACGATCAAGTCGGATGATGTTGTAGGACGTTCGAAAGCGTATGAGGCTATTGTCAAGGGTGATGCGATGCCACAGCCGGGTATTCCCGAATCATTGAATGTGTTGCTGCACGAGTTGCGTGGTCTTGGCTTAAGTTTCACTTTGGATTAATAATCTATTCGAATCAAGTAGGTGGGTTCCGACTCATCTACTTGAATCATATTGACAACTCTTTATATAATTAATATACATCGTATGGCTTTTAGAAAAGAAAACAAGATAAAGAGTAACTTTTCAAAGATAACCATTGGTTTGGCTTCGCCGGAAGAGATTCTGGAAAACTCCAGCGGTGAAGTTCTGAAACCAGAAACGATCAACTATCGTACGTATAAACCGGAACGTGATGGTCTGTTCTGCGAGCGCATCTTCGGTCCCGTCAAGGACTATGAATGTCATTGCGGAAAGTACAAACGGATCCGTTACAAAGGCATTGTCTGCGATCGTTGTGGTGTGGAGGTAACCGAGAAGAAGGTGCGTCGTGAGCGAATGGGACATATCCATTTGGTCGTTCCTGTTGCACACATCTGGTATTTCCGCTCATTACCGAATAAAATCGGTTATTTGTTAGGACTTCCTACCAAGAAATTGGATTCTATCATCTATTATGAGCGCTACGTGATTATTCAGGCTGGTTGTGCGGAAGGCGTATCTGAATTGGATCTGCTCTCAGAAGAGGAGTATCTTCAGATTTTGGATAGTCTGCCTAAAGAGAATCAGTTGTTGGAAGATACAGATCCGAATAAGTTTATCGCCAAGATCGGAGCCGAAGCTGTTTACGATCTGTTGGCCCGTTTGGATTTGGATTCTCTTTCCTACGAATTGCGTCACAGAGCCAATACGGACAGTTCGCAACAGCGCAAGAATGAGGCTTTGAAACGCCTGCAGGTGGTAGAGTCGTTCCGTGCTTCACGCGGCCGTAATAAACCGGAATGGATGATCATGAAGGTGATTCCGGTGATTCCGCCTGAATTGCGTCCGTTGGTTCCGCTGGATGGTGGACGTTTCGCCACTTCTGACTTGAATGATTTGTATCGTCGTGTGATCATTCGTAACAATCGTCTGAAACGACTGATTGATATCAAGGCTCCTGAAGTCATTTTGCGTAATGAGAAGCGTATGCTTCAAGAGGCGGTTGACTCGTTGTTCGACAACTCTCGTAAGTCGAGTGCCGTTAAGACAGATGCCAATCGTCCGTTGAAGTCTTTGTCAGACAGTTTGAAGGGTAAGCAGGGTCGTTTCCGTCAGAACTTGTTGGGTAAGCGTGTTGACTATTCCGCTCGTTCTGTCATTGTGGTCGGTCCTGAATTGAAGATGCACGAATGCGGTCTGCCGAAGAACATGGCAGCCGAACTCTATAAGCCTTTTGTGATTCGTAAATTGATCGAACGTGGTATTGTGAAGACCGTCAAATCTGCGAAAAAGATTGTCGATCGTAAGGAACCTGTCGTTTGGGATATTTTGGAATATGTCATGAAAGGACATCCGGTTCTGTTGAACCGTGCCCCGACGTTGCACCGTCTGGGTATTCAGGCTTTCCAGCCGAAGTTGATCGAAGGTAAGGCTATTCAGTTGCACCCGTTGGCTTGTACAGCGTTCAACGCCGACTTTGATGGTGACCAGATGGCCGTTCACTTGCCTTTAGGTAACGAGGCTGTTTTGGAGGCTCAAATGTTGATGTTGGCTTCACACAATATCCTGAACCCGGCCAATGGTGCTCCGATCACCGTGCCTTCGCAGGATATGGTCTTGGGATTGTATTACATCACCAAATTGCGTAAGAAATCCAAGGGCGAAGGCCTGATTTTCTACGATCGCGAAGAGGCTACCATCGCATACAATGAAAAGAAAGTTGATATCCATGCGATCATCAAGGTGTATGTCAACGATGTGGATGAGAAGGGAGAACCGATCCGTCACATGGTTGAAACCTCAGTAGGTCGTTTGATGGTCAATGAATATGTACCCGCAGAAGTAGGTTATGTCAATGTTGAGTTGGGTAAGAAAGCCTTGCGTGACATTATCGGTAAGGTAATCAAACGTTGTGGTGTTGCCCGTACTGCTCAGTTCTTGGACGACATCAAGAACTTGGGTTATTACATGGCCTTCAAGGGTGGTTTGTCCTTCAATTTGGCTGACGTATTGATTCCGCCAGAGAAAGAAGAGTTGGTGAAGAAGGGTTATGATGATGTAGAGCAGATCATGGCTAACTACAACATGGGATTCATCACCAACAATGAACGTTATAACCAGATTATTGATACTTGGACACACGTCAACAGTGATTTGTCTAACATTTTGATCAAGCAGTTGAAGGCGGATAATGACGGTTTCAATTCAATCTTCATGATGATGGATTCAGGTGCCCGTGGTTCTAAGGAGCAGATTCGTCAGTTGTCTGGTATGCGTGGTTTGATGGCGAAGCCGCAGAAGAGTGGTGCCGAAGGAGCTCAGATCATTGAGAACCCGATCTTGTCGAACTTTAAGGAGGGTTTGTCGGTGTTGGAGTACTTCATCTCTACACACGGTGCTCGTAAGGGTTTGGCCGATACCGCTTTGAAGACGGCCGATGCCGGATACTTGACACGTCGTCTGGTCGATGTATCGCATGATGTGATTGTCAACGAAGAGGATTGTGGAACGTTGCGCGGTCTGGTATGTACTGAATTGAAGAACAACGAGGAGGTGATTGCTTCCTTGTCAGAGCGTATCTTGGGTCGTGTATCTGTACATGACATCATTCATCCGATTACTGGCGAGATTATTGTTCCTGCCGGTGAAGAAATCCGTGAAGATGCTGCTCAGAAGATTCAAGATTCTCCGATCGAGAGCGTGGAAATCCGTTCCGTTTTGACTTGCGAATCGAAGAAGGGTGTTTGTGCTAAATGTTACGGACGTAACTTGGCCACGAACCAGATGGTTCAGAAGGGTGAAGTTGTCGGTGTCATTGCAGCCCAGTCTATCGGTGAGCCGGGTACTCAGTTGACATTGCGTACATTCCACGTCGGTGGTATCGCCTCCAACATTGCAACAGAGAACAGTATCGTATCGAAGTACGACGGTATTTTGGAAATTGATGAATTGCGTTCTGTTGATGCAACTGATGAGATCTCAGGCAAGAGCTATCAGGTTGTTGTCAGTCGTCTGGCTGAGTTGCGTATCGTTGATCCGAATACGAAGATTGTATTGCTTACGCACAATATTCCCTACGGTTCTAAGCTCTTCTTCCAGCATGGAGACCATGTGAAGAAGGGTGATGAAATCATCGAATGGGACCCGTTCAATGCCGTCATTGTATCTGAAGTGACAGGTAAGATTGAATTTGAAAGCTTGGTTGAGAATGTAACTTATAAGGTAGAAAGTGATGAGACAACCGGTTTGAAGGAGAAGATCATCATTGAATCGAAGGATAAGACCAAGGCTCCTGCTGCTCACATTGTAGATGAGAACGGCAACAACCTGAAGAACTATTCTTTGCCGTTGGGTGCTCACGTCGTGAAGGAAGAGGGCGATACCGTGAAAGCGGGTGAAGTTCTCGTCAAGATCCCGCGTGCTGTAGGTAAGGCTGGTGATATCACCGGTGGTCTGCCTCGTGTAACCGAGTTGTTTGAGGCACGTAACCCGTCTAATCCGGCAGTCGTTGCTGAAATTGATGGTGAAGTTGGTTTCGGTAAGATCAAGCGTGGTAACCGTGAAATTACGATCACTTCCAAGTTGGGTGAGGTGAAGAAATACATGGTGCCCCTGTCTAAGCAGTTGCTTGTTCAGGAGAATGACTACATCCGTGCTGGTATGCCGTTGTCTGATGGTGCTATCACACCCTCTGATATTTTGGCTATCATGGGACCGACCGCTGTTCAGGAATATATCGTGAACGAAGTACAGGATGTCTATCGTCTGCAGGGTGTGAAGATCAACGATAAGCACTTTGAGGTGATTGTCCGTCAGATGATGCGTAAGGTAGAGGTGGTTGATCCGGGAGATACACGTTTCTTGGAACAGCAGATTGTCGATAAGCTGGAGGTAATGGACGAAAATGACCGCATCTGGGGTAAGAAGGTGGTTGTTGATGCCGGAGACTCTCAGACCATGCAGGCTGGTCAGATCGTAACCGCTCGTAAGTTGCGTGATGAAAACAGTATGTTGAAACGTCGAGATCTGAAGTTGGTTGAGGTACGTGATGCCGTTCCTGCTACAGCAAACCAGATTCTTCAGGGTATTACCCGTGCCGCTTTGCAGACGAACAGCTTCATGTCAGCAGCTTCCTTCCAGGAGACAACGAAAGTCTTGAATGAGGCAGCTATCAACGGTAAGGTGGATCGTTTGGAAGGTCTGAAGGAAAACGTTATCTGTGGTCACTTGATTCCGGCCGGTACAGGTCAGCGTGAGTTTGATAAGTTGGTTGTTGGTGCGAAAGAGGATTTCGAACGTGTCAACAGCAACCGTCGGATGGTCGTTGACTTCAATGCCAAGGATGACGACGATGATGATGAATAAACTGTCATTTTGATTATTGAATAGAAAAAGGCTGTTTGGTTTATTCCAGACAGCCTTTTTCATTAGCAGTGATACATCCAACCGACCACGCGTGTGGCAAAATCACTGGAAAATAGTCTCGAAAGAAAACGCAATAGATCGGAAATCCAATCTGATGTATAATAGAGACGGGGTGATCGACACGTGGCTGCTTTCAGAATCCGTCGGGCAACCGCTTCGCTTGTTAGTCCGTTTGCTTCGTCCCTTTCCATTTGGGCAATGGCCTTTTCCATGTGCGGATAGACCTCTTTTCCTGAAAGGTCGGTTGTCCGTTTGAAGGCTGTGTGCACATCGCCAGGCATTACACAAGACACCTGAATCGGAAATTGGCGCAATTCGTTCCGCAGTGCAAAAGCAAACGAGTTGATGGCCGCTTTACTGGCTGAATACATCGCTTGGAAAGGAATTGCATAATGGCCAGCCAACGAACTGACAAAGACAATTCTTCCTCGTTCGCCTTGAAGGATCGGTTGCTTTCTCATGATTGGAAGCAGCGCTTTAACCACCCTTATCGAACCAAATGTATTCACGTCAAACTGTCGCTTCATCTCCTCCTCCCGGGTGAATTCAATGGTACCTGCTATCCCCATGCCCGCACTGAGTATCAACGTATCAATACGTGACTCTTGCTCAGCAATTGTCTGGATCGCTTGGGAGATACTGTTCTTGTCCGTCACGTCACAGGGAATATGAGTGACACCTTCTTGCGGCTGTCTGCTGCGGGAGAGGTCATAAACCCGATGGCCTTGATCAGCCAATAATCTGGCCGTAGAACGCCCGATGCCAGACGATGCTCCCGTGATGACGATTGTTTTTTTTTGCATGTTTACATGAGTTTATCTATCTATAAAACAAAAGTAGGAAGAAAACCTGCATTTTCCTCCTACTTTCGTATTTAATGATCAATAACGATCGAATGATCAATTATTGTTGTTATTGTTCCGCGGACGACGATCGCCTCTGTCACCTCTGTCTCCTCTGTCACCCCGATCACGGTCCGGTCTCGGACGACGTTCCGGACGAGCTGAACGCTCTTCGTATCCTTCCGGTTTCGGTAACAGCACCTTACGAGACAATTTGAATTTACCGGTCTTTTGGTCAATGTCGATCAACTTCACTGTAATCGTATCGCCCTCTTTCAAGCCAGCTTCTTCCACTGTCTCCAAACGTTTCCAATCGATTTCAGAGATGTGCAACAAACCATCCTTACCCGGCATGAATTCAACGAAGGCACCATAAGGCATGATAGAAGAAATCTTTCCTTCATACACTTCGCCTACTTCCGGAACAGCTACGATGCTTCGGATAGCACGGATGGCAGCATCAATGATTTCCTTATTTGCACCTGAGATTTCGATTTTACCAACACCATCCACTTCATCGATCGAGATGACAGCACCTGTCTTCTCCTGAATACCCTGAATGATCTTTCCACCCGGACCAATGACAGCACCAATAAACTCTTTACCAATCGTCATGTTCTCGATACGCGGTGCGTGCGGCTTCAGGTCAGGACGAGCTTCCGGCTGAGCCTCCATGATCTTGCCTAAGATATATTCGCGACCCTCTTTTGCCTGAGCCAAGGCTTTTTCCAAGATTTCGTAAGAGAGGCCATCTACCTTGATATCCATCTGAGTAGCTGTGATACCATCTTTGGTTCCAGTTACCTTGAAGTCCATATCACCCAAGTGGTCTTCATCACCTAAGATGTCAGACAGGATCGCATAATTGGTTCCCTTATTCTCAGAGATCAGACCCATTGCAATACCGGAAACCGGCTTCTTCATCGGAACACCCGCATCGCGCAAAGCCAATGTACCCGCACAAACGGTAGCCATAGAAGAGGAACCATTGGATTCCAGAATATCGGAGATCACACGGATTACGTACGGATAATCCTGCGGAATCATACGCTTCAACGCACGCCATGCCAAATGGCCGTGACCAATTTCACGACGGCCTACACCACGGGATGCTTTCGCTTCACCTGTAGAGAAGGGCGGGAAGTTGTAGTGCAACAGGAAGCGTTCTTTACCGTGAACCAACACATCATCGATGATTTTCTCATCATCCTTTGTACCTAATGTAACGGTAGATAAGGACTGCGTTTCACCACGTGTGAAGACGGCAGCTCCGTGAGGACCCGGAATGTAATCGGTCTCGATCCAGATCGGACGGATCTCGTTGGTCTTACGGCCATCCAGACGCTTGCCCTCGTCCAAAATGGCACGACGCATCGCCTCTTTTTCTACATCATGGTAGTAACGACCGATCATCTCCACTTTTTCATCGGTCAATTCCTCTTCTGAGAATTGAGCCTTATACTCCTCAACGATGGCATCGAATGCTTCAGCACGTTCGTGTTTGCCGCTACCTGAAGTAGCGATGGCATACACCTTGTCGTAGCACTTGTCGTGAACGTCTTTCCGCAATTCCTCATCATTCACCTCATGGCAATATTCCCGTTTAACCGTCTTGCCACAAGCCTCCATCAATTCCAACTGTGCCTGGCACTGTTTCTTGATAGCCTCATGAGCCACCTTGATAGCTTCCAGCATTTCAGACTCCTGGACTTCGTCCATTTCGCCCTCCACCATCATGATGTTGTCAATTGTGGCACCCACCATAATATCAATATCTGCTTTCTCCAATTGTGCGAATGTCGGGTTGACCACATATTGACCCTCTACACGAGCCACACGGACTTCTGAAATGGGGCCATTAAATGGAATGTCGGAAACAGCCAATGCTGCAGAAGCAGCCAGTCCAGCCAAGGCATCCGGCATATCTTCTCCATCCGAAGAGAAGAGGATTACATTTACATATACTTCAGCATGATAATTGTCGGGGAACAAGGGACGTAAAGCACGGTCCACCAAACGGGCTGTCAAAATCTCGTAATCAGATGCTTTACCTTCTCTTTTCGTAAAACCACCCGGAAAACGTCCAAAAGCGGAAAATTTTTCTTTGTACTCTACTTGCAACGGCATGAAATCAACACCGGGATTTGCATCTTTAGCGGCACAAACAGTGGCCAGCAGCATGGTGTTGTTCATACGAACAGTAACAGCTCCATCGGCTTGTTTAGCCAATTTCCCGGTCTCGATGGTGATGACTCTTCCATCACTCAACTCGATCGTCTTGTTAATTGGATTAAGCATAAATCTTTTTCTTAAAATTCTATCTGTAAAATTGGTGCAAAGGTAATCATTTATTTCTTAGATAAATCATAAATCTTTTTTATCTTTGCCGCGGATTAAAAAAATGAAGTGATGAGACAAATAAGTTCACATCTGTTAAAGGTATGTGGTATGTTCGTACTGCTCTTGGCATCGTGTCAGAAAGCATCTGAGTTTACGGTGGAAGGTGTTGTATCCGGAGCTGACGGACAAGTGATGTATTTAGAAAATGTGGGAGTCTCTACGGTTCAACTGATGGATTCAGTCAAGTTGACAGCTGCCGGACGGTTTAAGTTTACCAAACCCCGTCCTCAGTTTCCCGATTTCTATCGGTTCCGTTTAGGTGGACAGTTGATTAACTTTTCAATCGATTCGACTGAAACAGTGACGTTTGAAGCTGATGCAGGTACGTTTGCTACCTCCTACAAGGTCGAAGGCTCCGAGAATTGTAAGGCGATCAAGGATATTACGTTGGCACAGCTCGATGCCAATCAGGCTATCAACCGATTGCGTAAAGAATACGAGAACAAACAAATCTCGGATACATCCTATTCGGAGCAAGTGTTGGAAGTGGTGAACAATTATAAGCAAGAGGCATTGAAATACATTTATGCCGCTCCGATGTCCACTGCAGCCTATTATGCGCTTTTCCAGCAGATCGACGGATTGCTGTTCTTCGATCTCTACGATCGGAACGACTCGAAGGCATACGGTGCCGTGGCTACCAGCTTCGACCATTTCTATCCGGAGAGTCCGCGTTCGAAGCATCTGTATAACTTGGCCTTACAGTCATTGAAGGTCATTCGGGGGCAACGTCCCGTTGATTTGGACAGCTTGGTGACGCAAGAGATTGATCATTTGGAAATTGAACTGCCCGACGTGCAAGGTGTACCGGTCAAGTTGTCCGACGTAGCCAAGGATCATGTGACCATTTTGAACTTCACGGCCTATCAGACCGAGTGGTCTCCTGCGTTGAATATGACATTGGGTGATCTGTTTACGAAATACGAAAGCAAAGGGCTGGCCATCTATCAAGTCTCTTTGGATGGTGATGCTCACTTATGGCGGAATGCCGCATCCAATTTGCCTTGGACGTGTGTGCTGGATCCCCAGTCGGTCTATTCACAGGCAGCCGCATTATATAATGTAAAGCAATTGCCAACCCTTTTCATTCTGAACCGTAAGGGTGTTTTGCTGAAACGTGTCGATGATCCGACACGCTTGGAGGATGAACTGAAAGCGGCTTTGTGAAAAAGTTCACGAAATCGATATGTTATATAGCACCCTTTAAAACTTGCCCATTCCAAAAATAGGGCGTACATTTGCAGTGTGTTATCCAAGATAACGAGAAAGAGTTCCGATCAGTCTATGGTCGGGATTCTTTTTTTATTGCATATTAAAATAATCAGTATAAATCATTAAAAAGGAGGATTAACGATGGCTGTTAGTTATATGACAAAAGACGGCTATGACAAGATCATGGCTGAAATCAACTATCTGGAGACCGTGAAGCGTCCGGAAATTTCAGCTCAGATTGCAGAGGCTCGAGACAAAGGAGATTTGTCGGAAAATGCTGAGTATGATGCAGCCAAGGAGGCTCAAGGCATTATGGAAGCAAAATTGGCTCAGTTGAAAGGGCTGATTGCCAATGCACGTTTGATTGACGAATCGCGTGTAAAAACGGACGAAGTTCAGATTCTGAATAAGGTAAAGATCAGAAATGTCAAGAACAATGCGGTGATGTCGTATATGTTGGTATCTGATTCAGAAGCCAATTTGAAGGAGGGAAAGATTGCAATCAGTACACCGATTGCCCAGGGTCTGTTGGGTAAGAAGGTCGGAGACATTGTCGAGATTCGTGTACCCTCGGGTTTGATGAACTTCGAGATCATGGAGATTTCACTATAATCGGGAGGAACGGAAGATGGCATCCATTTTTAGTCGTATTGTGGCAGGTGAGATTCCTTGCCATAAGATTGCAGAGAATGAGGAGTTTTTCGCTTTTCTCGACATCAATCCGGTTGCTGTCGGACACACGTTGGTGATTCCGAAACAGGAGACCGATTATATTTTTGACATTGACGATCCGATGTTAGGTCGTATGATGTCGTTTGCCAAACAGGTGGCTCGTGCACAACAAGCCGCAATTCCGTGCAAGCGGATCGGTTTGGCCGTTATGGGCTTGGAAGTGCCTCATGCACATATTCATCTGATACCGATCACCAAGGAGTCTGACATGAATTTCTTTGGCAAGAAGTTGTCGATGACAGCGGATGAATTGGCAGAGGTGGCAGCTCAGATCCGAAAGAATTTGAAGTAAAAACAAAAAAATAGATATGATCTGTCTATATGACAGAGGTTGTATTTGTTAACCGAAAAAAGGCCGCTCCGGGATGGAGCGACCTTTTTTTATTACAAACCATATCTGTTAGGCAACCAAGCAATTCCAAAGAAGACGGATGCTTTTTAACCCTTGCATCTTGATCAGATCAAACTCGTCAAACAGTTGGTGAATCCAGGGTTGTGTACTCCAGCCGTGAATACCCACCTGATAGACATACACACCACATAGGATCAAGGCGATCAACCAGGTAACCAACAACACCCACTTGGCGGTAGAGGGCATCGGCTTGATGTGCAGGAACTGACTGCAAATGAGATAGACCAGACTGACCACCGGAATACCGATCAAGAGAATCAAGGAGACACAACCCATGATGGATAAGGCAATGGGGGTACCTGTCAGCAAATCTCCTCCAAATGGAGAAATGGAATAGAGCAAGCTGGTGCTTCCACCCACCAATCCGGCAAAGAGTGCGAAGAAGACGACAAACAGGATAAACACTACCAGCAATAGGATGGGTAACGTGATGATGGCGATCAGAATACCGATGAATTTCAGCAAGAAGCCGATGACCATGACAAATACATCTGCGATCTTCTGCAACAGCGACCTTGGCTTGTCCGAACTGATGTAATCGTTGACATGGTTCGATACCCGTTCGAAACCGTCCGTAACCGTTTTGCCGATATTCTCGATTGTTACATTCTCACCCCGCATCTGCAACTTCTCGGTAGCCGTACGGGCTTGCGGGACAATCAACCAGAAAAGCAGGTAGATGGGAACCGTGATGCCATAGAAGAACATCAAGATGAACAGGGCGATACGAACGGCTGTCGGATCCCAATCTAAATAGGCTGCCAAACCACCGGCCACACCTCCCAGGATGCGGTTGTCCGGATCGCGCATCAGACGCTTTTTGATCGGGCGTTCATGAGACGTACCGGATTGTTCGGCCTGTTCACGTTGGTTCTCCTGCTTGCCCTCTTCGTCGAAGATCTCTTCCGGCTTGCCCATCCGTTTGATCACCTCTTCCACATGTTCTAGGGTAATCACTTCATAACCCAAACGGATCCGCTCGCCCAACAACTCCGAGATACGCATTTCGAAATCGTTCATGATCTCTTCCGATCCCTCCTCTTGACGGAAATGAATCCGCAGGTTGCTGAGGTATTTATCTAATAATTGGTAGGCATCTTCATCAATGTGAAAAACGCGTCCACCCAAATTGACGGTCAATGTCTTTTTCATATATGATAGCTGATTTAATTGTTGTTTTGAATATGGTTGATAGTCTCCGTGAGATCTCGCCATGAGTTTTCCAACTCTTTCAAGAAGACTTCACCCTTCTCGGTCAGTTGGTAGTACTTTCGGGGTGGCCCTTGTGTCGATTCGATCCACTGGTAACTCAACAGCTCGCTGTTTTTTAGACGAGTCAACAGCGGATACAAAGTGCCTTCCACCACAATCAGCTTGGCCTCTTGCAACTTCTGGATAATGTCCGAAGTGTATGCCGGTTCTTTTTTGAGAAGGAGCAGGATGCAATATTCCAGGATCCCCTTTCTCATCTGTGATTTTACATTCTCTGCATTCATCGCTTTTAAGTTTTGATGCAAAAATAGGCTTTACTTATATACTATGCAATACATACTACTGTAATTAATCTATTTTAACTGCAAAATAGGCATAGAAGGCTCCTAAATTGCACAAAAACTTCAATTGTGTGTAAAAATTAGGCGGCTCCTATCGGACATTCAAGTAGAAAAGTGTACTTTTGTCGGGTCATTTAAAATCAAGCAATATGTTGTACTATCATTTCGCCGAGTTGATTCAACGTCAGGCAGAAAAGTATGGATCACGCACGGCTCTCCGTCATCGTGATAACGCAAGTGGAAAATGGTTAAAGATCTCTTGGCGCGAGTTCGCGGAAAAAGTTAACCTGACAGCCAAGGCTATGGCGGAATATGGCATCGGTGTGCAAGAGAATATTGGTGTCTATTCGCAAAATATGCCCCAATGTTTGTTTACCTATTTTGGTGCGTATGGCAACCGCATTGCCGATGTGCCGATGTATGCAACCAGTTCGCCGGAGCAGATTGCCTACATTGTCAAGGACGCACAAATACATACGCTCTTTGTGGGCGAGCAGCAGCAATATAACAATGCTTTGATTGTACAACGCCAATTGCCTGATATTCTGAAGCGGCTCGTCATTTTCGATCCGGCAGTCCGGTTGAATCCCGAAGACAAACAGTCGATCTATTTCGACGATTTCATCCGGTTGGGTGACAATGCCCATGCCGAGAGTACGGTCAAGATCCGTACAAGCCAGGCTTCGCCGGAAGACATCGCTACCATTATCTATACATCCGGTACGACCGGCAATTCCAAGGGTGTGGTACTGACCCATGCCAACTACCTGGAGGCGATGCGTACACATGCCATTCGTATCACGGAGGTGACGGACAAGGATTTGTCCATGTGTTTCCTGCCGTTGACCCATATCTTTGAACGTGGATGGACCTATGTCTGCTTGGTGCGTGGTACGCAGGTTGCCATCAATCAGGATCCTAAGATGATTCAGCAGACCTTGAAGGAGGTCTGTCCCTCGGCCATGTGTAGCGTGCCTCGTTTCTGGGAAAAGGTGTATATTGGTGTACACGACAAGATCGACAATGCTTCACCCACCATGCGGAAGGTCTTCATGGATGCCATAGAGACCGGACGGATGTATCATTTGGAATACAAACGCAAGGGTTTGAAACCTCCCTTTGCCTTGGAAGCCAAGTTCCGCTTCTATCAGCTGACGGTCTATTCTTTATTGAAGAGGGTGTTGGGCCTGCAGAACGGACGATTCTTCCCGGTAGCAGGTGCCCCCTTGTCCGATACGGTTTGCGAGTTCTTGCGCTCGGTCGATATTGACATCCGTTACGGTTATGGATTGAGTGAGACAACAGCCTCAGTCTGCTTCTTCCCGGCCGACCATTATGTGATCGGTTCCATTGGTAAGGTTATGCCCGACTTGCAAGTTCGCATCGATCCTTCCAACAATGAGATTCTGGTGAAAGGTAAGACGGTCATGCGGGGGTATTATCACCAGCCGGAAGAAAATGCCAAGGCCTTTACCGAAGATGGCTTCTTCCGTACGGGTGATGCCGGACGTTTAGAGGGCGACACCCTGTATTTCACCGAGCGTATCAAGGACCTCTACAAGACCTCTAACGGAAAGTACATTGCTCCCCAGTCGATCGAGTTGAGTGTGACGAGTGATCTCTATATCGATCAGGTAGCAGTCATCGGAGATGAACGTAAGTTTGTGACAGCCTTGATTGTACCAGCCTATCCGTTGTTGGAAGAGTATGCCAAGTCGCAAGGCATCCATTATAATTCGATCGAGGAGTTGTTGGCCAATCCGGAGATTTACCGGTTTATTGCCGCTCGCATCGAAGCCTGTCAGACCCACTTGGCAGCTTACGAGAAAATCAAGCGTTTCACCCTGTTGGCCAAGCCCTTCACGATGGAGAGTGGCGAGTTGACTGATACCTTGAAGTTGCGTCGTCGCGTGATTGCCCAGCATTATGCTGCCGAAATCAGAGCGATGTATGAGGAATAATTGTGTATCTTTGCAACTTTAATTTATCCATTAACAAAACAGATCAATATGATTACATCAGACCAACTACACAATGTGTTGGAGCGCGAGCAGGCGCTGAGGGGGTATCTTTGACATAGATGGCAAGACCATCCAGTTAGAAGAAGAGGAGTTGCGTACGCAGGATCCCGGTTTTTGGGAGGATGCCAAGCGTGCCGAAGCCCAAATGAAAAAGGTAAAAGAGCTAAAGAAATGGATCGAGCTCTACAACGAGGTACATGCTGCAGCCGAAGAGTTGCCGCTGGCCTATGAGTATGTAAAAGAGGAGATCATTACCGAAGAGGAGTTGGATGAGGCTTACGCCAAGGCATTGCAGTTGATCGAGGACCTGGAGTTCCGCAACATGTTGCGTCAGGAGGCCGATTCGATGAGTTGTGTCCTGAAGATCAATTCCGGTGCCGGTGGTACGGAGAGTCAGGACTGGGCCTCCATGTTGATGCGTATGTATATGCGTTGGGCCGAGAACAACAACTACAAGATCTCGATTGCCGACCTGCAGGAGGGCGATGAGGCTGGTATCAAGTCCGTCACGATCGACATCGAAGGCGATTATGCCTATGGCTATCTGAAGAGTGAGAATGGCGTGCATCGTCTGGTGCGTGTTTCTCCCTACAATGCCCAGGGTAAGCGAATGACCTCGTTTGCTTCTGTCTTTGTCACTCCGTTGGTGGACGATACGATTGAGGTGAAGGTGGATGTGGCCGCTATCTCGTGGGATACATTCCGAAGCGGTGGTGCCGGTGGACAGAACGTCAACAAGGTAGAATCGGGTGTGCGTTTGCGTTACCAATACAAGGACCCCTATACCGGTGAGGAGGAGGAGATCTTGATTGAGAACACCGAGACGCGCGACCAGCCCAAGAACCGTGAGAATGCCATGCGTCAGTTGCGCTCTATCTTGTATGACAAAGAGTTGAAACATCGGATGGCCGAACAGGCCAAGGTGGAAGCCGGCAAGAAGAAGATCGAGTGGGGATCACAGATCCGTAGCTATGTCTTCGATGACCGTCGGGTGAAGGACCATCGTACGAATTACCAGACTTCCGATGTCAATGGCGTGATGGACGGTAAGATCGATGGTTTCATCAAAGCCTATTTGATGGAATTTGGTGGTGAGGAGAATCCCGCCTGATGTCATTCTTGAAAGATAAAATGAAGCCCCATTCCGTTTCCGGAGTGGGGCTTCGTTACTTATATAATATAGGTATGTTCATTCGACGCCAATTACCACACCCCATGGCTCGATCTGAACGGAACTGCCCTTTTTCAACGATTGGCCATCCAGCAGGGATTGACTGTCGGCATACGGATAGACAACGTTCTTCGGCTCGGCCGAATAGTTGAAGAGGTAGTGTACCTGTTTCCCTTGGGCATTCACACCATTCCGCAGGATGATGGGGAAGCGGTAGCCACGTTCGATGGTAGCAATCTGTTTCCGGTCTGCCGCCCGGGCAATCAGTTTTTCCAACAGGTCGGTCGAGGGAACCGTACCGATGTAGGTCAGGTGTCCTTTGCCATAGGCATGTTCCGTGATGCAGGGCCATTGACCAAAGAAGGGATGATCCACGTAGGCCAACGGTTGAGCCCCCTTCAGTTGCAGGAACTCCATCCAAGTTGATACCTGATTGTCAGTAGCACCCAAATCGTTGGCACGCAAGGGCAGGGGGTTGATCGACGAATACTCCTGATAGGTAAAGCCGCAAGCCTCGGCCAAGGGACCCGGTGCCAGGAGAGGACGGACGGCATTGTCGTAATCCGTATAACCACTCTTATACAGCATGACAACCTCACCTCCCTGTTTGACGAAATCACTGATCTTCTGCAACAGTTCGTCTGTCGCCACATAGAGGGAGGGAACCACCAACAGATCGTAAGCGGAGAAATCCTGCATCTCCGGCTTATCTACTGAGAGAATGTCGCATTCGATGTTCTGTTTATACAAAGCCTCATACATCCAGCTGTCTTTATACTGGTTCCGATCGGTATAAGGCATGAAGTCCAGGGCATGTTTTGAATCGTGACTGAACAGGAGAGCCACCCGATTCGGCTTTTTCAGGTTAGTCAGTTGCTGGCCGATCTTCTCCAACTCCTTGGCCCCTCGTTGAAACTCCCGATAGACCCGGTTTGGTTGTCCGTCATGTCCGAGAATCCCCCGCCAATAGGTCTCCTGTCCATAATGAAGTGTAGCCCAATGCCAATACTCCACCATATTGGCTCCACCGGAGAGGAATGCATACATGTTTTGGCGCAATTGTCCGTCGTAGGGCGGCCATTGGTCCCGGCTCGACCAGCCTGTACCCTGGGCATTGGTCTCTGTGATGAGGAATTGATGGCTACGGCTCACCATACGCATGAAGTCGCACGAATAGCCGATCCACACCCCATCTTGCGCATCCTGCATGGTGTAATAGACATTGATGGCGGGATACTCCATCTGTCGCATCGCCTCCACCTGGTCGATGTTGGCAAATCCCGGCATGAAGCAGTGGGTGACAAACTGATCTCGACGTTTATACTCGTTGACCAGATCGATCTGCCAGTTGAGGAAATCGGCGGTTACCTTGCGGTTCCATCGTTCCCACCAGACCTTGTAGGAGGGATTGGTCACCCCTTTCCGGTCGTAAAAATCTTCCCATTTGTTGATGTTCATGCCCCAATAGTTCAGTCCCCAACGTCGGTTGAGTTCTTTCAGATCCCCCTGAAACTCCTCACGGATATAGGCCTTGAAGCCTTCGAAATAGTCGGGATTGTCAATGCCTCTCGCCTCCACCTCATTATCCACTTGATAGCCGATGATGGCCGGATGCTTGGCAAAGTGCGCCATCATGTGTCGGATGATGCGTTCGCAATAGATCCGATAGGTAGGGTTGTAGATATCCATATTCTGGCGGATGCCATAATAGCTTTGTCGGCCATCCACGGTTTGCGACAACACTTCGGGATGCTCCTGTGCCAGCCAGGAGGGGATGGAGTAGGTGGGGGTTCCCAGGATTACCTGAATACCCGCCTTGTGCATGGCATCCAGAATACGGTCCATCCAGGCGAACTCAAAGACACCATCCTGTGGTTCAAAGAGCGACCAGGTCGATTCGCCCACCCGGACAACGGTCACTCCGGCCTCTTTCATCAGGCGGATATCCTCGTCCAAACGGTCGGTGGGCGTATATTCCGAATAGTAGGCGGCCCCATAGAGCGGCTTGCCGAATTGATAGACCTGTTTCTGATCGTCCGCTTGTGCCAGGAGACTGCATCCGGCTACGGCAGCAGCCAGCAAGAAATGAGAAAGATTTGTTTTCATGATGCGATTCATTTGTTGGTTCTTTTTTTCTGGGGATAAAGATACACGTTTTATACCTACAAATGGTTATAGGAAGGCATTTTTTGCACCTCAGAATACCTGTTTGTAGGTATTGTTGTGATGAAGTTTTTCTCGGAACTTTGCACATGAAAAAAATCGTTAAGTTAATTCGTAGAGAAGATGAATAGAAATATCGTTTACTTGTCTATGTTGTGTGTGCTATTCCTGAATACCTTGTCGGCTCAAAACAGGACGACGACTACTCAAGAGAATGTTCGCTTGTTGGAGAGTTCGGTACTCGATTCGTTGTTGCTTTTGGAAGAACAGTTGGATGAGGTAGTGGTCGTATCGACAGGTGTCAGTCGGCTGAAGCAGTCAGCTTTCAATGCCGTTGCGTTGGATACGGAAGAGTTGCAGAACTCGACCAAGAATTTGAGTGAAGCCTTGTCCAAGGCTCCCGGCATGAAGTTGCGCGAATCGGGAGGTGTCGGATCCGACATGCAACTGACGTTGGATGGATTCAGTGGCAAACATGTCAAAGTCTTTATAGATGGTGTCCCGCAAGAGGGGGTGGGCGATGCGTTTTCCTTGAACAACATTCCCGTCAACTTTGCCGATCACATCGAAGTCTATAAAGGGGTGGTACCGGTTGGTTTCGGAGCAGATGCCATCGGTGGGGTGATCAACATTGTGACCAAGCGGAGGCCTCGTCGTTGGTTTCTCGATGCCTCATATTCCTACGGCTCTTTCAATACACACAAATCCAATCTGCATTTCGGGCAGAATTGGAAAAATGGGTGGATGTATGAGATTCAGGCATTTCAGAACTATTCCGACAACAGCTATCGGGTGGATGCGCCTGTGAAGGATTTTGAGACAGGCCGATTGGATACCGAACAGTTGGAACGGGTGAAACGTTTTCACGACAATTACCATAATGAAACGGTCCTCGGAAAGGTGGGTGTGGTCAATCGTCCTTGGGCTGACCGGTTGATGTTCACACTCACCTACTCCCAGGTCTATAAGGAGATTCAGACGGGTGTCCGTCAGACAACGGTCTATGGTGAAAAGCATCGAAAGGACCATTCCTGGATGCCGGCCTTGGAGTATCAGAAGAAGAATCTCTTCACGAAGGGGTTGGACCTGACCTTGACGGCCAATTACAACAAGAACCAGACCCTGAATGTAGATACGGCTGCCTACGAATACAACTGGTTGGGCGAGCAGAAACTGATGAACTCCCGGGGAGAACAGGCCTACCAGCATCTCCGTTCCGACAATCACAACTGGAACGGTACGCTCAATCTGAACTACCGGATCGGTCGGGCACATCATTTCACCTTCAATCAGGTAGTGAACAATTTTCACCGGTCGAACACCTCCTTGTTGACGAACGAACCAATGACCGATGCGATCGGGAAGGATACCCGTAAACAGATTTCCGGCCTCTCGTACCGGCTGATGCCGCACGACCGATGGAACCTATCGCTCTTCGGCAAATACTATAATCAGTTTGTAGCAGGCCCGATGGCCACCTCTTCCACAGAGGAGAACTATGTACGCACCTCCCGTCGGGTCCATGCCTTCGGCTATGGTGCAGCCGGCACCTATTTCATCCGGAAGAGTTGGCAGACCAAACTCTCCTACGAGAAGGCTTGCCGTCTGCCGACCATTGAAGAGATGTTCGGTAATGAGGATCTGGAGATGGGCGATCTCTCCATCCGACCCGAGCGAAGCGACAACCTCAACCTGAATGTAGGCTTCAATCAGCACTACCGCCAACATGCGTTGTATGCCGAAGGGGGCTTTGTCTTCCGGAATACACAGGACTATATCCAACGCAACATTACCGACCTGAGTGGCGGTAAACAGGCGGCTACCTATATTAATTACGGCAAGGTACGTACCCTGGGGTTCAACTTCTCGTTGCGCTACCGCTTCGACCGCTGGCTGAATGTCGGGGGCAACTATACTTGGATGGATGTGCGTGACTGTCAGAAGTTTGCCATTGGCAGTACGACTCCCAACTTGGCCTATAAGGCCCGGATGCCGAATCTGCCCTATCGCTTTGCCGATATGGATATCAACCTCTATTGGCACAATCTCGGCAAGAAGGGCAATCTGCTGACATGGACCTACGATAACCAGTATCTGCACTCCTTTACCTACTATTCGTCGGTCATCGGTGCCGATCACGGAAACTATGTGGTGCCGAACCAGTTCTCGCACAACCTGTCCGTTACCTACAGCCTGTCGAAGGGAAAGTATCACCTTTCGTTGGAGTGTCGGAATCTGACCGATGCGAAACTCTATGACAATTTCAGTCTGCAAAAGGCGGGACGGGCTTTCTATGCCAAGGTCCGTGTCTCCTTACAAGGAAAATAATAACGATAAACCATTAAATTGTATTCGATAATGAATCAGCAAGTATTTTTGAAAAGCTTATGTGCGATGGCCTTGATGGGCTGTCTGTTTACAGGATGTAGCAACGAAGATGATCCGGTTCCTACACCTCCTACAAGTGATGATGTGACGCAACCGGAAGAAACACTGGACTTGTCCACGTACGTCATAGGGGCCTCTGTGACGGCTTCGGGCAACACGACCAACGTGTTGCTTACTTCCGAATCCTTGCGCGAAGGGAGCATCAGTACGGTCGGCAATGGACTGGTGAACGATGGGGCCACTTACTGGGTGTTCTTCCAGAACCAGTATCTCTATGCCTTGACCTACAACCAAGGCAATGCCGGAACGACCCGTCTCTTTACGCTCGACCAGCAAGGAAACTTGCAAAAACGGTCGGCTGAATATGAGGTGAAGCGTTTCACCACCTACGGAACCTACGACCGGTATGTCATGACCGCTTCGACCGGTGATGGACCGACGGCTTGGAACGATGCCAACGGCTATACGCCCCAGGTGTTCCTGTTCTCTTACTTGGATCCGGTTGCCGAGACCTTTACGACCAACGACACGAACGACGAAGCCTACCTGTCAGAAAACTTCCTGGGTAATGGAGAGTATGTCACGCTGGCTGGTATCTTGGAGCGTGACAACAAGATTTATACTGCAGCCATTCCGATGGGGTTGAGCCAGTATGGTACGAAGGATGGCAACGGCAAGTGGATTCTGCCGGGCAATGAAGATCTGGTCAAGACAGAATCCGGCGGTACGGCCAGTGGTGCCTACGAGAAGGATGAACTACTATTGACGCAATACCCCAACAGCTGTTGGGTGGCCATTTTCGACAATGCGGATATGCGTACGAAAAAGATCATCCGGACCGACAAGATCAGTTATGCAGCCGGTCGCTACCGGTCTCAATATTACCAGATGATTTGGGCCGCAGACAATGGGGACATCTATGTCTTCTCGCCCAGCTATGCCAAGACGGTGTCCGATGTACGTCAGCAGACCACCCTGCCGGCTGGTGTCGTACGTATCCCGAAGGGATCGACCGACTTTGACGATTATTATTGCAACTTGGAGGCCCAGGCCAATGGCTGTTCTTTCTTGAGCACGTGGCACATTACCGACGATTACTTCATGCTGTTGATGTATGACCGCCCCTTGACGGAAGCCTCTCCGGTGGCAAACCGATTGGCCATCTTCAAGGCCAGCGAGCAACGGTTGACCTACGTGACAGGCCTGCCCGATGTCTCCACCATCAGTGGTTATGGAAAAGAACCCTATGTAGAAGATGGTCAGGCATTTGTTACCTTGACCTTTAACGAGGGAGGAGGCAATCCGGCCATCTATATCATTGATCCGGCTACAGCCACGGCTACCAAGGGCTTGACTGTTGAGGCCACTCAAATATCGTGTGTAGGAAGGTTGGAGTCGATTTGATTGTTAGAAGCCTCGACGGACTTAAAAAAACTATATGGCAAATGAGAAAGATATGTTTTCAAATTCATAAATGGTTGTCTATACCCTTTGGTATCATTCTGGCAATCGTTTGTTTGACTGGAGCTATTTTGGCTTTGGAACCGGAGTTGTCCGAGCTCTTTTATCGCTCCCGCTATTATGTGAAAGAGGTACAGGCTACACCCCTGCCGACTGAACAGTTGCTCGAAGCGGCTCGTGAGCAGCTGCCTCCGTCCTTGGAGGCCACGGGCATTCAGGAGTCGGACGATCCGCAACGTACCTATCAGGTCACGTTGAAGGGCAAACGGAAAGCGGCCTTCATCGATCCCTATACGGCTAAAGTGGTGGCTATCGATGACGGAACGGGCTTCTTCATGAAGACCATGCGGTTTCATCGTTGGCTGTACGACACGTACAAAAGGGGTGCATTCTCTTGGGGAAAAACGATCGTCGGCTATTCCACCCTGGCTATGGTCATCATCCTCATCACCGGACTCATCCTGTGGTTCCCCAAGAAGGGGCAAAGTTGGCGCAACCGATTTGTGATCCATACCCGGAATGGCTGGCTTCGTTTTTGGCACGACCTGCATGTGGTAGGCGGTTTCTATGTTTCGTTGTTCCTGTTGTGCATGAGTTTGACCGGCCTGAGCTGGTCATTCGGTTGGACTCGGAATCTCATGTCTCTCCTCTTTGACCGCAGACTGATCTACTCCTTGCATACGGGTGTATGGGGAGGTTTCCCGGCCCGTCTGTTCTATGCCCTGGTGGCCCTCATGGGGGTTGTCTTGGTCTGCACCGGCTACTACCTGTGGCTCTCTCCGTCGAAACGGAAACGTAAGGCACACTAAAAGGCACACTAAAGGGTAAGCCTCTAAGAAATCTATTTTGGGCGTACATCAGCGAAAACCTGTTTTTCGACACTTTTCGCTGGTTTACGCCCAAAAACTTATCATATAACACGCTTTTTCCCTAATTTTGTGACGTAGTACCTAATTATTCAAATGTTATATAGAATTATGAAGACAAGGATTATGTCAGGGTTAGGGATGCTCTTAACCTTTTTCGCCCCTTTCGACGTGGATGGGCAATCGGCTGCAAGGCTGATAGGATTACAGAATGAACATCTGGAGAATCCGATGGGTATCGATAATCCATCGCCTCGCCTCTCCTGGCGCATGGAGGATGACCGGACAGGAGCGAAACAACTTTCCTACCGTCTGTGGGTAGGTAGTGACTCGGCAGCCGTGGCAAACGGTCATGCAGATATGTGGGACACAGGAGAGGTTCGTTCCGACGATATGCTGGTTGTTTATGGTGGAAAGCCATTGGCCCCCTTCACCAAATATTACTGGCGTGTGGAGGGAACAGACATGGAGAAACAGTCGCTCCTTTCTCCCATCGTCTCCTTCGAGACAGGCATGATGCAGGTGGCAAACTGGCAAGGAGCCTGGATTGGTGACGGGAAGGACATTCATTATACACCGGCTCCCTATTTCCGCAAGACGTTTCAGACAGACAAGGAGATCCGTTCGGCACGTATTTATATAGCTGTAGGTGGACTTTACGAACTCTATGTCAATGGTGAGCGGATCGGTGATCATCGGCTGGACCCCCTGTTTACCCGTTTCGACAGACGCAACCTGTATGTTACCTACGATGTCACCCCGCAGCTTCGGGAGGGTAACAATGCCATAGGTGTATTGTTGGGCAACGGTTGGTATAACCATCAGTCGAAAGCTGTATGGGACTTCGATCGGGCACCTTGGCGTAACCGTCCGACCTTCTGCCTGGATCTCCGCATCACCTATAGCGACGGTACCGTGGAAACCATCCCGACCGACCTGAGTTGGAAGACCGCTTCCGGTGCCTTGGTGTTCAACAGCATCTACACAGGCGAACATTACGATGCCCGACTGGAGCAGAAGGGCTGGAACCAGCCCGATTTCGACGACTCTCAATGGCATGGCGTCAGCTTCCGAAGTGCGCCTTCACAGCAGGTTGTGGCAGAGCAATCGCGTCCGATCCGACACGTACAGACCTTCCCGGCGCGATCTGTCAAGCAGATCAATGACCGGACGTACCTCTTCGATTTCGGTCAGAACATGGCCGGTGTGACCCGTATCCGGATGTCGGGTGAGGCAGGTACGGAGGTCCTCATCAAGCATGGCGAGCGGCTTTCCGCAGATGGCCGTCTCGACCTGTCCAATATCGATGTCTATTACAGAGGTGATCAGGAGAAAGAACCGTTCCAAACGGATATACTGACGTTGAGTGGCGGTGAGGATGAGTTTATGGCTGGATTCAACTACAAAGGCTTCCGTTATGTGGAGGTGACGGCCGATCGGCCGATCGAACTGGACCAGGAGAACCTGACGGCCTACTTCATGCATAGTGATGTTCCGGCTACCGGTGAGATTCATACCTCGAGTGAACTGGTCAACCGGTTGTGGCAAGCTACCAACAACTCCTACCTGTCGAACCTGATGGGACACCCTACCGACTGTCCGCAACGGGAAAAGAACGGCTGGACGGGCGATGGCCATTTTGCCATCGAGTCGGCTCTCTACAACTTCGACGGGATTACCGTTTATGAGAAGTGGCTGGCCGATCATCGGGATGAACAGCAGCCCAATGGTGTGCTTCCCGACATTATTCCCACCGGAGGATGGGGCTATGGTACCGACAACGGGTTGGACTGGACGAGTACCATTGCCATTATCCCCTGGAACCTCTACCTTTTCTATGGCGACAGCAAACCGCTGGCCGACTGTTACGAGCACATCAAGCGTTATGTGGACTATGTAGATCACACCAGCCCGGATCATCTGACCACTTGGGGACGTGGCGACTGGGTGCCGGTGAAGACCCATTCCAACAAGGAGTTTACCTCGTCTGTCTATTTTTATGTGGATGCTTCGATTCTGGCAAAGGCGGCCCAACTGTTTGGCAAAGAGGCCGACTATGTCCATTACTCCACCTTGGCAGCCCAGATCAAGGAGGCTGTCAACCGCAAATACCTCAACCGGGAAACCGGTGTTTATGCCGGTGGTTCACAGACCGAACAGAGCGTTCCGTTGCTATGGAAGATTGTGCCGGAGGAACTGATCGACAAGGTGGCAGGCAATTTGGCCCGGAAGGTAGAAGAGGCCGGCTTCCATCTGGATGTGGGGGTATTGGGAGCCAAGGCGATTCTGAATGCCTTGAGTGAGAACGGTTATCCGGAGACGGCTTATCGGGTGGCTGCACAAGACACCTATCCTTCGTGGGGTTGGTGGATTGTCAATGGAGCAACCACCCTATTGGAGAATTGGGACTTGAAGGCCGAACGTGACATATCCGATAACCACATGATGTTTGGCGAGATAGGTGCCTGGTTCTACAAAGGGTTGGGAGGCATTTTCCCCGATCCCGAACAGCCAGGCTTCAAGCATATCCTGTTGCGTCCGAACTTTGTGAAGGAGCTGAAATGGTTTGAGTCGAAGCACCAGGCTCCTCGTGGAGAAATCGTTTCCAAGTGGCAATGGAAGGGGAAACGGCAAATCGATTATGAGGTAGTTGTTCCAGCCAATAGCACGGCAACGCTCTACTTGCCCGCTTCCGTCGAAGGGGAGAGGGTGATCCAGCTGGAAGCCGGTCACCATCGTTTGCGCTTCTCCATCCGCCGTTCGTGAAATTTCATCTTTACAAATTTGTAAATTACAAACCAGTTATTTCCGGCAAAGATAGGAATTAATTTGGAACAGGGAGGTAGCGTACGGCCTTCAGTTATGTTCCGATGAGGGAATAAAGGAAGCTCTGTTTCGCGTACGAAGAGAAATAGACGAAGAAAGTGGCGTAAAATGTTGGATAATAGGGAAGAAAATGTTATCTATGCACCTTGAAATCTCTGTCACACACTGTGTGATGGACGTTCGCAACTGTTGAACGGACATTTGCAACTGTGGAACGGCCGTTCAACAGTGTGTGACGAAGATTTTTGGTCGATAGAAAAACATTTTACTAACTGTATCAGATTATGCCGAAGTATACTTTGCAAGAAATGTCTGACATGCATAAGAAGGGCGAAAGACGTGTCTATCCGAAATTGGATGTCTATCGCTTGTTGGACACAGACGATTTCGTTAAACGAATGGTAAGTTACGAACGGGCCATTCCGTCCTCCATCATCAAAGCCGTATTGTCTGGTCTGAGCGATACCTTGAAGAGAGTTCTCTCGGAAGGCTATACGGTCAAGATTGATGAGCTGGGTGTCTTCTCTCTTTCGTTAGACTTTGCCGACGATAAGCCCAAGGTCATGCAGGAGGAGAACGACAAGATGGCCTACCGTCGGGTTCAAGTCAAGAACGTCAACTTCAAAGTGGATCCGCAACTGTTGAAGCAACTGCAGCAGGATACCGACTTGGAGCGTTCGATGAGTGGTGTGAAGGTGATCCGCAAGAATCTTTACACCCGTGAAGAACGTATCCAGCGTGCCTTGCAGTTCATCGAAGCCAATGGTTTCATCCACCTGACGGAATATGCCTCTCTGAACAATCTGAATCGGACAGCCGCCTCCCTCGATCTGAAACAGATCTGTTCCGACCCCCATAGCCCTATCACCTCCAGTGGCCGTGGCTCCCACAAGGTTTGGGTGAAGAGGGCAGACGGATGCTAAGAGATCTAGATACCTGTTTGCTGATTTTCGGGCGTAAACGGATAACAGGACACTTTTTTCCCTATTTTTGTGGCATAATAAACAGATCGTATTTTATGACTACAAAGCATACTTCTGCAAAGGGACAGCAACAACAGATGTTGCTGTGGATGGGGGCACTGGTGGCAGGTGTGGCGTTGGGAATACCTGCCATCGCCTGGATTGACGAGACCATGAACTTCGTGGCGAGCGTATATACACGCTTGTTCCAGCTGCTTGCAGTGCCGACTATTGTATTGGCCGTTATTACAACGCTCGCTTCACTGGGTGCACAAAGCGATTCCGGACGAATCTTCCGGACAGCACTCAAATACACCATTCTTACTACCCTCTCGGCCGCGGTTGTAGGTCTATTGCTCTATATCATCGTGGCTCCGGGGAATCTTCCCGAAGGGTTGAAAGGTGGTGCATCGGGCCTTTCTGAGATTTCCCAGTATTCGCAAATGTCATACAAAGAGCATTTTCTCTCGGTTGTGCCCAATAATATGGTACGCCCTTTCTTGGAGGGTAATGTATTATCGCTCATACTCATTGCCTTTGCTGTGGGTATGGCGCTTGCCAAGATGAAGCGTACGGAGGGTGTGGAGATGGTGGTCAAGGGGCTGGAAGGTCTGCAGGAACTGCTCTTCAAACTGATCCATTGGCTGATCTGGACATTGCCGCTCGGCATCCTTGCCTTTGCTGAACAATTGGCGGCTCAGATGTCGGCAGGTGTGGCTGCTGACTCGCTGGGTAAGTACATCCTCGTGATACTGGGTGGCAACTGCATACAGTTCTTCATTGTCCTGCCTCTCTTTCTCCTTTCGCGTGGCATCAACCCGTTGCGTACGCTTGGCAGGATGATGCCGGCCGTACTCATGGCGCTTTTCACCAAAAGTTCGGCTGCTACCTTGCCTGTCACCATGGAGACGGCAGAGAGACGGCTGGGTGTCAGTTCAAAGGTGGCTCGCTTCGTCTTGCCTATCTGTACCACCATCAATATGAACGGTTGTGCGGCATTTATCCTGGTCACTTCGCTATTTGTCATGCAGAACGGAGGCATGGAGTTGACCCTTCCCACGATGCTCCTTTGGCTGCTTCTTTCTGTTGTCTCGGCCATCGGCAATGCCGGAGTGCCCATGGGCTGCTTCTTCCTGACCCTCTCATTGATGAGTGGCATCGGGGCTCCTGTGGCAATCATGGGTATTATCCTGCCTGTCTATACCATCATCGACATGATCGAGACGGCAGAAAATGTTTGGTCAGACTCCTGCGTGGCAGCCATGACCGACCATGATCTTTCCTGTCATCCATGAATGGTATCATTCCGCATAGCCCCATCACCTGCAGTTACGAGTTCCGGGTAACGGCTGGACAGATCTCTTTACATATCCTGTTGCTCGTCCTTTGCCGACTTTTTCGATGGAACCTGCCTCCGATAAATCTTTTAGGGTGCGTTCAATGGTTGTTTCGCTAATGTCTGGACAAAGTAGGGCAATGTCTGATTTCTTGACAACTCCTAATTTTTTGTCAAACACGGCCTTTACTCGATCTGCTTTTGATAACTTGCGATACTTCAAATGTTCAATCCGATCCTGAAACTCAGAGTACCCTTTTAGGAGGATTCCTAAATAATATCTGACGAATGAACTGTAGTCGTTTTGGTCATGATGCCATCCGATCGAACTATTTTGCAGAGCCTCATAATAAGTCTCTTTCGTCTTTTCTATCAGCATTTCCATACTGATATATTTCCCTATTAGATATCCGCTACGATAGAGTAGCAATAAAGTGAGCAAACGGCTCATACGTCCGTTGCCATCATTGAATGGGTGGATACAAAGAAAGTCAAGAATAAACATCGGTATCAATAATAGGGGATCGTATTCTGCGCGTTCGATGGCATTGTTGAACTCGTTACATAAATGGTCCATCGCTTCAGGAGTTTGAAAAGCAGGTACCGGCATAAACCGGATTCGTTGTTGTCCATCTTTTCCGGTTTCTGCAATCACATTATCGATATTCTTGAATCTTCCACCGACATTACCACTGCTGAAACTATACAGGTCACGATGTAGTTGTAGTATGTTGTTAGGACGGAGCGGGATATACTCATAACTGTCGTGCACGATTGCCAACACTTCCCGATATCCGGCTATTTCTTCTTCGGAACGGTTACGGGGCTCTGCCTTTTCCATTACTAACGCTTCTAACCGTTCGTCCGATGTATAGATACCTTCAATCTTGTTGGAAGCCTTTGTACTTTGAATTTTGGCAATATCCAATAATGAAGTCAATATATCAGATTCGGCTTCGATATATAGTTCTTGTTTCCCTTTGAACTCGTGCAGGGAAGACAGCATGTTGACAATGTCGGGTGTCAGCAGAAGTTTAGGAGCCTCTTTGTAATCGAATGTATGCATGATCGTACAATTGTTCTTCTGCAAAGTTAAGTCATTTCTTCCGGTTTTCTGCCTCATCCTATAAGAATCTGCCTCATTCAAGCCGAAAATGATGCAGATTCTAATGGGATGAGGCAGATTTTTCCAGAATCATGCGTATGGCGGAAAGTGGCCATTTATAACTGAATCATGATAATCATTGGATATTTCAATGAGTCGCTCAGTGATATTTTGGGTCCGAAAGAACCGACATACCTCTTGGCTGCCAACATAAACTCATCCATTTTCGTGAACGAAGCCTTCAGGATTACATTCACGTAAGCCTGATAAAATTGTGCCTCTGTGCGGCAATTTTTCAAGAGCATGATGCAGAAGGGAGGTCTTTCCCCAACGTTTATAGAAAAACAATGAGAGAGTGTAACTCGATCCTCTTTCGAGATCCAGATTACCTCCCTCATCGTTTCCTAATAGATTACCCAATCCGTTGTACATCCAAATAGACCGTGGAGAGGATTCCTGCTCTCTTGGCATCAATGCCATAGATACGATAGAAAGCATCGGCCACCGCCTGTCCTCCATTTGTCGTCAATGGATTAGACAATGAGTTGGTCACCACCTCTACACTCATGCCTTTCTCCACACGGATCCCATTCGTATTGTTCATCCGTTTTACTGTTACTCTGAATAGTGCCATAACGCTATCATTTTAAGTTTTCCAATTCTTTCGCCCGACTTGGATGAATACCCAACTTGTCTCTCAATCTGTCTAACAAACGACGTTCTTTGCTGGATATCTCTCCCTCCTCCAAACAAGCCCGATATTCCTCCAAATATTCTTGCTCGTCCGAAGTCAGTTGAGAAGAGTTCAAAGAATCTTCTAACTCTTGCGCACGTCTCTCACTGATACCTAACTTCTCACGCAGGCGATTTAATAACCGTCGTTCACTAGAACTGATCTCTCCATCTTCTGATAGACAAGCTCGTACTTCTTCGAGATATTCGGATTCTGCCGAAGAATTATCTGATTGAGATTGATTCATCCTTCTCGTAATTTCCGGAAGTATCAATTTATCCCCATTATCCTTATAGACATAGACCTGAGAAGAGAGCAATGGTCTCATCTCATCATAAGATAGCCCTTCTAACAAAAGTCCTACATTATCACCTTCTTCACCTTGATTACTGACTTTTTTGAACATCTCAACACCAAAGACTGTAGCTTCTACGTGTACAGGTTTTTGATAGGTGGAAATGCAGACCTTATCATTTCTGAGTACTAGTCCTGAATAAATAGGTCCAGTAAGAACAACTCCATTATACATCTTAAATATATCTTCAACGAACATGGAAAAATCCCTATCCAAATCTACTGGACTAAACCTGATATTGGATATGTCTTCAAAGTGACCACAATTTGGACAGAGCGAATCATTCTTTACCCATGTATGACATTCGGGGCACCACCATTCGAAAGGGGGTCTTTCATTTGTTTTCTTTTTTCTTTCAAAAAATATTCCCATAGTGATTTGTATTTATTTGATTTGTATGTATTGTTATATAGCTTTCAAAGCCTGAATTGATTGTATTTGATCTTCAATAACTTTCTTCTGTTTCTGAATCTCAACCAACCGGGTATTTGCCTCACGCAAGTTTTTCTCCTTATCACCTTTTTTGTCTCGGATCTCTTGGATCTGCTCTTGCATGGGTTGGATTAATTCCGTGATGAAAGCCTCTTTGACCATGTTGATGATTTCTTCCTTACGTTCAAAAATAGTATTTAAGAACGGCTCTGGGTCAAAATCACACTGGATTGAATTTATATACTCCCTTAATTTTTTCTCTGTACTTCCATGGTCTAAGGCATTAGCTATAGGACCTAATGTTCCAAAATAAAAACCATTTACCACATCGAAGAAAAAATCTCCCCATCCATAATTATCTTCGGTAGAATTGTCAAATGAGAACATATCTTTGTCTTGAACCTCTAAGTCAATCTTGTGATCTACAGCTTTGATAAAATCTCTGATGTCAAAATCATTATCCATATATCGCATCAGAATTCCATCCGTATCTTGGAAAAAGTCTGTGACACTATCCTTGATTTTTTTCTTGGCTTCGTCACCTAAACTTTCCACGTCACGTTTTAACGTTTTGGTCACCAGTTTCTGTTTAATTTCATCCAATTTGGGGATAATACTATCTACACTGGAAAATCTTCCCCAATCATCAACAACCAACGACATTTTCTTACAAGCAGATTCTACATCATCCTCTAATTGATTCTTGCCTTGTCTAATGAATTGTTTTAATTGTGAGTCAATATCATCACCCAATGAATCAATCTTCCGATTCAGTTTTCGTTCCGCTTTATTTAGATTGGCCTCCCTTTCCTCTAATTCGTCATCCGGTTGATTCAAGCCTTCGATCAAAGACTGACACTCGCGAAGCTCTTTATCCACATGTTCCTTTCTTTGGGCTCCAGCAGCCAGAATGGCATTGGTGGGTTTTGCAAACAGAATCTTTTCTTTTTCATTCTCCACCAAAGACTTGATTGCACCGGTCAAATCGTTCAAATGACTTTTCTCACGCATTTGGGCTTGTGAACTGATCTCGAAATTGTCACAAGCACGTTTCCACGCAAACTGATAAGCCTCATGTGAAGTAATCTGACTCATGGGTAATTCGGAAAGGAGTGCCATCTCTGCTGAGAGGGGAATGGGTTCAGCCTCTTTCATAATCTCAACCAAAGTCTCATCATCGCATGCTCGACAAGCTTTCTTGATTTCTGTTTTCACATACTCTTTGATTTCCGCTTCCGTCTCACCATTCTCATAGGGAATGTCATATTTGTTGATACCGATAATTACCTTTCCAATACCACACTGACGTACATTTTGGAATAGAATACTTCGATCTGTTGCATCAAAGGGTCGTCCGGCATACAGCATCATCACTACCACATCTGCTTTTTTCAAGAAGGACTTCGTACGTTCTTCACGAGAGACGATAGGGTCATTGAATCCCGGAGTATCCACAATATCGACTCCTTTCAGATATTCTTTAGGATAGTAAATTGTCACTGCTTTGGTGATGGAAACATACTTTCCATCCGCTCCCACATATTCAATCAATTGATCAAAACTATCTTCTTGCGTTTTTCCCAAATATCGTTGTAACTGACTGCCTAATTTAGACGACTTCTCAACCAACTCTTTAGCAGCTTTCACTTTGGATTCCTCTAATGTATTCCCTTGTACCTCATCCAATGAACGGGATGCCTGCATTTTTTGCTCTTCCCACTCATCTTGCGTATAAAACTCGGCAACCACCCGTTTTTGGGGGCCGTATGTGATAACTGAAAGGGCTGCAGTCATCGGAGTGGTGGCAGCAGGTAATACATCCTCTTCAAACACAAAGGCATTCAAGAATGTGGATTTACCACACTTCATTTGCCCGATCACACCTATGGTTAACCGATCCTGCTCTAACTTGGTGAGCATCTCTTTTTGCTGTTCTGCGGAGATCCATCCATAGTGCGTTGCCTGAGCAATCATGCTAACCAATTGCTGTTTTCTTTCTTGAAGTTCTTCAAATAAATTTTGTGCCATAACTTATTGTAATTGTTTTATGAGTTTCGATAATTGTTCTTTGCAAGTATTCATTTTTTGCCAATTATATTTCTCATCAATATAATCTGAGTATGCTTGTTGCGCTTCCCGTTGAGCATCCATTTGTTCATCATACAATTGACATAATTCACTAACTCGATCATATCGAATCGTATCTAAAACATGAACCAATTGGTTATATTCTGTTTCACTCATTTCATATTTATCACTACTGAAAATATGGGTTTCATAATGAGGTATATCTGCCGCATATTCACAATTATCCCGCAATCGTCCTATCGCATCAGCATATTTATCTACTAAACTGTTACATTGCTTAAATAATGAAAGATGTTTATTATTTGCCGTATTCTCATCTTCAATTAACCTTTGTTCTAATGCACAAATCCAATTATATACCGATGATAAATAATCTTCTTGTTCTATATTTGAAGGTATGCTTTGAATAGGTTTCATGATCGTCTGTAATGGAGCTTTTGCAGAGAACCGAATAAATTGTTGTACACTAATACCACTATCTCTTAATGTCTTACGAATCAATTGTTCTACCTTATTTACCTCTGTCTCAGCTTTTGTATCCACCTTGTTAATGACTACATACAACGGTTTATGTAAATTCTCTTTGATGAGTTGAATGGATGTACGATTGACCGTTCCTGCATTAACATCGAATACCCAAAACAAGGCATCACACTCGTTAATTACCCCAATCGTACGAGATGCATCCTCTTTGTCATTCGAATTGAAACCAGGCGTATCCAAGATACTTAATCTATCCAAATGAGGATTCTTGTAGGTCATTACGAAATATTGAATCAAGGAAGAGACACCTTTTACCTGATCCAACACCTCTTTGTTTACCCGTTTGAAGGTCTCTTCGGAGATACTCTTTTGGGTATTATCTGGTGTCACAAAATTGTAGCGGGTACTCACACCTCCTGAAATATAGGTTGGAATAGCCGTTGTTGCTTTTGTACTGACAGGCAGAAGTGGTACACGAGGATCATCTTGTGAAAGAATTCGATTGACAATCGATGTCTTTCCTGCTGAGAACTCACCCACAAAAGCAATCGTTGTTTTCCCTTGAATCCAGGCTTTCTTTTTTGTAATGGCCCATTTATAGAGTTCTCCTTCAAAAACACTGGTGTTTTCAATTTTAAATATAGATGTCACACAGTCTCGTAACTCACCACTGATATAATTTGCCAAGTTATCCACTTGACTATATAGTGCTTTGGTTGAAACATCATCTGTCTGCTTGGCAGATAGTATTTCTTGCACAAAAGCCAATGACTCTCCTTTGAGATTGAGTGCATTTTTCTTTTCTGTCAATTCTTCTTGGATACGGGTGTTTTCCGATTCCAGTTGTTTGTTGGTATGTTCCTCTTTTGACAGTTGATCACGTAACGAGGTATTCTCTTCCTCTTTCTTTTTCAATTTCTTTTTGTAATCATCCAAATCATCCTCATAGTCATCAATCTCTTCTTCTAATTTTTTGATTTGCTTCTTGTATTTTTCGATATCAGGTAGTTGTCGTTTACTCTTTTCAAGCTCTTCTTGTAGCGATGTATATTTCGAAGCACTTTTCTGTATCTGATCCTTTAATTGTTCGATCTCATCCAATTGCTGCTGTATAACTCCTGACATGTCTCCAGAAGAAGTGAGCTGAATCTTTTCTTTTAGACCTTTTATTTCTGTATTGGCATCTGCCAACAAAGATTCATACTTTTGCTTGAGAGCATCGGAATATTTCTGACACTCTTGTATTTTTTGCTCATAAGCCTCACTGATGCGTTGTTGTTCCGCTTCGAGTTGGCTGTTTTGAGTATCCGATACATCTGAAACCTGTTTGTCGTTACTCTTTTGCAGCAAAAAATAGCCAACTGCACATCCAATGAGTGCTGCTATCACCAAATATATAACCATCATGACATCCATATCTACATCAATTTATCTTTTAGTTTTTCAATTTCAATCTCATAATTCTTACAGGCGGCTTTATATTCCTGCACTTTCTTAGAGAGATCATCATTCTGTGCCCGCAATTTTTTTACCTCTCGCTTCAGATCGTCCAATTCATCCTCCATGTCATCTTTGCTGGCATCATTGGATTTTGCCTGATTGCGAATCTTTTTGTTTTCAGCCAATAAGTCCTCGATCTGATGTTCCATCTCTTTGTTGCGTTTACGGAACTTTTCATTCTCCGCACAAATATCATCGATCTCTCGTTGTTTCGACTGCAATTGTTTATCGGAACCGTTACCTAAGACTTTATCTTTAGCCATCATTCCTACTACACCGACACCTATGCCAAGCACAAACTCTAAACTATTATTTTCTTTGTTTTCTTTATTTTCTTCCATATCATTCCTTCTTTTTAAAGTGTTACTAATACATTTTTATAATCTCTCAATTGGCTGATACGCTTTGCAAACGCATCACTCTTATCTTTACGTTCCTGTTTCAACTGATTCAAAGCGGTTTTCTTTTGTTGGATTGAGTCTGCAGCCTCTTGATTCAATGCTGTTTTGATCATCGAGACAATCTGCTGATTTGCTTGCTCAATCCCTTGTTCGAAACAGGGACAAAGCGTTTCATCCAGATATTTGTGAATAGCCCGTTTACGTTGAGGTTTACCCATTAATTTATCTGTGGCGAGTCCGACAAGCGATTCCACCATTCCTTTGGATGCGCCTGTTTGTTGCCCTATTTGTTGGTTATAATTTTCGATCGTATTGTATTTCGATGCTGCTTTTTCTGTAAAACTAACCGCTTTTTCTATTCGGCTTACTGTTTTCCGATTTGACATAATGCTGGCCACATCAGTTGCCGTATCAGCCACATCGGCTACTGTATCAATTGTTAAGGCCGCCCCTCCCAAGCCTGCAGCTGCACCCCCTGTTGAAACAATAGCAGCTGCCGCAGCAGCAGCTCCAATCACTTTTGTACTTGTCGCAATCCAACTATCGTACTGGTGTCCTAACTCGTTTAAGTTTATATCGTATGGTAATCCACTGATAGACAACTGGGATAAATCGATCTCTTCCAATGAATGTAGGTTGACAGCTTCGTCGCTTGATCTTCTCTCTCGGACCTTCTCTTGAAAAACGGTTTGTATGTCTGTCCGAAATTGATTCATCAACAATGTCACTAAACTGTTGATCGTTGAAACTGCATCAGCATCGAAATTATCGCTTTTATTCGAGACCAGTGTTTCCAGTTTATCAAATGCCATCTCATCAAACTTCCGCTGGATAGATCTGGATTTGCCTTCAATATCAGAACGAGTGGAATCCACCAACTGATCAATATTCCGGATTAATCGATTTAACTCAGATTCTTGTTGACGGATTGCCTGATCCAATTCTTTATCTGAATTTGAAGCCTTCAAAAGTTCATCAATCCGCTGGAGAAGTGTATGTACAGCTATTTCTATCCGTTGGGCATCTACCTGTTTTAGTATCTCATTTTTTACTTTTTGAATCGTATCCAAAAGCTGATGTAGCTCTGACAGATCGTTGTTATTGGCAGATACACAAGCGATTTGTTCGATGGGCAGTTTACAGTTCTCACTAATGTATTGCTTGGCATCTTTCAAGGCTTGTGGAGATTTGGTGTCTGACTTCGTTATTACCAGAAAGATCGGTCGTTTCGACAATTTCATGGTTTCTATGAAATCCGTTAGAGAACGTGTAATCTGCTGATTGACATCAGTCACCAACAAAATCCCATCAGCCTGTGGAAGAAAGTCAACCAACGTCTGCCTATGTTTCGGATCAGGAGAGGAAAGCCCCGGAGTATCTACTAAAATGGTTGTATTGGGCACTTGTTTGGACGTATCGAATACATTTACTACAACTGCATCACTCAATACATCGTTTTTTAGATCTTCGATGTGATCAATCTGCTTGCGAGAACCATCTGCCATGAGTACAGTCGCATAACAACGATCACAACCAAAATGTACTTCGTAAATGGTTGCTGTCGTCGGTTTTGTTGCAGTTTCTAACTTTTTACTATCAGTGAGAGCATTGATCAATGTCGTTTTACCGGAACTAAATTCACCCACTAAAGGAAATATCAGTTCTGCATTGGGTTGTAACGACCGTTCTTTGATATACAACAAGTCAGATTCAATGTCTTTTGCATTAATGGCGTTGGCGATCTCAATGAGTCTGTCAATGTCTTTCATATTCCATTTTCCGCTTCATCCTGTTCCCTCCGGAATTGGCATTATCTTTTAAGATTGAACAATAAAAAAGCGTGGGAACTGTTGTCCATTATCTACCTTCAGGTATCGCCAAACACCTACTACATGGATAATTAAACAACAGCCCACGCTCTATACTGATATAAACCTTCTTCGCAAAAGGATATACAATAGAGCGTAAGCATTGTTGTCTATCATTCCCATGTATTTGAAATTGGCGATTTCGAAGGTAGGAATAATATCGTAACGCTTTTTCGCTTTTCAGTACATCGTCCGCATGAACCTCTCTTGGCTCTTCGGACAAGTGCAAAAATAACGAAAAGCTTTGTCTAAACAAATTTTATAGGATCCTTTTTCGTCGAATCCCATGACAAATATGTTTATATCATTTGGATTACGCTCATTTTATCATCGATTTCAGATACATGGATGTCCAAAATGTCAGCATTTTGTATAGGAATACAAAATACGAACAATCGGGGAGTACGGAACGAAATAGATTATTCAATGCCAAGTTACGGGTTACGCTTGGGGAACTAAAGCGATTCGATGCTATCGCGATAGTTCCGTAGCTGCTCTTCCGAAAAGCGTTCGTGTGCATCCCGCAAATCATGAAGGATCAGCTCCCGATCCGTGGGCAGATAACCCGTGAAAGGGATGGGATTGCTGACTGTCCGTGCGAGGATATGGGTCTGACAAGTCAGCTGACTGATGAGGCTGATCATTTCGTCCAGCCGCTCATGCTCTGAAGCTTCTTCATAGAGACCCATCGTCATCTCTTGATGGAGTTGGCTCTCGGGGAACAAGGTCAAAGACAGAAGCCCGATGCTGATGGGATGCAACTGATTGAACACCTTAGCCGAACGGTTGGCATTGCGATCGCCATGACCATGTCCTGCCAGACCGACCAGATAGAACAGGTTGTATCGGATGTTGGCAGATCCAGTCACTTGCAGGCGATTTATGCGTTTTACTACACGAACCAAAAGGTAAGTGAACTGTCGGAACAGGATGAAATGCATTACCTTTGTAGCCAAACAGGTAGTAAATGATGAAACGACTCGATTATGATTATTGTCATGCCGCTCCCATCTTGGAGTGGATGAGCCATAAATGGGCACTTGTGACACTCTTGCGGATAGATGCGTTTTGTACCTCCAACCAGACGCCATCCATCCGTTTTGGAGATTTGTTCCGGAGCATTCCGCAAATATCCGAAAAGATGCTTGCCTCAACACTCGACTATCTGATGCATGAGGGATTAGTTGTCCGACACGACTATCATACCATACCTCCACGGGTCGAATATGCTCTTACACCCATCGCCAACAGTTTCCTGCGGGAAATCGGTTATGTGATCGAATGGGGACAGCTCCATTTTGAGGAGATCATCAGAGGTAGGCGATAAGTAATGTCGGTTACGAAATTGTTCACATAACGTATTGGAATACAAAATGCGGACAAAAGGGAGCTGTTGGACGACAATAGAAGCGGCTTTTTTTCGTTACTATGGCAGAATTGCCTAACTCTGCATTCAAAACGATTCACGCATGAAACAAGAACCTCAGAAATATGAAGAGTGGCTGACCACCATCGCCAACACGCGTTTTGTTTTCAACACGATGGAGGAGTTGGAGGAGATGCTCGGTAATTATGCCATCCATAATAATGGCATCAGACGTTGCTTCCCGACAGGACAGAAGCTGCGGGCTGCTTATCGAGATCTGAAAGTGGAGGTGGAACTGATGACCGACGGATTTTTCCAGCTCGATCAGGTGATGCTTCGCTACCAACGCGCCTGGCAGTTTTATCGCGACAACCTGTACCGTCGCACCCATCCCCGGCAGATCGCCCTGGATTTGCTGACCTACTGTTATCCCGCCGATGGAGATGAGTCGGTCGGTTTCCGTAATGAAAGCCTCTACAGTCAGATTGACGAGCAAAAGATCGATGTGCCCTTTCTGATTCTTTTTTTATTGAGGATTCTCCCAGGCTATGATTCGAAAGGAGGAGACGTGACGAATTTCGAGGGGCCCTATGAGCAGGTCATGCAGCTGTTGGACCAGTTCACCAGTAACCGGACGTTGTTCTCGTTACTGCCAGCCATTGCCAAGGCGCGACAAGAGCCCAAGAAGACCCGCTTGATGTTGCTCTACCATCTTGCTGACATCCTGGACACCTTTACGGCCTATACCACACAAACCAATCTGTATGAAACAGCCGTCAATCTGAAAACACAACGGATCCCATTGGAGATTACCGGCTTTTGGAACGAATGTGGCGGACGCTTGTTGAACACCCAATGGTGGCAAATCGAAGCAGCTATCGAAGAGGGCACCTATTTCATGACCCATTGGCAGAAAGATGCCGAAAACAGGCTGACGGGTATCCGTTACACGCTCTTCATCATGGAGGGGGCGGATGGTGGACTGATCTACTACCTGCTTCATCCCTGGGCAATTCAACATCGGATGCAAGGACTGGCGTATGGAGACATCGATCAGGCTTGGTATCGAACGGATCGCTTGTCGATAGCTCCCGACGAACTACCGTTGCAACGGGTCTTGCCCTCACACGTGTGGCCCAACAACATTCCGCTCACCCGTTGTACAGATGAGGAGGTTGTGGCCCACTACTGCCAATGGATGGAGCAGGATAGTCGGATCATCCGGCCTTACGGACATTTGGAATATGAGTTCCATGTAAGCCTCTATGCGATCACCTCGACCCACCTCTATATCGAATCTGAAACGGCCGGCGAATACTACAAAGTGCCCAAGTCGGCCTATGAGGGTTTCGAACGTATCCAGTTGCAGGATACCGTCGGCCTCATGCGCATGGACGGACAGGTCTATTTGGTGTTCGATGAGTTCCTCTTGTACATTCCTACAGACGAGTCACATCTTCGGAACTATCAGATTGAACGGGTCCATCACATCTGCTGAAACAGAAAATAGGGCGAGTTACGGTTACGGGTTACGCTTGCAAGATCCTATCGCCTACAAGAACAAAATCTCCTGCCCATGGAACAGGAAGTTACTGCCGACAATGTATTGGATGGCGGTCGGAGAAAAACGATCCTGCATGGTAAAGTGCTCATGACCTGCCAAGATCCCCTTCAGGAGAGGCTCCTGCTTGAGGTAGGCAATGAAGTCGCGTGTGACCGGATCCTCCAATTGTGTCAGGTAGTCATCCGTAGGCTGTGGAACCTCTTTCTCCCGAAAACGGTTCTTGCCGGACTTCCAGAATTTGCAGGTGGCACGCCAGATGTTTTCCGAGATGAAGGGCACATGCATACACAGGATGATCGGAAGACCTCGCTTCACCTCTTCGTGGAAACGTTCGACCTGTGCAGGCGTCACATAGCCATATACATCATCCAATGTGATGAAATTTACACCATGAACTACTTGCGAATGAAACTGTACGTCAAACGGATATGCCTCCTGTACACGCTCCTTCGTGTTCGCTTTGTAGGCTTCGTCCCGGCTCTCTTTCGGATCGCTCAACCACATATCAGTCGAATATTCATGATTACCCAGGGAGCCTGTCATGGCCTCTCCAAAATACTGCTTCACCAAGGCAAAATTGGCCTCACTCTGCCAGTCGATCAGGTCGCCTGTATGGATCACATAATCCACATGCTCCTTGGCCCAGGTCAACGAATCGCGCAAAGCCTCCTCCTGCCGTCCGCCAAAGGTGGTGGTACGAACCCGATGCAGCTCCTGTTTCTTTTCGTCCTCCTCCGGATAGGCGGCTGTCAGATGAGTGTCCGAAATATGCAAGACCGAAAAGGGGGTCTCCAGACCGATCTCAATGACCGCATACCCCAAGGCAAGCCGTTCATATCCGCCTCGTTGCGGGAAAACCGTAGCGTCATCTTGTGCAAAAACGGGTAGTTGGGAAGTGGACACCAAGGCTCCCACACAACCCATTGATCTGAAAAATGATCTTCTATCCATAAACCTGTTTCTCTTTTGTGATATGTGGTACAAAGTAAAAGGATTTTCTTATATTTGCCAAGCAGAAACTTCAGATTCAAAATACCAATCATAGAGTGAATGTATGAAACTGATCATGACCGATCAGCTCCGGGGAGATGCTTTACATTGCATGGGGAATGAGGCGGTCATCTCGCCCCACATCGACCAGTTGGCCCAGGAGGGAACCCTCTTCACCAGTGGTTATACTTCTGCCCCCAGCAGTACGCCTGCCCGTACCGGCCTCTTGACCGGTATGTCGCCATGGCACCATGTCACCATGGCATGTTGGGCTACGGTCGGGTTGCCCGGAAATATCCTTATGAGATGCCGCAGATGTTTCGCGACTTGGGGTATTATACCTTTGGTATTTTTTTTGAGATAATTGCTTCGATAATCATAACCTTTACAGAAGATTTTTGCGTAAATACGCATTTTTCTGCCGTAGATCCATTTCTGAATCGTACATTTGTGTCATGGAAACAACAGGACAGATGGACATACAACAAGCGTCAGGAGACAATCAGCAAGCCCGCATTATCGAGATTACCCGTTTGGATCATCCCGGGGTAGAGATCTTCAGCCGACTGACGGAAGCACAATTGCGGATGCAGACCGAACAGGGGAGGGGACTCTTCATTGCCGAAAGCCCCAAGGTGATTCGAGTTGCCTTGCAGGCAGGCTATCAGCCGGTCGCCCTCATGTGCGAACGCAAACACATTGATGGAGATGCCCAAGAGATCATCCGCTCTTGCGACAACATTCCCGTCTATACCGGAGAACGGGCCCTGTTGGCCCAGCTGACCGGTTACACCTTGACCCGAGGTGTGCTTTGTGCCATGCGGAGGTCGGAATTGCCGACCGTTGAGACTATCTGTCGAACTGCCAAACGCATTGCCTTGATTGAAGGTGTAGTGGATACGACCAACATTGGAGCGATATTCCGGTCGGCTGCCGCCTTAGGCATGGATGCTGTCTTGCTGACGACCAACTCATGCGATCCCCTGAACCGGCGGTCGATTCGTGTATCGATGGGAACCGTCTTTTTGGTCCCTTGGACTTGGCTCGACCAGCCCCTTTCCGCCCTACGTACCTACGGATTCCAGACGGTGGCAATGGCCCTCACGCCCGAATCCCGTCCGATCGATGATCCGCTTTTCAAAGAGATCGAGCGGCTGGTCGTCATCTTGGGTACTGAAGGGGATGGCCTCCCTAAAACCACCTTGACCCAAGCCGATTATGTGGCACGCATCCCCATGTCTCACGAAGTCGATTCCTTGAATGTGGCAGCAGCCGCTGCCGTTGCCTTTTGGGAGTTTAGGGCGAACCGTCATTGAGGAGTCCTATGGCATTCTCGTCTTAAAATCATAATTAGCAAGAAATGAGATAGATACCATTTTTACGTCCTTAAAAATGTGTAATCTTGCATTTTTACGTCCTTAAAAGTGTGGGAATTTACATTTTTACGTCCTTAAAAATGTATTTGGACGGGTGTGGAGAAGAATCCTTGGAGGAATGGACAGATAATGCGTATATTTGTCACCAATCCGAATCAACGAACAACAGGTAATTATGAAACAGGCTATCAACTATATCTTCTGTGCCACCTTGTGGCTCTTTCATCTTCCCAATGGTTTGGCGGCCGATGCCAGACCGGCAATCCAGCAAACGGCCGAACCAGTAACCGTAGAAGCCGCCGGACAAGCTATCGAACAAGGTGCCGGACGTTCTGCCGGACTGGTAACAAGCCCTCTCAAACCCAATGGGCTGATGACCGATTTGCTGGAACATACTGATCGCACTTGGCAGAATGGCTACCTCTCCAACCTACCTGTGTGGCAACTCGATCAAGCCATCGAACCGTTGCAATATGTCGCCATCTGTAGCCGACAACCCCATTTTTCCTGGATCGTACCCGGAGAAGCCAACGACACAAAACAGATCCGATATCGTATCCTTCTCTCTGATAATTGGGCAGATGCTGAGCAGGCCGTCGGGAATGTTTGGGACAGTGGTGAGGTCGAGAGTGACCAGTCCGTTGCAGTCGTATATGGAGGAACCCCTTTGCAACCGGCCACGAACTATTTTTGGCGGGTACAGGTGACAACCAATACAGCAGGCGTGAGCGAATGGTCCGACACGAAGGCTTTCCGGACGGCCGATACCCTCTCGGATGAGGTGACCGCTACCTATCCGCAGGTCAAGACACAAGAACACCCTCAGATGATCCGTATCTTGACACCCGATGTGCAACTGGTCGATTTTGGCAAAGATGCCTTCGGACAGTTGCTGCTTACCCTTTCCGCACCAGCCCATACGGCTGACTCCCTCATTGTCCATTTGGGCGAATGCCTGGAGGAAGGACGCATCTTGCGTGATCCGGGCGTATCGACCATCCGTTACCAGCGGTATGCCTTGTCGCTCCTGCCCGGACGGCACACCTACCGCATCAAGATCCGGAAAGACAACCGCAATACCGGTCCGGCAGCCATCAAGATGCCCGCCTATGTGGGGGAGGTGTTGCCCTTCCGCTATTGCGAAATCGAACACAGTCCCGTCGCCTTGACTCCAGCGGATGTCGTGCGTGAGAGCGTCCACTATCCCTTCGATGCCTCCGCCTCCGATTTTGCCTGCTCGAATGACACCTTGAACCAGATTTGGAACCTGTGCAAATACTCGATTCAGGCCACCTCTTTTGCCGGTCTCTATGTCGATGGCGACCGTGAACGCATCCCCTATGAGGCCGATGCATTGATCAACCAGTTGTGCCATTATCAGGTCGATCGCGAGTATGCCTTGGCTCGCAAGACGCACGAATATCTCTTGGATCACCCCACTTGGCCCACCGAATGGATCCTGCAATCAGTCGTGATGGCTTGGAACGATTATCTTTATACGGGCGACCTCCGCTCTTTGGCCCGCCATTACGACATCCTGCAAGCCCGTACGTTGATGCCGTTGCGGGAACAGAACGGCCTGATCAGTACCACCACCGGACGTCAGAGCGAAGCCTTCAGTCGTTCGATTCGTTTCAACGGACAGATACGTGACATTGTCGATTGGCCCCATACCGGCATTCTCGGTTTGGGCAAGCAGGAGGGAGGCGAAGCGGACGGTTTTGTCTTTACCGACTACAATGTGGTGACCAACGCTTGGCATTATGAGGCCCTTCGTCGGATGGCCCAGCTGGCCTGGGCGTTGGGGAAAGAGTCAGATGCACAAGCCTATGAAAAGGAGGCTGAGGCCTTTCGGGAACGTTTTACCCGATACTTCTGGGACAGTCGTGGAAAGCGTTATTTGGATGGTTTGAAGGGTGATACGGATCATGCCTCCCTGCATGGAAATCTGTTCCCCTTGGCCTTTGGGATGGTACCTGCCCGCCAGCAAGCTCGTGTGCTGGACTTTCTCCACACCCGCGGGATGGCTTGTAGTGTCTATGGAGCCCAATTCCTGTTGGATGCCCTCTATGAAGCGCACGATGCCGACTATGCCTATCAGATGTTGACCAAGACGGACGAGCGAGGCTGGTACCACATGATTGAGGTGGGTTCCACCATCTCCTTGGAGGCATGGGACAACAAATACAAGCCGAATCAGGATTGGAATCATGCCTGGGGATCTGCACCGGCCAACTTGATCCCTCGTCGGTTGATGGGTATTGAGCCCTTGACTCCGGGTTGTGGGGTGATGCGCATCCAGCCGCAGACTGCCGATTTGACATGGGCCCGGATGACCCTTCCCACCATTCGTGGATCGGTCCGTATGGAGATTCATCGCGATCCCCAATCCTACCGGATGCAGGTCAGCCTGCCGGCCAATATGGAGGTGGAGGTCTATCTGCCCCTGCTGGAGGGCAACTACCAAGTCACAATTGATGGTGCCCCTGTCCGCACGACTCGTGTCAAAGAGCAACCCTTTGTCTATGTGGGCCGAGTCGGGTCGGGTACGCATCACTATGAAATTCGAATGAAGTAATTGTTTCTGACGAAATAACATGGATCAAAAAGAACGAAGCATGCACTACCGGAAGCAGGTGGTGGATTTGACACAAGAGATCAGCCGACACCAATGTTATGGACGAGGGTGGGTTGCAGCCCAATTGATCACGTTTGCCGGCCTATTCCTCTCCCTCTGGGCCTATACCGCAGGAGTTGGAAGCTGGATGGGAATAAGTGCATTCCTTTGCCTGATGGGGTATCTGCTGGTCCGGCATTACGACGGCCAGAATAGTGAGCAGCTGGAGCTCTTGCAGGCCTTGAGACAGAGTTATCAACATGAACTGAACTATTTAGAGGGTGATTATAGCTGTTTTGGAGAGGGGGAGAACTACGTGGATGCCAGCCATCCGTTTGCCTTGGATATGGATCTCTTCGGTCCTCGTTCCCTTTTCAACCGGATCAACCGGACGGTAACGGTGGAAGGAAGTGACTACTTGGCCCAACAATTGGGAGAGACGTCTCTTCGTTCAGCCGAAGAGATCGCCCGACGAAGCGCCTCCATACGCGAATTGGCAGCCGATGAACCGTTGTGTATGCGCTTCATCGCCCAAAAGGCCTTGCGTCAGCAAGTCGATACCCATCAGGTTCGAAAGGTGCTCCAGCAAGTACAGCAGGTGTCGATTCCTACTTTTGCCGGCTCGCGGGTAGCCTTGGGCATCGCTTGGTCAGCTCTGACCGGATTCGGACTGTTGGTGGTTCTGGCCCTGTTGGGACGGATTCCCGTCAGTGGAGCCGTTTGTTGGGGGTTGTTGCAGTTGGTGCTGATTCAAATCTGCTGCTCCCCCCATATCCGTCGCATTGATCAGGTGGTGGGCAACGTACGGCAACAGATGCGGGCCTATGTGGAACTGATGGAGATCATGACTCAGGCAACGTTTCACGCTCCGGAGAACCGGCAGATCATGGAGCAGTTATCGGAGGGTGAACAGAGTGCCCTCGCCTCCATGCGGGAGCTGAAACGGATCATGGATGGCATCGACCGTCGGGGAAATGCCATCTATAACATGCTGTTCAATACGGTCGCCTTGGTGGATTTCTTCCTGATCCGTCGCTACCTCCGGTGGAGTTGCTATAGCTTGTCGAACTTGGAGGGATGGATCGAGTCTGTGAGCCGGTTCGATGCCTTGGTCTCGATGGCCACCTTCTGCCGCAATGAACCCGATGCCGTGGAAGCGGAATGGGTGGAGACAGCGGGAATCGTCTATCGGGCTGAAGGGCTGTATCACCCCTTTTTAGGTGCGAAGGCAGTCCGGAATGATTTTCAGATCGATGATCGCCATTTTTACATTGTGACAGGTGCCAATATGGCTGGAAAGAGCACCTTCCTTCGTTCGATTGGCATCAATTACATCTTGGCGTTGAATGGATTGCCGGTATTTGCTGAACGATTGACCGTGAGCTGTTTCTCGTTGTTTAGCAGTATGCGCACGACGGACGACCTGACACATGGCATCTCCTATTTCAATGCCGAACTGCTTCGTCTGCAGCAACTGCTTCGCTATTGTCAGGACAATCCACCCACCTTGATCATTCTGGATGAGATCCTGAAAGGGACCAACAGCATGGATAAGCTGAACGGTTCACGAATGTTTTTGGAGGCTATATCTCGTTGTAACGTGACGGGTGTCATCGCTACACACGATCTGGAGCTGGCCAAGATGGTCGGGGTATATCCGGACCGTTTCCATGCCTATTGTTTTGAGATTGCCCTGTCCGATCGCATCACCTATTCCTACCGGATCTCTCCGGGGGTAGCACGCAATCAGAATGCCACCTACCTGTTGCAGCAGATCCTGCAGGCTCCATAGAGCGCATACAACAGATAGACTTTTTTACATGAAATTGTTGAAAGTGCCAAAGTGCCAAGTGGCACTTTGGCACTTTGGCACTTTTGGCACTTTAGGCAGTGATTGTTGATTGGTTTAGGAAAGAGCGTTGGAATAAGTATGCTGGTTAGGGGTCGTAAATAGGGTAGTTACGACCCCTAAGTACCATACTTAGCCAGGCTAATCAAGGTACTTGTCAAGTAATCGTTCACAATAGCTCATTTATTCGAATAGCCCAGGAGTTTTCTTTGGACTATTTTTTCAGATTAAAAAACACGAGTTACGGTTACGCTTGTGCTTGGGCTTCCTTGATTTTTTTTCATGCCAAATATTTGTGACTTTTTGAGATACTTGATACATTTGCGTCCGTGATGATGATAAACGCAAATGAGTCCGAGGATCGTGTAGAAGACAGAAGATAACATCTTGCTAAATCTAAACAATCTTATCGAAACTCAGACGGAGAATTTTAATTCGCTTAGAACTTAAATTACTAAATTATATCTTATGAATTGGTTTAAATGGAAGCAATGGTTGCTCGCCTTTTGTGTAGTAACCACTGTTAACGTCCAAGGTTCCACCTTGGATGAATGGGGAGAAAGTACTCCTCCAATCAGCAATCAATCGGCTGAAGAAGAAAGTAAGTATGTGTTTCCGGATTGGAGGAATACGCATGCGGATTACGAACGTGTCCAGAAGGTGAATGAACAATACACTGGGCAGAGAAATAAATCGATGTATTTGCAACTACCTTCCAGCGATACCCCGATGGTTTATCTGAAAGTCAAATTAAAAGATTCTGGTCACGTATCTTCGATTACATTTCGCCTCAATAATCAGGATCAATCCTTTACGGATGATGCGATATGGATTTCTCCATCTGATTGTAGGTTTCTCGGAACTCAACAGTATATATCTTTCGCTGCTCGTGTAACGGCTCCTGGAGTTTATCCCTATACGGTAGAGGCTTATGTCAATCAGGACGATGAGTCTCCTGTGGCAACATGGGATGCTACTTTCCATTTTATGGAGAATATGCCTACTATTACAGCTCCTGCCAATCTTTATGATAACAGTTTTGGTTTTGACATCGTAAAGGGTGATTTGGATGCGACCATCTATTTGGAAGTCCAATACTTCGTGCTTGGTACAGACAACAGGCCCACTTCCTTCACTGCGGAAGGGTTTAGTACGACCGATGGGAGAAATTGGAGAACCGAACCCATGTCTATCGCTGACAAGCATTATTCGGCTACATTTACTGGTGAAGGGACTCTTTCCGGACAATTTCAAATCTATCTGAACGATGCTGAGGGTAATAATATCTATACTAAATTTGTACGTGTTTGCTATCCATTTGTTCCTGCTACAAGTGATATGGAGGCGATCGAACGATTAGCGAGCATGAATCCTACTAATTCAGACTTGAATAATTTTGTGAACAATAAATTGTGGAAAGAGGATTTGTATGGTACGGATGCGAATGTGAAGGTAGAATGGGTTCAAAATGGAGACTCTGCACACGTATCCCGACTTGAGATCACAAATCAGGAGAATTTGACTTTGGACTTAAAAGGGTTAGATTATATCGGTACCTTGGATTTGAGTTCTAATAAAACAATCAAAGCTCCACTTGATCTTTCGCACATGAGTAAACTTGATCAGTTATACATGTATAATGGTGTAAGTTTAACCTATAACGAAGTTATTCTCCCCGAAGGATTTAACAAATCATATATCAGTGCTACAAGTAAAATTCGCGAAATCGGTTCTCCAAGAGAGAATGGAGATGTTGAGATACCTGTGAACACGGTTGTAGATTTAGCTTCCTACCTTGGAGAGCAGCTCCCAGGTAGTACCACTACCTATACTTGGAGGAAGAATTGGAACAATGTTGAATTGACACCTGTAGAAGAGGGTGCTTTTAAACTGTCAGGTCAAGTGGGAGACCATTTTTCTTGTACAATCCGAAATGACTCTTTCCCGAATTGGTCTATAGAGACACCTAAAATTTATCTTGTTCAGGGCGAGATGATTTTTGATGAGCGTGATGTGGCTGGTTTGAAGAAATTGGCTACAGATAATCCGCAGAACCAGGAGATCCAGGATTTCATTAACAATGAGGTTTGGAAAGAAAGTAACTTATATCCCGATAATAGTCCGATGGGTGTTCAATGGGTCGTTGATGAGAATAATAATGCCCGCTTGTCTCACTTACGGTTGAATCTCAATGGGTGTTACAATGCTGAGATTGCTCCGACGAAGATGGATCTTTCCGCTTTTACGGAATTGGTCTATTTCAACACCTCCTCAAATTACTATATTGATGAGATGGATTTCTCCAACAATACAAAGTTAAAAGAAATTTATTTTGAATATGCCAATACAATGACCCAGATAGATCTTTCTCCTTGTAAGGATTTGGAAAGGCTTGAGTTGAACCATTTACAAGTAATAGAATCTGTAAATCTATCGGCTAATAAAAAGTTGGAGTATCTGCAAGTTTGGGATAATTCCAAGCTTAAGACATTGAATTTAGACAACTTGTCCAGTATGAATAATTTGCGCATATCCACCAACCAGAATTTGGAGCAGACGTTAGATCTGTCCGATATGACCGCATTGAAATCTCTCTATTTAGCGAATTGTCCCAAACTTGCCCCGTTGACGGGTGTGAAGCAATTGTCGTTAAGTAGTTTGATTCTTGAGCATACCGACTCTTTGTATAAAGAAGCTTTAAATGTATTGGATTACTCGACTATTACTTATATAAATTATCAGGAAAGCCAATACGAGTTTCCTGAGTCGGCTCCCATGCTATCAAGCTTAGTTGTTGCACAAAGTACAAAAGAAGTTGATTTGGCTCATTTTCCACAGCTCAGCTCTTTAAATATGGGATGGTATTTAGGTCGTCCAGCTTTGCCCTATTCGGGTATTAAGAATTATCGGAACAAAGCATATAGGGATGAAAATGGAGAATATCATTCAGGTATGAGTTATGAAGGATTATCTCTCATTCCAGTACCTGGCACTGAAAAGGTGTTGGGTGAGCGATATCCGTGTTTGACCGAAGGTGATACAATTGATTTCTCTTCGGAGGCAGTTATTGAAGGAAAGCAGAGTCAGTTTGTTTGGATTGATTGTGATAATAATACAGAGGAAACAGCCTTATTCGTTGCTGTTGAGGATCATCCTGGTGTCTTCACGATCAATCCCGATGCTTCGAGAAATGAATCAGGTGAATACCGTTGTCGGATTTGGAATGAGGCTTTCTCAGATGGTGCAGGTGTCGATTGGTATAATGGTTGGATTTTGGAAACGGAACAGTTTAAAATCTCTAATGGTGAAACAACTTACAATTTAGAGGAATTGGAGATGCTACAAACCATCGTCAATAATTCCTCCTCTCAAGGCTTGAAAGACTGGTGGGAGAATGGTCAATGGATGTTCGATAACTATCGCGGTGAAGATGGATCTTTCTATGTTTATTGGAATGACAATCATCGATTGGATAGATTATATATTCAGAATTTTAACGATCGAATGACTGGATATCTGAATGTCTCTGCTGCTTTAGAATTGACTCGACTTTATGTGAACTATACTGACTTCACGGAATGCGTGTACCCGGCAAATTCCAAGCTGGAGATTATCGATTTTTCCCAATCAAAATTAGTATTGCCGATTGATCAAGAGTTCCCATCATTACAACGTTTGTGCACTTCTGAGGGACAAACTCAATTGGATTTGTCAAAACTACCGGCATTGACTAACTTGTGGTTGATTTGGAACTATACACTATCGCATCTAAAATTCTCAGATATCAAAGCCCATCGCAAGTTGGAAGAGGTATGGGGATCGTGGAACTGTTACTGGATCGTGTCGGACAAAATATATGATTCGACTAACTATCTTGAAGAAAAGGATTCACATATCATCGATCTATCTTCCGAAATAAACGTAGGTGGGAAGATACAGTGGCAGGCTATGAATACCAATGGATCCTATCAGGATATCAGTCCAATGGAGACGGAACCGGGCAAGTATGATCTTTCAGAGACCCTGCTGAAACAGAAAAAAGTTAGAGCAACATGTTCGCATGATAGCTTCCCTGGTTGGACCCCCTTCTTGGATTTGTCGCTCTATACCGAACAGGGAGATGCAAATATAGACGGAACTGTCAATGTGCAGGATATTTCGGCTACGATTCCTTACGTTTTGAACGACTGGAGAAACCAGTTGAGTGTATTCGGTCATTATCAAGCTGATATCGATGCAAACAAAGCAATTGATGTGGCTGATATTTTGGGTATTCTGAATATCATCCGCGGAAGGGATTACAGTAACTTGAGATCTTCCTTCAGTCCGGTGGTTCATCTGACTTCCGAAGAGGATGGCAAATTGTATATTCAGACACCGGTAGCATTGGCCGGATTGCAGTTTACCATTACCGGGGCAGATCAGGAGATTCCGTTATTGGGCGAGGCTGGCCGTTTTGCCCATGCAGGCCATGCGGGCGACAGTTTGCGGATGGTAGCCTACAGTATGGATGGCAGCACCATTCCGGCAGGCCGCACGTTGATAGCCCAATTGCCGAAGGGAGCCACCTTGGTAGAGGCGGTAATAGCCGATGAACAGGCCCGTTCGTTGGAGGTGGATCTGAATGGTGTGGTGACAGCCACAGAGGATGTCTGGTCGGATGTCTTTGCAGATGAGGTGACGAACAGTCCGAATCCGTTCCGTGGACAGACCACCTTCCGTTATGGTGTAAACGAGTCGGCAGATGCCGTCGTGATCCGCATCTATTCGGCCAATGGTATGTTGGTACGCGTCTTGTCCGGCCTGCCCGCTACGCAAGGTGAACACCAGTATCCTGTCTCATTGGATCTTCCGCAAGGTCTCTATTATTATCAGTTGGAGATCAGTTGTGGAGGAAAGCCTATCCGTACATTGTCTAACAATATGATCATCAAGTAAGTTATGAAACGAAACAGTATAAAACAAATGATATGCCTGTGTGCACTGCTGCTCCTTTCCTGGGTCAGCGGGCACACAGCCTTGGCAGGGAATACATGGAAGATGGCTGCCAAAGAATTGACTCAGAATATGCAAATCGCATTATCTCTTCATCTTGAGAACAGTGATGACGTGAATGCGTTCCAGTTTGACCTGACGCTTCCAGCCGGTTTGAGACTGGCCGGTACTCCCATCTTGAGTGCCACGCGTTCCAGTGGACATGTTTTGGATTGGACTTCATTGAATGAGCATACCTATCGATGTATAGTCTATTCCACCAGTAATGCCAATTTGAACGGTCATACAGGGGAACTGTTATCGATACCCGTGTTGGTCGAATCATCCTATACCGATGGGCAAGTGGAAATGACCACCCTGGTACTGACCAATCAAAAGGCTGAGAATTTGTCCGTCACCACCGAAATCGGGGCTCTGTCAGTTAAGAAACAACGCATTCAAGTGTCCGCAAGTGGCCTGTTGCAGACCGTTTCATCTGAGAAGGATGCGGAAATTAAGGTGACAACGATTCCTGCAGATCTCAATCCGGGTTTGACTATTACATACAATGAACCTTCTCGCAAGACAGAGGGGGCTTACACTGTAAAGGTGACTCGTGAGGCTGATGGTTCCTATTATGAGGTAGATACCACCTTCCGTATGGTGTTGATTTCCAAGGATCAGCCTAAAGTTACTGGATTGACTGCCTCGACATTGAATGAAGGCCAACGTTTGGCACAATCCATCTTGAGTGAAGGATCGGCTACATTTAAAGTCAGTCCTGTACCGGGCACGTTTGCGTGGTTGAATCCGGAACAAGTCGTTTCTGCAACAGCCCAATACGTGGCTCTGTTCACCCCGACCGATGAAAGTCGCTATGCACAGGTAGAGGTACCGGTGCAAGTGAAAGTCAATCCCGTTTATCACGTCTATTTCCTGCCGCAAGCGGGAGGTTCTTTGCAGATAGAGGGCGAACATGCAGACCAGACGTATGTCTCAGGACAGACATTGAAGGTGACAGCTGTTCCCGATCCGAACTATGAGTTTGTGAATTGGGTAGGTTTCAATGGCACCAAAGCGGAAGAGGAAATCAGCGTGACTTCCAATATGACGATCAGCCCGATCTTTGAACGGCCGAAATACAAGGTGACGGTGACTGACTATAGAGTGCAGGTGACCTGTGATGGAGTTGCCTTGAAGAACGGTGATAACTATTGTCCCAAAGGATCTACCCTTTTAGCACAATTTACCCCTCCTGATGAGCAAACCGTATTAGATTCTCTGAAGATTGGAGGTGTAGAACGTACCAAATATGTAGTGGTTGGAGATGTTGAAATCACCATTTCTACATCATGGAGGGATACACCTCCCCTGACTGTTCAGGCAGCCGTATCGGGTGATGGATTGGGTACAGTCCGTTTGTTCAAGGAGGATGGTTCGACCATTCTTCCGGCTTCGGCCATGAGTAAGGGGGATAAGTTCTCGGTGATCTGTGTGCCGGAACCGGGTTACGAACTGGATGTATTGAATGTGAGTGGAGCGACATTGTCCAATGGTATGTACACCCTTACGGACAAGGCGACCGTAACAGCGAAGTTCAAGAAAAGTACCTACGCATTAAAAGTGGATACGAAAGGTCCGGGAAAGTTGACGGTATCCCCCTCTAAGACTTCATACGCTTATGGAGACAAAGTGACGGTCAGCGCCAGTGAGGGAGAACTGTATCGTTTGGTGGTCAATGGCAAGTCCATAGAGAGCGATCAGGAATATACCATTACGGGCTCGACTCGCATATATGCCCAGTTCCTGGATCGGCAGCCGCTTAATCGGGAGTTTATCAAACAGGATGTACAGAGCTATGTTTTCAATAACCAGTATCAACGGTTCTATCTTTACCTCTCAAACATCTATGCTTGTTGGAATTTCGATGTGGCCTATCCGAGTTTGGCGGCAGGAGAACAAGCCCCGCTGAATGCAGGTGACTATGATGTGCTGATTACCCGTCCTGCGGATCAGAATTATGAAGCGTTCAGTTTATCACTCCCGAATGCATTGAAGGTGAAGAAAGCAAAGATGCGGGTGAAAAAGGCACCGGAGTCAGTAACAGAAACAGAAACGGATAAATTGGGTAGTACTTCTCCGGCCTATGCTGGTACACCCACTATTGAAAAAGTAGAAGGAAAGAACTATTTGTACAAGTTTACCTATTCCCCCAGTGAAACGGATGCAGCCAATTATGAACCGGTTGTTTACTACTATTCGAATAGTGATACCAAGTATCAGCTGACAATCGGTGGTGCTTCTCTGTTGAAGTCGGAACAAGAAAAACAAGGGTATGTCTTGGTGACGAATGGAAATATGGTGGTTGAGGATTTAACCCACATTCCGGAAGAGACCGAGTTGACATTGGAGGCCATAGCCAAGCCGGGATACAAATTCACTGGATGGAAACAGGGTGATTCGGATGAGATTATTCCGGATAATCCATTAACTGTCCCCATGGATAGCGAGTTGAGCTATACGCCTGTTTTCGCTGGTAAAGCAGAATTGACTGCAAGTCTTTCGTCTGAAGAAGTACCATCTGGCTCATTGCCTACTATTACTGTAACTGTACCTGAGGGAATGACAGCACCTATGGATTACCAAGTTCGCTTCTTTGCAGATGCAACAGGAAGTCAACCGATAGATCCGTTGGATGTAAAGCAGGCAGGCAATACTTATTATGTACAGGTCTATCGGGAAGAAGATGATCTGTTTAAGGAATTGAAAAGTGACGTTTTATCATTTACGGTAGCACAAACAACGATACCGACAGATATCCAGATTGTATGGCCTGAGCCTACGGATATTCTGTTAGGAGAATCCTTGTCAGATTCCAAATTGGTAGGTGGAAGTGCAGGTTATTTGGAAGGTTCGTTTGCATGGAAAGAGGATCAGCTTGATCCTACAGAGTCGGGAACAAAGTCTTATACGGTTGTTTTCACTCCGTTAGATCCGAATTACTTATCTACTGAAGAGTCGATTTCAGTCAATGTCCTTTCGAAAGGAAGTAGTACGACAGAAACGGAAAAGGAACCGGATACTCCTGACACTCCGACTGATCCCGACACCCCGGACGTTCCCGACACTCCAGATGTCCCTGATTATCCTGACATACCGGATACTCCGGAGTTACCTGACGTTCCGGATACACCCGAACAGCCGGAAGCCTCTGTTCCTGTTGTTGCGGAACGTACACCGACAACGGCGGTGATTACATGGAACAAGGTGGATGGAGCTACCTCTTACAAGCTGTTCCTGTATGCGAAGAAAGGGGATGTCGAACCGTTGAAGGTCTATGAATTTGACTCGAACGGCCAGCTGAAATCTTCGGCCATCAGTTTTAATCTGACCGAATTGGAAGAGGGTAAGTCTTACTACATTACGACGGTTGCCTATAAGGGTGAATCCGTGTTGGTAGAGAAGAGTATCGAGTTGAGTGCGACACCGACCTCGCTGGAGGAGGTATTGGCGTATGCGATGATCACGACCTCTTATCATCAGATACAGGTGACGACAGCTGTACCGGTTTCGGTACGGGTGATAGCCATGACGGGCCAGATCCTGTTTGACCAGACCTCCGTGACGGGTCGGAAAGAGATTTCCGTTCCGAACTCGGGCGTATATATGGTCATTCTGTATCAGGGTCGTGAAGCGATCTTGCAGAAGGTGATTGTCAAGTAAGCGTTCACAATAGCTCATTTATTCGAATAGCCCAGGGGTTTTCCTTGGGCTATTTGCTTTCTTACAAATTGCATTTGACTCCTTTCCCCAACCATGTTTGAAATAAAAGGATTGTTTATCTTTGTGGCGAACAAAGTTGAGTGACATAATAGCCTTTATGTTTGCATTGGTGGATTGTAACAATTTCTTTGTCTCCTGTGAACGGGTGTTTCGCCCCGATCTACAGAGACGTCCAGTCGTGGTGCTCAGCAACAACGACGGATGCGTCATAGCCCGTAGCAACGAGGCGAAGGTATTGGGCTTGAAGATGGGAGATCCCTTCTTTGAGGTGCGGGAACTTTTGGAACGGGAGCGGGTTACCCTCTTTTCCAGCAACTATACTCTCTACGGTGATATGAGTCGTCGGGTGATGTCGCTACTGAGTCGCTACACACCCCATTTGGAGATTTACAGCATCGATGAGGCGTTTCTGGATTTCAGTGGGATGGGGAGCGGCGAGCAGCTCAAGGCCTATGGCGAGGAGATTGTCCGGAAAGTCACCAAGGGAACTGGTATTCCCGTTTCGATGGGGATAGCTCCGACCCGTACTTTGGCGAAGATGGCGAGTAAGTTTGCCAAGACATATCCGGGCTATAAAGGGGTAGCGATGATCGATACGGAGGAGAAACGCACCAAGGCTCTGCATCTGTTTGAGGTGGGTGATGTGTGGGGCATTGGACGACGGATGCTCCGTCGATTGGAGGCACACGACGTACATACAGCCTGGGATTTTACCCAATGCCGCGAGTCGTGGGTGCGTCAACAATTTACCGTCACGGGACTACACACCTGGAAAGAATTGCGAGGCTTCCCCTGCATTGAGTTGGACCAACAGACCATCCAGCACAGCCTCTGTACCAGTCGTAGCTTTCCCGATCGAGGAGTGGCTGACAAACAGCAATTGGAAGAGGCCGTTGCCAATTTTGCGGCCGAATGTGCCCGTCGCCTTCGTTCCCAACAGACGGCTGCCGGTCAACTGCTGGTCTTTGCTTATACCTCCCGTTTCCGAACGGATGATCCTTCAGACATGATCCAGCAGAGTATTACCTTTCCAGTGCCCACTCATGATGCGCGGGAGTTGATTCAAGCAGCACTCCAGGCCTTGCGTATCCATTACAAAGATGGCGAGTTTTGGTACAAGAAGGCGGGGGTGGTCTGTTATGAACTGGTGCCTGCCCATGCGGTGCAGACGAATCTGTTCGACAAGGTTGATCGTGTGAAGCAACGACGACTGCTGGAGGCGATTGATGAGATCAATCGTAAGAATGGGGATGGAGCCATCCGGGTGGCTGCACAAGGCACGATCCAACGCTTCGGACTCAAGAGTGAATACCTTTCTCCGCAATATACCACGAATTTGGATGATATCATCCCGCTTAAATTATGACACGATGGGTTATTCAATCTCATTGCCGGCAATGATGCCGTTCATGATGGCATAGAAAGTGAGGCCGGAGACTGTCTTGATGCCCAATTTGGAGGTGATGTTTTTTCGGTGGGAGAGTACCGTGTTGAGGCTGATGTTCAACTTGTCCGCAATCTCCTTGTTGGTAATGCCCGTGGCCACCAACTGCAACACATCGATCTCCCGTTGCGAGAGTCCTTTGTTGGCCTCGTTGGAGGTAGTTTCCTGCTCGAACAACTGGCGGAGTTGCTCCAGCAGATTCTCGATTGAATCGGTCGTACAAAGGTAATTGATGCCCGATGCTGCATCGTTGGAGTCTGTACTGTTTGTCAATACCCACGTTTTCGCCCGACGAGGCAGAAAGAAATCGGCATGGACTACAAACAGGTCTGCTTGCGTGATGTAACAATCGAAGTCGGTCCCGATACACTTGCAGGCTGCGAAAGAGGAATAGGTCGCAATCTCGACCGGGGTGAAATAATCTGTCAGTAGCGTGTGCAACCCGATGCATTGCAGTGTGTCCGTGAGGATGAGGGCAATTCGTTTGACTGTGTGCATGGGGTCATTGGGCATTGAGCTGCTCCATAGTGGCGACCATGGGCATCAGAATCCGGTAACGGATCCGGTTATGTTGTTTGATGTCCTTCTCCAGACTGCTGAGGGCAAAGATGACCGCATAACAGAGATTCTCATTGTAGTCTCCCGCCAAGTGACGGATCAAGATCCGTTTCAGATCGGCCAAGAGTGCCTCGATCCGATCCTCTTCCACCTCGGGAGCCGGTGTGTAGGCGATGGGCAAAGGAAGACTCTCCAATTGCTGGCACAACGTGAGGCAACGGGGAAACCAGACCGTGTCATCCTGTTGGATACGCGCCATCAACTCGGTCTTGAACGAATGGAAGAACTTGCCGATGAGGGTCAGGGAGGGATTGTCCGGTGCACTCTGCTGGATGAACGACTGCAGGTGACGCTCGATGTTCGGCAACTGGTAACGGGCATAATAGAGATTGGTCTTTGTCAGGTAGTCGATGATCTGTGACGTGTGGAAGGTCTGCAGTTTCTTTTCCGGGAAATAATCTTCATTCAGGTAGGTGTTGATCACCGTCAGCAGGAAATCCGGATCCAAGCCATGCGCTTCACATATCATCTTGACCGATTTGTCACCCAGCCCTAAACGGATGCCAAACCGGTTAATCATAGGAATGAGTGAGGGGTGCTCTTCCACCACCTCACTCAGTTGTATATGGGGATAAACCAATGCCATCGGTTTAAGCCTCTTCCCATTGTTTACGGAGCAATTCCACTGCTGCCGGCAATACGACGTTACGATCGCCCTGGCAACCACATTCGAAGCTGACATACTTGTCGTATCCCATCATCTTCAATGCGCGGAATCCCTCTACGTAGTTATCGGCTTCGCCATCCTCACCCGGCATGCTGCGACGTTTGCGGCTGGCTACGTGTACATGCTGCAGGTATTCGCCAGCTGACAGGAAAGCACCCATATCGGAGTTCTCTTCCCAAGTCATGTGCCAGAAGTCACCCATGCAACGAACACCCGGATTGTTGATGTCGCGACACAATGAAGCGGCATCACCCACCTGACGCAGGTAGAAGGCCTCTTTGCGGTTCAGCGGCTCAAAGATCACTGTCGTGTTGTGCTGTGCAGCGAAAGTACCCATTTCGTTGTACTGTTCACACAAGAAATCACGTGTCTCCTGTGTATGCGGTTTGCAGGGCTTCTGATGGTTGAATGCCGGAACGATGATGACACCGGTTGAACCCAGTGCACCAGCAGCCTCGATGATCTCCTTCATGGTGTCCATACACTGTTTGCGTACGGCTGCATCCTCAGACAGAATGAAACCTTCGAAACCAGCACAGATGGCACTCACCTTGATGTTACGACCGCTCAACGCTTTCTGGATCTCTTCTACGCGTTTGGAGAGTCCGCGACCACCCGGTTCGAAACCGACGATACCCATCTTCTCCATGTAGTCGAACTTCTCGTTCAGGTTTTCACCCGGAGCTGTACCCTCTTGGAAGGAGAGCTTCAGTTCTACATTCTTCTTGTTCGGGCAGCTCTTCTTGTCGTTACAACAAGCCTCGCCCTCTTTCTGCTCTGCATTTCCGCCTGCACATGATGCAAGCAAGGTGCCACCCATGGCAAGGGCAGCACCTCTTAAGAAGTTTCTTCTATTGAATTCCATACAACGCTCGGATTATTTCTTTTCCAACGGTTTGCCCGGAACAGGAACGGTAAATCCGCTCATATCCATCTTGCCGAGGTTCAGATCCTTCGGAGTGTAATCCAAAGCAGAAGCCGTCATGGCATCCCATGTAGTCTCAGCACCTGTGTAGGCAGCCTCACGACCCATGATAGCACCCATGTTGGCGACAGCTGTTTCAGAAGCCTGTTCAACCGGTTTGTTGCCACGGATACAGTTGATCCAATCTACGTGCTCCAGTGTGTAGGGGTCAACCTGCTTGTACTGAGTCTTCTCAGCATCCTTGTCGAACTTCCAAACTACGTTGCCAGCCAAATCCTTGATCTCCATGGTAGCACTGTTCCAGCTACCCTTTGTACCCTGGATGAACTCGCTTACGTTGTTGGCGCAACCGTCGATCTGACGACACATACTGTGCAGGTGGATACCATTCTCCATCGTGAAGTCGATGCTGAAGTTATCGTACTGGTCACCTGTGATACGACGCTGACGAGAACCGAAGCCGACAGCCTTCACCGGTTTCAAACCGCTGAACCATGTGAATACGTCGATGTTGTGAACGTGCTGTTCAACGATGTGGTCACCAGAAAGCCATTTCCAGTTCACCCAGTCCTTGATCATGTATTCGCAGTCGTTCCATTCTTTCTGACGTTCACGATACCACAACATGCTCTGGTTCCAGTAAACGATACCGCCTGTGATTTCACCGATAGCACCTTCCAAGATCTTCTTGTAAGATTCTACGTATGAACGCTGGTGGTGACGCTGTGTACCTGTTACAACGCACAAGTTCTTAGCCTGAGCCTGCTTAGCTGTAGCCATGATGGTACGATAGCCTACCGGATCCACGCAGATCGGTTTCTCCAAGAAGCTGTGTTTGCCCTTTTCAGTTGCATATTGGAAATGAACCGGACGGAACAACGGCGGAGTAGCGATGATCACTACATCAACACCACTGTCGATAACCTGCTTGTAAGCATCCAAACCTACGAAACGCTTGTCGGCCGGAACATCGATGTTCTTCTCTGATTTCAGTTTCTCAGCCAAAGCATCAACACGCTCCTGGAACGTATCGCCCAAAGCTGTGATGGTAACGCCATTAGCAGCATTCAAGAAGTTGAAAGCTGCACCGGATCCACGGCCACCGCAACCGATCACACCGGCTTTCAGTTCCTTACCGTCTGTTGCCAAGTCGGGCAATTCGGGAATGTGCCATTTACCTTCGCCTGCATTCTTCACAGCCTGTGAAGCTGCTGCACCTTCGCCACCTGCACATGATGTCAACATGCTGGCTGCACTACCTGTTCCTATTGTTCCTAAGACACCTGCCATGGCAGAACTCTTCAGGAACGATCTTCTGCTGAATTTAGTCTCTTTCATTCTGGTATAATATAGAAGTTAATAATGTTTATTGATTCGGTACATTTTCGCATACAACACGGAATCCGATACCCCGGATGTCAGAATACCACCAGATACTCTTGGGCTGCTGCGGGTCGGTCTTCAACCAAAGGTCATGCTTCGTGTAGTCGCGGGCTGCACAACGCAGGTCAGCTGCATCGGAGGTGTAGTTACCACCACGTACTACCCATTCGTCGCCTTCAGTGCACAACGGGTTGACTGCATTGTCACCCTGCTTCTTGTAGGCTTCGGGATCGTACTTGTCCGCACAATACTCCATGACGTTACCCATCATATTCTTTAATCCGAACGGATTGGCTTTCACCAAATTCGGTTCCTGAGTCTTGTTTTGACTGTTCTTGCTGTAGATCACATACGAACTGATACTGTCTGTCTTTGCATCGAAGAACTTGCGCCAGAATCCCTGATCGGAGAAGTCCTTCGGGTTACCACTGAAGAAGTAGGGCGTCTCCGTACCACCGCGGGCTGCATATTCCCATTCAGCCTCTGTCGGGAGACGATACTTCTTGCCGGTCTTCAAGGAAAGCCACTGGCAGAAGGTCTCTGCGGCATAGTGTGTCATCGTAATGGCAGGACGGTCACCGCTACCCCAACCCTGGTCCGGGAATCCGAACGGAGGTGTCGGACCGGATACAGCATCCACGTCAGGACGGCTGTTGTTGGCATAGATCACTTCTGGCGGTGTACGACCTTCACTCATCGTGTTACCGTAGAAGGCCCAATACTGATCCCATGTTACCTCCACTTCAGCCATAAAGAAGTCGTTGACGGTCACTTTGTGAACTGGGCTCTCGTCTGCCTTGTGGAACGGTTCGCTGTCGTTGCTACCCATTTGGAAGGTACCGCCCGGGATGGCTACCATCTTGAAGGATACTATGGTACCCGGAATCTGTTCGGTATAATCGGCAAAGGCTGTGATCGGAGTCGCTTCCTTGAAGAAGAGGCTGGTATCGACCGGTGTTGTGCTGTTGCCTGATCCCGGAACTCCTGCCAGTTTCGAGTGATTATAGTTGGGGTTGTAGTGACCAGCATCCAAGTGGCAGCTGATACACTGCAAATTCAGTTTTTCTTCGTTTTCGTCGTAATAGAGGTGAGCTGTCACGCCATCATCGCTGATCCCTGACGGGAAGAGGTTCTGGTGGCACTCCTTACATGATTCGTTCGGAATGAACTTCACCGCATTTTCCAACTCTGATTTCATATCCCAATTGAAATCTGCGCTATCTTTGGTCAGATAAGACCACACATCCATCAATCCCAATTTGGCTTTCGCCGAATAGTGTGCCCACGTCTGGCTTTGGGGCGGAAGGTGACACGCTACACAGTGCGTCTTGACACCACTGCCGTTATTCACATGCTTGGACAATTTCCAGCTTTCTTCAGCATGGGGATGAACATGGCATTGCATACAGGACTCGTCAGACGAAAAGTGCACCGACGTCATGTAGGCTCCAACAGCTAGGGCGAGACCAATTGCTACGCCACCCAGGAGAAAGAGAGAATGGTTTGAATTACTTTTTTTTGTCATTAGTCTTTATGGTATTTTTTTTTGCAATCTTTTTTGAGAAGAGTGAAACAAACAACTCTTTTCATTGATACCGACAAAAATAATTGAAAATTGTAAACTGAGCAATGAATCGGTAAGAAAAAATTTTTTCAGTTTGATTTTAGTCTGACTGAAAAAGAGTATATTTGTTTCGAATCCAGTATGAACCTTTTAGATGATTCAGCTATGGTTAATAGAGAACTTGTTGATCCTCATAGTATTGTGGTAGTTGGAGGGTCCAATAATGTCCACAAGCCGGGAGGGCAGATCGTCCGCAATCTGTTGGACGGACAATATGCAGGTACGTTGTATGTTGTGAATGCAAAGGATCCGGATGTACAGGGTGTACGTACCTATGCTTCGGTTGAAGAACTGCCTCCGGTCGAAATGGCAATTCTGTCAGTTCCCAATCGGGTGTGTCCCTCCGTCATGGAGGTGTTGGCCCGCCAGAAGGGAACCAAGGCTTTTATCGTAGTCTCTGCCGGTTTTGGCGAGGAGACGGTCGAAGGGGGTAGGTTGGAACAGCAGATGCTGGACATCGTGAATGAGGCGGGTGCTTCCATGATTGGTCCCAATTGCATCGGCTTGATGAATATGCGTTTCCACGGTGTCTTTACACGTCCCGTACCGGAGTTTGATCCGGAGGGGGTTGATTTTATCTCCAGTTCCGGTGCTACGGCCCTTTATATTATTGAATCTGCCCTGACCAAGGGGTTGCGTTTCTCGTCGGTTTGGTCGGTTGGCAATTCCAAGCAGATCGGTGTCGAAGATGTGTTGGAGTACATGGATCAGACTTTCCATCCCTCCCGCGATTCAAAGATCAAGATTCTGTACATTGAGCAGATCAAGCAGCCGGACAAGTTGCTTCATCATGCAGCTTCCTTGATCCGGAAGGGATGCCGGATTGCAGCCATCAAGGCGGGTGCGACCGAGTCGGGGAAACGGGCTGCTTCGTCGCATACCGGAGCCATCGCCAGTTCTGACTCAGCGGTGGAGGCTCTCTTCCGTAAGGCGGGTATTGTGCGTTGCTTCAGCCGAGAAGAATTGACGACTGTAGCCAGCATCTTTACCCTGAAGGAGGTGAAAGGGAAGAATTGTGCCATTGTCACCCATGCGGGTGGTCCGGCGGTCATGTTGGCGGATGCGCTCTCTAAAGGACGACTGAACGTACCGCCTTTTGAGGGTCCGCTGGCAGAGGAATTGAAGTCAAAGTTGTTGCCGGGGGCGGCTGTTGGTAATCCCATCGATATTATCGGTACCGGTACGGTCGAACATCTCGCTACGGCCATTGACTATTGCGAAGAGAAGTTTGATCAGGTCGATTTGATGATGGTGATCTTTGGCAGTACGGGGCTACAGAAACTGAATGATGCCTTGGATCTGCTTCATCGGAAGATGGAGAGTTGCCAGAAACCGATCTTCCCGATCCTGCCCTCTATTGTGACGGCCGGTCCGGAGGTCAAGAGTTTCATTCGGAAGGGGCATGTCAATTTTACAGACGAAGTGACTTTGGGTACAGCCCTGTCGCGGGTACTCAATACCCCGTGTCCTGCCAGTGGCGATATTCAATTGTATGGTGTGGATGTGCCAGCCGTACGCCGGCTCATCGATCAGGTGGAGGATGGCTATCTGAATCCGGAACAGGTACGTACCCTGTTGCGTGCAGCCCAGATTCCTTTGGTGAAAGAGTGCGTTTCGGATCAAGCCGAGACACTGCTCGACTTTGCCCGTCGCGTACATTATCCGGTGGTGGCTAAAGTCGTAGGGCCGCTGCATAAGAGCGACATGGGCGGTGTGGCGTTGAACATTCGTTGTGATGAACATCTACTGTTCGAGTTTGAACGGCTGATGCGGTTGCCAGAGGTGACGGCGGTGCAGGTACAGCCGATGCTGAAGGGATGTGAACTCTTCCTGGGTGCCACCTATGAGGAACGTTTCGGCCATGTGGTCTTTTGTGGATTGGGCGGTATCTTTGTAGAGGTATTGAAAGATGTATCTTACGGCTTGGCCCCCTTGACAGCCACTGAGGCTTTCTCGATGATTCGCTCGTTGCGAGGCTATCCGATCTTGAAGGGAACACGGGGGCAACAGGGCGTGGATGAGTCGCTCTATGCCAACCTCATTGTCCGTCTCTCGACCCTGTTACGCTTTGCGACGGAGATCAAGGAGATGGACATCAATCCGCTCATCGCGAATGAACGGGGAATCTTTGCCGTGGATGCACGCATTCGAATTGAAAAACAAAAACAACGTATTTCTTAAGAAGATGAGGAATTTAAAATGGGGAATAGCAGCGGTCTTGTTGCTGCTGAGTTTGACAGCCTGCATTCGTGAGGAGGCTCCGAATGCAGAAGCAGACATTCTGACTTGTGTCGTACCGGGGGAGGTCTTGAAGACCGATCCGGAGATTGAGAATGAAACGGTGACCTTGACGGTCAAAGGGGATGCCGACATTACGCACTTGGCCCCGGAGTTTACATTGACACCGGGTGCAACAATCACCCCGGCCAGTGGGACCGTGTTTGACTTTACCAATCCGCAGCGATATGTGGTGACTTCGGAAGACCGGAACTGGTCGAAGACCTACACGGTCCGTTGCATTGTCTCCGGTATCAGCACGGAGTATCATTTTGAAACTATCTCGTTGGAGCCGACCTATGGTCGTTATCAGATCTTTTACGACATCTTGGCGAATGGCGATTCGGTCACTTGGGCCAGTGGTAATGGAGGTTTTGCCTTGACCAATAATCAGTTGGGTATGTATGACTTCCCGACGATGCAGGACGATCACGGCTTTGTGGGTAAATGTGCCAAGTTGGTGACCTGTAGTACGGGCGATTTTGGCAGTATGTTCGGAATGCCGATTGCCGCAGGGAACCTGTTCATCGGGACGTTTGACATCCTGAATGCGATTCCTGATGCCCGCAAGGGTACGCTGTTGGGACGTCCGTTCGAGCATGTGCCGACCTATCTCTGTGGTTATTACAAATACAAGGCAGGACCCGTTTATAAGAAGAATGGCCAGCCGGTGTCTGGCATGAAAGACATGTGCGACATCTATGCCATCTTTTATGAGACGGATGAGAATGTGAAGTTCCTGGATGGCTTCAACGGGTTGACCAGTCCCAACCTGGTCTCTGTGGCGCGGATTGAGAACCAGCAAGAGACGGATGAGTGGACGCATTTTTACATTCCGTTTGTAACCCGTCCGGGACGAAGTGTCGATCCGGAGAAGTTAGCGAAGGGAGGTTATAAGTTAGGCATGGTCTTTTCGTCCAGTATCCATGGCGATACATTTGAGGGAGCAGAGGGCAGTACATTATATATAGATGAAGTAGAAGTGATATGTGCAGAAGATTAATAAATAGATGGAGCTGGATCGTTTTGTTGGTCTGGTGTATGACAGTGGCTGTCCAGGCACAGCAGGATGTCAATAAGGGAATTGTCTGGTCCTCCTTGCGTGGATTGGAATATCAGGTAAAGGCAGGGTTTAACATCGGAGGTACCTCTCCGTTACCCTTGCCTCGGGAGATTCGTTCGATTGATAGTTATCGTCCCCGTTTGGCCATTGCGATCGAAGGAGATGTGCGGAAATGGTTCGGTGCCGAACAACGTTGGGGAGCACAGATCGGCTTCAAGTTGGAAAACAAGTCGATGGAGACGAAAGCGACGGTGAAGAACTACGGCATGGAGATCATCGGTGCCGGTGGTGAGAAGCTGAAAGGAAACTGGACCGGTGGCGTACAGACCAAGGTGGAGATGGACTTCTTTTCCCTGCCCTTGTTGGCGGTCTATCGACTCAACAAACGGGTGAACCTTTCGGTGGGTCCCTATCTGTCGTTCAAGACCAGTGGCGATTTTGCCGGCTATGTGTATGATGGTTATCTGCGGGAGAACAATCCGATCGGTACAAAAGTGGAGTTTCATGGAGACAATCAGGCTTCCTATGACTTTTCGAAGGATCTGCGCTCTTTCTTTTGGGGCGTTCAAGCGGGAGCCGAGTGGCGAGCCTTCAAACATCTGATCGTCTTCGGTGATCTGACCTGGGGGCTTAATGATATCTTTCGAAGCGGTTTTGAGACCATCACTTTTGCGATGTATCCCATCTATCTGAATATCGGTTTTGGATATGCATTTTAAAAACAGTCGCCGATAGTCTTTTGGGTAGGCTATCGGCGACATATTATAATAATGTATAGTCCCTTTTATTGATGTTCCGGACGCAACAGGTCGTTGACGGTCTTTACCGGATTGAAGGTCTCGATCGGTACCTCCACGAAGATCGTGTTCCAGTTGCTCATCGCACCGTTCCACAATCCCGGCAATTCCAATGCTTTCAGTTCGCGACCATCCTTGCTCTTGAAGGAGATGAAACCGGTATTCTTATCCACATATTCCGGCAAGTTGTACTTGTTGCCCTGATAATCCTTGACAGCACAAACCAGATCCACCGGATTGAAGTGAGTTCCCTTTTCGAACATAGCCTTCTTGGCCGGATCCTTCATGTCGATCTGTGAACTTTCCAGTACCTGCAAAGAAATGGTGCCATCCGGATTGACAGCTAGGAACGGACCACCGCCCGGTTCGCCTACATTCTTCACCATACCGCAGACACGCAACGGACGCATCAACTTGCTCTTGATATAGAGAATCAGTTCGGCATCTTCCAGCAACTTCGTATCCGGATTCTTGGTGCAGAGTACCTCCTGCAGGAAGTGGATCATCTCTTCTACCTGCTCGTGCGTATATTTGCCGCTCTCAATCAGCTTCAGGTAGTTGAAGATCTTCTCCTGAACGGAAACCAGTACACCGGCAATCACCTTCTTCCAGATAACCGTTGCACACTTGAAGCTGTCGGGTACGACGTTGTCGATGTTCTTTACGAAGATCACATCAGCATCCACATCGTTCAAGTTTTCGATCAAGGCACCGTGTCCACCCGGACGGAACAACAGGTTACCGTTCTTATCGCGGAACGGGGTGTTGTCCATAGCTGCAGCCACCGTGTCAGTGCTGGGTTTCTGCACGCTGAACGAAATGTCATACTTCACTGAGAACTTATCTTCGTATTCTCCCTGCTTTTCGGCTACCAACGCTTCAAACAAAGCCTTATGCTCCGGTGAAACCGTAAAGTGGATGTTCACCTCACCCGCATTGTTCTTGGCATACATGGCTCCTTCGGCCAAGTGCTCTTCCATGGCCGTACGTACGCGGTCAGGATAGGTGTGGAACAGCAACAGACCTTTCGGCAACTGGCCATAGTTCAGTCCTTTGCTTTCCAACAGGTTGGCAACGACAGCCTTGTAGGAACCTTCAGCTACCAAAGTCGGAATGTCCTTACCTTCGTTCTCGACGCATTTGGCATTCAATGCCGGATAGAAAGCGAACTTAGTGATCTCACCGAAGAACTTCTTCTCAAATGCGTTGGTCGGTTTATTATACTCGGCTGACAGGAACTCAAATAGGTTCTTGAACATACGGCTCGCAGCTCCGGATGCCGGAACGAATTTCACGATACGTTTGTTTTTTGCCAGATAAGCGTCCCATGCAGCCATATAGGTGGATTGTGACTCTTGCGGAATCACCATAATACCCTTCTCCACCGAGGCAGAAGCGGCGATTTCCAAATAGGGAAAACCCTTGGCGAAGCAAGCCAATTGTTCTTCCATTTTGGCTTCGCTGATGCCTTTTGCTTGTAGCAATTCTAAATCTTTCGCGTTTAACATAGTATAAATGCATTAATAATATTCGCAAATGTAAAAAAATACCGGCAGAAAAAAGCAAATTCCCGATAAAAAAGATACTTTTACGGTCAGTTTTAGGGTTTGTCCCTCTTTTTAACGGTCAAAAAGATGATAACTATGGACAGAGAAACATTCTTTACAGAAGCGGAGAAGAAGGAATTTTTCTCCAAGTACAGACAATTAGTGCGTAGTCTTTATGCCTTCTTGCACAAGGAGGATATTCGGAAAATGAAGGAGTTGATGCAGCACATTGTCGCCATGGATTGCTACGGGAGGGATAAAAATGGGATCAATGGCCTGCTGCGGAACATCGACACGGCCTTGATCGCGACGACAGAGATCGGGTTGAAACGAACCTCTGTCATGGCTATCCTGCTGTATCGTCCGGTGATGAAGGGGGTCATCACGTTGGAGGAGGTGGAGCAGACCTTCGATGCTGACATTGCCTTGATGATCAAACGGCTGCTCAAGACATCGGATCTGTATGCCCGCAATACGGCGGTCAACTCGGAAAACTTCCACCATTTGCTCTTCTCCTTTGCCGAGGACGTGCGCGTCATTCTCATCATGATTGCCGACCGTCTGTGTATGATGCGTCTGGGCAAGAAGCTGAAGGAGGATGACCGGATCCGGTTGGCTACGGAGGCGGCCTATCTCTATGCACCGTTGGCACATCGTTTGGGTCTGTACAAGATCAAGAGCGAGCTGGAGGATTTGTCGCTCAAATATACCGACCGCAAGCAGTTCGATTTCATCAAGCAGAAACTGAACGAGACCAAACGTTCGCGCGATGCCTACATTGCCCAGTTCATCGCACCGATCAAGCAGAAACTGGAGGAGGCTGGCTTTAAGTTCGACATCAAGGGGCGTACCAAGTCGATCCATTCGATCAACAACAAGCTGAAGAAGCAGAAGATCGAATTCGAAGGCATCTACGATCTGTTTGCCATCCGTATTGTCCTGGACACCCCGTTGGAGAAGGAGCGTTCCGAGTGTTGGCAGGTCTATTCGATTATCACAGACATGTATCAGCCCAATCCCAACCGAATGAAGGACTGGATTTCTATCCCGAAAACCAATGGGTATGAGAGTCTGCACATCACGGTGATGGGTCCACAGAACAAATGGGTGGAGGTACAGATCCGAACGAAGCGTATGGATGAGATTGCCGAACGGGGTTTGGCGGCTCACTGGAAATACAAAGGTGTGAAGGCCGAGAGTGGTCTGGACGAGTTCCTCAACACCGTACGGGCAGCCTTGGAGACCAAAGGTTCCAATCCGTTGGATCTGATGAAGGATTTCAAGATGGATCTCTACAAGGACGAGATCTATGTGTTCACCCCGACAGGCGAACTCATCAAGTTGGCCAAAGGGGCAACCGTGCTGGACTTTGCCTTTGCGATCCACTCGAAGTTGGGGTGCCGTTGTGTCTCTGCCAAGGTAAACGACAAGAACGTACCTATTAAATATGTATTGCACAATGGTGACACCGTGTCGGTGATTACCTCACCCTCGCAGTCGCCCAAACGGGATTGGCTCAACATCGTGGTGACCTCCAAGGCGCGTGTAAAGATCAAACAGGCCCTGCGGGAGGAGCAGACCAAAGCGGTGGATATGGCCAAGGAGATGCTGCAACGTCGTTTCAAGAACCGGAAGATCGACCTGGAGGAACCGGTCTTGATGCGTTACATCAAGAAGAAAGGTTTCAAGACGGTGACCGATTTTTACATCGAGATATCCGAGGAGCGGTTGGATGCCAACAGTGTTATTGATGAGTATCTGGAGATGGTGCGTAAAGAGAACGGTACGCAGGATCATCAGGAGGTGCGGAGTGCCGGGGAGTTTGTCACCACGACCCATGTCGAGGAGATCTCGAACAACAAGGATGTGTTGGTGATCGACAAGAACCTGACGGGGGTTGAGTACAAGTTGGCCAAATGCTGCAACCCGATCTATGGAGATGAGGTGTTCGGTTTTGTCTCGACTCAGGGTATCAAGATCCATCGTATGGATTGCCCCAATGCACAGGAGATGTTCAGCCGCTTTGGCTATCGCATTATCCGTGCCAAGTGGAGCGGCAAGGGCAGTGATGGATATAGTGTGACCTTGCGGGTGATTGGTCGTGATGATATTGCCATCGTGACCAACATCACCTCGGTGATCGGCAAGGAGAGCAGTGTCTCGCTCCGTTCTCTGAACATTGACTCGGCAGTAGATGGACTGTTCCAGGGTAATATCACGGTGACGGTCAAGGATACAACTTCGTTGAACGTCCTGATCAAGAAGATTCGGACGGTGAAGGGAGTCAAGAGCGTCGAACGTCTGAATTCCTGACGAAATGGACTGGGGTATATCTGTTTTGGCAAAAATACCAAATTTATGGTATTGTGGTGCCCGGCGGGAGCCTCTATCTTTGCGGTATGAAATTTGAAAACATTAAAACAGAAAGATATGGCTACAATTTATCAAAGCTTGACCGAGCTGATCGGCCGTACTCCCTTGCTGGAGCTTCGTAACATTGAGAAAGCAGAAAACCTGCAGGCTAAATTGATTGTCAAGTTGGAGTATTTCAACCCTGGTGGCAGCGTCAAGGACCGAATTGCTTTGGCTATGATTGAGGCTGCTGAACAGAGCGGACAGCTGAAGCCCGGAGCTTTGATCATCGAACCGACCAGTGGTAATACGGGTGTAGGTCTGGCTTGGGTAGCTTCCGTCAAAGGTTATCAGTTGATTCTGACGATGCCTGAAACGATGAGTATTGAACGGCAGAACTTGCTGAAAGCCCTGGGTGCCAAGTTGATTCTGACACCCGGTAGCGAAGGTATGAAGGGGGCGATCCGCAAGGCAAATGAACTGAAAGAGGCCAATCCGGGTGCCTTTATCCCGCAGCAGTTCGAGAATCCGGCCAATCCGGAGGCACATCTCCGTACGACAGCCGAAGAGATTTGGCAAGATACCGATGGACAGGTCGATATTTTCGTGGCCGGTGTGGGTACAGGAGGAACATTGAGCGGTACGGCTACGGGACTCAAGCGTCATAAGCCGACCGTAAAGGCAGTGGCTGTTGAACCGGAGAGTTCGCATGTCTTGTCAGGAGGTCAGCCCGGTCCGCATAAGATCCAAGGTATCGGTGCCGGTTTCGAGCCGAAGAACTTCCGTCGCGACGTGGTTGATGAAATTCTTCCGGTAGCTGACAATGATGCCATTCGTACCTCCCGCCTGTTGGCACATAAGGAGGGTCTGTTGGTGGGTATCTCTTCCGGAGCTTCCCTCTATGCAGCTATTCAGGTGGCGAAACGACCGGAGAATGCCGGCAAGACCATCGTAGCCTTGTTGCCCGATACCGGTGAACGTTACCTCTCGACCGTTTTGTATGCCTTTGAGGACTATCCACTGTAAAATAAGGATGGTATTTACTTGATGAATGATTCTGCAGGACAATGGGTATAACGGAGTTTGTTTTCATACTGGCCGACAACCAGGCACTTACTCGGGTGGGCTGGCAACGCATCCTCGCACAATACTATGTGGGTGTCGGACAGCAGGTCGTCTCTTCCAAACAGGCGTTGGTGGAGGCATTGGAACAGACGCATGGACGATCCATTGTCCTGTTGGATTATGCTTTGTTTGACCTGCAGAGTCTGGATGAACTGCTGGTCTTGGAGAAGCGTTTCCGTGACAGTTATTGGTTGTTGGTGGCCAATGAACTGAATGAGCCGATGATCCGTCGGTTGAGTGCGGAACTGCATGTGGGATTCCTCTTGAAGGAGTGTGGAGCAGAGGAGATCCGTACTGCCTTGCAGTGTGCCGTGCAGGATGAACCCTTCTATTGTCATATGGTGGCCAATGTATTGGCGGCCACTCCGGAGCCGGAGACAACTCCTCTATTGTTGACACCGACCGAAACCGAGATTCTGAAACTCATCGCTCATGGGAAGAGCGTCAAGGAGATTGCGGCCCTACGCAACTCCAGTGTCCATACCGTTACCACGCACAAGAAAAATCTGTTCCGCAAATTGGAGGTGAGTAATGTGTATGAAGCCACCAAATATGCCCTCCGTGCCGGCCTCGTCGAGATGATGGAATACTACATCTGAGCAACCCTTTTGGAGAACATAGGTTCATGGGCCTTTGCACTTATGTTAAAGGGCATTTTAACATAAGTTCTTGGGGCAAGTCACTTATGTTCTTTTATATTTTATGCTGATGGTGTAGGAATTTAGGATTATTATCATATCTTTGCAACGTAAAGTGTGTGTAATCACATGCAATCAATGTAAAGCATCAAATATGAGAACTGTATTATCACCTAAATTGATTCGGATTGCCAACAATGTGGCGAAAATCCCGTTTATGAAGTCGCTGTTGAAACCGTTTTATTATCCCTATAAGCAACGGATAACCGATAATCGAAACAAGATTTTTTTGAAATATGGAGAATCAGTTCTGAAGGATTTTGATGCTCTTATGCTTTCACATGGTGTGAATTATATGATGGTGGCTGGTTCCATGTTGGGTGCAGTCCGGGAACATGGTTTTATCAAACATGATTTTGATATCGATGTGGCTATCTTTGCCAAAGAAGGCCCTGATCGAGTTCAGCAGATTCTGGAGCAGAACGGATTTGCGTTAAGACATAGTTTCCAGTTGGAAGGAGGCAAACTGGCTCGTGAAGATACGTATGAAAAGCATAACGTAGCACTGGATATATTCTATGTGTATGAAGATACGGTTCAGTATTTATGTGAATTTAAATTTGCCGAGGGTTGTACGAGTTGGATAGACTCCATGGAACGGGCTGGACATGTGTTGTGCAACCGGGTTGAAGTGCCGTTGAGCGAGCGGGTCATCCGCGTTCCGTTTGAGAGTATCGAGGTGAATGTTCCGGAAAATTATCATGAATGGCTCAGTACACGTTACGGAACGGATTATATGACTCCCAATCCTGGGTGGCATAATGGCAGTCATCCTTGTATCCATGAATGGGAGGGGATGAAACCGATATTCATGGGTGAAATATAATTATTTGTGGATCCATCCTAATAACCAACAGCAGCAATGAACAAACTGAAGATATTTGTATGCAGCCATAAACCGGTCGATGGAATCCCTCACGATGAGGTCTATACACCCATTCATCTCGAACGTATCCATGCGGATGAGCAAGATAAGCTGGCCATGGGCGATTATGTTGGTGATGACACGGGGGATCATATCAGTGAGAAGGGACCGCATTATAGCGAGGGAACAGCTATCTATTGGATCTGGAAAAACTATCATGATTGTGAGTATGTGGGTCTGACGCAATACCGGCGCCAGTTTGAGCAACGTTTCACGAATGAAAACATCGAATCCTTTTTTCAAGATGGTACGGATGTGATTCTGCCCAAACGGTTTTTCCGTGCTCATACACGCATGTTTACCGTGCTGACCTATATGCAGATGGAGGATCTACTGATTTTGCGGGCTGTTATGAAGCAATTGTGCCCGGACTATTTGCCCACCTTGCACAGGTTTTTGCGGGATTATATCGACTACCCATTTAATATGGTCATCTGCAAAAAAAGTTTGTATGACCAATATGCCGCTTGGGTTTTCTCCATCTGCAACGAGATGGAGAAATACGTTAAATACTCCCCTTATACAAACTCATCGCGGCTCTTTGGCTATGTGATCGAATTGCTGACACCTGTCTATTTCTTGCATCATCGATGCAAAATCAAGGAGATGGATGTTCTCTTCCAAGGTCAGAAAATCCGTATGTATTGGTTGAACCGGTTACGTATGTTTTATCGGCATGCCTTTCTGGCACCCTTCTCTCACTATGAACCGATTTGGTTGGACCGTTCCTTTATCCGGGGTTTAAATCGAGACGGCATTGATTTGGATTTTGATACTATCATCCCATGAGTCAGGTCGATGCAGGAGCATGTTACAAACGTCCATCAACGATCTCACGGGGTAAAATGCCTTGGACATCGTAGATGACACCACCCTCTTTGACCAGGCATTTTACATCGAGGTGGAGAAACTCCTTGTGGGCTACGCCGAGAATGACAGCGTCGAACGTTTCATGGGGTTGCTCCGTCACGATTTCAATGCCATAGTGCTGTTTGACGGTCTGGGGATTGGCCCACGGATCAAAGACAGTAATCCGGGATGTGTATTCTTCCAATGTCGTGTAGATATCTACAATCTTGGTGTTGCGAATATCCGGACAATTCTCTTTGAAGGTGATTCCTAACAGCAGAATCTTCGCATCTTTCACCATGACCCCTTTCTTGTTCATACATTTGATGGTCTGCTCGGCCACATAGTTGCCCATACCGTCATTCAGTCGGCGGGCATTATACATCACGCGTGGCAATACCCCATACACTTGTGCTTTCTGTATTAAATAATAGGGATCAACAGAGATGCAATGACCACCGACAAGTCCCGGACTTAACCGGATGAAGTTCCATTTGGTAGCAGCAGCTTCTATCACATCATGCGTGTCGATATCCATGGCATTGAATATCTTGGCCAGTTCATTCATGAAAGCGATATTGACATCACGTTGGCTGTTTTCGATGATTTTGGAAGCTTCGGCCACTTTGATGGAGGGAGCTTTGTGTGTCCCGTTGATTAGTACCGTGTTGTAAACAGCATCCACGATGTCTGCAATTTCAGGCGTAGAACCGGAAGTCACCTTCTTGATCTTTTCGACGGTATGTTGTTTATCTCCGGGATTGATCCGTTCCGGTGAATAGCCGGCAAAGAAATCCACATTCAATCGAAGACCGGAGATCTTTTCAACGACAGGCAGACACTCTTCTTCCGTTGTCCCGGGGTACACAGTCGATTCATAGACAACAATATCACCTTTGGATATGACTTGACCTACTGTTTCAGAGGCTTTCCACAGAGGGCGAAGGTCAGGACGGTTATTCTCATCGACCGGTGTAGGTACAGCTACTATGTAAAAGTTGCAGGCTCTGATCTGGTCCAAATCTGTTGTGCAGGTAAAACCATGTTTTTCGATCGCTTCTTGCAGCAAAACGTCAGCAACCTCGCAGGTTTCATCATGTCCAGTCATCAGTGCATCCACACGTTGTTGATTCATATCGAAACCAACTGTCTTGTATTTTGTTGAAAAGAGTCTGGCCAAGGGCAGACCTACGTAACCCAGTCCGATGACTGCTATTTTATACTTGTTTGTCATACTGATTCGATATTGGTTGCAAAGAATACTAATTAATGTGAGTTCGATGAAATTTAATTGATTGAACCTGTGGTGACGCTATGATCACCGAGGACAAAGTTATAGCATTGTTTTGTATGATAGCTGTTTTTTTGCAAGTTTTTTGATACCCTACAGTAGGATTGTCACTGCCTATGTATAATTTTCCTTTAGGAAAGTATATATTTATATCAAAAAAAACAGTAAGTTTGCACTTTGGAAATCAAGAAGCATCAGTAATGTTTTATTATAAAAAATGGGACAAGTTCTGCAGAATGATTCGTGAGCGAGGCTTCACCATCTGTACGGCAGAACAGTCGTTGAAACTTCCCCCAAATGAAAGATTCGTTGTGCTGAAGCATGACGTGGAGACCGCTGTACCCAATGCTTACCGTTTGGCAAGTATAGAACATCAGTATGGCATCTGCGGTTCGTATTATGTCCAAGCATACCTATTGAAGGATCCTGAGAATGTTCGCATGCTCAAGGAAATGCAGTCATGGGGGCATGAAATTTCCTATCACTACGACGTGTTGGATGCTTGTGGAGGCAATTTTGAAGAAGCAAAAAAATACTTTGTCAAGTACTCGAAACGATTTGCAGATAACGGATTTACGTATAAAACCATCTGCCAACATGGCAATCCCGTGAAGAAGCGTGTAGGCTATACCAGCAATCGAGACTTTTTCCGCAACGAAGAGGTCAGACGGCTCTATCCGGATTTGGTGGATATGGTGGTGAACTATAGTCAGTATGCTGTCAGCAAGTACCGTTACATTAGCGATGTCAGTTACCGCTGGAACATCATCCCGGATCCAGAGACCAATGATCTTCATCCGGAAGTACAGAACATCAAGATAGGTGGATTTAAGGACCTGTTGGTTTTGGTGCAGGACAAAAACTATAGTTATGTCATCAGCACGCATCCTCACAGATGGATGGCTTCCGCATGGAAGATCAACCTGAAGATCGCCCTGTTTCGTGTTATACGCAAAGCAGTTATGATAGCACGCCACATCCCAGGTGTAGAGTGGCTGTTGAACAAGTTTTATTTCTTGGCTAAAAAAATATAACAGATATGGATCCAAAGAAATCAGTTCGTGGTGTTCAAGACAAAATCTTGGAAGTGATGAAGTATATTGATGCCATCTGTCGCAAGCATGGCATTGAATATTACATCATGGGCGGCACAGCCCTGGGGGCTATACGTCACGGAGGCTTCATTCCTTGGGACGATGATTTGGACATCTTCATGACACCTGCAGAATATGAAAAGTTCAAGGCTGCCATGGCGGCAGACGGCAATAAGAAGTTCGTACTACAAGAGTGGCGTACGGTCAACCAACATTTGGAGTATGCCAAAGTGCGCATGAATGGTACCACATTCATTGAGCAAGCCTTCCGAAACCGAACCGATTTACATCAAGGTATCTATGTGGATATCATGATGCTACACAAGGTTCCTGAATCCACACTGATTCAGAAACTGGTGTATGTCGAGTCCAAATTCGTGACGTTGTATGGGTTGAGTCAAAGGAATAGGATCCCTAAAAGTACCATTGAGGCAATTCTCTTGAAAATCATGAAGATATTGCCCACACAGTTGATGGCACGTTGTTGCTACAGACACATCTATAAGTATGAGGATATGCAGGAGGGATTCAAGTGGTGCTATTGGATCACACCGGCCAAGTTTCGTTCTGGACTCTTCGACAAGCATTTCTTCGAGGAACCTGTGGATATACCTTTTGAAGACACTGTACTCTATGGCTCCAAACACATCAAGGAGTATCTGACGTATCGCTATGGCAATTACATGAAACTCCCGTCGAAGGAGCAACAGCAAGCCGCCGTTCATGCGATGATATTTGATACGGAAAAGGATTATACGGAATACATCAATTGCAAAAATGGCAGAAAAGAAATATAAAATCGGCTACACCACCGGTGTATTTGACATGTTCCACATCGGTCATCTGAATATTCTCAGACGGGCCAAGGAGCAATGCGAAATCCTTGTAGTGGGAGTTACTACGGATGAACTTTGCTACAAACGAAAGCAGAAGTATCCCATTGTCAACGAGCAGGATCGTATAGCTATTGTAAAAGCCATACGCTATGTGGATCAGGTAATTCCACAAACCGACATGGAGAAAATACGTCCTGTGAAGGAGCTGGGGGCCAATGCTGTATTTGTAGGTTCAGACTGGAAGGGTACTGAGGCCTGGAATCGATATGAGAAGGAGTTTGCCGAGGTGGGTTGTACCGTTGTTTATCTGGATCATACAGACGGAGTCAGCTCCTCCATCTTACGAGATAAACTATTTGCATCAACGTAATATAAAAGTTTATTAATTAGAAAATACAATCAAAAGAATCATGAATATCAACAGGGAATTTCATCGACATCTGTTTAACTTGAGAATGATACCTACGCGTTATAGACAAGCAAAACTTCTCAGGTCGTTGCAAAAGAGAGATCGGATCAAGGTCGTCTTTTTTGCGGCTAATCTTTCTATGTGGAAATACCAAAGTTTATATGAAGCATTGAGCCAGCATGATTGTTTTGATTTGTACATCGTTCTTTCCCCCTTTCATCACCTCTCTCGGGATCAGCAAGAACAGGATGTGAATCAGCTTCGGGATTTTTTTCAAGCGAAAGGTATTCCGTTCATTGATTACAACCTAAAGGGAATGGTACAGTATGATGTCCGTGAAAAAATTAATCCCGATATCCTGTTCTATTCTCAGCCTAAAGCGAAGTTGTATCATCCTTTGCATAACGCCAGCAATTTTGAGGATAAACTGTTTTGCTATTATCCCTATGCTTTTTGGACGGGGACGATCCCTTGGACCTACAATACGCGCTTGCAAAATTTGGCTTGGAAACTGTTTTATTCGACAGAATTGCACCGGCAGGAAGCTGTACGACATTCGTTTCGTAAAGACCTGAATGTGGAAGTCGTGGGTTATCCGGATGCCGATCTGTTCATGAATTATCAGCCTACTGATAAGGTGGTTTGGAAGAAACAGGATCGACCGAAGAAAAGGTTGGTTTGGGCTCCCCATTGTGCGATTCCTTCTCATCATCGGAAGCATGTTGCCACTGTTTCGAATTTTCTTTGGATGGCAGATTTGATGTTGTCGATAGCAGACAAGTACAAAGATGTATTGCAGATTGCCTTTAAGCCACATCCTTTTCTCATTTCCAGATTATATGGTCATACGGGATGGGGAAAAGAACGAACGAATGCCTATTATCAACAATGGGCTGAAGGGGAGAATACGCAATTGGAACAGACAGGTTTTGTGGATTTGTTTATGACCTCGGATGCCATGATTCACGATTGTTTTTCCTTTTTGGTTGAATATCACTATACGCAAAAGCCGGTTATGTATGTCCAGAGCCATGATCATGAGCATGTGGATCAGTTGAATGCATTGGGCAAACAGGCACTTGCTGTGCATTACCAAGGAAAAGATGAGGCCGCTCTTATTGACTTTATCGAACGGGTGGTGTTGGCTGGTGAGGATCCGATGAGACCGCAACGAAAGCAATTCTATCAGGAGAATCTGATACCTCCTATGGGAAAAAGTGTGACACAAGCAACGGTCGAGATCATCATGAAGGGGCTGAAGAAGTTCGAATGATGAGAGTGTGTATATACTTTTTGATCTCTAAGAACGAATAGATTTAAAGATTTAAATAAAATTTAACGGGGGGGGGGGGATTTTTATTTGTTCGTTTTTTTCATATTTCGTCAAATAAGTATATCTTTGCAACAAAGATGCATGAAAGGAACATTAAGCTGGATTTTCCGGGTTGAAAATAGTTAGTTGAAAAGCTGTTTCTCTTGGCATTAGATAGATAGAGAGTCTGTTGAATGCAAATATAAAAGTAAATGAGTAGATTTATGAAACGCAAGTTTTACTTTGAACAGACATATTGTAAACAAAAATAAATTGTCGCTGGTAAGCATGATTTGATTTTGTTTGACCTTTATTCTTAAAGAGTTTACCTATAGTAGTTTGGCTACAATGGGGAGATTTTTTATTGTGTTTTTTTTATCCTAATAGATGCGCTGATTTCACAGATGTGGTACGTGGTTTATCGAGGCGTTGGCAGTCGTGCTGACTTGGAAAAAATGTTGCTGCAGGCAGGAGTTACCTATTTTCTGCCTATGCATTGTGTCGAAAGACTCAATGCAGCAGGGACTGAAATGGTCTTGGTAGAAGAGGTAGCTATTCAGAATTTGGTGTTTGTTCAATGTGATCAGATTGAACCGATCATCCGTCGAATGGATGGTCTGCGTGCCCCGTTGTTAGACACGATGACCGGCGAACCGGCTCAAATAGCCGATGTGGAGATGGAAATGTTCATGCGCCTATTACAAACGGCTCGTGACCAAGTCAAATTGTTGCATGATCCGATTACCAAATTTGCCCATCATCCCCGGGTCCGTGTGAAGGCAGGCCTGTTTGAGGGTGTGGTTGGCTATGTAGTTCGTATCCTTCGTGACCGTAAATTGGTTATTTCATTGGGAAATATGGCCTTAGCCATTTCGGGTATTCATCGATCTTTATTGGAACCGATTGAATCCTAATTATCAGTTTGTACAATCATGAAATTTAGATATACTTGGCGGCATCTGATCTGTTTGTGCGGATGGATGGCTTTAGCTGCCTGCTCCAGTCCGACCAACATCGCTTATTTTCAGGATGCCCAACAGATTCAAGGGATGGCTTTACAGGAGCGACAGACGTTCCGTTTGCAGCCTGGCGATAAAATCAACATCGTTGTCAATAGTAGTGATCCTATGTTAAGTAGTCAGTTTACTCTGACTTCGCAGGCCCAAAGAGGTACCTTGGGTGCTTCTGTCAAACCCATTACGAATGCAGGTAGTTCTACAGCGACAGGTATCAGTCAGGCAATTGCTTATACGGTCGATGATCAGGGAGATATCAGTTTCCCGGTGTTGGGAAAAGTGTCAGTCGTAGGCAAATCGCGGGATGAAGTAGCCGCCTATATTGCCAAGAGATTGATCGAACGGGATTTGGTGAAAGACCCGATTGTGACCGTGGAGTATGTCAACATGGGTGTCAATGTGTTGGGTGAGGTCAATAAACCGGGGCACATTGATGTTACCAAAGATCATTTCACCCTGTTGGATGCCTTGTCGTATGCAGGCGATTTGACCGTCAATGGTGAGCGTGAAACGGTCATGGTGTTGCGTAATGTCGATGGTGAGGATCGAACCTATTATGTCAATCTGCTGAGTAAAAAGGAGGTGCTGGAATCACCGGCCTTCTATTTGCAGCAGAATGACTTGATTTATGTATCACCCAACAGCAAGCGAAAGCGTGAGGCTAATGCGAGTGGTAATACGCTCAGTTCTCCCACATTCTGGATTTCAGTAGCCTCGTTGATTACCACAATTAGCGCATTATTGGCCAAGTAATTTAAATCTGCATGGATACATCTGCTAATCAACCCATCAAGAAGCCGGTTGAAGATTTTATCTCGCTCCTTGATCTGCTGTTACTCTGCCTTTTAAATTGGCGTTGGTTTGTGCTGTCAACCACCGTGATCGTTGCCTTTACACTTTACAATCTATCGGTCACCCCCAAGATGTACACCCGCAGTGCAACTGTCTTGATCAAACAGGAAACAACGGGTAAGAATGCCAGTGGTAAAGGACCTTATCAGGATGTGAGTGAGATTGGCATGATCCAGCAAGCCACCAATATGAATAACATTGTACGTCATCTCTCCTCATTGGATGTCTTATGTGAAGTGGTTAAACGACTCAATTTGGCGGATGAGCATCAAATGATGAGTACCGCAGCGAAAATGCGTAAGCGCTTAAAGGTCAATAATGGTGACGACAAATCGACGATTGTTAATTTGGAATATACCGATCGGTCGATCCGTCAGGCTGATAACGTGCTTTCCACTTTGGTGCAGGTTTATAACGAAAAATGGATTGAAGACAAGAATCAGATTGCACAAAGTGCTTCCCGTTTTATCCAGGCTCGTATGAAGGTGCTGGAGAAAGATTTGAAACAGGTTGATGAAGAGATTGCTTCTTTCAAGAGTGAAAACCGCATCACCAGTTTGGACCGGGTGAGTGATATGTACTTGCAGCGGCAGAATCGTTCGGATGATGAAATCTTGAAATTGAACAATCAGATCAGCATGGCGATGTATATCCGGAATATTTTATCTGATACCAGCCAACATCAGATTCTACTATCTAATTCAGGTATTGGAAATGATATCATTGAGAATCAGATAACGCATTATAACAGTGTGTTGCAGGAGTATAACAGCCATCTGACCTATACCTCCGAACAGAATCCATTGATGATCAACAAACGCAATGACTTGGATCATTTGCGTGACAACATTTTACATAGCATAGACAATCATGTTGAAACCGTTCAGATCCAGTTACGGTCGATGGAGGGCTATAATGAGGAGACTGCTTCCAAAATCAGTTCTAACCCGGAACAGGCGATGCAGTTGGCAACGATCGAACGACAGCAGAATGTCAAAGAGAGCCTCTACCTGTTCCTGTTGCAGAAGTATGAGGAGAACGAGATCAGCATGACCTACAATTCGGAAATTCTGCAATTGATTGATATTCCGAATGGTAGTGAAGCTCCTACTTCACCAAAAACCGTGCGGAACTTGATGGTGGCCGTTTTGGCGGGTTTGTTTATTCCGGTTGTTGTAATTTTCTTGGTCGCTAATCTGGATTCATCGATTCGGGATAGAGGGGATTTGGAGCGACGCACAACCATCCCCATCATCGGAGATATTCCGAATACGCGCCGAACCCTTCGCAAATCTAAAAAATTCCGTTTCTGGAAAAAGAAATCGAGCATGTGTCTGGTGGTACAGCAGGGAAAGAAAGACATTGTCAACGAAGCCTTCCGTGTGGTACGTAGTAATCTGGAATTTATGGAGAGTGAGCAAACAGGTACCGATAATGTGTATATTCTGACCTCTTTCTATCCGGGTGTAGGCAAGACCTTTGTATCGAACAATTTGGCTACTGTCATGTCGTTGCGAGGCAAACGCGTTTTATTGATTGATGGTGATTTGCGGCATGCTTCTACCTCAATTTTCTGGGGAGGTCCCTATCAGGGAATCAGTAACTATCTCGGTGGCAAAACGGATGATATTGATTCGTTGTTGGTGAAACCGGATGAATATCCTACGTTGCACATTCTGCCGATCGGCTCAATACCTCCCAATCCAACAGAATTATTGCACAGCCATCGGTTAGGTGAGTTGATCCAATCGGTACGTAAGGAATATGATTTCGTCTTTATCGATTGTCCCCCCGTCTTGAATATGGCTGACGTACCGATTTGGGAACGGTATGTCGATCGAACCATTTTCATCGTACGTGCCGGGTTGTCACAACGGAAACATATTTTGGATTTGGAGAATGATTATCGGCTGAATCGAAAATATAAGCATCTGACATTGCTGATGAATGGTACGAAAATGCGTAGTATAGCGGGTTATAGTAACGGTTATGGCTATGGGTATGGATATGGCTACGGCTACGGTTATTCCAGTGATGACGATGATAACGATGTTCCATCCTGATGTGTATGTTTGCAAGTCGTTGTAGTTCATTTGTGATATAAGCTTATGAAGAACAAAAGGATTGTCTTATTGACGGGCGGGATTGGTACACAGCTTTTCCAGTATGTACTGATGTGCTATTTAAGATCCAAGGGGTATAGTGTGTATTATAAGGATGAGACGCATGCCTATAATACAGCCTATAATGGATTGGAATTGGACAAATATTTCAAGATCAACATCAAGCCGATCCCCTTATGGCTTTATCTGTTCTTGAAATTTTATTGGCATTATTTCCCGAAACAATATGAAGAGGGAAAATCGCGAGACGACAATTTTTCAGAGAATCGTCTGTTTTTTATGGGCAAGTGGATGTCGAAGAAGTATTGGTCACCTGCCGCCCATGTTCAGTTTAAGAAACTTCCTTTGAATGAGGCCAATGCTGTTGTTTTGAAACAGATCCAATCGACGGAGAGTGTGGGCGTTCATGTCAGACGAGGTGATTATTTGCGCGAGGATTTTGTCAAGCGGTTTGGTGGTGTCTGTACAATGGATTACTATCGTGAAGCCATTGCTTTCATGCAACAAAAGCTGCAGCATCCGAAGTTCTTTGTATTTTCGGACGACATCCCTTGGTGTCAAGAGAACCTGCAGTTTCCAGATGTAGTCTATGTGGATGGGAATCGAGGTGATGACAATATCTATGACATGTATCTGATGTCCCATTGTAAGGCCAATATTATCGCTAACAGCAAGTTCAGCTATTGGGGGGCTTTTATCAGTACCAATTCACTGGTTGTCTATCCCAAGAAGTGGTATGCGGATGGACAACCTGCACCCGATATTTTCCCGCAATCCTGGACGGGCATGTAAGAGACTATGAAACAAGAATCCCGAATTCATAAATCCTGGATGAATGCGAAGGTCAACTTGGCATTTTATCTCTTGATGACCGTTTTCACCTTCTTCTCCCGGAAGATTTTTCTGGATCGGTTGGGGGCTGACTTCATTGGTCTCACGGGTACTTTACAGAATATATTGGGTATACTTAATTTGGCAGAATTGGGTATTGGTTCTGCCGTTAGTTTCGTACTTTATAAACCGATAAAGCAGGGGGACAAGCAGACCATTTCCGAGATTATTTCTGTATTCGGATATTATTATCGGAAGATTGGTTTGGTCGTGTTGGGAATTGCTGTTTTGATCAGCCTGTTTTTCCCACTGATTTTTAAAGAGACCATTTTCAATTACAGCCTGATTTACTTTGCATTTTATGCCATCCTACTTTCGGCCTTAATCGGTTATTTTGTCAATTTCCGTCAAATCCTGCTTTCGGCAGACCAGAAAAAATACATTGTTACCGCCTATTTTCAGACAGCCAATATCGTTAAAACAGTCGTTCAGATTCTGGTGGCTTTGTATGCTACCAATCTGTATGTTTGGGTCGCTATTGAGCTCAGCTTTGGAATCCTCTATGCGTTCATTCTGAATTGGAAGATTGACCAGCATTATCCTTGGCTGCAGGCCAGTGTCAAAAGGGGAGCATTGGAGCATACAAACTATCCAATTATCATTACGAAAACCAAGCAGGTTTTTGTGCACAAGTTCAAGGATTTCCTGTTGAATCAGAGCGACCAGATTTTGGTATTTGCTTTTGTCTCCTTGAAAATGGTGGCCTACTATGGCAACTATGTCATGGTGGTATCCAAGTTGACGATGTTGTTTACGACGACGTTGGATGGTATGTTTGCCAGTGTGGGTAATCTGATCGCCGAGAACAATCAGCGAAAGATTCAACAGGTATTTTGGGAATTGGTCTGTGTCCGTTTTTATGTAGGAGGTGTGGTCGTCTTCTGTGTTTATCATCTGGTCGAACCCTTCATCTCGTTGTGGTTAGGACCCCAATATATTTTGGATCAATCAGTTTTGATTCTGTTGATGGTAAGTACCTTCATTCTGTTGACCCGGGGAGCCGTGGATATGTTCAACGCTGGATATGGAAATTACGGTGACCTATGGGCCGCTTGGGTGGAACTGGCCATTTGTCTGACAGTGACAGTACTGACTGCTCCCAAATGGGGAGTCATCGGCATATTATTGGGAAAGATCTTCAGCTTAATACCCATCGGTATGATTTGGAAACCGATGTATTTGTATAAGGCAGGTTTTCAGCTCCCCTTCAAATCCTATTGGAATAGCATCTTTTTCTATTATTGTGCGTTCGGTGTGTCCTTTGCGCTGGTCCATTATGTAACGAGGTGGATTCCGATTGATCCAGCGGTTGATTTCATGCATTTGATCGGTTATTCAGTGATTCTTTCATTCCTCTTTTTGTTGACTTACACGGGTTTACTCTATGGGTTGACAGATGGAGCCAAATTATTGGTGAATCGGATGATTCATCTTATCCTACGTTGATCCGATCGTATGTTGTTTGAATCGCAGACTCCGATATTGGTTGCCAGCAATATGGTCTTGTTGACCATTATCTATTATTCCTTGCAGCCAGCCTATTATCAGTTAGAGAAGAATCCGCCAGCTCGGACCTATTTGGGGATTTTCTGTATTTTCCTGTTTGTCATGTTTTCCTTTTGGATTCTTGACTGGTTCGGCTATCAGACTACCTATTATCAAATACGAGAAAGTGAGTTTTTCCGAACGCGGACCCATTTGGAAACGGTTTATGTTTGGATTGCCATGATTAGTCCGGACTATTTAATCTTCCGGTTAATAGTCTTTGGGGGCGCATTTCTGTTTGTCTATCTTATTTTCAAGCACTTGGAAGTGGACCAAGATTTGGTTTGGTTCTTTTTCGGTGTGTTGTTTTTACCGCTGTTTGCCTATGCCCGTGTCAGTTTGGCAGTGGTGATCATGTTTTATGGAGCTGTATTGATCTGTAAGCCTTTTCCCTATCGGAAGAGTTTGTCTTATTTGTTGGGAGTCTTTTTTATCATTGTCTCTGTTTTCTTTCATAAATCGGCCGCTTTAGGTACCTTGGTGGTGGTTTTCAGTCTGATATCACCGAATGCCAATAAAAATGCTTGGTTTTATCTGTTGGTTGGCTTTGTGGTAGCCGTGGTGGTCATGCGAATCGCCGTAGAATTGGTGCTGGGAGGTGCGTTAAGTGGTGACGAAGATATGTCCTCTATGGGACAACATTATTTGGGTCAGCAAAGTTCCGGGCAAACGGGTTTAGGATCCATCGTGGCTTATACAGTGGAATGGACTCCCTATTACATGGTGGCTTATTTGAGTTTTCTGATCCAAAGTGAGTATGAAGTTCCGAAACATATTGAATTCGTATTGAAATTTGATATGTATTTAGTGCTGATGGCCTCCATTTTTGGTGTGGATGTGGGTGCTAATACATCATTAATGCATTTACGTCTGTTGCGTTTCTCGTTGGTGCCTAATGCCATTGTATTAGCGTATGCTTATCAGTATGGACTGTTCAATAAATATGTACGAATTGTGTTCTTTTTGGGATTGTTGTGTGTTATCTATCGATTGACATATACCTTGTATAACTCATTAGTAATGAATTAGGCATGAAGATTTTACATATACATCCTTCGTTGAAAATAGGCGGTATCGAGGCCATGATTTGTGGATTGGCCAATCAGCTGGTGAAAGAGGAAGAGGTGACGGTTTGTTCTATTTTTGAACCGGAGAGTTCCGATGTCTTTTACGATCGGTTGTCACCGGAGGTTCGACGGATCAGCTGTCATAAAAAGAAACCCGGATTCTCTTTAAAGGAGCTGTTCGTGATCTACTGGATTTTTAGAAAAGGAAAGTACGATATTGTCCATATCCATGGATTCCTCTATTATTATATGTTGGCCATTCTGTTGATGTGGCATAGCAAGACCCGATTTGTTTATACGGTTCATAACGATGCCGCCCGTGAAAATGGTGTATGGGATTCGAAATTTCTTATTTTGAAGAAATGGTTATTTCGCAGTGGCAGAGTCTGTCCTGTGACGATCTCTGAAATTTCGAAAAACTCTTTTACTGCGTTTTATCATTGCGACAGTCAGTTGATTTACAACGGAACACCATGTCCCCAAATCGATGTGACGAAGCATACGGATGTGATTGTACGAGCCAGACGATCCGAACATACGCTGGTCGTATTGAATGCGGCACGTGTGGATGTGCAAAAGAACCAAGCTGTGTTTTGCAAGGTGATGCAACGGTTGGTTGGGGAAGGTGTGGACATCGTGGCATTGATAGCAGGCAGTGTGACGAATGCAGCCAGTTATGAGGAAATCAAGCCCTACTTTTCAGATCGGATTATCTATTTAGGCGAACGGAACGATATACCCCAACTTTTCAGTGAATGTGATGCTTTCTGTTTACCCTCCATTTGGGAGGGATTACCTGTTTCCTTATTAGAGTCTTTGGCCGTGGGGTGTATTCCCATTTGTGCTCCTGTTGGTGGGGTTGTCAATGTGGTTACGGATGGGTATGATGGCATCCTTTCTGCCTCTTCGGGTGAGGAGGATTATTATCAAGCCATGAAACGATTCTTGTCCATGCGTGCCGCTGAGCGGATCACCATGAAACAACAGGGGATGGAGACATTCAAGCGGTTTGATATTTCGAGTGCCGCTCGTGCCTATATGGCGTATTATCGACAAATCATAACATGCTGAAATTATATATACAATGGATATATCTGTTATCATACCTACCTATCGGCCGCAGGCTTACTTGTGGGAATGCTTGGACTCTTTGAATCGGCAGACGCTTTCCAAAAGTTCTTTTGAAGTGGTGCTGGTATTAAATGGAGAGCAGGCTCCTTACGATGCGTTGATAGATGATTATATACGTAATCACCCGGACTTGAATATTGTCTTCCTGAAGACAACCGTCGGTGGGGTGAGCAATGCCCGTAATCTCGGATTAGATCAGGCACAGGGTGATTATATTACATTCTTAGATGACGATGATTACCTAAGCGATAGTTGCTTGGAAGAATTGTTGTCAAATGTGGACCGGGATACCGTAGCGATCTGCTATCCGTATGCATTCAAGGATGGTGCTCCTCAGATACAGTGTTCTTACCCTCCGACGCAGGCGTATGAGTATTGTGTGTCTCATGCTTGTCAAACGATACACAGTGCAGCACGCAAGTTCTTCTCAGGTCCCTGTATGAAATTGATTCCAGTATGGATGATTGGGGACAGACGCTATGATGTTTACTTCATCATCGGTGAGGACAGTATCTTTATGTTCCTGATTTCGGATCGTATGCAGGCAGTCCGCTTTACATCCAAGAATGCCATCTATTATCGGAGATTCCGAAAACATAGTATGTTGAGTTCGCAAAATCTGCGCGAAACGTTCGTCAATTACGTACGTTTTGTACAAGCATGCACGAAAATCTACTTTTCTGGGAACTATTCATTTTACCTTTATTCTACACGTCTTTTAGGGATAGGCTCGCAATCCCTGTTCCGTATAAAGTATTGGTTAAAAGATAAATTTGGATTTTTACACTAATTAAAGAAGATAATTATGCAAAAATTCTCAGTGTGTATGGCCGTTTATGGCGGTGACCATGCGGAAGACTTTAAGAAAGCCGTCTTCAGCATTTACGAGCAGACCGTTAGGCCTGATGAGATCATAATTGTCGTTGATGGACCCGTTCCGGATCCTGTCGCAAAAGTAATCGCAGATTTGGAATCTGCGATTGATATCATTCGCGTGATTTGGTCTGCCGAAAATCAAGGCCACGCAGTTGCACGGGAAACAGGTCTTTTAGCAGCAAAACATGAATTGGTTGCGATTATGGATAGTGACGATTTGTCTCTTCCAGACCGCTTCGAAAAACAATTGAAAGTTTTTGAACGTCATCCAGAGGTTTCGGTAGTCGGTGGTTTGATCAGTGAGTTTGTCAGCTCAACGGGAGCCATTGCCGGAGTTCGGGAAGTCCCTCAGTATAATTATGCGATCAAAAAGTATCTGAAATCGAGATGTCCGATGAATTTCGTAACGGTCATGATGCGTCGGAGTCATGTGTTGAAGGTGGGCGGATTTATCGGTGGTGATGTCAAGGACTGGTATTGTGAAGAGGACTATTATTTATGGATTCGCTTGGCTCGTGCGGGTTTCCAGTTTTATAACATCCAAGAGAATTTGGTGAACGTGCGCGTTGGGGATGAAATGTATCGTCGCCGGGGAGGCTGGCGTTATTTCTCCAGTGAAGCCTCTTTGCAATTCTTTATGTTACGGTTTCGTCTGATTGGATTTCCGCGTTTCTTGTGGAACGTTGGAATTCGGTTTGTTGTACAGGTGTTAATACCTGATTCTCTGCGTAGTTGGGTCTTCAAGACGTTTGCCCGACGATAATCCGATCTGTGTGTTTTATGTTTAAACGAATGAATGTATGAATATTGCACTCGTTATAGCTGGTGGTGTGGGAGCTCGTATGGGACAAGACATCCCCAAGCAATTCATCAATGTATATGATAAACCTGTCATACTTTATACATTAGAAGCCTTTCAACGCCATCCCCAGATAGATGGTATCGAAGTGGTTTGTCTGGATGGTTGGCATGATGTCATTCGCGCGTATGCCAAGCAATTCGGTATCTCTAAGTTGGAGAATATTGTAAGCGGTGGAAAGAATGGACAAGATTCCATTCGGAATGGGTTGTATGACATTGCTTCTCGTCATGGTGCGGATGATGATATCGTTTTGGTACACGATGCCATTCGTCCGATGTTAAGCCAGGAGATTATCGATGATAGTCTGGCAGTCTGTAAAAAGTATGGTAACTCCATTACGGTTGTCCCGTGTAATGCGGCTATGCTGAAGACGTTTGACGGAATCGAAACCGAAGAACAGGTTCCCCGCGACCATTTGAAAGAGACGCAGACCCCCCAGACGTTTTATGTCAAGGATCTGGTGGCTGCCCACAAAGAGGCCTTGGAGAAGGGAATCACCAACTCCGTTGCCTCCTGTACACTCTATATCGAATTGGGTAAAAAACTCTATATGTCTAAGGGATCAGCTAAGAATCTCAAGTTGACAACTACAGAAGATATTGAAATATTCAAAGCTCTGTTAAATGCCAAGAAAGACACTTGGATGCATTAATCTATGATCAACAATACACGCTATCAAGAACAGCTTCGAGACGCGGCTGAGTCGGTTCAAGTCAAGGATTGTCATGTTTTAGTCACAGGGGCAACAGGACTGATAGGTTCAGCCATCATCGATGTTTTGATGACGGCCAACAAGCAAGGAGCTACGATCCATATCTATGCTTTGGGAAGGTCCCGCGAAAAGCTGCTCACTCGTTTTCCCTCGTATGTGGATCATCGTTTTTTCCATCTGCTTGTACAGGATATCTGTACCCCTTTGCCTGATGAAATCACATTTGATTATATCATTCATGGGGCCAGTAATGCCGACCCTGTCTCGTATGCCAAATATCCAGCAGAGACCATGACAACCAATTTGTTGGGTGCTTACAATATATTAACGTATGGCAAGAATCATCCGACTTGCCGGATAACAATGCTTTCCACTTTTGAAGTGTATGGCAATGCTCAGCAAGATACGTATCAGGAGGGCGATGCTGGAATCATTGACTTTAATGTTTTGAGAAGTTGCTATCCAGAAAGTAAACGTTCTGTCGAACTGATGGCTCAATGTTACCACCAGGAGTATGGCGTACAGGTCAATGTGGCCCGTCTCAGTAGCATTTACGGACCCACAATGTTGTCTAATGATAGTAAAGCGCATGCTCAATTTATCCGAAATGCTTTAGCAGGTAAAGAGATTGTATTGAAAAGCAGGGGGCTTCAAAAACGAACCTATACATACGTATTGGATGCTGTGACGGGACTATTAGCTGTCTTGTATCGGGGAATTTCGGGCGAGGCTTACAATGTATGTAATGGTGATGCTATTACCACCATTGCCGAAGTTGCCCAACTGGTCGCTTCCATTGCCCAAACAGCTGTTGTATTTCAAATACCTTCAGAGCTGGAGGCAAAAGGATTCTCCAAACCTCAAAACTGCATCTTAGTGGATACCAAACTCCGGAATTTGGGATGGAAGCCGAGATATGATCTCAAAACAGGTTTGACCTCAACGATGAATATATTGGCTAACGATCTTTGATACATGATTATTAAGTTTCTCTTTGATCGCGTAACCGCTTTCTTCGGTCTCTTCTTTTTGTGGCCGTTGTTGTTGGCTGTATCCTATCTGATTCGCAAGAAGATGCCGGGAGGACCGGTTATTTTCAAACAGAAGCGAGTCGGAAAGGGTGGCAAGATTTTTACGGTCTATAAATTCCGAAGCATGGATGTCGCTCACCATGGCTCTTCGGTTTCATTGGCCGGGGAAGCCCGCATTACGCCTTTGGGGGCTGTGTTGCGCCGGTATAAGATTGATGAATTGCCGGAATTGTGGAATGTGCTGATCGGAGACATGAGTTTTGTGGGACCCCGACCGGATGTGCCCGGCTATGCAGACCAGTTGCAAGGTGAGGATCGGGAGATTCTGAAGTTACGGCCCGGTATTACCGGTCCTGCTTCCATGAAATATCGGAATGAAGAAGAGTTGTTGGCAAAGCAATTCGATCCGGTGCGGTATAACGATGAGGTGATCTATCCGGACAAAGTACGGATCAACCGGTATTATCTGCATCACTACTCCTTTATCAAAGACATACAGATGATTATCTATACTGTGTTAGGAAAGAATATGTATTATAATAATGAATGGATTTAAAACAAACTAACAATGAATAAACGAATTTATTTGTGCTTGGCCCACATGAGTGGCAAGGAACAACAGTATATACAAGAGGCATTTGACACCAATTGGGTCGTGCCTTTAGGTCCCAATGTGAATGGTTTTGAAAATGATTTGCAGGCTTTCTTCCGTCCCAACGAGGTGGAGGTTGTCGCTCTTTCATCGGGTACGGCTGCCATTCACTTGGCTTTGTTGTCGTTAGGTGTACAGCCGGGTGATGAGGTGATGGTACAGAGTTTTACCTTCTGTGCAACGGCCAATCCGGTCCACTATATCGGAGCTATACCGGTGTTTGTGGATTCAGAACCTCATACCTGGAACATGGATCCGCACTTGTTGGATGAGGCCATTGCCGATCGGATTCGTCAAACAGGCAAGAAACCCAAAGCCATTATTCCGGTCACGCTGTATGGCATGCCTCCTCAGATGGATGAGATCCTGGAAGTAGCTGCCAAGTATGACATTCCGGTGATCGAGGATACGGCCGAAGCATTGGGCTCTTTCTACAAGGGACAACACTGCGGTACATTTGGTCAGTATGGTGTCTTGTCGTTTAACGGCAACAAGATGATTACCACTTCGGGCGGTGGAGCTTTGGTCTGTCGGGATAAGGCGGCCAAACAGTTGGCTACCTATTATGCAACGCAGGCTCGTCAGCCCTATCTGTATTATCAACATACCGACATTGGTTACAACTATCGTATGAGTAATATTTGTGCCGGTATCGGTCGTGGACAGATGACCGTCTTGGCGGATCATGTCCGTCATCATCAGCAGGTGTGCCAACTTTACAACCAGTTGTTGGCCGATGTGGCGGGTATCACGGTGCATTTGGAACCCTCATCGGAGTATGATAGCAACTATTGGTTGACCACCATAACCTTGGACGAATCGTTACAGATCGCATCCGATGTACCCCAACAGGCTGCTCCAGATGCTCATGTGCCGAATGCCAATGTGATGGCGTTGATTCATCGTTTGGACCAGCTGGGCATTGAGACGCGTCCCTTGTGGAAACCGTTGCATTTGCAACCGGTTTTTGCTCATTGTCCGCATTATACAAATGGTGTCAGCGAACAGCTTTTCCGGGTAGGTCTCTGTTTGCCTTCGGGCCCTATGGTGACGATGGAAGATGTACATTATATTGTGGATCAAATCAAACGTATTGTTAGCGAATAAATTGTTTATGAAGCAGTTTGTCACGTACTTGCGTTGTCTGTTACTGGTCTTTCTCGGATGCTGGCAGTGGTCGGCAGAGGCACAACAACGGGATTCTACCTATTACCAGTTGATGGTGGGAATCAACAAGTCGGCGAACGAGAATCTTCCCTGGAGCGAATTTTCCCGTTATCCCTGGGCGGGTGGTATCTTTGCAGCTGTCGGTGAAGAGTGGAATCCCTGGTGGGGATGGCGTCTCAGTTTCGGGTTTGACCGGAACAAGAGCCGGAGTGTTCCCTATTGCGAATCGGCAGATATCTGGAAATGGAGTGACGTGGAGCTCTTTTACGATGTCACGTTCGACCTGGGCGATTGCTTGTCCAAGCTGCGTGGAAAGGAATCTGAACAACGTGCCTGGGGGTTGAAGGCTTTCGCCGGATTGGGAGGTATGTGGACATTCGATTATCCGCGTGATATCCGGCTGTCGTATGAACATGACTATTCGCCCGAAAATAAGCTGGTCGGCAGTTTGCGGGCCGGCTTGACAGCTACCTATCGGTTCGATCCGGAATGGTGTGCCGTGGTTGAGTTGTCGCATACGTTGGCCCAGGATAAATTCAATGGAGTGGTTGATCACAAGGTTCCTTTGGATATGCGTAGTAACCTGAGTGTCGGTGTGGCTTACACGTTGCCGAATCGGGTTCGACGCGACGTAGGCCCCATTGTCTATTCCAACCGGTTGAAGATGGTACCGGTATTGCCCATGCAATTGCCGGAGCCGGAAGGTGTCAAGAAACGGCAGATCGTCGGACGGGCTTTCTTGGATTTTCCTGTGAACGAAACGATTATCTACCCCACCTATCGTAACAACCCCAATGAACTACAGAAGATAGCGGCTTCTATTGATAGTGCACAATTTGATCAGACCGTTCAGATTACCAGTATCAGCTTGCATGGATATGCCTCTCCGGAAGGCCCTTATGCCAACAATATCCGGTTGGCAAAAGGACGTACCGAGGCGTTGGCCTCTTATTTGAAAGAGGAGTTTCATTTGGATCAAACCTCGTTTGAAACAAACTTTACACCGGAGGATTGGATGAATTTACGTTCGTTTGTACAACAGGCCAACCGACGGAAGGTGAAAGCGGATATCTGGTATGACAACGAGGCCTTTACCGAGACTCCCGACATGCCAGCCTCTGTCTTGAAATATCAGGCAGAACTGTTGGATGTGATCGATTCGAATCGGGAGCCTGACGAAAAGAATGATGCTTTGAAACGGGTCGGAGGGGGAGAACCCTATCGATGGCTGCTGGCGCATGTCTATCCGGGATTGCGTCATACGGACTACATTATCGAATATGTTGTCCGCGAATATCCGACGAAGGATGCCCGTCGATTGATCTATACCCATCCGGAGGCATTGAGTGTGGAGGAGATGTATCGGGTGGCCCTATCCTATTCGGAAGAGGAGGATGGCTATTATGAGGCATTGACCATTGCTGCCAATCAGTATCCGCAGGATCCCGTAGCCAACCTGAATGCGGCTTGTGCTTGTGTGAAGGTGCATCGGTTGCGTGATGCCAAAGCGTACCTGAAAAAGGCTGGTGATACGGAAGAGGCCCGTTATGTGCAAAATGTGATTTTGGCCATGGAGGGCAAACGTCCGTGGAAAGAGGTTGCAGGTAAAATTATTTTCTCAGAATGACAGATATGAATAGAAAGATACAGAAAGGTTCATCTTCATGGATGAAACAGGTCTGGTTGTGGCTGTTGGTTGTCTCATTGGGATGGACGGCTTGCGATCGTGATGAAACACTCAATTATCATGCATCGGTTGCCGAAATCTACGAGGGCTTTTTAGGGGGTGGCATGGTCGATACGTTCCAATTTTGGAAGACGGCTGTTACGTTGGATGTGCACGTGAAAACGACGCGGACGACAGAAGTTGTGGCGTATGTGTCAGATTCGGAAGAGTATCTGTTGTGTGACCGGAAGACGATCGATGGTGATGGAACGGTTAACCTGACGATACCACAAGGAATCAGTTCATCGGTATTAGTGGTGGGCAACGATGGTACGAAGCGGATCTCGCAAACGATCACCCTGACGGGTAAACCCATTCAAGAGGTATCTGTTGTTTTTCCCAAACCGATCACGGCACAGGCCGATTTGAGGGTTTCTGCAGCTTTGAATGGAACGGATATCCAATCCAATATTGGCTATGTCAACTTGAGTCCCGAAGGATTGGATATCATGTTGAATTATGTGAAAGAGGGTATGGATGCAGCGGACTTAGGATCCAACGTGAACTATGAGTTGATCTCGAATGGCCCTTTTGACGTTACATTGTTGTATGGATTTACGGGGGCCTATCAACCTCGTATTTTAGGCTATTATCGCCATTCGCCCGGTACATACGCGGATTTGGAATTTGTGGATCTGCTGGATACGCACTCTTACGACTATATCAACGGTGTCTGTAAGATTCAGTACCAGTTAGATGGAAATACAGATAAGTGGTATGACTCCAATTTTGACTACCGGGATGGTTTTGATCCACCCTATACCTCTGTGAGTGCCCGACTCGGAGATGATGCCTACAACATCAACTGGGTTTTGCAACAGTATGGAAGTCGGGTTACCGACATCCGAGGATTGACCTACCATATTGATGTGAAACCAGGTGACCGTATTGGTTTCTATTTGCGGATGAGTGGAAAGGAGAATAGTGCACAACGGGCGGCCATTGTCCGGAAAGGTATTCCCGGAAGTGTGTTGCCGCAACCCTTCTACGAAACCAATTTCTCGGCTCAGGTGCTGAATACGGACTCCCGGCATCGGAGTGCCATTGTGAAAGACAGTGGCTTTACCCTTATGGGTCTGGAGGATGACGGTAGTAGTGGTGACCACGACTGTAATGACGTCGTTTTCGGATTGCATGCCGAACTGGAGACGGAGATGCCTACCATCGTTGATCCGGAGGTGGATGGCATCGTGGATGGATATGCTTTGATACCATGGACGATCGGATATGAGGATGTGGGTCGTAAGGCTGACTTTGATTTTAACGATGCTGTCATTCAGATTCGTCCGGATTATGCGAAAGAGGAGTGTACAGTCAAGTTGATGGCAGCTGGATGTAGTTCGGATACGCGGATGTATCTGCATTATGATGGTCCTGACGGGGATCAGAATTTGGGAGAGATCCATCAGTTGTTCGGTGGAGGAGACTGGATCAATACGCGTTCTTCCATGGTTTCTGTACCCTTTGTGGATTTGGGTACGGTCCGATGGTTGAAATCCTATACGATGGCCACGGATGCCAACCGGTTTTATGTGGAGGTCAAACGGGGTGAGTGTCATGACTGTTCGGATGTGATCCGACTGGCGGATGTGCCTGGACAGATGCCTCAAGCTGTCTGTGTAGTAGGTAATTGGAGATGGCCTTTGGAAGAGACCTCCATTTTTACCACCTATACGCTGTTTTCCCGTTGGGCCAAAAATGTGACTTCGCTCTCCTATTGGACATGGTATAATTCTCCCAAAAAAGATACGTATGTAGAATACGAATAGATTATTTTATGTTAAAAATTTGGCTGGAATAAAAATAGTTTCTACCTTTGCTCCCGCAATCGAGAAAGGATTGTGATCCACATCGCGGAGTGGAGCAGTGGTAGCTCGTTGGGCTCATAACCCAAAGGTCGTAAGTTCGAGTCTTGCCTCCGCAACTAAAAAAACTGGGGCTGACCGGTTTTGACAGCGGGTAGAAGTGGTTTGTAAGCATGTAGTGCGTGGTTGGCTTGCACTTAAATCTCAGACAACGAACAATTAACTGGCGAAAACAATTACGCTCTCGCTGCTTAATCGAAGTACAGTAGATTGAAGCTTAATCCCTGCAAAAGTTGCGGGGACGTGACATCACCCGGATGCTGTGGCTCCGAAGCGTTCCGATCAGGTGGTGCAGCAATATCGGAGATAGTTGGAAACAGGCCTTGGGTTTCTGATGAAGTTTTAAAGGATAAGGATTAAGTGGGTGGCTTCGGTCTTGCTTGGTCCCGACAATGAAGGCGAAGATAAACATGTAGAAAGCGAATTAATTCCTCGTTTGGACGAGAGTTCGAATCTCTCCAGCTCCACGGAAAAAACTGGTAAACAGGCCGGGTCTTTGTAGAAGATTCGGCTTTTTTTGTACACCATGATTTCCTTTTTTTGCGTAACATTGTGTTACGTTACGCAACGTCTCATCGTAACGTAACACAATGTTACGCGAAAAAATGTACTTCGAATCTCTCGAAAGGTTGTCGAAATTTTCCCCATCACTGAGCTCCAATTCCGGTCATAAGTAGAGTCTAGCAGTTATCATAAGTAGAGTCTAGCAGTCATCATAAGTAGAGACCTGCAGTTGTCATAAGTAGTTACCGGTGCCTTCGCTCTTCCTTCGCTGTGACTTCGCTTTTTCTGCCTGAACAGATCGATGGATCTGGTAGGGAGGTCTGGAATGTCTTATTCGGTCGTCGTGTCAAAACTGGCAAACCGGTTGTAGTCGCCCTGTCGCTGATGGGGGAGGATGTTCAACGTCTTGACTTCAACGCTGCCCGACTTTTGTGTGCACAACAGGTATTTGTGGTGCATCCGCTGGGAGCGCATATTAAAGACGTATGTCGGGTTGATGGCATAACCGTTGATCCGTATTTCGAAATGCAGATGTTCTGTTGTGGCACGACCTGTCCGTCCCGTAAGGGCGATCGGCTGTCCAGCTTTCACCCGGTCACCCGGTTTGACCAAGTTCTTGGAGTTATGGCTATAGACCGTTTCCAGGCCATTGTAGTGACGTACGACCACCAGATTGCCGTAGGCGGCATAGGGTTTGGAAAGCCGTACGATGCCATCGAATGCAGAAACGATCGTGTCGTTGGCCCTCGTCTTGAGGTCCACACCGGAGTGGTGCTTACGACGGCCTCCGAAAGGAGAGATGACTTTTGCACCGGGAAGCGGGAAGGCGTATGGTTCGCTGGCAATTAAGGAAAGGTCGAAAATCTCCGTATTCCCGTTGGCAAACCGTTTGACATCACGGATGGCCAGATCACTCGTTTCACGGGCTGTGATCTTTTCCGTAATCTCCTTGCGGGCAGAGGGCATCTCAGAAAGTGTAGTAGCAATGGGAAACAGGAATTTGAAGTCCTTGGCTGGAAAGGGTATCTCGGATGTCGGGAACTTGGCTTTGACCGGTGGATTGGACTCCGACGGTGTTAAGCGTGTTGTCTGACAAGCAAATAACAACAGAAAGATACCTGTAACGATTGGACTTTTGACTGTAAATCTCATTGCATTTTTTCTTTATGGCACAAAATTACAAGCAAAAGAGGTTTGGTTTGTCATTTTTTTCTATATTTGTTGTGTTAAAATGTAGTTTTATGTGAAACTGTTATGAAAATACGGTCTATCATCTTTTTATTACTCGCTCCTCTTCTTCTGCTGTCGTGTAAGCAAGGGGAAGGCGATGTGCGCATTTTAAAATTGGCGCATGGGTTGCCTCCTACGCATTCGGTGCACAAGGGGTTGGTGTATATGGGCGAACGTGTGCAGGAATTATCGGGTGGCAAAATGCGGTTCGATATCTATTCCTCTTCTCAGTTAGGTTCCGAGAATCAGTGCATCGAATTGCTTCAGATAGGCAGTTTGGATATTACCAAGGTCAACTCAGCCTCCTTGGAGAGTTTTGTCGATCCCTTCAAGGTGTTTGGTATTCCCTATCTGTTCCGCTCGCGTCGGCACTTCTTCGATGTGATAGATGGGTCGGTAGGTCAGGAACTTCTGGCTTCTACAGAGCCCTATTGGTTTAAAGGGTTGACCTATTTCGATTCGGGTGCCCGCAGTTTTTATACCATCAACAAACCGGTTCGGGAGCCGGCCGATTTGAAGGGGTTGAAGATCCGTGTGCAGAAGAGCCCGATTGCGGTCGAAATGATGAAGACCTTCGGTGGTTCGGCAACTCCCGTCGATTGGGGAGAATTATATACGGCTCTGCAGAGTCATGTGGTGGATGGTGCCGAAAATAACACCCCTTCGGTAACGACGGCTTTTCATCATGAGGTCGTTCGTTACTATACGGTCAATGAACATACGATGTGTCCGGATGTGATCATCGTCAGTTTGGCTACGTGGAACAAATTGTCGGATGAGGAGCGTGGCTGGTTGCAACAGGCCGCCTCCGAGGCTTCCATCTATCAACGCCAGCTTTGGAGCGAACAGGAGCAGGTGTCGATGCAGGAGATGCAAGAGAAGGGGTTAGAGATCATTTATCCCGATAAGCAACCTTTTATGGATGCGGCAGCTCCCATGTTGGAACGGTATCGGAAGCATCCCTCTTTTCAGAAACTCATAGAAGAAATAGATAACGTATATGCGAAAAATCATTGATCAGATGTTGGCTTGGATCCTGATCGGCCTGATGGCCGTGTTGGTGATCGATGTGTTGTGGCAGGTAGCCAGTCGGTATGTTTGGTCTGTACCCAGTTCATTTACGGACGAGGTGGCCGGGTTTCTATTGGTTTGGGTAGGTCTCTTGGGAGCAGCCTACGTAGCGGGTAGTAATGGGCATCTGGCCATTGATTTGCTGTTACAACGTACATCGAACGAGTCTAAGCGCAGGCAGATTCAGCTGTTTATCCAAGTGATGATTGTGCTATTTGCCCTGTCGGTACTGGTGATAGGAGGTGCCTGGTTGGTCTATACTCGGTTTTATCTGGATGTGACATCGGCTTCACTGCAAATCAATTTGGGGTATGTCTATTCCGTCTTGCCGATCAGCGGTCTTTTGACCTGTTATTATGCGATCGATACGATCATACAAATTGTGAGGAGGAAGTGACAGATGGATGTATTGGGAATTTTTGTATTAGTATGTAGTTTCTTTGTGCTGTTGGTGATCGGTGTGCCTGTTGCCTACAGCATTGGTTTGGCCGGTGTGTTGACCATGTTGGTCAATATCGATTCATTGCCGGCCTTTACCACCTTTGCCCTTCGGATGGCATCCGGTTTGGATAGTTTTGCCTTGTTGGCCATTCCCTTTTTTATCCTGGCAGGTAATATCATGAACAGTGGGGGTATTGCCCAACGGCTGATAGATTTTGCCAAGGTGCTGGTGGGCCGGTTACCCGGTGGATTGGCGGTGGTCAATGTCATGGCGAATATGCTTTTTGGTGCCATTAGCGGATCGGCTGCAGCGGCTGCTTCGGCCATTGGCAGTATCATGACACCGGAAATGCAGAAGGCGGGCTACAAACCGGGCTTCAGTGCAGCGGTCAATATCTCGTCAGCCACGACCGGTATGACGATTCCTCCCAGCAATGTGTTGATTGTCTATTCATTGGCCAGTGGAGGTGTGTCAGTCTCCGCTCTGTTTATGGCTGGCTATTTACCCGGTATCCTGACCGGTTTGGCCATTATGCTGGTGGCAGCTTGTATCGCGGCCTATCATCATTATCCGGTTGGAGAACCGGTCCATTTCCGAGCTGCCCTTCGTATATTTTGGAGAGCTATCCCCAGTCTGTTGCTGTTGGTGGTCGTGATAGGGGGTATTTTGGCAGGTCTCTTCACTGCAACGGAGGCCTCTGCGGTAGCTGTCCTTTATTCGTTGATCCTGGCATTTGTCTATCGCGAACTGACATGGGATCAGTTACCCCATGTGCTGTTGCAATCCGCCAAGACGACTGCCGTCGTGCTGTTGCTGGTGGCGACCTGTACGGGTCTTTCCTGGATTATGAGTTATGAGAATATTCCTCAGACGGTCAGTGCCGCTCTGTTGGGAATCAGCAGCAATCCTGTCGTGATTCTGATCATTATCAACCTGGTGCTGTTGGTGGTGGGCATCTTCATGGATATGACACCTGCTGTTCTGATTTTCACCCCCATATTCTTGCCTGTGGCTACTTCTCAATTGGGCATGGATCCGGTCCATTTTGGGATCATGATGGTCTTGAATCTCTGTGTCGGTCTTTGTACACCCCCTGTAGGTTCGGTGCTCTTCATTGGATGTAGTGTGGCCAAAGTGAAGATAGAGCAGGTGATACAGCCGCTATTGCCCATGTTTTTGGCCATGGTTGTGGTGCTCTTCCTGGTCGCCTTCCTACCTGAAATTAGTCTGTTGATTCCTCGTCTATTTGGTTTGCTGTAAGCAGTCATTGGGACAGGCAATAAAAAAGGGACGGCTTTGGAAGCCGCCCCTTTTTATTATTGTATAAGATCTGATTACAAAGCAAATGCCGGTGTACGGTGAATCCACTGACCACGTGTGAAGTCGGGGAAGTCAACCAATGCACCACCCCGGGCAATTGACATTTCAGACAAGGCTGAAATAGCACTCCAAGCTGCAGCATCATAGCAGTCCATCGGAGCCGGACGCTTGTTGCGGATCGCATCGATGAAGTCGTACATCATAATGTAGTCCATACCACCGTGACCTGCTTCAGCTGCTTCCGCTGCTAATTTGGCCCACAATGGATGATCGTATTCTTTGAACCACTGTTCAGAATCGTCCCAACGGTGCGGTTTGGATTTACCTTCCACATAAACCGTATTGCCATCGTTCATCCACAAACCTTCTGTACCCTGAATACGGAAGCCCAATGAATAGGGACGGGGAGAGTTGGTGTCGTGTGTGACGATGATTGTCTGACCGTTCGCACATTTAATCATGGAAGTCACGATGTCGCCCAAGTTGAAACGAACTTTGGCTAACGGATGGTTGGCTCCACCATTATCCACAATGAACTTGTGCAAACCACGAGACTGTGTAGCCATGGCAGAGAGTGACAAGAAGCGGTTACCGCGGTTGATGTCCATGCAGTTGGCAACCGGTCCGATGCCGTGTGTCGGGTAGATGTCACCATTACGACGAACCGAGTGATTCGTACGCCATTGAGCTTCAGCATAGGCAGTCGGTCCCATTCTCAACTCACCACCCTTCTGGTAGGTATAATGCTGACCATCGTTGAACTTCACATCACGCAGGTCGTGTTCATAACCGCATGTGCCGTGCAACAGTTCACCGAAAAGACCTTCGCGAACCATACGTAATGCAGCCATGCAATCGCGACGATAGCACACATTTTCCATGATGTTCAGATGGCTTCCGGTAGCTTCGGATACGTTGACCAAATCCCAGCACTCTTCCAGTGAGTTGGCTGCTGAAACCTCAACGCCCACATAAGGAACACCTGCTTTCATGGCTGCAACCGACATCGGTACGTGCCATTCCCACGGGCTGGCAATGATCACACAGTCGAACTCTTCGTTATTCAACATATTTTCAAACTCCCGTTCGCCTCCCTTGTAAACTTTCGGAGCCGGAACATTGAATTTGGCAATGTGTTTTAATGTACTGTCAATGGGTCCCTGCTGGATGTCACAAATGGCAACAATTTTATTGCCAGGAATTGCCAATACATTATTAATGTGTTCTTGACAACGAGATCCAGTTCCGATAAAGCCAAAACGCAACTTGCCGTCATCTTTGCCGGCTGTTTTCTTTTTGGCTTGTGTCTCTGCATTAACCGTGGCTGCTGCGGCTTGATTTGTCATAGCCAACCCTGCGGCACCGATACCAGCCGCAGAGACTTTCTTTAAGAAAGAACGACGAGAATTTTCCATAAAATATTTATTGATGTGTTCAACAATTCCTAGTTTAATTCCATTAGTCTGCAAATTTAGCAAAGTTTTTCTGTTTCTTCCAATTCCATGGCATAATTTGTCCATTCGTCCATGGCATTTTCCACTTGTTGTTTCAAATCTGCATAGTGGGCATAGAGAGCCGTGTCTGCAGCTCCTTCAGGAGTGGCCAGACGTGCTTCAACTTCCGAGAGCTGTTCCGAAAGTCGATCACATGTAGCTTCAGCCTCTTCCACTTGCTTCTTGAGGCGTTTCACTTTGCGGTTGAATTCCTTCCGCTCTTCGTAGGAGAGCTTGTTTTCTGAGGGTTGTTCTTCGGGCTTGTTTCCAGAGGCGGGTGTGGTACGTTCCAGTTCCCGCAAATTGTCCATCTTTTTGCGTTCGAGGAAGTCATAGATGCCACCTAAGTGTTCGACAACTCGTTGATTGCCGAATTCATACACCTTTTCAACCAAGCCATCCAAAAAGTCTCGGTCGTGCGATACCACAATCAAGGTACCGTCAAAGGCCTTCAACGCATCCTTCAATACATCTTTGGATCGCATATCCAAATGGTTGGTCGGCTCGTCTAAAATCAACAGGTTTACCGGTTCCAACAACAGACGAATCATGGCCAAACGGCTTCGTTCCCCTCCGGAGAGTACTTTGACCTTTTTGTCAGAGGCCTCTCCTCCGAACATGAAACAACCCAAAATGTCCCGTATCTTGGTCCGGATGTCACCTTGTGCTACATAGTCAATGGTCTCGAAAACCGTCTTGTTCTCATCCAAGAGTTGCGCTTGATTCTGGGCAAAATAGCCGATCTTGACGTTGTGACCGATTTTGAGTTGTCCGGTAAAGTCCTGGATTTCTCCCATGATACATTTGACCAAGGTAGATTTTCCCTCACCATTCTTACCCACAAAGGCTACCTTGTCGCCTCGATGGATGGTAAAGGTCACATGGTCGAAAATGAGATGGTCTCCATACGCCTTGCGTACTTCATTACAGATCACGGGGTAGTCGCCTGAACGGGGAGCGGGTGGAAACTTCAGGTTCAACAGGGCCGTATCCACCTCGTCCACCTCAATCCGCTCCACCTTCTCCAGCTGTTTGATGCGGGATTGGACCTGGACAGCTTTCGTCGCTTTGTAACGGAACCGCTCGATGAAGGCTTCCGTATCGGCCAACTTTTTTTGCTGATTCTCGAATGCCCTTAACTGCTGTTCGCGACGTTCTTTACGAAGCACTACATAGTCGGAGTATTTGACTTTGTAGTCGTAGATTTTACCCAATTCGATTTCAATGGTACGTGTTGTCGTATTGTCGATAAAGGCTCGGTCGTGGGAAACCAGGATGACAGCATTGGCCCGTGTAGCGATGAAACTTTCGAGCCACTGGATGGATTCGATGTCCAAATGGTTGGTCGGCTCGTCCAGCAATAAGACGTCTGGGCGACGCAACAGCAACTTAGCCAACTCAATACGCATTCGCCATCCACCACTGAACTCGGCCGTCGGTCGGTCGAAATCGGTCTGTTTGAATCCTAACCCAATCAGGGTACGTTCCAATTCCGCATGATAATTGTGGCCACCCATCATCTGGAAGTGTTCCGTCAGATAGGTTACCCGGTCAATCAGTTTCTGATAAGCCTCCGATTCGTAGTCTGTCCGATCGGCCAGCTGCTGATTGAGTCGGTCTATTTCATCAGACATTTCGTGGATATGTTCAAAAGCCAATTCAGCCTCTTGGCGAACGGTCCGTTCGTCTTGTAATTGCATGTGCTGAGGCAAATAGCCAATGGTCGTCTCTTTGGGAACACTGACTGTACCAGCTGTGGGCGATTGTAAACCTGCGAAAATCTTCAGCATGGTAGATTTGCCGGCACCATTCTTCCCGACCAGGGCAATACGGTCCTTTTTGTTCACTACGAACGAAACATCATCAAACAGCGTAAAGCCACCGAACTCCACGCGTAACCCTTCCACCGAAATCATATCTTTTCCTAAACTTTTTACGATAATATGCGGACAAAAGTACTCAAAAAATCTGAGTTTGACTCATGAATGGGGTATGGATGCAGAAAAGTACCTTAAAGTAAGCCTTGTGTACGAAAAAAATGGTTCGGAAAGTGGAGAATATGTAGAATAATGCTAACTTCGTCCTGTAATTTCGTATTTATAAACCATTATGATAGAATAAATCTATGAAACGAACGATTCAAAAAACATTTCTTTCGGCACTCTTGGCTTGTTCCCTGGTGGGTACAGGTTGGGCGGCTGAAACAAGGACGGGAGACGCCAAGCCCTATTGGCAGGATATCCAAGTGGTGGCGGTCAACAAGGAATTGCCACGCAGTGCCTTCATGAGCTATGCGGATAAAACCACAGCGTTGACGACTCGTTATGAAAAGAGTCCCTACTATGCTTTGTTGAATGGTACCTGGAAATTCTATTTTGTAGATTCCTACAAACAGTTGCCTGAAAATATTACCGATCCAGCTACCAGCACAGCCAATTGGCATGATATTCAAGTGCCGGGTAACTGGGAAATGCAGGGATTCGGTACGGCTATTTATACCAACCATGGGTATGAGTTCAAGGCTCGTAATCCGCAACCGCCTCTTTTGCCGGAGACCACACCGGTGGGTGTGTATCGTCGGGATATTGAGATTCCTGCCGGTTGGGATGGACGGGATATCTATCTGCACATTGCCGGAGCCAAGTCTGGCCTTTATGTCTATCTGAATGGTAAAGAGGTAGGATATAGCGAGGATTCCAAGAATCCGGCCGAATTTCTGATCAATGACTATCTGCAGGCTGGTAAGAATACATTGACGTTGAAGATCTATCGTTGGAGTACCGGTTCCTATTTGGAGTGTCAGGATTTTTGGCGCATGAGCGGTATCGAACGTGACGTTTATTTGTGGTCACAGCCCAAGACGGCCATCCAGGATTTCCGTGTGCTTTCTACGTTGGATGATACCTATACCGATGGTGTCTTTGAATTGGCTATTGATTTGAAGAATCACCAGCAAGAGACCAAGCAGGTGAATGTCTCCTACGAACTGCAAGATGCTCAGGGTCAAACATTGGCAAGCGATGCGCAGGATGTATGGGTGAGCCCGTTCAAGAATCCGACCGTATCTTTCCAGCGTGTGCTGAAAGAGATCGGTGCCTGGAGTGCTGAACACCCGAACTTATACAAACTGTTGATGACGGTCAAGGTGGATGGTCAGGTAACGGAAGTCGTTCCTTATCATGTTGGTTTCCGCCGGATCGAGATCAAGCAGATTGACCAGTTGGCCGGTAATGGTAAGCCCTATACGGTATTGTTGTTCAACGGTCAACCGGTGAAATTCAAGGGTGTCAACATTCACGAACATAATCCGGAGACGGGCCATTATATGACGGAAGAGTTGATGCGGAAAGACTTTGAACTGATGAAACAGCATAATATCAATGCCGTTCGTTTGTGTCACTATCCGCAAGACCGGAAATTCTATGAATTGTGTGACCAATATGGTATCTATGTGTATGATGAAGCCAACATCGAATCGCACGGTATGTACTATAACTTGAGTAAGGGAGGTACGTTGGGCAACAATCCAGAGTGGCTGAAACCGCACATGGATCGTACGGTCAATATGTATGAGCGCAACAAGAACTATCCGTGTGTCACCTTCTGGTCGTTAGGAAATGAAGCGGGTAACGGTTACAACTTTTACCAGACCTACCTATATATTAAAGGTAAGGAAGAGGGACGCATGAACCGTCCGGTCAACTATGAACGTGCCTTGTGGGAATGGAACACCGATATGTATGTACCGCAGTATCCGGGAGCCGATTGGTTGGAGAAGATAGGTAAGAATGGTAGCGACCGACCGATTGCTCCGTCCGAGTATGCACATGCGATGGGTAACTCAACGGGTAATCTGTGGTTACAGTGGCAGGCCATTTACAAATATCCCAATTTGCAGGGTGGCTTCATCTGGGACTGGGTAGATCAGGGCCTGCTTCAGCATGACAAGAATGGTCGTCCCTTCTATGCTTATGGTGGCGATTTCGGTGTGAACATGCCGAGCGATGGTAATTTCCTCTGCAATGGTATCGTCAATCCGGACCGTGATCCCCATCCGGCTATGCAAGAGGTGAAATATGCACATCAGAACTTTGGTTTTGATCCGGTCGATGCTTCGCAGGGAACATTCCGGATTACGAACCGTTATTATTTTACCTGTACAAAGCCTTATAGTTTCAGTTACACGGTGAAAGCCAACGGTAAGACCGTGAACAGTGGAAATCTGGCTGTCAACATCGATCCTCAGAAGTCGGCCGACGTACAGATTCCGGTAGCTGGTCTGAAGGCACAACCGGGTGTCGAGTATTTTGTGGATTTCAGTGTGAAGACCAAGCAGGCCGATGCCTTGATTCCGGCTGGTTTTGAGGTGGCTCACGACCAGTTCCAGTTGCCGATTGTGGCTGACAAGAAGAGTTATCAGGCGAATGGTCCTAAACTGTCCACGACTGTTGAGGGAAATTTGCTGAAGGCTACTTCCTCCAAAGTGAATTTTGTATTTGACAAACAGAGCGGTATCGTCACCTCTTATCGTGTCGATGGAACAGAGTATTTTGACGAGGGCTTTGGTCTGCAGCCCAACTTCTGGCGTGCTCCGACGGACAATGACTATGGTAATGGCCAGCCGAAACGTGAGCAGGTATGGAAGCAAAGCAGTAAGAATTTCCAAGTGGCTGATGCAACAGCCGAAATGGTGGATGGCAATGCCGTCATCAAGGTCAACTATCTGTTGAAGGCAGGTAACCTCTATATGGTTACGTACAAGATTTATCCGAGTGGTGTGGTCAATGTGGCAGCGACCTTCACATCGACGGAGATGAGTGCCGCTCAGACAGAGGTGTCTGAGGCAACACGAACCGCAACCTTCACACCGGGACAGGATGAAGCACGACGTGCCTCTTCCAAGTTGAATGTTCCGCGTATTGGTGTGCGTTTCCGTCTGCCGGCTACGATGAATCAGTTGCAGTTCTTTGGCCGTGGTCCGTTGGAGAACTACTGGGATCGTAAGGCGGGTTATCCGGTCGATTTGTACAAAACAACGGCTGATGCCACCTATTATCCCTATGTACGTCCGCAGGAGAATGGTCACTTTACCGATACCCGTTGGTTTGCCTTGACGGCCAACCGGGGTAAGGGCTTGTTGGTAGAAGCCGATAATCTGATCGAGTTCAATGCCTCTCGCAATTCCATTGAGGACTTTGATGCCGAGGAGCATCCGGAATTGCCACGTCAATGGACCAATTTCACACCGGAGCAGATTGCCAATCATGATGAGGCCGAAGCCAAGAATGTCTTGCGTCGTCAGCATCATATCAGCGACATCACTCCTCAGAACTTTGTGGAGGTTTGTGTGGATCTGAAGATGCAGGGATTGGCCGGTTATGACAGTTGGGGCGATCGTCCGTTGCCGGAACATACGCTTCCTGCCAACCGTGACTATCAATGGGGATTCACATTGATACCGGTGAATAATGCGAACAGTGTGACAGGAAAAACCGGTTACAGTTATTAATCATTGAGTAAGTGAGCTCAGCACGGTTGTATCTGTGTCTGGGCTCACTTTTTTCAGTACGATGAGACAGATGAAACAATACAGGAACATTTTCATTGGCTTGCTTCTTTTTGTATGCGTAGGAACCCTTTGGGCAAACGATCCGGATGGTAATACCTATCCGACTCCCGAACGGCTCTTTTACATCACGCGCAGTTTGAACAAGAATCTGGTTTGCTATGATCTGAATTTGGTGAACGGTCAATTGGATACCGAAAAACCGCTTCATGTCTATTGGATCAACCGGGAAGAACATCCGGGTAAAAAGGATGAACTGAATTTTATTCAGAGAAAGATGGCATATGGCTACAAATTGGTTCGCAAAGAGGCGGATCAGAGTGTCGTTACCTTGACTGCTTATCCGGGACGGGAATTGATGATCCGGGCTCATGCAGGACATTATGCCTGTTTTGTGCGGATCAATGGACAGGAATCCATCTTGCAATCCCTCTATGTGAAGTCGAAGCCATCCAACCCGATGAGTGTCGAGTATGTGGAATTGCGAGGCATTACTGTCGATGGAAATCAGCCGGTTAGTGAGCAGGTACGCAAATAATCGGAAATGCCTTGCTGATCTTTCTCCCCCAATCTCTTTTGGGTATTGAAAAAATGCACTACCTTTGTCGAACTGCAGTCTTCCGGTCTGTCGCTTGCCTGTATAGGCAAGAGGAACGTCCGGGCAACACAGGGCACCATATTTCCTAACGGGAAGCTGTTCGTGAGGGCAGAGTAGCGTAACAGAAAAGAACCGCCGGGCTTGCCCGGTAAGGGTGAAAAGGTGAGGTAAGAGCTCACCGGGTCTTCCAGCAATGGAGGATGCCGTACGTCTTATGGGTTGTAAGGTCATGTATATCGACGCAAGTAGGGTTGCCCGCCCGATGTCGAGGGGTGGACCGCTAAAGCTTGTCGGTGACGGCAAGACGAGATAAATGGCAGACGCTTGTTCTTTTTCGGAAGAGTGAGTACAGAACCCGGCTTATAGGTTGACTGCAGTTTTTTTTATTCACTTCCTATTTTATTGAGCCATGCGACCCGACACAGAACAGTCCTCCTTGCTTACCCGTATCGAAATCTTCCTTACCTGGTTGATTCGTTTCATTACGTATGATATTTGGCGTATCACAGAAAATGAAATGAGTGGCTTGAAGCAGTTATACATTAACTTGATCAAGACACTGATTTTGGCAGTTCGGGCCTTTATTCAGGATAGTTTGATGCGGAAGGCTTCGGCTTTGACGTATAGCACCCTGCTTTCGATCATTCCGATGTTGGCGGTATTGATCGGGATCGCCAAAGGATTTGGATTTCAGTCAGCTGTCCGTCAAGAATTGCACGACTACTTTCCGGGGCATGAAACAGAATTGGACCAAGCCTTCGTGTTCGTAGAAAGTTACTTGGATCAGGCACAGGGTGGAGTCATCATTGGTGTAGGTTTACTTTTGTTATTATACACGGTCATCAATCTGTTATCTTCCATCGAAGATACGTTCAACGAAATCTGGCAGATCCAGAAATCGCGTCCTTGGCGACGAAAGATTTCTGATTATTTGGCTCTTTTTCTGCTGCTGCCCGTATTGATGACGACATCCAGCGGATTGTCTATTTTCATCTCCACTATTCAGAACTCCTTTATGGAGCGGTACTTTTTTTTCACACCGGTTGTCGAGACCATTTTGCATATTGTACCTTATGTGATTACCACCTTGGTATTTACGGCTCTCTATGTTTCGTTGCCGAATACGAAAGTGCATTTGGTGAAGGGTTTGGCAGCCGGTTTTGTAGCGGGATGTGCGTTCCAATTCTTCCAATATCTCTATATTACGGGTCAGATTTGGGTGAGCAAGTATAATGCCATCTATGGTAGTTTTGCCGTGCTTCCCCTTTTGTTGATGTGGTTGCAATTGTCGTGGGTCATCTGTCTGTTTGGAGCCGAACTTTCCTATGCTTCGCAGAATGTAAAAAAGTTCAGTTTCGAGCAGGATAGTCAACATATCTCACGTCGGTATAAAGACTTTCTGACCCTGTTGATTGCTTCCTTGATTGTCAAACGCTTTGCACAAGGCGATGAGCCTCCTTATACGGCGAATGAATTGTCAGAAACCTACCGGATACCGATTCGATTGACGAATCAGATTCTGCATCTGTTGAAGGAGATCAAGATCATTACCGAGGTCAATTATGGGAACGATGATCGGGTGGCCTATTTCCAACCGGCTATGGATATCAATCGAATCAGTGTCTCTTTTCTTTTTCAGCAGATTGATCAGTATGGATCGGAGAATTTCAAGATTGATACGGATAAGTTGTTCTGCAAAGAGTGGCAACTCCTGCTGAATCTCCGCCAGGAAGCGGAGATTGCAGGAAATTCCCTCTTGCTAAAAGATTTATGAATCTATCCTTCTTAGAAGGTCAATCGCATCATGAAACGTACACCACGTGTTTGGATACCCGGATGATCCTTGTAGGTTAAACGCCAAACATAGTCGAGACGCAAGAACTTGAAGATGTTCTCAATACCGGCTCCAACCTCCATATAGGGTTTGTCGCCCATGACATAGGATCCGGCAGGAAATTCAAATAACCCTGTACGATCTGTCGTTTCCAAGAAGGGATTGTTCTTGTCTGTCAAATGGCCATACAATCCACGGAACGAGAATACCTCACGCCATTTCAGTTTCTTGATCAACGGCAGACGGTTCAACAAGGCACCGTTCATATAATAGGTTACATCCCACGATGCATATTCATCATTCATGAACTCCATCGCGTTCATACAGGTATAGGATTCCGGCTGTACCGTATATGACAGGTTGGCATTCGGCAATAACAAGAGGGTATAGGGAACCTTGTTCCAAATTTTGCCACCTTTCAAGATCATATCCACATATCCGAAAGCAGAGAACCAGAACCGTTTCTGGAAGCCCAGCTCCGTTTTCTGATAGGTATAATCAGAACCTAAACAGTCTTTTAATGCCATCGTATGGTTCAATGTGAAGATCGGAGCATCAAAGGTGATGGGGTAACGGAAGTTACGTGTCTGATAGAACTTTTCATTGGGAGCGAAACGTAACTTGAGTTCCAATTCTGTACTCATGTAATCTTTGATCGGTGTGATACTACCATCGGCCTCGAAACGACGGAAATTGATGAACTCTGATGCATATTCCTTCTTGTTTCGAACTACCGCACCATAAGCCAGTCCGTTGTAGTGCTCCCGATAATAGGTCAATTCAGCATTTCTCAGATAGGTGATCCGGTCGTCCTTCTGTCGCTTCCAAGCCAAGAAGACGTTATCCTTGCTGGTGTACATATACTGCTGACCCAACTGGTTGACGTCATAACTATATTCTGCACGAATCGAATGGACCGGAAATTCTTTTCGATACTGCTTCTTATCGTTGAACGAATATTCAATCAGACCATCGTATTTGACTTTTTTGTCCTTGGTACCGTATGCCATGTATCCATCCATAAACAGACGTTTACTGAAGGCGGTCGTGGTTGTTCCACCTACACGGAAACGTGCACCTTCCAGGGCATTACCACTGATGGTGGTATTCATCGGACCAAACTCGAATTTGCTCTTCAACGGATCTTTGTTAGTCGGAATATATCCAGATACCAGAATCGATACCACCTTTTCTGTAATATAGAAGATGGGGACAGAACGTAAACGTGCCATCAACTTTTCTACGGTGTTTTCTTTCTTCTTGCCAGCCGCTTCCGGTCGGTTTAAATCCCAAAATGCTTCATCTTTTCGGTACGCATCCTGTACGGTAACAATGGGTGCACTCTCTTCGAATACCTGCAAATCACCGGGTTGTTCGAAGGAGTGATTGCTGTAGATATTCAATCGACGCGCATACATACCCTTTGATTTAGGGGATAACTTGAAGTCAACATTGATATCATCTTTGGTAATCAAACGGGTACCATCAGGCAAACGTTGGAATGTCTGGTCGATACTCATTCCCCCGACAAAGTTCAGATTGATGTCTTTGGGTACGTTCAGCTTGACGCGCTCTACAAAAAAGGTAGAGTCCAGTGTGACGTAGAGATGTCCGGTGAATCCCCAACCTTCTGAGTTAAAAGGCACGAATCCCAAATCGACAGTCTTGTGTCCATTGACATCCAATGTGTCCAACAGATAATACTTGTAGAAATTGGGGCCCATGGAGGAGAGCGGGCTGACAAAGCGGTTCAAGAACAAAGGAATATCGTTCTGGAAGATGTTGACCTCCCGGAAGACCTCATCCAAAAATTGCTGGATACCATCGCGCGAGAAGATTTCATCTACTCCTGCTGACTTGGCACCACGGACGACACGTTTCTCGTTCTTGGGATCCTTTCGGAAATAAACGGTTGATACCTTTTCTTTTTCCGAAACAGGCAGAATGGTTTTACCCATTTCCAAGGTGTCAATAAAATCAACTAAGAAGTCAAATTTTCCGGTTTTTGTACTATCTTTTTTTGCTTTGGGCTGATAGTCATTCATGGCCATCACCATCTTCTCATATTGGTCGTATTGGAAGTAGGGATGGTTGCGAGGATCGTTGGCTTCCCGTCGTTCGATGACTTTACGCACAAAAATGACAGCCGGATTCTCTTTCTTCGAGTACTTCTCTTTTTTCGGTTTGACAATCACTTCCGTCAAATCAATACTGGTCGGGCGGAGTTCTACTGTAAATTTAAATTTACGTCCGGGTGTTACTTTTAACGTTTTTGTCTCATATCCTAAATAAGAAACCTCCACTTCGTTGGCTTTCGCTGAAGTTGTCAAGTAAAAATCACCATCGATACCCGTCGTCGTTCCAATTGTTGTTCCCTTCAACAAAATAGATACATAAGGTAATGGATCGTTCGTGATCGAATCACGGACGATACCCTGTATTACCAAATTCTGGCTTTTTGCTATCCAAGCAATTGCCATAAATGCACACAATAAAATTAACTTCTTAGTCATTCAAAATCTCATCAAATAATAATTCTGCAAAATTACAACAGTTTCAGCACAAAATATGTTCCAAAACACAATAAATCTATGCTATTTATCTACAAACAGGGTCCACTACCTATAAATTTAGGATCTACTCAGTTGAAAACCGCAAGTGGATAAGCGCATTTCAACGAAACGTGCATTTGCATTGACGGGTGACTCTGACAAGATACGACGTACTTCGGCTGCTGCTCCCGGATCTTTGGCTACCATGTATAAATAGCCTCCACCTCCAGCTCCCGGCAGTTTACAACCCAAGAGATAATCCTGGACCCGATGGATGATCGCCTCCACTGCAGGAGGATTGGTGCCAGCATCCAGTGCTTTGTTCTGTTCCCATGTTTTGGCGATCAACTGTCCGTAACGTTCGAATTGTCCATATTGGATGGTCTCAAATAGATCCATAGCATGCTCCTTCATCTCTGCCAATAGCTGTAAATGGGTTTGGCTGTTCAGGAACATACCTTGTACAATTTCGGCTAAAATAGCCTTTGCCGTACGGGTGATTCCGGTATAGTACAACAGATGACAGGGCTGGTAGGTCGCATCCACAAACAGATAATCTGGCAACCAGCGCACTTTCGGATTCTGATCGAAACCTTCACCTGTCTGCAGGAGTTTCAGACCATTCAGCAAGCCTCCGTATTGATCTTGCCAACCGCCTCCTGTTGTCAACAATTGCTCCAGAATCAGTGTACGTCGGCCAATCTCGTTCTTATCCCAACCTAATCCGCAGAAGTCAGAAAGTGTACCCAAAACGGTAGCTGCCAGAATGGAACTGGTGCCTAATCCGGATCCCGCAGGAATGGCAGCTAACAGTGTAATCTCTAACCCGGATCCAAAGGCCATCAGCTGTTGCTGCAATGAATCAAATCGCTCTGCTGCAAATTCAGGCAAGAAGCCGGCTAAGGCCAAGGCCGCTTTCGGAATAGAGAAGGGTGAACCGACTTTGGAAAAGTCTCGTAATTCATCCCAATTGGACACAATTTCCATGGCCCCTAAATCAATCGAACGGAGAATGATCTGGTGTGTGTTGGCTGGCTTGACATATACTTGCAGGGGTGGTTGTCCGTTCAATTCGATGGCTACATTGACTACATTACCACCGGAATACATACAATAAGGAGGTGTATCCGTCCATCCTCCAGCCAAGTCGATACGGACCGGACTACGTCCCCAAACGATCTGATCGTGCAGGACATTCATCCGAGGTGATTGTTTTTCGTGCGACAAGCTGGCCAGCCAACCATCTCGCAGAAGCGAAAACGCCAACTTCTGTTCCTGAGATCCATCTTTCCCGCTTAACTGCAACACTTTGGCCCGAAATGAATGGTCATGGATCTGTTTCATCAGGTCAACTGTAGGATCCAAGGGTGTGGGCATGTCTATCTGATAGGTTGCAAAATCGCGTGCAGCATCAGCTAAATCGAGTTGGTAAAAAATACTTTTTTCGTGATTGGCAGCCAAGAGAGGCCAGTTCTGATTTCGATACGCCCTCCGCTGGGCAGTCAGCCTGCGTAGGTTGGCCTGGTCTGACAAGGCGTTGGCTGATAATCTGGGTGCAGTTTCCCAAATCGTTCTTCCTTCTGCTAAGGTGGGCTCTGAAAGCATCCAACGCAACACGGTACCTAACTGCTCAATCGAAGAGCAACAGGGAAACAAATCCAGTAGCTGTATGTCGGCACAGGCCGGTAGTGTGATAGCCCGATCAGCTGCCCAGCGTTGGATCGATTGACCTAAAAACAGGGTAGATTCCGCTGCTACGTCACCTCGGAATGGATCTGAAAAACCATAGGGACGAGCTGCATAGCTCGTTTCACCGATGGGAACGACATCTACACAACATCTGGCTGGTAGGTCCAATTGCCAGTCATTGCGGGGGACACCTGTAATGACATGTTGGCTATGCAATTTCCAGTGTTCGCCTATATAACTGTTTTCCACCCAAAGGTCGGAATTGTTTGCTGTCAGTTGGTAATGAACCTCTGCATTCTGAACGAACATGGCCGGATGAGGTTTGACCTTCCGTTGCATGATGGCACGTTGGTCACTGACCAAATTTTGTACAGCCAGCGTAGAAGATATCAATTCTCTGCTGGTTCCGTAATGGTAAAACTCACCACCAGGCAAAGGAAGAATCGCAACACTTAATTCGTTCAACAGTTCATCCGTAATACGCGGATGCTGACCTAAAGCCAGTCCAAATTCTCCATACAGATCGTAATTGAGGAAGGAGGAACCGTCAGCCGAAGTGGATCGCTTCATCAACCGGTTGACGGCACGGTCGCTTAACAACCAGACACCGATATCCATCAGGAAAAGGTGCGTACCGGACAATGCACTCAATTCAGCCAAAGAGGGCTTTTGCAACATAAAGTCCAAAGTATTGGGATTCTTTCGGTTGGAAACGAATACGCCATGGTTGGTGGCCAAAGAGGGATCTTCCCATAATCCGAAGCAGACAACATCGGCTGCTGGAATTTCGGGCAATGGCGCATTGGATCGGATATAGACGTCTCCACTGACTACCAATGTGTGTAACGATTCGGGCGATTTCTCCAAGATCCGTTCGTACAGAGGTAACTGCAGGGAGAGCAGATTTTGGGATAAACGTTGGCCTCGTTCCCATCGGAACACGGGAACAGGCGTTAATATCTTGCCGGAAGGAGCATAACTGGGCAACCGGCGACTTTGTCCACCTGCATGTAGCAGGATTCGTTTTTCAGTAGAAAGCCAAGTGGGGAAGGGCAAATCTCTCTGTTCAGTTTGACGGCATGACTCTAAAAGCCATGCTGTTCCTCCTCCGGATCCGAGTCGGGCTCCGATTGGATCAGAAGTGCAAAACCATTCAGCATGAGATACTTCCTCTATATCATGGAAACTATCCACCAAATTGGGTGGAAGAGATAATAACTTTTTCACTGTTGATTGAATAAAAAATAAATACCATTCGTTTCGGCAAAAGTAAGTTTTTTCCGTATCTTATCGCCAATAATTTATAAAAAAATCGCATTATGGTCTATGCCTATGTAAGAGTCAGCACGGACAAGCAGAGTACGGAAACCCAACGGTTTGAAATCAAGAAATTCTCAAAGACCAAGAAAATCCATATTGATCGTTGGATCGATGAGACAATCAGTGGTATGAAGGGTATTCAGAATCGTCGCTTGGGAAAGGTGCTCAGACAGGCCCGCAAGGGAGATGTCTTGATTACGTCCGAATTGTCGCGACTGGGTCGTAATCTGATGCAAGTCATGAGTTTTTTGCATCAGTGTATGGAACAAGATATTACCGTTTATACCATCAAAGAGGGGTATGAACTGGGTAATAACCTGAATAGCAAGATTCTCGCTTTTGCATTCAGTTTGAGTGCAGAGATTGAGCGTAATTTGATTTCTCAACGTACCAAGGAGGCCCTGGCTCGTAAGAAAGCAGAAGGTATCCAATTGGGAAGACCTCAAGGTGGCCGATGTCGTCGGAAACTGGACGGGAAAGAGCAAATCATTACCCAATTATTGAATGAGCGCAGAACCAAGTTATTCATCAGCAAGGTGCTGGGGGTCCATCGGCAAACATTGCGTATGTTCATTGATGATCGGATGGATTATGTTCCAAAGAAGTCTTTGTGAGTAGCTGACCCGTAAAAAAAGTCCGGAAAAAGTATGCACGCCTGCATCTTTTTCCGGACCTGTCGTTTTTAATCCTTTTCGATCCTCCCGGACAGAATTGTTGTTCGCTTTCACCTAAATACTAAATACCAATTACTAATCTAAAAATCTAAAACCATGAAAAACACACTGTCAATGGTATAACAAGTCATCTCCTATTTTGTTTGTCTGAAACAACAAAATTCTTTAGATTGTTGAATAGTTCGCAGAATGAAAGTATATTTGTAGTCTGTTTATCGAACGTATGAAGATAAACAGTTGTATTAAAAATAAGGTAGAAACGATATGCACAATTGGTTTGAATGCAAAGTCTCGTACGAGAAAACGATGGAGAATGGCATGCAGAAGAAGGTGACGGAACCCTATTTGGTCGATGCCCTTTCCTTTACAGAAGCAGAATCGCGGATTATTGAGGAGATAACTCCTTATATAACCGGTGAATTTACTGTAACGGACATCAAACGAGCAAAAATTTCGGAGCTGTTTTTCAATGAAAATGGTGACCGCTTTTATAAGATTAAAGTCTATTTCATTACGTTGGACGAAAAAAGTGGTGCAGAGAAAAAGACTGCAGCCCAGATGTTGGCACAGGCTTGTACATTGAAAGAGGCAATCGCTGTGTTGGAAGAGGGCATGAAGGGAACTTTAGCGGATTATACCATTGCTTCTGTTACGGAAACGGCTCTGATGGATGTGTTCCCTTATGATGCCAATAAGGTTCCTGCTGGACCCAAATCAGGTGAAGAGTTGATCGCTGAACAGAAACAGGCGTCAACAGAAAGGACAGTTTAATGAGTATTCAAAGTCATATAGAACAGCTCAAGGCATCGTTGCCGTCGAGTGTCACACTGGTGGCTGTCTCGAAGTTTCATCCAGTGGAGGCCCTTCAAGAGGCTTATGCAGCAGGTCAACGGATTTTTGGAGAAAGCCGTGCGCAAGAGTTGGTAGCCAAACAACGACTCTTGCCCCAGGATATCCAGTGGCATTTTATCGGTCCTTTGCAGAGTAATAAGGTCAAGGAGATTGCTCCTTTCATCGCGATGATTCATAGCATTGACTCTGTCAAGTTGCTGCAGGAAGTGGATAAACAGGCTGCTAAATGGAATCGGGTGATTCCGGTGTTATTGGAGATTCATGTTGCTCAAGAGGAGAGCAAGCATGGTTTTTCGCCTGCCGAGTGTTTGGAATTGCTGGAAACGGGATGTCTGTCTGCGTTGACACATGTCCATGTATGTGGTATCATGGGCATGGCTACGAATACAGACGATGAACAGCAGATTAGACGGGAGTTTGACGAATTGCATACCTTGTTTGTACAACTGAAACAACTGTATTTTGCGACAGATGATGCTTTTCAGGTACTTTCAATGGGGATGAGTCATGATTACCCGATTGCCATTGCTGCGGGTAGTACCATGATCCGTGTGGGAACCTTCATCTTTGGCGAACGAGAATACTAAACATGTGTAACCAACTAAAATAAACTGATATGATTGATTTAAAAACCCAATATGCGGGACTTACATTGCGCAATCCGATAATTGTCGGTAGTTCTGGATTGACTAACAACGCTGAACGCAACAAAGAGTTTGAGAAGGCTGGTGCCGGTGCTATTGTGCTGAAATCGCTTTTCGAAGAACAGATCGAAGCTCAGAGTGATGCCTTGATGCAAGATCAAGATTATCCGGAAGCGATGGATTACATTCGCGGTTACGTGAAGGCTAACCAGATTAATGATTATCTGAATTTGATCCGGGAGTCGAAACAATTGTGTACGATTCCTATCATTGCCAGTGTGAACTGTTACAAAGCGGATGCCTGGACAGATTTCGCCCGTCAGATTGAAGAGGCTGGTGCCGATGCCTTGGAACTGAACGTCTTTTTCATGGAAACAGATCTGCAACGTGTTACGGATGTAGAACAATTGTATGCTCGTATCATCCGTGATGTCAAGAAGAGTGTATCTATTCCGGTTATCATCAAACTGGGTAAGAACTTCAGTAATATTCCGGCTCTGATCCATACATTAAAGGTAAATGGTGCGGATGCCGTGACGATGTTCAATCGTTTTTATCAACCCGATATTGATATCAATAGCCTGCAGATCGTTTCAGGCAATGTCTTCAGCAGCCATTCGGATTTGAGCGAGACCCTACGTTGGACAGCCATTGTATCGGGTAAGGTTCCCGGTATCGATATCTCTTGTTCGACAGGTGTGCATGATTGGGAGGATGTCATCAAGTGTCTTTTGGCAGGAGCTTCCACCGTGCAAATGTGCAGTGCTCTTTATACCCATGGAGGGGAGATCATTGCCCAAATCTTGACTTGTATCGAGGAGTGGATGCATCAGGTACATTATGAATGTGTTTCACAGTTCAGAGGAAAACTGAGTTATGCCAATATCCCGAATCCGAGTCTGTATGAACGTTCTCAGTTCATGAAGTATTTTGCAAATCGCGATTAAGGCGAGGGGCATATAATATAATGTATAAGGGAAGAGATGTCTTTGTCTCTTCCCTTTTTTTGTCCTATCTCTCTTAATTATTGGTCATAAATCGTCGAATTAAGGTTTAAACGGCTAAAAAAACGAATTGCTTTTGGTGATTAGGGAATTTTCTGATATTTTTGCGCACAAATCAGATTAAACTGTGCAATAACAATGGCGGTATCAAAAACACGTGAAAGATTAGTTGAGGTAGCAAGGCAATTATTTGCTCGGTCGGGTGTGGAAAATACAACCATGAACGACATTGCACAAGCCTCCTCTAAGGGACGACGAACGCTCTATACCTATTTTAAGAACAAGGATGAGATTTACCAAGCAGTAGTCGAGTCGGAAATAGACAAGCTGAACAAGATGCTGATGGAGGTGGCCAGTAAAGACTTGCCTGCGGATGAAAAACTAATCACGTACATCTACTCGAGATTGGATGCCGTTAAGGCATTGGTTTTCCGCAACGGGACGTTGCGTGCCAATTTGTTTCGCGATATTTGGACGGTGGAGAAGATCCGCAAAGATTTCGATCTACGGGATATAGAGGTCATCAAAGGAATCTTGGATGAGGGTATTGCGCAAGGTTTGTTCAATGTGCCTGATCCGGACATCATGGCTTCGGTTCTTCATCATGCGTTGAAGGGATTGGAGGTGCCGTATATACGGGGATTGATGGGGGACACCATCAGTCAGCGAATCAAGCGGAGAGATAATGTGATGAGTCTGATATTCAACGGTATAAAAATAAAAAAGTAAGAGAACTAGAATGTTTATTAATGCGACAGGGTTTTATGTGCCTGAAGGACGGGTGGATAACCAACATTTTTTAGAGCTGAATGGATTGACCAGTGAATGGATTGAGCAGCGGACGGGGATTCGTACCCGTTCCATAGCGGCTCCTGAGGAGAATATCAATACGATGAGTATGGAAGCTGTACGAAATGCACTTCCGAAACTTCCGTATGATATTTCAGAGGTTGACTTGATCATCTCTGCCTCCTATTCACCCTACGATACAGTGGGAACGGCAGCTCATTTGGCTCAACATGAGTTTGGTATTACGGAGGCAAAGGCATTGTATATGTCTTCTGCATGTTCTTCTTTTTTAAATGCTTTGGAGGTTGTAGAGGGCTATTTTGCCATGGGTAAAGCCTCTAAGGCTTTGGTTTTGTCCGCGGACAAGAATTCGGCCTATTACAATGAGACAGATCCAAAATCTGGCCATTTGTGGGGTGACGCAGCGGCTGCTTTCTTCTTGTCGAAAGAGCGTGTCTCTGCCCATGAGGCTGAAATCGTAGAGATTTACACCAAAGCATTGGGCTATTTGCCGAAGGCTCCGATTGGTGTGAATTTGCGTCCACGTGATGGGGGAATCATGATGCCCGAAGGAAAGGATGTCTTTGTACAAGCTTGTACTTACATGCCGAAGAATGTGCTCTATTTGTTGGAGAAAAATGGTTACACACTCGAGCAACTGAATTATTTTATCGGACATCAGGCCAATATGCGTATTATGGCCAACATAGCCAAACAGTTGAACTTGCCGGAAGAGCGTTTCTTGCATAATATCGAGGAGTTGGGCAATACAGGTTCTGTCAGCTCAGCCTTGGTCTATGCGCAGCATGAATCTCAGTTCCAGGCAGGCGATTTGGTCGCCTTGACTGTGTTTGGAGGTGGTTATTCTACGGCTGCTTGTTTGATTAAATGTTAATTGATAAATAGTAATCGTCTAAATTCAGAAAGATATGAAATTGTTAGAAGGTAAAGTAGCGATTGTAACGGGTGCTGCTCGTGGTATCGGTAAAGCGATCGCATTGAAGTTTGCAGCAGAAGGTGCAAACGTAGCGTTTACGGATTTGGTCATTGATGAGAATGGTTTGGCAACCCAACAGGAGATTGAAGCGTTGGGTGTCAAAGCGAAAGGTTATGCCTCGAATGCTGCCAATTTCGAAGAGACTCATCAGGTGGTTGCCGACATCGTGAAGGATTTTGGCCGTGTGGATATTTTGGTCAATAATGCCGGTATCACGAAGGATGGTTTGATGTTGCGTATGACAGAGGCACAATGGGATGCCGTATTGAATGTCAATTTGAAATCTGCATTCAATTTCATCCATGCCTGTGCGCCCATCATGATGAAGCAGCGTAAAGGTAGCATCATCAACATGGCATCTGTAGTAGGTGTTCATGGCAATGCCGGACAGTGTAACTATGCCTCTTCAAAAGCTGGTATGATTGCTTTGGCCAAGTCTATTGCTCAAGAGTTGGGTTCTCGTGGTATTCGTGCGAATGCCATCGCTCCGGGTTTCATCATTACGGATATGACTGCCAAGTTGCCGGATGAAGTGAAGGAAGAGTGGTGCAAGAAGATTCCGCTGCGTCGTGGTGGTACACCGGAAGATGTAGCAGACATCGCAACCTTCTTGGCTTCAGACATGTCATCTTATGTGTCTGGTCAGGTTATTCAGGTAGATGGTGGCATGAATATGTAATGTACGAATATGATCGTTCTGTACGAGGATAATCATATCATAGCGGTAAATAAAACCTGCCGCGAGATTGTGCAGGGAGACAAGACCGGTGATACGCCACTGTCCGAACAGTTGAAAGTTTGGCTGAAGGAAAAGTATGCGAAGCCCGGTCAAGTCTTCTTGGGCGTCACCCATCGTCTGGATCGTCCGGTCAGTGGAGTGGTCTTATTTGCCAAGACCAGTAAGGCTTTGTCTCGTCTGAATGAAATGTTTCGTGTAGGCGAGGTGAAAAAGACCTACTGGGCCATTGTCAAACAATGCCCTCCGGCCGAAGAGGGGGAATTGGTTCATTGGTTGGTACGTAACGAGAAACAGAATAAGAGTTATGCCTATGACACAGAACGTCTCAATGCGAAAAAGGCCATCTTGCACTATCGGGTCATTGGCCGTTCTGATAGGTATTATTTGTTAGAGATTGATTTGAAGACGGGACGTCACCATCAAATCCGCTGTCAGTTGGCCAAGATGGGCTGTCCGATTAAAGGGGATTTGAAATATGGCTTTGCCCGTTCCAATCCCGATGGAGGAATTAGTTTGCATGCGCGTAGTGCAGCATTTATCCATCCTGTTTCTAAAATACCTCTGAAGATTGTTGCTCCCGTTCCTCAGGATAATCTATGGAAAACGCTTGCTCCTGAAGAATAATATGTATATTTGTCACGGTCTAATCAATAATTTGGAAAGTGATGGAAAAAAAATTAAGACGCTCAAATGACAAAATGATTGCAGGGGTTTGTGCCGGTTTGGCACACTATTTCGATTTGGATCCTACGGTGATTCGGATCGTATATGTCTTGCTGTCGATCTTTACGGCTTTTGCCGGTGTATTGGTGTACTTGATTCTCTGGTTAATAATGCCTAAGGAACAAGCATGAATTTTGAGTTGACATCTGCTTACAGCCCCACCGGAGATCAGCCGGAAGCCATCGCTGCACTCTCCGAGGGGGTGAAGGGTGGAATTCCTTTTCAGACCTTGTTGGGGGTAACCGGATCTGGTAAGACCTTTACTATAGCTAATGTGATTCAGCAGGTGCAGCGGCCTACTTTGATATTAAGTCATAACAAGACCTTGGCTGCTCAGTTGTATAGTGAATTTAAGGCCTTCTTCCCGAATAATGCCGTCGAATACTTTGTATCCTATTACGATTATTATCAACCGGAAGCCTATATCCCCAGTACGGATACCTACATTGAAAAAGACTTGGCGATCAACGATGAGATCGATAAGTTGCGGCTGAAAGCAACGGCCTCGTTACTGTCGGGACGGCGTGACGTCATTGTCGTTTCGTCAGTATCCTGTTTGTATGGTATGGCCGATCCGCGCGCATTCTCAGCCAAGGTGACTCATTTGGAAAAGGGAATGCATATAGATCGGGACCAACTGTTGCATCGCTTTGTAGAAGCTCTGTATGTTCACAATAAGCTTGAATTCAACCGTGGATGTTTCCGGGTGAATGGTGATACGGTAGATATTTTCCCCGCTATCGAAACATTTGATGGGTTGGCTTATCGGATTGAATTTTGGGATGACGAGATAGATCGTATCTCCTCTTTTGATCCGCAGACTGGTCAGGAAATGGATGAACAAGATGAATTGAATATCTACCCGACCAACCTGTTTGTGACGACGCAGGAACGGATCAATGAGGCGATCAGTCAGATCGATGTTGATTTGGGTACACAAGTCAACTATTTGAAGGAGATTGGCAAACCCTATGAAGCCAAGCGTTTGTATGAACGGGTCACTTTTGACTTGGAGATGATTCGGGAATTGGGCCATTGTGCCGGGATCGAAAACTATTCCCGTTATTTTGATGGAAGAGCCGCGGGTGAACGTCCCTTCTGTTTGTTGGATTATTTTCCCAAGGATTTTTTGTTGGTGGTGGATGAAAGCCATGTCACGATTCCTCAGATTCGGGCCATGTATGGAGGTGATTATGCCCGAAAGAAGAATTTGGTGGAATATGGATTTCGTCTTCCCGCAGCGATAGACAACCGTCCGCTGACGTTTGATGAGTTTGAGTCGCTCACACCTTTGGCCATTTATGTCAGTGCGACCCCGGCCGATTATGAATTGGAGAAAAGCGAAGGTCTGGTTGTTGAACAGGTCATTCGACCTACCGGATTGTTGGATCCGGTGATCGAAGTGCGTCCAACATTGAATCAGATTGATGATTTGATGGAGGAGATCCAATTGCGTGCTGCAGCCGATGAACGTATTCTGGTCACAACACTGACTAAACGGATGGCCGAAGAACTGACTACCTATTTAAGCCGAATGGGGGTTCGTTGTAACTATATTCATAGTGATGTAGATACTTTGGAACGGATCCAGATCATGGATGATTTGCGAAACGGCCTTTTCGATGTATTGATTGGGGTCAATCTGCTACGTGAAGGTTTGGATTTGCCGGAAGTTTCTTTGGTCGCTATTTTGGATGCCGATAAGGAGGGGTTCTTGCGCTCTCATCGCTCTTTGACACAGACAGCAGGCCGTGCAGCACGTAATGTGAACGGTAAGGTGATTTTCTATGCCGATCGGATGACGGATAGCATGCGGCAGACGATGGAGGAAACAGCTCGTAGGCGCGAAAAACAGTTGGCTTACAATGAAAAGCATGGCATTAGACCTCATCAAGTGATCAAGAATAGCGTTTCGTTGGTAGCTGAAAAGCAACGGGAAACTGGTACAACGGAGCCCAAGGCTTACGTGGAGCCTGAATTCCGTTCGCATGTGGCAGAATCCGTCGCTTCGTACAAGACCGTCGATCAGTTAGAGCAGACCATCGAACGTACCCGTAAACTGATGAATGAAGCTGCCAAGAAATTGGATTTTATCGAAGCTGCTCAATATCGGGATGAATTGATTAAGTTACAGGCATTATTACCTACACATTGAAAATAAGCGTATGACAAGATTGATTAGAAAGATTGGATTGCAGCTGATGGGGTTCGTACTTTGTTCCCTATCCATGGCTCAAGAGCAAGTAGCAGGGGACTCTTCTGTGACCCTGGATGCTGATTCGTTGGTTTTTGTCCGTTATGTCGCCTCTATGCCGACATCCTCCTCCCAGTCCATGGCTGAAACCGTGGTGCAAACAGCACGTTTCTTTTTGGGTACACCCTATGTGGGTGCGACATTAGAACAAGAGCCCGAACAGTTGGTCGTCAATTTGCGAGCTTTTGATTGTACAACCTTTGTTGAGAATGTCCTTGCATTGTCACGTGTGGTACGTACTGGACAACCTTCCTTCGCGAATTATCGAAAAGAGTTGGCCCGGTTACGCTATCGCACGGATCAGATAACGGATTATACAGATCGTTTGCATTATACGACCGATTGGATGTACGAAAACGCTCGTCGAGGCGTGGTAGTGGATTGTACCCAACAGGCTGGAGGAATTCCGTTACCTTTGAAACTCAACTTTATGTCCACTCATGTATCTGCCTATAAACAATTAGTCAACCATCCGGAACGGGTGGCGCGCATCCAGCAGATCGAATCCAGCATCAATCAGCGATCCTATTATTATTTGCCACAAGATTCGATTGAATCAAACGCCTCTGCTTTTCATAATGGAGACATTGTCTGTTTTGTAACCAGTGTAGAGGGGTTGGATATTGCGCATTTGGGGATTGTCTGTTGGCAAGGGGAGAAGCTGACTTTTATCCATGCTTCATCATCGGGAAAGCAAGTCATGTTCCATGTGGATTCACTGAGTGATTACGTACGACAAATCAAAAAAGATATAGGTGTTATGTTGTGGAGACCGTTGCCTTAAAATATGTAATAATGTATTCGTATCCCTAAAAATGTCTTATAAATGCGAATAATTGATTTTTCCATAAACCTATTTCCAAGTAAATGTTGTATATTTGTGCTTCATAAGTATGTTATGTAGCAGTCGTGGTTAAACAGCAGAAAGAAGAGGTCGATATTTCGGCCAGTTTATCAGAAGTATGGAGAGTCTTGACCGAAAAGGAGCGAGATATTCTCCGCAATAATTCAAAGATTCAGCATTTCAAACGCAACGAGCTAATCTATTGCGAAGGCGATGAACCGAAGGAGATGATGTGTTTGCTGAAAGGCAAGGTCAAAATCTACAAGGATGGGGTCGGAGGTCGCAGTCAGATTATTCGGATGATTAAGCCTGTGCAGTACTTTGGTTATAGGGCCAGTTTTGCGCAAGAGAATTATTTGACGAATGCCTCTGCCTTTGAGGCTTCGACGGTATGTATGATTCCGATGACGGTTGTGCGTGATTTGTTGATGGGCAATCCCAATTTGGCCATGTTTTTCATTCGGCAGTTGTCGATTGATTTGGGTGTGTCTGATGAGAGAACTGTCAATTTGACTCAGAAACATATTCGTGGACGCTTGGCCGAGTCTTTGCTGTTTTTGAAAGATAGCTACGGATTGGAAGAAGACCAGGCTACGTTAAGTATTTATCTGGCGCGTGAAGATTTGGCTAACTTGTCGAATATGACCACTTCCAATGCGATTCGGACATTATCAACGTTTGTCTCAGAGCGTATCATTGCCGTGGATGGACGAAAGATTAAGTTGATTGACGAAGAGAGGCTACGTAAGATCAGTAAAATGGGATAAAAAGGATTCCGTAGATGAAAGGATTACCTCCATTCATCTACGGAATTTTTAGTTGTGTACCAGATGGGGCTCAATCTTGAATGGCCTCCCGAATACGTACTAATTTGGCCAAGAGGGATTCCAGTTGATCCAGCGGAAGCATATTGGCTCCATCCGATTTGGCCACCGAAGGGTTCGGATGTGTTTCGATGAACAGACCGTCTGCCCCGACAGCGATTGCTGCTTTCGCTATCGTTTCGATCAGTGTAGGTAATCCACCTGTTACTCCTGTTGTCTGGTTGGGTTGTTGGAGGGAGTGTGTTACGTCCATGACAACGGGAAATCCAAATTGTTTCATTTGTGGAATCCCTCGATAATCGACTACCAAATCAGTATAGCCAAAGGTGGTTCCACGTTCGGTTACCATGATCTGTCGATTACCGGCATCTGCCACCTTCTGTATGGCAAATTGCATGGCTGCCGGGGATAGAAATTGTCCTTTCTTGATATTCACGATTTTTCCCGTGTGAGCAGCAGCTACCAATAAATCCGTTTGTCTGCACAGAAAAGCTGGGATTTGAAGAATATCTACATAGTCTGCAGCCATGGCCGCTTCCTGTGTTTCGTGGATGTCTGTCACGGTCGGGATTCCGAAAGTTTGTCCAACCTTCTGTAGAATCTTGAGTGCCTTTTCATCTCCAATGCCTGTGAACGAATCCAGTCGTGAACGATTCGCTTTGCGATAGGAGCCTTTGAATACATAGGGAATCTGCCATTTTTCAGCAATGGTGTGAATATGTTCCGCTATGTGGAGTGCCATCTCTTCATTTTCAATGACACAGGGACCGGCCATCAGAAAGAAATTGCGTTTGCTATTGAGTTCTTGTATTGTCATAACGTTTGCTCTTTAGTGAGAAGTTCTAAGATTGTATCAATTTTTCGCGCTGTTTCCCAAGCTGCGTTCACCCAATGAATCGTACTGCCTCTTCGCTCCATACCCCGAAACCAAGTCATCTGCCGTTTGGCAAACTGATGGATGGCTATTTCCAGTTGGGTGACCATTTCCTCGTATGAGAGTTGCCCGATCACATATTGGGTAACAAATTTGTATTCTAATCCGTAATAGATCAAATCATCCGGCTTGACTCCTTGGTCGATCAATTGGCGAACCTCATCCACCATACCTTCCGCCAAGCGGGCACGGAGCCTTTGAGATATTTTCGCTCTGCGCGTGTCACGGTCAATGTCAACACCAATAATCAGACTGTTTATCGGCTCATATTCATTTCTTCCAGGAGCTTCTGTGCGGTAGTACTCCTCAATCTCGATAGCACGGATAGCTCGCTGGGCAGAATCTACATCTGTTTTGTTGTGTAAAACTTTGTAGGACGCAAGGATCTGTTCCAGTTCTGCTAACGATTTTCCTTGTAGAGACTGACGAAGAGTCGGATTTTGAGGAACGTCCAGTAGTTTGTATCCCTTTAGGACGGCTTCGATATACATACCGGTACCACCACATAGAATGGGCAATTTACCCCTGCTTTCAATGTCACGGAAGACGCGGAAGAAATCGTGCTGATATTGAAAAACGTTGTATTTATAACCAGGTTCACAAATGTCGATCAAGTGGTAGGGGATGGATTGCCCATTGACGATATAGTCTGCCAAATCTTTGCCCGTACCGATATCCATCCCTCGATAGATCTGTCTGGAATCGGCACTAATGATTTCCGTATGCAGCTGTGCAGCCAATGCTGCTGCTAAAACCGTCTTACCAGAGGCTGTAGGCCCCAGGATTGTAATGAGTTCATATCTGTTCATGCTGCAAACTTACAAAAAAAAGAGCCGCAACCATATGGTTACGGCTCTCTATATACATTATTTCTGAAATTATGCGTTTACAGAAGCCATGTGAGCGATCAGGTCAAGAACCTTGTTAGAATAACCGATTTCGTTATCGTACCAAGAAACAACCTTTACGAATGTGTCAGTCAAATAAACACCTGCGTTAGCATCGAAGATTGAAGTCAAAGTGCAACCTAAGAAATCAGAAGATACAACTGCATCCTCAGTGTAACCCAGAACACCCTTCAATTCGCCTTCAGAAGCCTCTTTCATAGCAGCGCAGATAGCCTCCTTAGAAGCCGGCTTAGCCAAGTTAACTGTCAAGTCAACAACAGAAACATCCAAAGTCGGAACACGCATAGAGATACCTGTCAACTTACCGTTCAATTCAGGAATAACCTTACCTACAGCCTTAGCAGCACCTGTAGAAGAGGGGATGATGTTGCCTGAAGCAGCACGACCACCACGCCAATCCTTCAAAGACGGACCGTCAACTGTCTTCTGAGTAGCAGTAGTTGAGTGAACTGTAGTCATCAAACCGTTTACGATACCGAACTTGTCGTTCAAAACCTTAGCGATCGGAGCCAAACAGTTAGTAGTACAAGAAGCGTTAGAAACAAACTGAGTACCCTTAACATAAGTCTTCTCGTTAACACCACATACGAACATCGGAGTAGCGTCCTTTGACGGAGCTGACATCACAACGTATTTAGCACCAGCCTGAATGTGAGCCTGAGCCTTCTCCTGAGTCAGGAACAAACCTGTTGATTCAACAACATACTCAGCACCTACTGCATCCCACTTCAAGTCAGCCGGATTTCTTTCTGCAGTAACACGGATTTCATTACCGTTAACGATCAACTTGCTGTTTTCTACGTCAGCTTCAATTGTACCGTCGAACTGTCCGTGCATAGTATCATACTTCAACATGTATGCCAAGTAATCAACCGGGCAAAGGTCATTGATACCTACAATCTGAATGTCGCTTCTGTTCTGAGCTGCACGAAAAACAAAACGACCGATACGGCCGAAACCGTTAATACCTACTTTAATCATTGTACTATTAATTTATAATGGTTTGTTAATAAACTGTTCTTTTAGTTGTTTAGATGTCACTTTTATTCGACTGCAAATGTAATTATGTTTTTTGTATGGAGAAATATTTACCAACAGATTTTCTAAATAATTTGACATAAATTAATTCTTGCTATGTGACGAACGTTTACGCGTGAAAAGTTGGACGACCCATCCTTTCATCTTTCGGATTCCCCAGTTCACGATCAAGGGTTGCGCCACGTCCCATAAGATCGGCGTGAGACTTTGCAGGATCGTCAAGTAATCCGATACATGCCAGGGCGTAGAAGCCGCTTGTGAGACTTGCGTAGCTGTGCTGTTGCCTTTCTTGTGGGCGGTTCGTTGCTTGTTATCGGGAAATAACAGGGAGGTGAACCCGGCAAGCAACAAGCTGTGGGCATGCTGGTGGATGTAGGTGAAATCCGCATTGAGTTTGGCCGTCTGCATTTGGCAGGCTGCTTCTACACGTTGTTTATCCGCGCGGAGCTTCTCGAGCGGTGTCAGTTGATGGATCGTTTGTTGTTGCGTCATGTCTTTCCTCGTTAGCTGTCAATGCAGCGATGATGATGTTCGTGATATAAAGGCGAATGGACTCTTTCTTGGCGACAATGAGTATGACACATGCCAGGTAGAGCAATGCCACCATGCCAAACCCGGCCCACATCGACTCTAACCATTCTCCACATAGCAATCCGAATGCCAGAAAAATGAACAGTATGGCAAAAAATGAGGCAAATAGCAAGATCAAGCCATACGAAAGGACTGAGACCACTTGGCCCGTCCGTTCGTATGTACTTAATTTAACCAGTTCCAATTTGAGATCCACCCATTTGGAAACATCCTCTTTTACCTCTTTAAAAAGAGTGGTTGAATCTTTCTCCATGCACTGATTTTATTCAACTACTTCTGCGGTTGTCTCTTCTACTTTGCCTTTGGAAGCGGCCTCTTTGGCTTTTGCCACAGCTGAGTTGAAGCCCTCTTTTACTTTGTTGGCAACCTCTTTGAGATCATCCAGCAATTCTTCACGTTTATCTGTGGCAGCCAAGTATCCGACTGCTGCACCAACGGCGGCCCCGACAACGAGACCCAGTAATAATTTTGAATCTACATTCTTCATAAATATGCCTCCTATCTTTGTTTGATTTACTGCACTAAGATAACGTTTTTTTGAATACGTTAGTTCGTTTTGCTGTTATAAAACTTGTTAATTGTTTCGATTCTTTCGAATGACACGCATACGAGTCCATTTGTTGCGTGATGCTCTGTCTATGGGCTCAAGTCCCCATTGGCGACATTCAGCTTCAAGCATAGGACAGTCTTCTTCGTAGAAACCACTCATAATCAACTGTCCACCCTCCTTCAATGCCTGGGCATAGTGATGGATATCATGCAGCAGAATGTTCCGGTTGATGTTGGCCAGTATGGTATCGTATGTGCCGGTTGCTGCAATCTGTTCGGCTCCTCCTAAAAGCACTTGGATCTCTTCAGCCTGGTTGAGATGGATATTTTCCAACGCATTGTTGTAGGCCCATTCATCGATGTCAATCGCTACGACTCGTTTGGCACCTTGCTGGTGAGCCAAAATCGCTAAGACGGCTGTTCCACAACCCATATCCAACACCTCTTGTCCTTTCAGGTCGGATGCCAACATCGCCTGAATCATGAGATAGGTTGTCTCGTGATTCCCCGTACCAAAGGCCATCTTGGGATCGATCAGGATGTTGTGGCGAAAGCCAGGCTCTTCCGGATGGAAGGAGGCTCTGATTTGGCATTCATTCCCGATATGGATGGGTTGAAAATAATTCTTTTCCCACTCTTCGTTCCAGTCCTTGTCTTCCACAGGGCGAGCGGAATAGTGGATGGTTGTTCCCTCCAACGGAAAAGCGGCCAGTTTCTCTTCTACATGGGCTATATTATATAATGTAGCCGGAATGAACCCTTGCAAGCCTTTTTCGTCCGAGGTGAAACTCTCAAAACCAATCTCTCCCAATTCAGCAGCCAGCACATCGTTGACAATCTCGATGTCGAGCGACGTATCGTACGTGAAGTCAAATTCGTAATAGGTCATACTTGTTTATTTAATTAGTGATGCAAACATAACAATAAATATGGAGATCCCATGCGAATGTTGCAAAAAACAATGCATTTGTCAGGTCTCCTGCACGTAAAAAGTTGTACTTTTGGTGCATGAATCATTGAACGATAATAATAATAGATATACATGAAATCAATTTTGTTGATATGCGCCATGCTACTTGGTTGGAATAGTATGGTGCGTGCCGCTGATGACAAGCGGTTCGTGACGGACTGTGAACTGTCCGATTTTGTGAAGACTCCGCGCTATGCAGAGACAGTGGCCTATGCCCAACGGTTGGCAGAGGCTTCACCCATGGTGCACTATACGACCTTCGGTGTAAGCCCTGAAGGTCGTGAGTTGCCCCTGCTGATTGTCGATAAGGAGGGACTTGCCTCACCGGAAGAGATCCGTGCCCGGGGGCGGATGATCCTGTTGGTGGAGGCTTGTATCCATTCCGGTGAACCGGATGGCAAGGATGCCGGCTATATGTGGATCCGTGATATGGTGATCCGGAAACAGGGCGTAGAGGTTCTTGATCGGGTGAGCGTACTGTTTATTCCGATCTTCAACGTAGATGGACACGAGAACTTCGGAGCCCGTAATCGAATCAACCAGAATGGTCCGGAGGAATTGGGCACCCGTGTAACGGGCCAGTTGTTGAATTTGAACCGTGACTTCCTGAAGGCAGATGCACCTGAGATGCGTGCCTGGTTGACTCTCTACAACCGATGGATGCCGGAGCTGTTTGTGGATGTCCATGTCACGAACGGTGCCGATTTCCAATATGTGATGACGTATGGTGTGGAGTCGCACACCTCTTTTCTGGAAGAGGGGTTACGTCAATGGACCGAACAACGGTTCGAACGGCAGTTGAACGAACGGATGGCTGCTGTCGGATTTCCTATCTTTCCCTATTTCGAATTTCGCAATTACAACCAGCCGGAGAGCGGTATCTTGATAGATGTGTTTGATCCTCGCTATTCCAATGGATATGCTTCTGTACGTAACCGGATTGGTCTGTTGTTGGAAAACCACATTTACAAACCTTATAAGCAACGGGTATTGGCAACGATCGAGATGCTGAAGGCGTGTGCCCAAATCTTGGGAGAGGAGCAGCAGACGCTGACAGCTTTGATCCGACAGGCCGATGCACGGGTGGCCAGTTCAGATTTTCGGAAACAGCCGTTAGCCTTCGAGTTCGTACCAGCTAACCGGGACAGTGTGATGGTCGATTTCTTGAGTTGGGAACGAGATACGACAATCAGTGATTTGTCCGGTGCTCCTTGGGTGACACACAACTATGAGAAACCCAAGACGGTACGCACCTCACTGATTACCTCCTTCGATTCTACGATCAGTGTCCAACTGCCGGAAGCCTATATTCTGATGCCACAGTGGGACAAAGTGTGCGAATTGTTGGATCTGCATGGGGTACGTTATACCCGTTTGAATGGGGGAGAGCGGATCTCTGTGGAGACATACCGATATACAGGGGCTACTTTTGCCACCCGACAGAGTGAGGGGCGTATTCCGGTGAAGGCGGCCTATACCACGCAAACGGAAGAGTTGTTGTTGCCTCCGGGTGCGTTGTTGATCGATATGAACCAGCCTTCTGCAAAGGCAGCTGCTTGGTTATTGGAGCCTTCAGCTCCAGGGTCACTGACCTATTGGGGCTTTTTCAACCAGGTGGTGCAAGCACCGGGTGAGTTTTGGGTCAGTCTGCCTTACATGGAGGTGAAGGGGCGTGAACTGTTACAGAAAGATCCGGCTTTGAAAGCGGAATTTGAGGAAAAGAAGGCCTCTGATCCGGCTTTTGCCAAGAATCCGGAAGCTATTCTGCGTTTCTTTTACGACCGTGTGAAGAAGGCTTCCGAACAGAATGCCGAGATTCATCCGGCTTGGCGTGTGATGGATCGTTCGCAAATTACCCGTTTGGATATTTGAAGCGGTATTGCAGAAAAAAGTTGCTAAATGTTTTGCGGGTTCAAATAATGTTCCTATCTTTGCAGCGCAATTCAGGAACAGAACCCTGCAAAGGAAGTTTGGGTGAGTGGCTGAAACCAACAGTTTGCTAAACTGTCGTACGGGTAACCGTACCGGGGGTTCGAATCCCCCAGCTTCCGCAAGGCATCGTAATGAAAATTACGGTGCCTTTTTTTGTGAGCTGGATGGATGAAATGACAAAGAGTAGGCGAAAGATTAGTGGTAACAAATGGTCCAATAGACGCGTTCTTCACCGGGATCTACCTGTGTCTGGTATTGAAGAGACGGTATAAGACCGGACAGCCTGGAGGCCAACGTATCGGCAAAGGGCTGGTAGATCGAGTCGAGTTGCGCTTGGTATGGCCATGAGCCGATACAGCAAAGTTGCTGAGACTCGATGAAGAGATCTGCAGTCAGCCAGCCTGTCGGTAAATGCCATTGGGTGGAATCGGGGAGTGTTAACTCCATGTGTAACGACTCAGTCGGTAACATGATATTCGCTACCGATTGCTGGTCCAACGTGGCGAATGCTTGTTGGAAGGGAGTGAGAGAGGGAGTTTGGCCTGTCAATTGCCGTTGGAGTGTCTGCTCTAATAAATGTTTACTGTTGCTGGCTATCCAGATATTGTCATATTGATAGCAGCCGATATACCCGTTCTGATGCGTTGGATAGTATCGGCAATGAACCTGTTTCCATGCTACGGTTTGGGCAGGAAAGTCTCCACCTAAGATAGGTCGTAATATCCGTTTTTCTAATTGGATGGCTTTCCGTTGATCCAATTTGGCATAACAGACAATGCCTTGCGGATGAAAACTGAAATGAATAGTTTCGTTGTCCGGGAAATAGGGGAGCAGAGATAGAAAATGATCTGGAATAAAGTGATGGAACGTATTTCGTCGGATCGAGTCCTTCAGCATCAATTGTGCGAAGAGGGCCGGGCGATGAATGACGAGCACTCCATCGGATGATTCATCCAGAATCGCATAGATTTCCGTATGATGCACCACTTGTTCGTTGTGCATTCGTTGCAGAAAGTGATAGACTACGCCTATGGTAGTCAAGGCTACAACGAGGCAAATGAGTATGTCCCGTTGATACCGTTTCATCTTTTTTGATTGAAATATTTACACCAGGGCTGCAGTCCGCAGGCCTCGCATTTGGGTTTGCGGGCTACACATGTATAGCGTCCATGCAGAATGAGCCAATGGTGAGCAATGGGAATCAAATCCTCGGGTATATGCTTGACCAACTCACGTTCCGTCTCTAACGGAGTTTTGCTGTTTATCGTAAGTCCCAGCCGGTTTGACACGCGAAATACATGCGTATCAACAGCCATTGCCGGCTTGTCGAAGATGACTGAAGCTATCACATTGGCTGTCTTTCTCCCAACACCGGGTAGTTGTTGCAAATCTTCCACATCCGAAGGGACAACGCCACCAAATTGGCTGACTAATTTTCGGGCCATGCCTACCAGATGTTTGGCTTTGTTGTTGGGGAAGGAAATGCTTTTGATATACTCGAAAATGACGGTTTCGGTAGAGGCCGCCATGGTTTCTGCTTCCGGAAAGTCATGAAATAAAGCTGGAGTCACCATGTTGACGCGTTTGTCTGTACATTGGGCTGAGAGGATGACTGCTACCAGTAATTGGAAAGGATTTTCATAGTGTAACTCTGTCTCAGCAACAGGAACATGTTGTTGAAACCAATTCAAAATACCCTTATATCGTTCTTCTTTTCGCATCTGTATGATGTGTTTCCCCCGGACTAGGTTAGGGTCCGGGGGGAATTAGGTAACTGATTCAGGTTTTCAATTTAATTGGCCGACTCAAACTGCCTCAAGAAACGAACGTCGTTTTCTGAGAACATGCGTAAGTCTTTTACTTGGTATTTTAAGTTTGTAATACGTTCAATACCCATTCCCAGTGCATAGCCGGAATAGACTTTACTGTCAATTCCACAATTCTCCAGCACATTTGGATCCACCATACCACAACCTAAGATTTCTACCCAGCCTGTACCTTTACAGAAGGGACAACCTTTTCCGCCACAGATATTACATGAAATATCCATTTCGGCTGAGGGTTCGGTAAATGGGAAATAAGAGGGACGTAAACGGATTTTCGTATCCGCACTAAACATCTCCTTGGCAAAATAAAGCAAAGCCTGCTTCAGATCAGCGAAAGAGACATTCTTATCGACATACAGCGCTTCTACCTGATGGAAGAAACAGTGTGCACGATACGAGATGGCTTCGTTACGATAAACACGTCCCGGGCAAATGATACGGATGGGAGGCTGTTGCTTCTCCATCACACGTGATTGAACAGAAGAGGTGTGGGTACGGAGCAAGACATCCGGATTGTGCTGAATGAAGAACGTGTCTTGCATATCGCGGGCCGGATGGTCTTCTGCAAAGTTCAAAGATGAGAACACATGCCAATCGTCTTCTACTTCTGGACCTTCAGCAATGCTGAATCCCAAACGTCCGAAGATGTCACAAATCTCTTTCCGTACCAAGGAGAGCGGGTGACGTGTTCCTAACTCAATCGGATAGGAAGAACGGGTCAGATCCAAATCGTTCTGCACTACTTGTGCATTCTCGAATTGTTCTTTCAGTTCATTAATCTTAGTTTGTGTTGTCTCTTTGAGCTCATTCAGGAATTTGCCGACCTCGCGTTTTTGATCTGCCGCAACATTGCGGAAATCATTCATCAACATAGAAATCTCGCCTTTCTTGCTGAGATACTTGATACGCAAAGCCTCCAATTCGTCGGCATTCGCCGCTTTCATGTTCTCTACTTCCTGAAGCAGAGCCTTTATCTTATCAATCATTGTTGTTTCGTTTTCTTAAATTGTGGGCAAAGGTACACCTTTTTTTGAAAAAGCAACCTTTTTATGAATCTTTTCTTTCTAAAATCTGCATCGTAGTTCGATACCAGCTTGTAAGGGACGTCCCTTTTGCAGGAATCCATTTCCCATCGTTTCAAAATAAAACGCGGCATAATCGGTATCGAACAGATTCCGAACCCAGAGGTCGATCGAACCGTTTCCCTTCTGCAGACTGACACGACCTCCTACCGTTCCGTAGAATGATTGGCAGACTTGGTTGCTTTCTGTCCAGTAGATTTTCCCTTGTCCGCTATAATTGGCTCCCACGACAATCCGGTCTAAACAGGCTTGGGGTTGCAGGTGGAACGTGTAGTTGCCATCGATATGGAGCGTATGCCGAGGTACAAAGGGAACCATGTTTCCTGTATAATCCGTTTCAGCTGTCCCTAATTGGTAATCGATAAATTTGGCATGGGTATAGCCATAGGATGTCGTCAGTTGGAAATCTCGGGTCACAGCAGCCGTCAACGCCACTTCAGCACCACGGCTACGACTCTGGCCAGCATTGGCTGTCTCACGTCCCAAGCCACTGGCCGCAAAACGGGAGATTTGCTGATTCTTCGTGTCCATCCAAAACAGAGAGGCATCGGCTTGCAGTCGATTGTCTATCAGGTTCAGATGGGTACCTATCTCGTAACTCCAGGTCTGTTCGGGTTTGTATTCGACCGCTTTACGGGCATCTGGATTCTCTCCAGGTTCCGGAAAGAATCCATCGACCATACTTTGATAGGCTTCCGGTACATGTTGCATCACCTCCTCTTTGGTCTGGCGCATCATGTCATTACGGAGCCCGGCCTGCAGCAGATCAGAGAACATCTGGATGTTATACCCTCCTGAGCGATATCCTTTGCTGACCGACAGGTAGAGATTTCCACGCTGGTTCTGCAGGTCATATTGCAGAGAAACCTTTGGCAGTAGTTGCCAATAGTCTTTGCTGAAATTCCCTTGATACCCCGAGGCCAGTGACAGATCTGTTGTTGGCATCATTTCGATCTCTTTCAAGAGTATGTCATTGAGTAGTAATTTGCCTCCAATACCTACTTGATAATCAAGCGTGGTGTGTGAATCGTAATCGATTTTCATCTTTTCATAGTCGAGACGAAGTCCGGCTGTGAGCGAGAGTCCTTCTATACCCAACAATTCCTGGAAGGTGGATTGATGGAACAGTGCCAGGTTATATTGTGGGGTACTGAAATCACCCGGAATAGGCATTTCTGTGCTGGTAATACCTAAAGAAGGGGCTATTTGCATGGTCATGGGACCCATAGCTACGTTGATTTCCTGGGGGATGACACTGCCTAACATTTGATTCAGCATCGACATACCATCCGACCGAAAGGTAACAGGTGCAATGGTCTTGAGTGACTGATAGAAACCGAATGCACCAGTCGTCCATTGCCAACGAGTCCCGGGTCGCGATTTCAGGACGATCTCCTCTGAAAAGGTATGGATTTGCTGTTTTTGTTCCAAGGTATAAATGTCCTGTGCTGTAAAGTCTTGATCCAGGAACATCCGGTCTTTCACCCATTGGTAGCCGGTGACGGCACTCAGTGTGAAATACTCCGCTTGCCAGGTGATGTTGAGTCCGGTGTTGAGCAGATTCCGATAGTAGTTGCTTTCGCGGTTGTAGGCAGGTTGGGCTGTCTCTCCACTTTCCGGATCATAGAGTCCATAAGGATAACCGCCTTGGTCGCTATATTCATAATTGGCTGTGAAGTCAAATTTCCAATTGGAAGGGGTCAGATAGATGGCACGTAGGCGTCCACCAGCCGATTGTCCCCGGTCGATTTTCCGGTTATCCAAGGCCGCATTTTTGAAAAATCCATCGTCGTAGGTGTAGAATCCACCTGTAGAAAAGGCAAAGCGATCATTCACGCGATGGTAATGTGTCAAGGATCCGGCATAGCTTCCATGCGTGGCTGCGCTCAATCGCAAATCGGTCCCTTGATACGAAAAGGGGGATTTGGTATGTATCTTGATCAATCCACCCATGGCATTACGGCCGTAAAGGGTTCCTTGTGGGCCTCGTAGCACATCAATACGTTCTACATCGGCATAATTGAAATCAAAAGCTGATTGGTTGATGTAGGGAATGTTATCAACATACAGTCCCACCGAAGGCGTGTTGATCCGTGAACCTACCCCACGAATATAGACGGCTGAAGTCAGACGAGACCCATAGTCAGGAACAAAAATATTAGGTACAACACCTGTCAGACCTTTGATCCCCTTTACATGGGCCGCTTTCATCTGCTCGTTGGAAAGCAATGTGACAGAGGTGGGTAACTCCCGTAGTCGTCGATTCTCCTTCGGGGCTGTTACGACAGTCACCTCGTCCATGTGGACTACTTTCAGGGTGTCTGCTTCTTCCGCGCAAAGAGTCTCCGTAAGACAAAGACAGAGTAATGTATTTACCAAATGTATAGAATGCTTCATATACTACGTTACATGAATGGATTAATTATGGTGCAAAGGTACGCTTTCCCGAAGGGGCAGTCAATCCCCATTTGTAGTGAAATTCGCATACAAAAAAAGTCCGACTGAAAAGCCGGACTCTTTCACTTGAAACAGAAACGAATCAACGCATCTGCTGGATGACTTCTTGGTTCACTTTACGGATAGCCGCTTCATTGATCTTGATGACCTTTCGGTCGTAGGTCATCAGACCATTCACTTCACCCTCCACATCGGTTGTTTGCGTATAGACGGCAGCCGAGAAACCGCGATCTACCAACGCTTTCAACTGATTGGCATATTTGACATATTCTGCGGTTACCTCCTCACCGTTCTTGAACTGAATGTAACCCCAGTTACGCTTGTTCCACCACAAATGGTCTTCAACAGGCAATCCAATACCACCATATTCGCCCAAGACATTCACCCGTTGTGGATCGGACAAGAACATATTCGGACCCGGATAGTTGTGCAAATCCAGGATATGTCCACAGGGACGATGGTTACCGCCACTGGCCGGATTCACCAGACGCGAAGGATCGTATTGTTCAGTCCATGCAACGACCTTCTCCGTATCAAATTGACCCCAAGCCTCATTAAACGGAACCCATACGACTACAGAGGGGAATGAGAAACAGCAATCCATGATCTCTTTCCACTCTTGGTAATAGTTGGCGATAGATGCTTGTGAACGCTTTTTATCGGTACCTGCATTGTATTCGCGCGGTTTCCAAGAGTTTCCCATATCACCGCTGGGCATGTCTTGCCAAACCAGAATACCCTCTTTGTCACAATGGTAATACCAGCGAGCCGGCTCGACTTTAACATGCTTACGAATCATGTTAAAGCCCCACTCTTTCGTCTTCTTGATGTCAAAGAGCAATGCCTCATCCGTCGGAGCTGTGTAAAGGCCATCGGGCCACCATCCTTGATCCAGTGGTCCATAGTGGAACAGCGGCTTGTTGTTGAGGAACATACGCATGATACCATTGGCATCACGTTGGGCTGAGATTTTTCGGAATGCCGTATAAGACTTGACCTCATCGACCGTTTTACCATTTTTCTTCAATGTCACTTTCAAATCGTACAGATAAGGCGTGTCAGGTGACCACAATTGGGGATGCTGCATACCGATTCGTAATTCCTTACCTTGTACTCCTTTGGCTGTAGCCACCACGGTTCCTTTGTCAATCAGTTGAACCTCGACGATGTTGGCCGGACAAGGTGTGGATGTGGTAACAGTCACACCAATCACTTGATGATCCACATCCGGAACGGCCTTGATAGCCTGAATATGTTCCGTGGCAACGGGTTCCAACCAGACTGTCTGCCAGATACCTGTCACAGGGGTGTACCAGATCCCTTCCGGCTTGGCCACCTGTTTGCCTCGGGGCTGGTAGCCTTGATCGCTGGGATCCCATACGCGAACGGTCAGTTTTTGGTTGTTCTGTCCATTCAGGTAGGGCGTTACATTGAACGAGAATGGAGTGAATCCTCCTTGGTGGGAACCGATCAGGATGTCGTTTACAAAGACATCGGCCAACCAATCTACGGCACCAAAGTTCAGAATCACCTGTTTGCCTTTCCAGGAAGCCGGAACATTGAATGTACGTTGATACCATAATTCATGCTGGGCTCCTACCTCTTTCTGTACCCCGGAAAGGGAAGACTCGATTGCAAAAGGAACAAGAATCGAACCGTCAAACTGTTGCGGATTCATTTCTCCTTTCGGACGGATGGCATATTGCCATTCCCCGTTCAGGTTGACCCAATCGGTACGTTCCATTTGGGGACGTGGGTACTCCGGTAAAACTTGCTGCGGATTGACTTGCTCTGCCCAACGTGTCTTGATCTTGTCTCCTGCAGGTTTCCATTGCGCATTGGCACCCAATGTGAGTGCCAATGCCAAACATGCTAATAACTGTTTTCTCATGATAATTATTAATATAGGTGATTAATGTTTCATTTTCTCAATCAACATCTTCATCCAGTAGCCACCCACTACACTACGAGCACGGAAGCCAACTGATTTTCCGTCAGTCGTCTCATGCCAGTCACTCAGCGGAATACGTGTCTGAGTCTCGTTGGCATACTTGTGAACAGGATTAATCAAAGCTTGGAATTTTTCAGCATCGTCAATCAAGCAAGCCGACCACAGGATCCAGTCAGACTTGGTATAGGTTTTCCGGCTGTCCAAAGGCAAACCATACTTGTTTTGTTGTGTCAGGTAGAAATCTACTTCACGTTCAGCAACAATCTCCGGGAAGATGTTCAATCCGAAGATCTGATCCCAAATCAGGTTGTACTTCTGGCTCCATGTATCCGGCTGGTCGAAAGTCAGGCGGTAATGATCGCCGGCATTAGCCATCTTCACCCATTCCTCTGCCATATCTTTGGCCTTTTGGATGTATTCTTTTGACGTACTTTCTTGTCCCAACATATCTGCCAACTTTCCATATCCGGCAATACCCATGATGGCCTTGATAGAGAGGTTCGCATTGTGGGCAAAGTGACCGGCAAAGTCATCTGTACATAACTGGTTGTCCGGATCCAGACCCTTTTCCAGCAAATAATTAGCCCAAGTAGTTAAGACAGTCCAATGTTTGGCTGCATAATCGGCATTGCCCTCAACCATGGCGATAGCTGTCACCAAGGTCAACATATTACCACACTCTTCAACCGGCATGTCACCTCCGTAAGTCTGACCGTTGGCCAGGGGATAGGTACCCACATCATGTGCAGCAAACGGTTTTTGCCATTGGCCACTTTCGCTGAAGTAGAAGATCGGGTTCAACATACCCTTCAGCAGATCCGGGTTGTACAACAGGAAGAGAGGAGCAGACGGATAGGTAACATCGACGGTACCAATTGAACCGTTACTGAAATTTTCTTTCGACAGGAAGAGCAGATTACCCTCTTTGTCGGTCACCAGTTTGTGTGCGGCAATGGCTTGACGATAAGCCAACGCACAAAGTTCGGCATACTTCTTGCCACCCGCCTTAGTGGCATCTTCCATCATCTGTTTGTCGAAACGACGACAGCGGTTCATCCACTTTTCATATTGCTGTGCCGATTGTTCAAATGCTTGATAAATATCCATCTGGCCATGTTCTTTCCAATAACCTTTCCGGTTTTCTTTGAAATACTGGATTGATTCGATATCATCGTATCCGATCATGACAAAGTCAGATGTAGGTTCGGAAATATTCCCTAAATCATGGGTATAAGCCATGGCTGTATTCGTCGATTCATCCAATTGGTGAGCTTCCGGTTCCACTTTACCCGACTGGATGAAGTCATACTTCATGGCAAAATAGTCACCGATGGCCAGCGCAGTCTTGGGTGCATTCGGAGCAGCCAGGTAAACATAGCCCCAATCGATGCGTACATCATCTCCACGACGACCTAAGATGGGTTGTTCCTTGGTTCCTGCTTTCAAATAGGAGATACCGTTCTTCTCTTCGCGTGAAGCTACGTATGGTTGACCCGCTTGGTTCATGGCCCACAACGGCGAGATTTCCAGATAAATCTGCACGTCATGTGTCTGGCCGTCCAACGATGTGGCTTGGTAAGAGAGGTAGTTGACCGGTGTGGACATCCGATCCAGATCATCCATCAGTAAAGGAGCCGTGAAGACGGCATCCAACTGCACGGGACCGCAATGGAAAGTGTAGTAAGTGGATGTCGGCATGACAACGACCGATTTCTGCTTGGCAACCTGATCGAAATTGTTACCCTGTTTGCCCTTTTTGTACAAACCGAAATCGACCAAAGCTTCCCCTACCTTATTATTACAGTGTGCGGCCAAGACGTGTTTGCCGGGTTTTAACAGATTGGTCTCCTCTTCAGACAGTTTCAGCATCACATTGTTGTTCCAGGAATAGCCTGTGTTGACCAACTCTTGACCGTCTAAATAGAGTTCAAAACCATCATCGTGCGAGTATTCCAAGTAGATGACTTGGCCAGTCAGATCTTCTGACAGTTCAAAGGTACGACGCACCCAAATGTCCGGACTCAACCAAGGTGTTGTCACATTCGGCATCCGATCTGTGCCGTATGCAGCCAGTTCCTCTTTCCAGGACGATGCGTTGAAATTGACTTCATTCCATCCTTTAGCCGGTTCTTTTTCGGTGATGGAGGCTGTCCATTTTTCTTTGGCTGCCGTTTCCAAAATGGGAATGAGAGACAACTCTTCGGTACCCATGAAACGGTAGGTCGTACCATCGACACGCAAGGCACCAATGAGCGGATGAGCTTTACCTGTCCAATGACGGACCGGTTCATCATACAGATTGTCGGTAAATGACCACGCACATGTGTAGGGGTCAATGGTTACCAACGGATAAGCAGGAGCACGCAAATGATTGTTTGCAACTGGCTTGAACAATGCTTCTTTGTCACTGCAAGACTGAAAGAGACCTACAGAAAGAAGACACATGAATGAAATGATCGATAAACAAGTTTTTTTCATGATAAATACTGTTTTTACTAATTACATAGACGCAAAATAAAGGCCTACCCCCTAAACGAGTCGGTTTTTTTATTACTTTTGCCCATCATTTTAAATTAAGTCAACACTCATGTTAAACATATTCACAAATAGCCTCGGCTTTTTGTTCCTCTTGGCCCTCCTGACGGGGTGTCATTCGGAGGAAGAAGACCATATCCGTTATTTTGAGCAAAACGCAACGGGTACTTTGACCACGTTCCAAGCGGTCATGTTTCAAGAATCCTATACGACGTTTGATCCTTTGAAAAGCGAAACGGTGCATGAACGTTTTAAAATGGTCCATCTCTCCGATCCGCATCTGTCTGATTGGACCGCAGACAATCATTATACCAGACCCATCAATCTGATGGAGGCTGTTGAATTGGCCAATCTGCCGGATATGCGTATCAATGCAATGGTTGCAACAGGTGATCTGATTGCCAATACGACCGAGACAACGGCCTTGGATGCTTCGTTGTACTTGAGTGGATTTAACACCTGCTTCTATAGTGCCAACCAGATCCCCTCTTTTTTCTGTACGGGGAATCACGATGCGAATATGCTGACCGATCATACCAGTTATTATTTAAGCAAACAGGATCTGCATCGATTGCTGTTCGCCAAAACAAACTACCCCATCCACCAGCCAGCAGGGGAGAATTATTTTTACGCTGATGTTCCGAACCCGATGGGAGGTACCATTCGAATCATCTCCTTGGACAATACCGATCAAGAGGGGTTTGACTATAAATCGCTCAATCGGAGTTGTATCACGCAGCAACAGGTGGATTGGTTCATCCAGACGGCTCTGCGAGAGAACATGACAGACCAGTACAGTGTCATTGTGCTGAACCATCATCCGCTGCAACCCTTCTCGAAGGATCTGAGTACCTATATGTGTTCAGGTACCCATCTGTATGGTGCTCGTCTGATTCCGGATATTGTCAATGCTTTTATTCAGAAAAAAACGTGGAAGCAGACGTACAAAACCAATACAGATCCCTATCAGACCTTGTCGGTAGAGGCTGATTTTACGGATGTGCCTGGAGAATTTATCTGCTACATGGGAGGTCATGCCCATACGCCCGCTCACTTTGAGGTTCCATGTAACGACGCTACACCGGCCAAACAGATCATGCTGTTGGCCAATACGCTTTCGCCCGATCTGCAGAACAATACGTATTGTTATATCAAGCGGAAGAAAGATGACATCACCAGCAATAGCTTTTCCATTTATGCGATCGATACACAGGAGAAAAATATCTACATCACCTATTTTGGAGCAAAAAGTAATGCGGCTCCTACAATAGAAACCGTCTCTTATCGTTAACAATAAGAACAGATTTATTAGTAACGAAATTTTATGTTGCAACGATTTATTGACAATACATTTTATCTGATTTTATTGTTTACTTTAGTCTTTGGGGTCATGTTTTACGATGTTTCCAAATACTTAAGTTTCGTAGATGAGCTTTGTGCAATCCTGTTGTGTGGATTGTATGCTTATTATGTTTTTCATACCCCTCATTGGTCTGTCAATCGATTGTTTTTGATTACGTTGGGGGTATTTGCTTTTTATCTGGTTTACTCTTTTATGATCCATTGTAATGCAGGTAAAGCAATCCTATCTGATTTCATTATTCAACTGAAACCCTATTTGGCTTTCTTTACTGTCTATGCATTGGCTCCTCGGTTGAACCCGCAAATGAAAAAGAACTGTCAGTTCCTCTGTCTGATTTTTGCAGTCTATTTGTTGGCTATTGGTATTACCAACTTATTTGATGATGTAATTGTGGAACTATTGTTACATCATCCATCCCGTTTGGCAACCGCAGCCACCATCTTGGCTATTCTTTATTTGTATTGTAGTGATTATACGAAAAAAGACAAATTAATTTTTTTGGCCATCTTAAGCATTGGCATTCTTTCTGGCCGTTCTAAAGCTTATGGTTTGTTTGTGGTAGCTCTTTTCTTATTATATTATATCAATGAAAATTTTAGGTTGGAATTCAATTGGAAGAATACGACGATTGGAACAGTAGCACTGATCCTGATCACAATCGTAGCTTGGGATAAAATACATTTGTACTTTATCCAAGGTGGCTTTGGAGATGGTCGTGAAACCAGTGATCTCTATGCGCGTATGGCTCTCTATTATTTTTCAACATTTGTTTTTGTAGATTATTTCCCTTTCGGTTCGGGTTTTGCAACGTATGGTACGTTTGCTTCAGGTCAGTATTATTCTCATATCTACAATGATTACGGAATGGATATAATGCATGGTTTGACTCAAAGTGATCCTAAGTTTTTGGCTGATACTTATTATCCAGCCTTGGCACAATTTGGAATCGTGGGAGTCGTTCTTTTTTTCTCGTTTTGGATAGTTCTTACTAAAAAAGTATGTCGTTTGTTTGGTAATGAAAACACTAAAAATTTTACGATCTCATTATTGATTATTTTCTTTTTCTTAATAGAATGTACAAGTGATGCAACCATTACACATAATCGAGGATTGTGTATGATGATGTTGTTGGCATTATCCTTGACTGAGATGAAACGAAATAATAATTGTCTGATGCAAAATTATGAGTGATTATGGTACGTGTAATAGTTGTAAATAAGTTTTATTATAATAGAGGAGGAGATTGTATTGCTTCTATTGCTTTGGAGGACTTACTACGTTCTAAGGGACATGAAGTTGCCTTCTTTAGTATGCAGCATCCTGATAATTTTCCTTCAGAGTGGGAGGGCTATTTTCCATCTTATGTGGATTTTCATGATAAGGGGATAAAAAAGAAATTGAAAGCACTCGTTCGACTTTTTCACTCTTTTGAAGTTGAAAAACGTTTTCTTGCTTTATTAAATGATTTTCAACCAGATGTTGTCCATTTGAACAATATACATTCTCAATTGTCTCCTATGATTGGAGAAATTGCTCATCATAGAGGAGTAAAGGTAGTTTGGACTATGCACGATCAGAAACTTATCTGTCCTTCTTATTCTTGTTTGCGGGATGGGAAACCGTGTGAACTTTGTTTTGAAGATAAGAAGAATGTTGTGAAATATCGTTGTATGCAAAAATCTTTTCCTGTAAGTTTAATTGCTTATTTTGAAGCTATGTTTTGGAATCGGAAGCGATTAATTCAGAATACAGACAGCTTCATTGTTCCAAGTGATTTTATGAGACAATTAATGATAAAAGGAGGTTTCCCTTCAGAAAAGATTATCTTGTTACCTAATTTTTCAAATCGGAGTTTTCCGAATGAATTATATACAAAATCTGATTATTACTGTTTTATTGGTAGATTATCCACTATTAAAGGCATCCAGACATTGATTACTGCTGCTGAGCGGTTACCCTACAAGTTAGTAGTAGTTGGTGCTGGTCCTTTAGCTGATCAATTTAATAATAGCTTCAATGTGGAGTTTGTTGGTTTTAAGGATTGGGGGGAGATTAGCTCAATTGTTGGGAAGGCACGTTTCATGGTGATTCCTTCTGAGTGTTATGAGAATAATCCGTTGTCGGTGATCGAATCACTCTCTTTGGGTACTCCTGTCTTAGGTGCCCATATTGGGGGTATTCCAGAATTGATCAACGAAACCAATGGCATGTTGTTCGAAGCGGGTAATGTGGAGGATCTGCGTGAAAAAATTGGGCAAATGTTTACGAGAACATTTAATTATACCGATATTTGCAAAATGGCTCGCGAACAATACTCGGCGGCCAACTATTATACTAAATTGATAGAAATATATGAGCAATAAGATAGCTGCACCTACCGATATGTGCATCATTACGACTTATCGTTGTCCGATGCGTTGTAAGATGTGTGATATTTGGAATCATCCGACAGAGAAGAGTCAAGAGATCCAACCGAAAGAGCTGGAAATTCTTCCGCATGTCAACTTTGTGAATATCACAGGTGGTGAACCTTTTATTCGTGAAGATTTGGACGAAATCGTCGAGGTCTTGTTCCGTAAATCCCCACGTGTGGTGATTTCAACTTCGGGCTGGTTTGAAGATCGTATCATCCGATTGGCCGAGAAGTATCCTAATATAGGTATTCGGGTGAGTATCGAAGGTCTTTCTCAGAAGAACGACGAACTCCGTGGACGTCCAGGAGGTTTCGATAAGGGATTACGCACCCTACTTGCCTTGAAAGAGATGGGGGTAAAGGACATAGGTTTTGGCATCACGGTCTCTAACAACAATTCCAAGGATATGTTGTCGTTGTACCATTTGGCCAAACAGTTGAATCTGGAATTTGCGACAGCTGCCTTCCATAACTCCTATTATTTCCATAAATATGATAACCGGATCACCAATAAAGAGGAGGTTATTGCTGATTTTGAGCAGTTGATCGCCTTGCAGATGAAAGAGCATACACCGAAGTCTTGGTTCCGCGCCTTTTTCAACAATGGATTGATCAATTACATTGAGGGAAATCGTCGGATGCTGCCTTGTGAAGCAGGCTTGGTGAATTTCTTTGTAGATCCCTATGGGGATGTCTATCCCTGCAATGGCCTTGAAAAAGAATACTGGCAAGAGAGCATGGGTAACATCCGCCAGGTACGTTCGTTCAATGAGATTTGGGAGAGTGAGCAAGCTCAGCATGTGCGGGATCAGGTCCGCAAATGTCCGAAGAACTGTTGGATGGTCGGCACGGCTTCGCCGGTCATGAAAAAATACATTCAGCATCCGCTTCGTTGGGTAGTTCAGAACAAAATGAACAGTCTGTTAGGCCGTCCATTGAACCTGGAACGCAAGTGGTACGATGTAGGTCAAGATCCGGAACAGGGTAATTTATCTAAAAACAAATAACATCATGAGAATCGTTGTCGTTGGTTTGCGGGGTTTTCCGAATATACAGGGGGGAATTGAAACACATTGCGAAGAGCTTTATCCACGGTTGGTGAAATTAGGCTACGAGGTGATTGTGGTTCGACGATGTGGATTTATCAGAGAGAATCCACCTTTGCCATCCTACCAGGGAGTCCGCTTCAAAGACATTGATTCTCCTTTTATTACAGGATTGGAGGCGGCTGTCCATACCTTCAAGGGAATTTGGTATGCCAAGCAGGCCAAGGCCGATGTGGTACATGTCCACGCCATCGGGCCTTCGATTGCCATTCCTTTGGCTAAATTGTTGGGCTTGAAGATTGTCATGACGCACCATGGCCCTGATTACGATCGTGAGAAATGGGGCTTTATCGCTAAGAGCGTCCTGCGCATGGGCGAATTGTTTGCTGCATGGTGGGCCGACCAGATCATTTCTATCTCGACCGTGATCAACGATATTTTGCGGCAGAAGTATCATCGTACGCATCATGTACATCTGATATATAATGGTATCACCACCTTTCCGGAACCGGATGGACAATGTGCTTTCTTGAAGTCCCAAGGTATTCAGCCAGGCAAGTATATTTTGGCTGTCGGTCGCTTTGTGGAGGAGAAGCGTTTCGATAAACTGATCGAGGCTTACATCCGTCTCAAGCGTCCTGATTACCAATTGGTCATTGCGGGTAATGCGGACTATGACTCCTCCTATTGTTGTTCCTTGAAAGATTTTGCTCGCGAGAATCAGGTGATACTTCCTGGCATTGTCAAAGGAGCGAATCTGAAAGAACTCTATTCCAATGCGGCTCTGTTTGTGTTGCCTTCCTCACATGAAGGTCTTCCCATCACACTGTTGGAAGCTATGAGTTGCCAACGGAAGGTTTTGGCCAGCGACATCCCAGCTAATGTTGCTGTCGGTTTGCCTTCGGATAATTATTTTCAATTGAACCGGTTGGAGGATCTGATCGGGAAGATGCAACTATTGTTGGATCGCCCGGAGGGTTCACAATCCTACGATTTGGAGAAATACAACTGGGATCACATTGCTCAACAGGTAGCCGCTGTTTATGAAACATGTAAACCTACAAATAGAACAAACAAAAAATGAAACGTGCAAGGTGTTTAGTGGCATGGTTAGTGATGCTTTGCATCACGGGTCATTTGTGTGCCAAAGAAAAAGTCGATTGGGTGAATCCCATTATTGGAACGAATGGTATGGGACATACCTTCCCGGGTGCTTGTGTGCCGTTTGGACTGGTTCAACTCAGTCCTGATACGGATACGATTCCCCATAACATCGATGGTAAGTACCAACCCCGTGTCTATGAGTATTGTGCCGGATATCAGCACAAGGATAGTAGTATCGTGGGGTTTAGCCATACCCATTTCAGTGGAACAGGTCATTCTGATTTGGGAGATCTGCTCCTGATGCCCACAACAGGTGAATTGATGTTGAATCCGGGAACCGCTACCGATCCGGATGGAGGTTATCGTTCTCGTTTTTCCCATGAAACTGAGATCTCACGTCCGGGTTACTATGAAGTGATGTTGGCCGACTATGGTGTAAAGGCTCAGTTGACTGCTACCCAGCGTGTGGGTGTCCATAAATACAGTTACCCCAAGCAGGCCAACCAACGGGTGGTGTTGGATCTGATTCATGGCATTTACAATTATGATGGCAAAGTGCTTTGGAGCAGTTTGCGGGTAGAGAATGATACCCTACTCACCGGTTATCGTATCACGAATGGTTGGGCACGGGTGAACTATACCTATTTTGCCATCTCTTTTTCGAAACCGATTCGTCATTATGGCTGTGTAGAGAAGGCCAAAGTGAACTACCGGGGAGGGTATGGCAAATTCAATATGAAAGAGAATTTCCCGGATATGGGTGGTCGGAAGATTGTCGCCTATTTTGATTTTGATCCGGCCTCTTCGGAAGAATTGGAAGTGAAGGTGGCCTTGTCGGGTGTTAGCACCGAGGGTGCCTTGAAGAATCTCCAAGCCGAGGCTGCAGGTGCATCCTTTGATGAATTGGCCCGACGTGCAGCAGATCGTTGGAACGAAGAGTTGGCTATGGTCGATGCCACGGGAACAGACGATCAGCTGGCTATGCTTTATACGTCACTCTACCATACTATGATCAACCCTTCTGTCTATATGGATGTCGATGGCCGTTATCGAGGTTTGGATCATAATATTCACCAAGCAGATGGATTTACCAACTATACTGTATTCTCGGTCTGGGACACCTATCGTGCCTTGCATCCGCTACTGAATATTTTGCATCGGCAAGTCAATACGGATATAGCTAATTCGATGCTGAAACATGCAGAACAGAGTGTGCATAAGGCATTGCCTATTTGGAGCCACATGGCCAATGAGAACTGGTGCATGATCGGTTATCATTCGGTTTCTGTCTTGGCGGATGCAGTGGCCAAAGGTTTGCCGTTGGATAAACAGGCTGTTTTACAAGCTATGGTGAATAGTTCGACCATTCCCTATTACGATGGTACAAAGGAGTATATGGAAAAGGGATATGTAGCGTTGGACCATAACGGTAGTGCCGCCTCTTTGACCTTGGAATATGCCTACGACGATTGGGCTATCTATCAGACAGCACGCTTAGCTGGTAATGCGCAGGTTGCGGCTACCTATAAACAACGTGCCACTAATTTTGCAAAGATGTTCGATCCCGCTATCGGCTATGCGCGTCCCCGTTATGCCGATGGGCGTTGGAAGGAGCCCTTCAGCCTGTTAAGTACGCACGGAGAGGGATTCATCGAGGGAAATGCGTTGAATTATTCGTTCTATGTGCCGCAGGATGTTGATCGTTTGATAGCGTTGATGGGAGGCGAGCAGACCTTTGTATCTAAATTGGATTCCCTGTTTACCATGCATTTGCCCGATGAATTTTTTGCTGAAACAGAAGATGTAACGAAAGAGGGTTTGTTGGGCGGTTATGTACACGGTAATGAACCGAGTCATCATATCCCATTCCTGTACGTGTGGACCTCTCAGCCTTGGAAGACGCAATATTGGCAGCGGGAAATCATGAACAAGATGTATCGGAACAACATCGATGGCTTGTGTGGCAACGATGATTGTGGACAGATGTCTGCTTGGTATATTTTGTCTGCCATGGGATTTTATCCCGTCTGTCCGGGCACTGACCAGTACGTGTTGGGTGCGCCTTATCTGCCCTATATGAAGGTGACATTGGAAAATGGCAAGACCTTTGAAATACGAGCTGACAAGGTAAGTGACAAAAATCGGTACGTGAAGGCCGTCAAGTTGAACGGCAAACCCTATACAAAAGGATACATTACACAGGCTGATATCATGCAGGGAGGTGTGTTGACATTTGAGATGAGCGCATCACCCAATAAGAAACGGCAGTTTACAGGTTCAGACCGCCCCTATTCGCTGTCGATGGAGTAACGAATAGGGTCTCCTATAATCGATATTTTGTAAAAATCTCTTCAGGAAGAGATGTTATAGAACATATATTGGTTAATTGTGGTTAATCAGCCGTATTTTTTACCGTGATTTGTATGTAGCTTATCAGAAAAGCCATACATTTGCACTGTGTTTTTCATGGTATTAGATTTAAGGTTAACAATGAAGATTGGTTGTCGTGAGACAACCTTCTTTTTTTTATATACCTTTGTATCCAAAAAACAAGAAACAACGATATGAAACGAGTATTCTGTCCGAAATGTGACCGTCAGTTGACATTCGATGAAACCAAGTATCCGCAAGGGAAGGTGTTGGCTTTTGTCTGTCCGCAATGTGGCTCACAATTTAAAATCAAATTAGGTCTTAAGGTTGTTCGTAATGCCCAAGGGGAAGAGCAAGAGGTGAAAGAGCCCGATTTCTCTTGTGGCTATATTTCAGTGATTGAAAATGCGTTTGCTTTTCAGCAAAAACTGCCGTTGGTGTTGGGAGACAATGTCATTGGCCGGCGTAATAAAGATACGGATGGCGTGGATGTCCCGATTGTGACCAGTGATCCCAGTATGGGGCGTAAGCATTGTGTGATTCACGTCAAGGAGGAGGCTGATGGAACGCTCTCATATACCGTACGCGATTTCCCCAGTTTGACCGGTACATTTGTTGGCAATGAACTCTTGGGCAAGAAGGAACAGGCGCGGATCGAGGATGGAACCATTATCACCTTAGGTGCGACTACATTTATTTTACATACTTCTAATGAATAACAGCGATGAGAAAAATACTTTTGTTACTCTGGGTGTGTTGCCAGGTTTGGGTCGTGATGGCACAGAAGGCTCCCCGTTGGGCGGAGAAGCAGCGGAAAGCGGTCTTGACAATTACTGTATATAATAAGGAAAACCAGCCCATCGGCACGGGCAATGGTTTTTTTGTCAGTGATACAGGAGATGCCCTGTCTGCCTATTCACTGTTCAAACAGGCTGCACGGGCCGAAGTGAAGGATCCGGATGGTAATCGTTATCCGGTGGATCGTATCTTGGGTGCCGATGAATTGTATGATGTCATTAAGTTTCACGTACAGGTACCCAAACGGGTGACGGCACTCTCCATAGCCTCCGAGCCGGTACCAACAGGTAAACTGATTTATATGTTGCCTTTTGTGGAGGGCAAGAAGGGAACTTTCAAGCAGGGACTTGTTCGGGAGGTAAATAAATTGAAAGAGCCTTATAGCTATTACAAACTTTCGACTTTGTTGGAGGCTGGTCAAGCCAATATCCCCGTGCTTACTGAGAGTGGTGATGTGTTTGGTTTGGCACAGGAGGATGCCTCGGGTAAGAATGAGGCTTCTTATGCTGTTTCGGCCGGATATGCCAATAGTCTGCAGATCTCTTCGACGGATGTTTTCAGTTCTATCTATCAACAGATGGGAATCAAACGGGCATGGCCGACTGATCCCGAGCAGGCACAGGTGGCGTTGTATCTCTTTGCCAGCCGGCAAGATCCGAAAAGCTATCTCGAAACGTTGAGCGATTTTATCGCCTGTTTCCCTCGGTCGTTGGATGGCTATTTGGAAAGGGCCAATCACTATGCCTTGCAACGTACGGCCTTGGCAGATACACCCCAGGAGCAACAGCAACTGTTGGACAAGGCATTCGCTGATCTGCAGGCCGCCCTGCCCTATATGGAACATCCCAGTGACTTACCCTATTACCGTGCCAAACTGATTTTTGCTGTAGCCACTGCAGATTCGACGTTCCAAGATCCCAATTGGAGTGTAGCGGCAGCCATGAGCGAGATCGATAAGGCGATTGCTGAAGAGGATCTGCCGCTCTATCATCAGATGCGGGCTGACTTCCGACTGAATGCCGGACAATATGCGGAGGCGTTTGAGGATTATCAGATAGTCAATCAGAGTCCTTTGGCCTCTCCAGTGACTTGGTATTGGGCTGCTAAAGCGAAGGCACAGATTCCAGGTGCGAACTTGGGTGAGTTGATTGCCTTGTTGGACAGTGCTGTGGCGGCTTGTGGTAACCCTCCGTCGCAAGAAGCGGCTACCTACATTTTGGAGCGGATCGATCTGAAGCTGAAACTGATGAACTATACGGCTGCTTTGGAAGATTATGAGCTGTACTATCAGGTGATGAATGGTGCGGTCAATGACGGTTTCTATTATTATCGGGAACAGGCGAAGTTCCGTTTAGGGGATCTGGAGGGTGCCTTGGCTGATATTCAGCAGGCCATGCGCATGTCGCCGATGAATCCGACCTATGCAGCTGAGGAGGCTTCGGTTTATGTGCGGATGGAAAAGTATGAAGAGGCCTTGAAAAGTGTTGAGAATGCATTGAAACTGGCACCCGATTTTGCGGCATGTTACCGATTGAGAGGTGTCTGCCTGGTACGTCAGAAAAAGATGAATGAGGCGTGCGAAGCCTTGCATCAGGCGAAAGAGTTAGGTGATCCGGTGGCCGAACGACTCATTAAACAGCATTGTAACTAATTTTAATACGAGAGAAATACGATGAGAAACAGGTTGACAGGCAAACAGTATGGACTGCTGGGTGTCATCCTTGTTTGGATGGCCTTAGCCATTGCGTGCAGTCCGGTGGATTCTTCGGCTGAAACAGCAGATCCAGCCTTGAAGTTATGGTACGATAAACCGGCATCAAAGTGGGTGGAAGCCTTGCCTTTAGGTAATGGCCGATTGGGGGCCATGGTCTTTGGTGGAACTGCGCAGGAACGGATACAGTTGAATGAAGAGACGGTATGGGCAGGTGGTCCCAACAACAATCCGCAGCCCAAGGCAAAAGAGGCATTGTCTTTGATTCGTTCGTTGATGTTTCAGGGAAAATGGAAAGAGGCTCAGCAGTTGGTGGGGGAGACCTGTTTTGCGCATACCAACGAGGGTATGTCTTATCAGCCGGTGGGTGACTTGCATCTACGTTTTCCAGGTCATGAGGCCGTTTTGAATTACCGCCGGGAGTTGGATTTGAATCGGGCGATCGCTACAACCTGTTATACGGTCGATGGAGTCGATTATCAACGGGAAATCTTTACAGCCTTTACAGGACAGGTCTTGGTCATGCGGCTGACCGCTTCGGAAAAGGGAAAGATCAACTTTGCAACCTGGCTCTCTACACCTCAGCAGGCCGAGATCGTTAGCGAGGGAGATGAACTGGCGATGCGGGGGGTGTCCGGTGATCAGGAGCATATGAAGGGGCAAGTACATTTTGATGCCCGTGTGAAGTTGGTCAAGGAGGGTGGTACCTTGCAGGCGTCTGATGGAAAATTGACCGTTACAGATGCCAACACGGTTACGCTCTATGTATCTATTGGTACCAATTTCAATAATTTCCAGGATCTGTCGGGTGATCCGGAACGTAGATCCAGTCAGGCCCTCTCCGCCGCTGTTGCGCAATCGTATGCACAATTACGGAAAGATCATATAGCGTTCTATCGTCGCTATTTTGATCGGGTCTCTTTGGATTTGGGAGCAACAGAATCTGTGTTGAAACCGACAGATGAGCGGGTGGCTGAGTTTGCTCAATCCAATGATCCACAGTTGGTGGCTCTCTATTTCCAGTTTGGCCGGTATCTGTTGATCTGTTCTTCTCAACCGGGTGGACAACCGGCTAACCTACAGGGTATTTGGAATGAACACATGGTGGCACCCTGGGATAGCAAATATACTGTCAATATCAATACGGAGATGAACTACTGGCCAGCTGAATTGACGAATCTGCCAGAAATGCACGAGCCTTTTATCCAATTGGTGAAGGAGGTGGCACAGACCGGTGCAGAGACAGCTCGTGAGATGTATGGAGCCCGGGGATGGGTGTTGCACCATAATACCGATATATGGCGTGTGACGGGTCCCGTTGATTCTCCGCCGTATGGTACGTGGCCGATGGCTGAGGCTTGGTTTGCCGCTCATTTATGGGAGCGTTATCTTTATTCGGGTGATAAGCAGTATCTGCAGGAGATCTATCCGCTCATGAAAGGGGCGGCTGAGTTTCTGTTAGATTTCTCGGTCTTGGAACCGGATCATCAGTGGCGAGTGGTGGCACCCAGCCTTTCACCGGAACATGAATTTATGCCGGGAATTTCCAATACGTATGGTGTTGCGATGGACACCCAGCTGATGCATGAACTCTTTACGAATGTAGAACTGGCGGCACATCTGTTGCAAATGGATGAAGCCTTTGCTGATAGTTTACGACAGGCACGTGCCGAATTGCCTCCGATGCAGGTGGGTAAGCATGGACAATTGCAGGAGTGGTTGTTTGACTGGGATGATCCGACCGACCAGCATCGCCATGTATCGCATCTGTATGGACTCTATCCGAGTAATCAGATATCCCCGTATCGCACGCCGGAACTGTTTGATGCTGCTCGTACCTCCTTATTGCAACGAGGTGATCCTTCGACAGGTTGGTCCATGGGTTGGAAAGTGTGTCTGTGGGCACGTCTGCAAGATGGCAATCATGCCTACAAATTGATTACGGATCAGTTGCATCTATTTCAGGATGGCGACCGTAGCCATACGGGAGGAGGTACCTATCCGAATCTGTTCGACGCACATCCGCCTTTCCAGATTGATGGCAACTTCGGTTGTACGGCTGGTATTGCAGAGATGTTGGTGCAGAGTCATGATGGAGCGATCCATCTGTTGCCAGCTTTGCCGGATCGTTGGCCGATGGGTTGTGTGAAAGGTTTACGTCTGCGTGGAGGATTTGAGCTGGAAGAACTCTGTTGGGAAGAGGGGCAAGTCAAAAGAGCTGTCATTCGATCCACGTTAGGAGGTAATCTTCGGTTACGCACTTCCACTCCGTTGCAAACTGCGGATGGACAACTGAAGGAGGCAACCGGATCAAATGGGAATCCTTTCTTCCATACACCCGATATGCCGCAACCGATTGTTTCGGAACAGGCTCACCTGAAGGATCCTGCAGTAGCACCGATTCAGGAGGTGGAGCTCGATACCCAAGCGGGACAACGTTATATCTTCGAGGCGATTTAGTGATTGGAGAACAGTTATAAAAAAGTCCCGTGTGGAATCAGGCTCCGCACGGGACTTTTTTATATGAATGGGTGAATCCATTATTTGCCAATCCAGGTTGCTTTTTTCCACAGATACTCCAACGGACCATGTTTGTGATGATCCATCCACCAACGGCAGAAGGCCCATTGGATGATGAAGATGAATACACCGCAGGTTGCACTGGCCGTAATGCCCATGTAACGATGCAAAGCAAAACCCCAGTTATAGTACATCATGGATCCGATGATGCTCTGTGTAATGTAGTTGGTCAAACTCATCTTGCCGTAAGGCGTGATCTTTATCAGTCGTTCGCGCCATTGGGTCCGGTAATAGGCAAACAGTACGCCGGCTACCAGTACCAACATGAATGCAAACTTGTAAAGTGAAGAGACGATCAGTGCCAACGGAGTCAAGATCGATTTGTTCTCAATGTAGTTGGGCAACATGTTGCCGATACCATACAACGGGAAGAAAGCAATCAAAGCACCCGCCAGGATCTTTCCCCATACACCTAAATTCCGCTCTTCAAAGAGTCCTCTACGACCGATCAGCATACCTAACAAGAACAGGGCTGCTGTTTGGAACACACGACCATTATCCCAAGCCCAAGCAAGACTGGCCAACTGACCCTCCCACAAGTTTACTTTGAGGGTTTCCCAGAAGTTACCATTCATCTGCATCGCAAAGGTGGCATCCCAGTATGAACGTGTCGGAATAGCTGGCGTTACGAACGAGGGATCCAACGTAGCCCGAATGACGTAATAGAGTGGTAACGGTTGAATCAATAGGATGCCCGCCAATATCAACACCCATTTGTCTTTGAGCCGGCAGGTCAGGGGCAGGATGAATCCTACCAATGAATACAACACCAAGACCTCCGCTGTAAAGAAGGCGGCATTCAGATTTCCGATGAGGAAAAGCAAGACTAGTCGCCAGCAGAAGCGAAGACGGAAGTCGTTGCCACGCATCCGTTGGTTGTCCTCTTGGATGAAGAAACTGAAGCCAAACAGCAGGGCAAAGACCGCGTATGCCTTTCCTCCGAACATGAAGAAGAGTCCGTTCCAAACCGCTTTGTCAGCAAAGTTTAACCAATCACTTTGCCCCGCTGTGTCAGGAAATGAATAAAAGTTGAAGTGCTCGATGGAGTGTAGAATGATGATGCCCATCACGGCAAGACCGCGCAAGACATCAGCTACATCCACTCGAGCATGTCCGATTTTAACTTGTTCCATGATACGATTTGTGAATTTATGAATGAATAATAATTTAGGATCGATGGGTCGGTTTGTTGTTCAAAAACTGTTTGAACAGATCCACCTGATGATTGACAATCAGCGCCTCCGGAAATTCGGTCTCCTGCAAGAGGGGATAGATATGCTCATAGTTGGCTATCGCGAACGAAATGTGTGCATCACTTCCTAAAATGATCGGCACCTCGTATTGTTTGCAGAGGCGTAGGATCTCCAGATTATTGGCGTGTGCCATCGGCTTGTGGCGGGTCGGATTCAAGGAGCTGTTGTTGATTTCCAGCAGTGTCCCTGCCTCTTTAGCAGCCAGCACGATGGGCTCGAACGAGACCTGTGCGGTTCCGTCACCCGGATGACTGATGATATGGACATAGGGATTCTGAATCGCACCGATCAGTGCAGCGGTATTCTCTTCTACACTTCCCGGTGTGTAACAGAGTGAATGAATGCCCGCAATCTTGATGTCGAGCATAGGCATATACATCTCATCCATATCGACCGTCCCTTTGTAGTCGATGATATTCAGTTCAGCTCCCAACAGCAATTCAATGCCATACATCTGACGAGGTACAACGTGCATATTCCGGAAATAGATCAAGTCGCATGTACCCGGTATGCCAGGTGCATGTTCCGTGATACCTAAAATCTGTATGCCTTTAGCGGCTGCCGTCATAGCCATTTCTTGGAGAGAACTATACGCATGTCCACTTGCTACCGTATGCGTGTGGACATCCAATGCTATTTTCATGTTCAATGTAATTTATAGACATCAATTATTTGGTAGGAACCAAACGGATACCTTCCGGTTCCAGCGTGATGAGGTGCTGCTTGTAGAGTGAACCGATGGCCTGTTTGAAAACCTTCTTGCTACACCGGAAGAGGGCATAAATAACCTCCGGTTCACTTTTGTCATGGACTGACAGGAAACCACCTTGTGTTTCCAAAGCAGACAGGATGACACCCGCGATACCTTCCACCCGCTGATACCCTAATGGAGAGAGGCTCACATCGATCTTCTCATCTTCCCGCACCTCTTTGATATAGCCTTTCAAGTGTTCACCTCGTTCCAACCGACGGAATACCTCATTGTTATAGACCAAACCGGAATGTAGGTTGTTGATGATGACCCGATAGCCAATCTCCGTTTCCTCGGCAACTAACAGATCCACCTCTTCGTTATGTTGGTATTTGGGTGGTACGTTGTTCAGATACTTTTCGATACGTGCCGATGCCATCACCCGTCCGGTCACCGGATCAATTCGCACATAAACCAAGTACCATTTTCCTGGACGCATCGCCATCTTTTGTTCGCGGAAAGGCACCAGCAGATCTTTCATAAGTCCCCAGTCGAGGAAGGCTCCGATCTTACTGACCGTCCGGACCTGCATAAATGCGAATTCTCCGACGGTTGCCTTGGGATGGACGGTTGTTGCAATCAGACGTCCTTCGTTGTCGTGATAGATAAACACCTCCAACTCATCCCCGATCTGCGTCTCTTTGGGCACATAACGTGTCGGCAACAGGATCTCTTTGCCCGTATCATCAGCCAAATAGGCTCCGAAATCGAGCATCTTGACCACTTTCAGTGTATTGTATTTTCCTACGTTTACCATATATCCTATAATTTCGGCTGCAAAATAAATGAAATCACCTCATATAATCAAGGAACCACGACAACTTCCTGTCGGAGGATGTAGATTCCCGATGGCAGAGAAATTTGATTTTGTCCAATGGCTAAATGAACCTGTCTGAACAGTTTTCCGTCAGCTGTATAGAGGAAAAGTGCTTGTTCGATCGGTGAAATCACGACTATACCCTGTTGTTGTGCCCGTACTTGTAAATCGGATGAAGCGATGGATTCGTTTTCCACCGTTCCAGCTCCAATGGTAAAGTATTCAGGTAAAATACGTTCGGTTGCCTCTAAATAAATATCAAAGGGAGTTATGCCTTCATTCGCTTTTTGGATGAACAGACGTCCTGTAGCCCCCTGTTCAGTATCTTCATCGGAGATATGGTAACCCTCAGCGATCGTTTGATGGCTGTATGAACCCCACAAAGTCATGCCATTCCCTTCTATTGCCAACTTTTGCGGAGTAGAAGAAATTAGTTTGTGCTGTGCAACCAACCGAATCGAATCGCCAGACTCTCCGAATCGTACCAGATAGGGTTGGTTGGCCTGCATTTCATCCGTAGGAATGAGTTGTGTATCAGCTAAAGTCAAGATGCGCCACCGATCAGGCATCTCATCCGCTTCGAATGCAAATGGGAGGGTGAGTCCAACATAACTTCGGGTTGTCTGTTGGTCAGGTAAATGCTTCACGACCCTGATTTCATCTGCCTCAAAATCCATCGGACAATGAAATGCAAATTGATCGGATAGCTGAATCAACGTAGCATGACCATTGCAGATGACGTGATGACCCTCTAATTCTTCCTGTGTATAGACCAATCGATTGGGATTGGCTCCAGCCAACAACGTGTCCAAGGGTAGGTCTGCTTGGTAGTGAATCTTCGTAAGGTCAACAGCCGTTGTCGATTCCAATAAGGGTGCAATCGCTGTTTGCACTTGCTCAAAATTCTCATTATCAATGTTGGATAAGATCTCCAGGAATCCCTCCTCGTAACGGAGCAAAGGCATATCAGAACCCAGGACTGCTTGTATTTCATATTGTTGGGCACATGTATCGACTTGCAGATGTAAGGTGGGATCCGTGCTGATTTCGTAGCGATCAGGTTGGTCGGTATAACTCGTCTTGATTTGCCAATAGCGGAAATCCTGATCCGGTTGAGTCGTTTCGATACACATGGTACGGTTTCCAAAGAATTTCCCTCGGAATTGGGCCTCTTGTACCGGAATTTCATTGATGCGAAGTGTCTGTTTAGCAGGCTTGGAAGTTTGAATGGTGACCGATACGGGCTTAGCTAAATCAAAACGATTCTGTAAATGCTGATACACATAATTGGGACGTACCCGTAACCAATTACGCATATTCTTGATATTGGTTTGCCAATAGTCATAGGTCAAATCCCAACGTGGACGAGCAATCTTCATTTCTTCATCGATTTGTTGCGCAAAGGAGTCAACCAAAGCGATGGTCACATCTTTATGGAAAATGTCACCTAAATAGACGGTAAACCGATCAATGAACAGTTCGCGGAATGTTTCATTGTTCCAACAACTCTTGATGATGTTGTTTAAGGTCTTGTTTCCGTTATTGACATAGTCTAAAGCGTCAAAATGGCTGGTACTGCCGAAATCAGTACTGTAATCTGTGTCTTTGATGATCCATCTCCATTTGCCGCCGTCGCGTTTGCGCCAACATACATTATTATTATGGGGCCAATCCCGGTTGGCAATGAAGGTTTCCAATATGAAGAAATTCAGGCTCTCTTCAATATCAAGATAGGACTCCAATTCCTCAAATGTGAATTTTTTGGAGGTAACCAACCGATAAAACTCGTTGAAATGTTGGTCATCGCCCGCTTTGATTTCCTCGAAGTTTTCCAACATATCGATATCTTCCGTGTCATAGTTGGAGGCTACAAAATCATCGTTGGAGCGTTCACGAATGTTGTGAATACCCCAATACACACCATTCATAAAGACAATGGCAGGTTGATAGGCTTGGTAGTCGATATCTACTTTCCCTCCCACAAAATACTGGTTGACCGCATCTCGTAGGAAAGAACGGTTGAAGTCCTGTCCTGAATTGCGTAGAATGATCGATTTGTAACCATCATCCAATGGTTCTTTTTCCTGGAAGAAGGCATAATCGAATCGTTTGGTGCCAAACCGTTTGTTCGCATACACAGCCAACGATTTTTGAGGCTTTTCTCGGGAAAATCCTCCCATGATACGCATTTCGCCTAATTGATTGATCTTCTCGTCATTTTCCACGAAGTATTCGACATTGACAGGTCGCCTCCATTCTTGAGCCCAGTTGACATATCGATCCTGTTTGTAATAGTAGGCACCATTTTTTCCATCGGTGTACATGCCAATCATATCGTCCCACAAATAGTCAGGATCCAAAACCAAAGAGATGACCGGAAGGGTTAGATCTCTTTCCGGGAATAGGTAACTGGCCACTTGAGAGGGTTGGCTCAGATATCCATCGACCAACACTTTGGCACGTAGAATCGTGGTCGTATCGATGGCTATCGGTTGGGTGTAGTGAAAAGATTCGAGGGTAGGTTCGCTTCCGTCTGTTGTATAATAGATGGATTGCTGGAAATCCTCTTCTTGTTTGGCTGCAATTGAAATGAGTAAAGGTGAATCATACACACCACCTGCCTGACTGAACGTAACTGTTGGAGCTATTTGGGTTGCTTCAACGGCTAACGAGGTGTTGTTACTGCTCGCTGGCGTAGGAGTTGGGAACCAACCCCAATTGTCTGTGCCATCTTTTGTTCGTCCATAAGCATTGTTGGGAGCCAGTTTATCAAACTTGGGAGACTGATCAATCACGGTCTCTCCATCCGGTTGGGTCAGATAAAGCGATTCCCCCTTGATGTCAAGCCTAAAGTTGGCATGAAGGTTCTTTTCTTCTTTGTCTAAATAGAGCAATTTATATCCTTTGGCTGGAACAACACAACGGATAGGGATTTGCCACTGTTGCAAATCTTTTTTGTCATTGGATAAATACCAACCTTGGATATCAATATCCGTATTCCCTGCATTGTATATTTCAACCCAACTATCTGGAAAGTCATAGCGGTCATCCATGATTCCGTTGATATTGGAAGGCATCAATTCATTGATGAATAACTGTTCTTGGGCACACATATAACTGGCTGACATATTCAAAGTCAATCCACAAAGCAGTGTAAAAATGGCATGTTTCATGATGATTCATTTAGGTGTTTTTGTTATCCTTGTTTGCAAAGGTATAAAATTTCTTAGAGCTGTGCAGCAATATGACGTGAATTACATCGTTATTATAGTACTTTGGGGAAACGGGTTGGCTCGTATGCCTCAGGATTAGGTTGAAAAGTTGTATATTTGCACTTCATTTTGAAAATAGAGTTATGAAAGGAAAATTGTGGGTATTATGTATGCTGATGGTATGGTTGGGGGCATGTTCGGTTCCCAAGGATGTCGCCTATTTTCAAGGCGTGGACGATTTAACACCGGAACAGGTCTCTAAGATGAGTCAGAGTTATTCAACGAAGATCTGCCCGGATGATTTGTTGACAATTACAGTGACGGGATGGGATCCGACCGTCTTGACTCCTTTCAACCCGCCGACCTATTCCTATTCTACCTTGGATGAAGAGAAAAAGACGACGACCAATAGTGCCGATGATTTGCAGACCTACTTGGTGTATAAAGATGGTTCGATCAATTTCCCCATTTTGGGCAAAGTGCAGGCGGCTGGACTCTCGAAGCAGGAGTTGGCCGAGAGTTTGCGCGTCCAGATAGAAAAGTATGCGAAGGATATTAACGTCAATGTACAGATTGTGAATTTCAAGATTACGGTGATGGGTGATGTGGTTCGTCCCGGTGTCGTATCCATCAAGAACGATCGGGTCAGCATTTTGGATGTCTTGGGTTCCGTGGGTGACTTGACCATCAATGCAAACCGGAAAAATATTCTCGTGATTCGTGATAAAGACGGCAAGAAGGAGTTTGGACGTATCGACATGACCGATCCAGCACTCTTTACTTCTCCCTATTATTATTTGCGTCAGAATGACGTGGTGTATGTAGAACCTAACAAAGCCAAGAAACGTAACTCACGGTATAGTGCAGCCCAGCAATATACAATTACGGTATTCTCCTCGATCTTGAGTGCTATCTCAGTGATTACAACGGTCATCTTAGCTATTACTAAATAAAGCATCAAATTATGGAAGAAATCAAAGATAATGAAACCGTCGATTTAAAAGGTGTTTTTATTGACTACTTGACGCATTGGAAACTGATTGGAGGTTGTGGCATCTTTGCGTTTGTGGTGGCAGTTCTCTACATTGCCCTCTATCCGAAGACGTATGAAGCTGCTGCCCAAATCCTGTTGCAGGATGATAAAGAGACATTCTCTTCTCCCAGTATGGGATTGGGTAGTGCTGCTGGTTTGATGGCCTCTTTTGGTCTGAGTGGGGCATCGGGTTCTTCTATCGTATTGGATGATGAGTTGATGACCTTGACCTCAAACCAGATGGTCCGCGAAATGGTGATCAAGTTGGGTATCTATGTGGACTATATGGAGCCCTTTACCTTTGGGTATCGTATGTATGGGCAGGAGCCTTTGCGGGTCTCTTGCGATTCTGCCACATTGGTCAAGTTGGAACGGACGGTTAAGATGGAGATCGAACATCAGGCGACCGGTAAGGTCAAGATTGACACAGATGTGAAGTTCTCCACATTCGATCATCATAAGAAATCGTTTACCTTGGAGTCGTTGCCTGGTGTGATTGAAGTGGAAGGTTGGCCAATCCGAATAGACTATGCCCCTGGCAAAGAGTCGGTGAAGAATACGAGCTTTGATTTGCTGGTCGATGTGAATCCGCCGACGGGTGTGGCAGAAGAATTGATTGAGGAGTTCTTGATCGAAGATTACTCGAAATCATCCAATGTGTTGCAAATGAGTTGTGAGGATTATGAAACGCAACGAGCTAAGGATATGTTCCAGACCTTGATTGACTGTTACAACGAGAGTGCTGAACGGTACAAATGGAAATTGGCTAATTCTACACTCGATTTCTTGAATGGTCGTTTGGAAACGACATTGGCTGAATTGGCGAACATCGAGAAGCTGATCGAACAATACAAGACCAAGAATAAGATCACCATGGTGGAGTATGATGTGCAGCTCTATGCTACCTCCATGCAAGAGGTGCAGACCAAATTGATTGAATTGGAAGCCCAACGTCATTTGATCGATTTGATGGAAGAGTTTGTCCGGAATCCGGAAAACAAATACAAATTGGTTCCTTCTTTGTTCACTCCCGCTGATGGTGAGAGTGGAGTAGGGGGTGCTATTACCAACTATAATCAAGTATTGATGGAACGTGAACGCTTGATCAAGGTGGCCAGTGAGAACAACCCGATGGTGGCTCCTTTGACGTTGCAGATCGATCGTTTGCGTGAGAGTGTGTATGTGATGATCGAGAACACCCGGAAGAGCATGGATGCGACAGAGGCCAGCCTGAAATCCAAAGAGAAACAGTTGCTCTCTAAGATGGGAGAAGTTCCTCAGCAAGAGCGTACCTACGTGGACTTGAAACGTCAGCAAGAGATCTATCAAGGGGTCTATTTAGTGTTGCTTCAGAAACGGGAAGACATTATACTGACTGTCAATCAGGGAAAAGAGCGGGCAAAGATCATTGATGCGCCCTACATCAAATCGGCTTTGGTTGCTCCTCGGAAGTTATATGCTGCCATAGGAATCATTCTCTTCACCATGTTGGCTTCGATGGGCTGGCTGGCTGGAAAGTGGTTCGTACTCTCCATCTGGAAAGATCTGAAAGTGGCATTGAAGAAGAAATAGACTACTGCCAGTAGATCGATCATAGATCCCCTATACGTAATAATGAATATTTCTACATTATTATATATAGGGGATTTCCTTTTCTCAACAAAGAGGCCAAACCTGTTGGAATCTTCGCGCAAATCGATTATATTTGTGTACGATAATGCCGCTGGCTCGCCAAACACTTCTCAAAAGACAGCCTATTGCAATCCCTCCTGAATAGTCAATCGAAGGGTGTCCGGACGTCGTCAAACGATCGTCTGACGGACATCAAACAGTCGCCTGACAGCCGTCAAACAATCGTTTGACGACATACAACATACCTATGAATATCCTATCAAATGAGAGCCCAACCTATGTTCAAGGAGCATGTAACCTTACTTCTATAGCTAGAATTTATCAGTTGACGCTGTAGTTAGGCAATTCTATTTCTCCAGTTAGAGAAATATTTTTCTCCAGTTGGCAAAATAATTATCTCTAGTTGGGAAAAATCCTTGAAATAGTGAAGTAATGGCTTTCCTACAACTATCTGTCAATAAATTCTGCGAACTGTCGTTCGAATTGTTCTCGGAACCATTGGGGAGGATTGTCAACAACTTTATGGGTGTGGCTTTTACCGATGTATAAGGCGATTATGTGGCCATACTCTGAGTTACTGTCGATAAAGGTGATATTGTCAAAAAGGTGGAGATGCTGTTGCACATTCTTTAGTCCTTCTTGGAAGTTGAAGCGGATGACATCGTCTGCAACATCGTGACCACCTGTCTGCACACGATGGATAACACGACTTACACTCATATCTTCAGAGAGAAGTCCAAAATAGACAAGTGAAATTTTGAATTCGGATTTACGGAAAGTTTCTATCATCTGTAATACCATATCGGACGAAAAATTGGTCTCAAAGGCGAAGTCTTTTTTCTGCTCCAAAGCCTCATTTTTTTGCTTTTCCAATATGGATGCTACTGTACCACTTACCCAGTGATCGGGCCAATTAGGATGCTCTCGGCATAGGTTAAGCATCAGTTTGTCACCATCGAACGAGTTGGTACTGACGTAGAAAGGGCAGAGACGGCTCTTGCCCGCTCCGTTTGGACCGGCAATGATGGTGAGTTCAGGGCGACGTTCCATGGTCTATTGAGTGATGAGATATGAATAGCGGCCTTTGCCCGGGGCAGCCGTACGATGGAGAACACGATAAGTACGGGTAAGGCGGTCCAATTTTACCCGGTCTTCGCTACCATCCGGGTTAGCTAAATAGGTGTTTCCGTCATTGTCGAAGAAAGGCACAGAAATTCCACGTCGCCATGAGTCGAGATAGATATGCTCGATCTCACGATGCGCATCACGATTGGCCACACTGGCAGTCTTGCCGTTTGGGAGCTGTATATTGTCTAAATCCTTGTACGTACACATAACTCTATGACTTTTCTGAGTGTAAAGTTGCAACTTTTTTCTGATAAAAGAGGTGCTCTATCTGTTAAACTTCACTCCTGAACATAGATCTCATCGGCATGAGTCAGCTGCTGCTCTTTGGGCGGAAGCTGCATATAGTTGCCATAGAGCGATTTCAAATAGGTATCGTAATCAGCGGGACCTGACAGGACCAGCGGACCGAAACCATACCGTTTGGGAGTGTCAAAGACACGACGGGGGATGATTTCCCGCTCCTTCCAATGACCATACGCATTGGACACATAATCCGATGAGTCATAATCCCAACTTTGTAACAGCCGATCGATCCGGTTGGCTAGTTGGTTGTCATCGATGGGTAAGGCCTTGATGAAGGCAGCTGCCACCTTTTTGAGTCCCGTACGAATATCCAACGAGCAGAACCGTCCCTCCTGCATCCGAATCAACAGAAAGATCTGCTTGACCAACCAACGATCCTGCCACGAAGCCAACTGACAACCATCCAACGGGAAGACATCGATTGCAATGCCGTTGAAGAATTGGGTGTCATTGTCCCCAAATACCTGTTCGATCAGTTTACTCCCTTTCAGTTGGATCTTGATCAGCCCTTTCTGAATGGCCGGTGCATTGTGGCGCGTCAAGACCTCGTATGCGGCGGGCAGCTCCCGTTCCGCATACTGGATGAAGGTATCGAAATAGGGGCGTGGAATGCCAAAGTCCATATCATCATCCCATGGAATGAACCCTTGATGTCGGATTGCCCCCAACATAGTGCCACCCAACATATAATAAGGAATGTCATGCTTGTTACAAAGCTGGTCGAAACAGGCTGCAGTTTGCAACAGGATCTGATGACATTCTGCCATATCAATTCGTCGTAAAGACATGCTCTTCTTCTGCTAACGTTTTAAAAGTTGTTGTTTATAGGCACGTCCTGCGACAATGCCCTGATTCAATAGGTCGCAAAGATAGTAATAATGTTTAGAAAGCAGAAAAACCGTCACCTTGTGAAACCAATTACAATCCCGATAATACTGTTGCAGGAAACGGATCTCTGCAGGGCTGATGCTCCTCAAAATAGACAAGCGTTCCCGTCTGGGCTTACACGTGGATGCTTGGTAGAGCGATCCGACTGCCCGACGGATCAAGTATTCAGAAATCACATTATAGGGGTTCTTCAAAGCTGCTTCGGTCAAGTGAAACCGTTCACGGAGGGTTTGCATCCGGGCCAGATAGGTCCGGTAACAGGCATGTTCCGATTCATACGTGAAGATCCGTTGCGAAAGGGAGGCGTTGTTCCGCACATAATACTGGTATTCGCAACCGGCTACTGTCTGGATAGCGGATACGTGGCAAAGATACCCTAACATGAACATGACATCTTCTGCATAATGGATCTGCTCGTCGAACCGAAGCTGATATTGTTGGATGATCTGCCGGTTATAGAGTTTTCCGAAAGGAAATCCACATCGGTTGATGCGCAACTCTTCAAAGGTCCGATGAATTTCTGAGGCATCATAGTGATGTGTTTCGAACGAACGGATCTCTTTCCTCTGGGGATAAATCGTTTGGAAGCCCTGGATGATCAGCAGGTCTGGTTCCCCCTGCACGGCTGCATATAGTGTGGATAAATAGTCCTTACCGATGGTATCATCCGAATCGACAAAGCAGATCCATTCGCCTTGAGCCTGCTCCAATCCCTTGTTACGGGCGGAACTGACTCCTCCGTTAGGCTGATGGATCACCCGGAAACGGGGATCTTGTGTTGCAAAGGCATCGCAGATGGCTCCCGAATTGTCCGGACTGCCATCATCAATCAACCAGACTTCAAAGTCAGTAAAAGTCTGCTGACGAATGCTTTCCAGACATGCCTCCAAATAGGCTGCCGCTTGATAGACCGGAACAATAATCGATATAGAAACTGTATTCATCATTTAGTTTAATCGTTGTCACAAGAACAAAAGTAATGGTTTTATTCAATAAATACACTATACTGAACAAAATAGTACCTTTTTTATTCACTATGATGGAGTTTTTGAATAAATCTGCACCTCGCTTCCTTATCAAAGGACAATATCTTACCTTTGTATCCGTTTACATAAAAAAGGATGATCGTGGGCGAACAAACACAAACAGATAATACCAAACGGATAGCGAAGAATACGCTATTGCTCTACATGCGGATGTTGTTCAATGTCTGCATTTCATTAGTGACCTCTCGACTGGTCTTGAATATTTTGGGTGTAGAAGATTATGGTATTTATAATGTTGTGGGAGGAGTAGTAATGCTCTTTTCCTTTTTGAATGCGGCCATGGCCTCCTCTACGCAACGTTTTCTCACGATTGAAATGGGAAAAGGGAATCATAGTTATCTACGGATTGTTTTTTCAACCAGTACATTGATCCATCTAATCATCTCATTGATGATTCTGTTCTTTGCAGAAACGATCGGATTATGGCTGTTTTATCACAAATTGATTATTCCATCTGAACGATTGGCAGTTGCCATGTGGGTATATCAAATATCAGTTTTGAATTGTATTACACTGATTATGAGTGTACCCTATAATGCGTCCATCATTGCTCATGAACGTATGGATGTATTCGCTTATATTTCGATGTTAGACATTACGATGCGTTTGGTAGCTGTTATTATGTTGTCATATCTGGCTTACGACAAATTGATATCATATTCGTTATTACTGTTTTCGATTTCTCTATTTATTCGGTTTATCTATGTATTGTATTGCCGGAAACATTTACCGGAGACACGTTTGTTTTTTGTTTGGGATCGTGTCTTGTTAAAACGGATGTCGAGTTTTGCCGTTTGGAATCTATTCGGTAATATGGCCTATGTTGGTTTTACGCAAGGTGTCAATGTGTTATTGAATATCTTTTTTGGACCAACTGTCAATGCTGCACGTGCTGTAGCTGTACAGTTGCAAGGAACACTCAATAATTTTTGCAATAGTTTTCAGACGGCTATTAATCCACAGATCATGAAATCTTATGCCGCCGGGAACAAAGAATATATGTATAATTTGATTATCGGTAGTTCAAAGTACTCATTTTTGTTATTGTTATTGATGGCTCTACCGTTAATGATCGAAACGGAACAAGTATTGCAATTGTGGTTGTATCTGGTGCCTGAGCATACGGTTACTTTTTTGAGAATTATCTTATTGACAACAATGGTTGATGTTTTTGCTAATCCATTGATAACTTCCGCACAAGCGACAGGCCATATACGGAATTACCAGATTATAGTTGGAGGTATTCTGCTACTTATTGTTCCAGTCTCTTATCTTGTTTTGAAAATGGGGGGAGATCCACAATCCGTTTTTGTTGTGCATTTATGTGTAGTGATCCTCGCCCAATTTGTTCGCTTATGGATGATACGTAGATTGATAGGTATCTCATTACAAATCTATTTCCAACGGGCTATCATTCCTTTATTGAGAGTTTGTCTGGTGGTATGTTGGCTGCCTATGGTCTGTTATTATGTAATGGATGCAGGTATCATACGTGTGATCATCGTTGTGTTTACCTCATGTATGTCTGTTTTATTTTGGGGATATATTCTTGGCTTGGAACGTAATGAAAGAGAATATATTCAGAATAAGGTTGTCCAATTTAAGCAAAGATTCGTATGATTCATATCACCAAAAAAGAACAATGTTGTGGTTGTAATGCTTGTGTTCAAGTTTGTCCAGTCTCCTGTATAGAGATGAAAGTAGATCTTGAGGGATTTTATTATCCTGTGGTTGAACAAATAGACAAATGCATCAAGTGTGGCAAGTGTGAACGGGTGTGTCCATGTCTCAACAAACAAGCAGAAAACACACCCTTGCTGACATTTGCAGTTCAATCCAATCAGGAGGAACTACGGAGGCAAAGTTCATCGGGTGGCTTTTTTACCGAGCTGTCCTTGTGGGTGTTACAACAACAGGGTGTAGTTTTTGGGGCTCGTTTTACCAAAGAATGGACTGTAGAACATGCTTATACGGAGACCGTTGACGGTTTGGCCTATTTTAGAGGTTCTAAATACGTACAAAGTCATTTGGGAGATTCCTTTAAACAGGTTAAAGCATTTTTGCAAGCAGGAAGATGGGTGCTATTCTCTGGAACTTCTTGCCAAATAGCAGCCTTGAGCCTTTTTCTGAAAACGAAGCCGGAACGTTTATTGACTGTTGAAGTAGTTTGTCATGGGGTTCCCAGTGAGCGCATCTGGCGATCGTATCTCATGGAATTAACAGATCAATCTGTATCGAAGATTACTGATATTGACTTCCGAAACAAAAAGACGGGTTGGAAGAATTACAGTTTTGTATGTAATTGGCAAACTCATCGAATTCAGGAAGTACATAAGCAGAATAATTATATGAAAGCCTATTTGTCAGATTCTCTTCTAAGGCCTGTTTGTTATCATTGTCCTTCAAAATCTTTTGCTGCAGGTAGTGATTTTACTTTGGCTGATTATTGGGGTGTCCACTCTCTTCAACCGGAACTGGATGATGACCTGGGAATAGGCATTGCTTTTGTGCATACATCAAAAGCTCAACAAGTATTGGATCTTTTACCTATTGCCAAGTACCCTTTGTCTGCTTCTTTTGAACAGATAGTGAGATATAATCATTCCATCGCAAAACCGGTTAATCCCCCTTTGCGGTTGAAACGATACTTGTTTTATGTAGGTCTCTCATTTCATTTACCATTTTCTTTTATGGTAAATATACTTTTAAAGAAACGAGGAATAATAGGTTGGTTCAAACATATAGGACGAAAGGGTTAATCATGAGAATTGCAGTTTTGACATTACGGTTACATACCAATTATGGAGGTATATTACAGGCTTATGCTCTGATGACAGTACTAAAGCGGTTAGGGCATGAACCTATCTTGATTAATAATCAGCCTTTTAAATACAGATCTGGAATCTCAAAATGTGCTGAATATATCAAGTATTGTATAAATTCGATTCAAAAATTCATGTTGGGTAAACGCACTTTGGAAATCTTTTATGAAAAACGTATCCGTAAAGAGTATGAAACAGTTTATCGGAATGCAAGACGGTTTACGGAATTGTATATTCAGCCTCATACAGATATTGTATGTACGGTTAAAGAGTGGTCCCAATTACAATCCCAGTACCAGTTTGATGCGTATATTGTAGGAAGTGATCAAGTGTGGCGCCCTTTGTACGCAAAGCCTATTTCGAGATATTTCTTCTCGTTTTTGAAAGAACAGTCAGTTAAGCGAATTGCTTATGCTGCATCTTTTGGAGTGGATACTTGGACCTTTTCATTGAAAGAGACGGCTCAATGTCGCTCTCTACTTGCTAAATTTGATGCAATATCTGTAAGAGAAGAATCAGGAGTACAATTGTGTGAGAATTACTTAGGTCAACATGCTATTCATGTTTTGGATCCAACGATGTTGTTAAATGCAAATGACTATCGTGTATTATTACCACAGATAAATCATCAAGGAGAGATATTCAGTTATATTCTGGATCCTACAAACTGGAAATCAATGTTCCAACATCAGTTCTCTGAATCATTACGTTTACAATTGTTTGATGTAAATGGTCTTCTCGATAGTTCTCCAAATAGGATTGAAGGTGTACCAGATCGTACTGCGCCAGTAGAAAATTGGTTGAATGGTTTCGCATCGGCTAAGTATATAATCACAGATTCTTTCCATGCGTGTGTCTTCTCTATTTTATTTCATGTACCCTTTTGGGTTTGTAGCAATGAACAACGAGGGCTCAGTAGAATTAAATCCTTGTTAGAACTGTTTGGTTTGGAAGAACGTTTAGTTCAATCAGATTTCAAATTGGATCAATTGGTTCATGCTACTGAAATTGATTGGGAGCATGTAGATGCTATACTAGATCAATGGAGAAAAGATTCTATTTATTTTTTGAATCAGAATTTATAAGAATCATGATAATCGAAAAATTGATAGGCTTACCCCGTATATAGAATTGACAATATTGATCTTTTATCCAATAAATTTGGAGGAACAACCGAAAAACGTTTTCTTTGTGAAAGAGCGTTTACGAACCTATTGTTGATTAATACCAGTTGTGTATGAAACGTATGATTTGTGTTTTGGGTCTGGCCTGCGTCAGTTTAGGCGTGGCTGCCCAGCAGAGTTTCCCGACCTCCCAGCAAGAGGATAAGGATCACATTATGAGCGAAGCGTACTGGAAGATCTGGAATCCGAAGGTGCAGAAACAGATTGATCAGGATATCGAGAAATACCGCAAGGCGAATGGTGTCATCTATTTGGACAATGCCGCCAAGGGAACCTCGGTACAGATCAAGCAGGTCAGTCATGACTTTGTGTTTGGTGCCCACATGTTCAACTTCAACCAGTTGGGTTCACCGGCCGCCAACCAGAAGTACAAGGAGCTGTATGGAACCCTCTTCAACCGGGCAACCGTGGCCTTTTACTGGGAACCCTTCGAGATGCAACCGAACCGTCCCCGTTTCCGCGAGGAGTATTGGGACCGGGAGGCCTACTGGAACCAGCAGACCGATCCGAAGCATCAGCCGCATTGGCGTCGTCCGGCTCCCGATCCCTGTATCGAGTATTGCGAAAGCCACGGTGTGCCGGTGCATGGCCATCCATTGACCTGGGGTAGCCGCCGTTGGCATCATCCGAACTGGATTGTCGATCAGCTCCTGACGGACGAGGAGCGGGAGACGCTGAAACAGTATGTAGCCGAATATGCCGACGAGAAGAACTTCTTGAATGGGGATAAGATGACCCCGGCTTTCGAAAAGGCGACGTTGGCTGAACTGGAAGCGAAGTTGCCGGAGTTGGGTTCCAAACTGCAACAGTTGATTGACAAGCGTATCACCGAGATCGTCAAGTATTACGGAGATCGGGTGAGCAGCTGGGATGTGGTGAACGAGAGTGCCCAGGACTATGCGAAAGGGGCGATGGTGCCGGGATCGAAATTGTGCAAGAGTAACTATGGCTTCATGCCGGGCGACTATACCTTCGAGGCTTTCAAGACGACGGCCAGTGTGGTGTCGGAGAATGCCCTGATGAACATCAACGACTATTGGGGTGGTCCGGAATATGCCGAACAGATCAAGGACTTGCAGAAGCGAGGGGCACGGATTGATGTGGCCGGTTCGCAGATGCACCTGTTTGACCCGAAACAGTGTTTGGACATTGCTGCCGGTAAGGAGATCCAGACTCCGACTCAGATCTGGAAGCTGATGAACAGTCTGACCGAGACCGGTCTGCCGATTCACCTGAGCGAGATTACGATCACCTCACTGGGTTCAGACCTGAAGGGTCAGCAGATTCAGGCGGTGATCGCACAGAACCTCTACCGCCTTTGGTTCAGCTGCAAGAACATGATGGGTATCACGTGGTGGAATGTGGTCGATGACTGCGGAGCACCGGGCGAACCCTCCGTATCGGGCCTCTTCTTCCGGGACATGAGCCCGAAACTCTCTTACTATGCCTTGGAGAACCTGATCAACCATGCGTGGAAGACGGAGACAGAGGTGAAAGCGGGTAAGAACGGGGAGGTGAAGTTCCGCGGTTTCCGTGGCAATTATGAGATTACCTATACCGACAAGGCTGGTAACGAACAAACAGTAACGTATCATTTAAAATAATAATTACAAAGTCATGAAGATTGTAGATATGCGTGTGCGTTCTACAAATTAGAGACAGGTAGGGAGTTTATGTCGGTCTGGTCATCCGGGTTTATGGAGTGGCCAGGCCGATTTCTTTTTCCCGGTTCAGCGGGGTTTCCTAACCAGCCTACTTAGGGGTCACTAAATAAACGAAGTAATCCTGGGAATCAAGATGTTGATTCGGATAATCCTTGCTTATATCACCAAATTTGTTTAATTTTGAGTGTTAAATC
>JAFBIU010000039.1 GCA_021531775.1 Parabacteroides distasonis | reverse complement strand
GCGGAGGGAACGCCATGCGGCAAGGGGCTGAGCAGTCAGCCCCGACGAGCTTTCTTTGTGTGATAACTGCATAATTATGCTAATTATGCCTAATTTGATGCAGTTTTTCTATTATAGTTCATAACGTTACGTTAGGTGTTACGTTTCAACAGGCGTAACACTCAACGTAACGTTACGCCCCAAAAAAGGGTTCCGGTATTACAGAAGCCTACAGACATCATCAGTTATGTTCGACCCGAGGGACAACTGAAGACCAACGTCAGCCATCACTTATGTCTAAATGTGGCACACTCCCCGAGGAAAATTTTGCTACCTCGCGAGGAAACAAAAATCACCTCCCGACGCAAATCAGTTTTAGCGACATCACTATTTACAATTAGAATATTCCTTTCTGGAAACTGAATTCCAGTGCAAGGATTCGATCTGCTGAAGTTTCTGCTCCCGCGAGTATGGATGCAATGACATGGAGAGTACCTCCAGCTGCACAGCCAAACTGTTCGTCTTCTGTGTAGCGTTTAAATAAAAATTGGCCAGTGATGAATTGTTTCGCATATTGTTCCAATTTAAGTTTTCCCTCGCTATCGAATCCATTGAGAATGATTGTCGATATTGAAGTCCAAAATTCTTGATTGTCCATTATAAATGATCCTTATTATATAATGTAGGTGCGAATGTACGACATTTATTACATTCATGCAACTTTATTTTCTTATGTTTCTTAACACCCGTAAGGATTATAAAGAAAAAAGGAGACAGTGATGCCCTTCGGGGCCTGTCACCCGATGTTACCTTGATGGTCAAATGAAGATAGCTTCAAGGCCCTCCGAAGATACCTTCGTGACCCTCTGAAGATACCTTCGAGAACCACTCATTATATTTTGGATTCCCCATTTATTATCCCTACTTTTGCAAGGTTGAATTACATAGAGAAAGAATGGGAACAAGCAAAATAGATCAGGATCCGGTCAAGAAGGTCATGACGCACAAACCCTATTATGAGTTGGGGGAATTCCTGCGCGAGATCTTTCCTGAGTTCAAGGTCCAGAAGATTTCGATTCATGCGGGTTTTACCTGCCCGAATCGGGATGGCACGAAGGGGTATGGCGGCTGTACCTACTGCAATAACCAGACATTCAGTCCGGCCTATTGCCATACGGATCAAAGTATCCGTGAACAGTTGGAGAGTGGAGTCCGTTTCTTTGCCCGCAAATATCCGGAGATGCGTTACTTGGCCTATTTCCAAGCCTACACCAATACGTATGGTGAGCTGGAGGAGTTGATCCGGAAATATGAGGAGGCTCTGGCTTTTCCGGGTGTGGTCGGACTGATCGTAGGAACACGCCCTGACTGTATGCCGGATGCTTTGCTGGACTATTTCGAAGCGTTGAGCCGACGCTGTTTCGTCATGATCGAATATGGGCTGGAAAGCACGTCGGACGAGACATTGCAACGGATCAACCGTGGACATACACAGGCAGAATCGGCATCGGCACTTCGCCGGACAGCAGCCCGAGGCATCTATACGGGAGCACACCTGATTATGGGTTTGCCGGGAGAAGATCGGGCGCAAATTCTCCACCATGCCGATGTCATCTCACAACTGCCGGTGCATACGCTCAAGTTGCACCAGCTGCAACTGATCCGTCATACGCGCATGGCACAAGAACAGCAGGAGCATCCCGAACAGTTCCATCTCTATTCCGTGGATGAATACATCGATTTGGCCATTGACTTTGTCGAACGGCTGCATCCAGCCATCGTGGTCGAACGGTTCGTCTCGCAATCACCCAAAGAGCTACTCATTGCTCCGGACTGGGGACTGAAGAATTATGAGTTTACCGCCAAACTGCAGAAGCGGATGGCTGAACGGCAGACCTGGCAAGGGAGACTCTATCAATCGTAAATCGTTAAACATTCAATTATATTCACACAATGAAAAAAACAACTTTTGCATGCCTGTTAGCCTGCTTCACCCTCTTGGGAATCTGTGCAGGCTGCTCTTCAAACACTTCTACAGATCACGCGCGCGCTCATATTATATTTGATACCGACATGGCTCCGGACTACGACGATGTGGGCGCCTTGGCCCTACTTCACTCCTATGCAGACGAAGGAGCTGTAGAGATTTTAGGAACGATCGCTTCCAATCAGTGGCCCACAGCTGCCCCAACAATCGAGGTGATCAACACCTACTTCGGAAGACCCGATATCCCGGTGGCTGCCGTAAAAGGGGACGGACCCAGCCAAACCTCCTGGCACAAAGAGCCGAAATGGACCGAAGAGCTACCGAAGCGTTATCCGCATACACTCAAAAGCTCCGCAGATGCGCCGGATGCCTTGGCCACCTATCGGCAGTTGTTGAGCCAGCAACCGGACCAGAGTGTCACGATCGTTACGGTCGGCTTCTTCTCCAACCTGAAGAACCTGTTGGCCTCCGGACCCGACCCATACAGTCCACTCAGCGGAAAAGAATTGGTAGCCCAGAAGGTGAAGCTGTTGGTCTCGATGGCTGGTGGATTCCCCGAAGGAAGAGAGTTCAATGTATATATCGATGCCAAAGCCTCACAATACATCTTTACCGAATGGCCCACTCCCATTATCCTCAGTGGATTTGAGATCGGCGATAAGGTGCGGACCGGCCAACGGCTGGTTGAAAGCGGTGCGCAAGGCAGTCCGATTGTCGATACCTATGCGATGTGTCTCGCACAAGATGATCCGGCAGGAAGACAAAGTTGGGACCAGACAGCGACCTTGGTGGCTGCACAAGGAGCTGAACCCTTCTTCACCCTCGTACGGGGAACCATGCATGTAGCCGATGACGGCAGCAACACCTGGACAGACGATCTGAAGGGTCAACACGCCTACTTAGTGTTCAAAAAGACACCGGAAGAGGTCACTACCTTCATCGAAAACCGGATGATGCACCAGCCTAAAGTCAAATAACGGAAAAATTTTAGTCAATTTGTTTGTCAGCTAAAATATTATACCTACCTTTGCACCGCTAAAAAATAAGATTTTTAACATTATTACAAACAAAACATCGTTTTATGAACAATTACGAAACCGTTTTCATTTTAACTCCCGTTTTGTCTGATGTACAGATGAAGGAAGCGGTAGAAAAATTCACGAACATCCTGAAAGAGCAGGGTGCTGAAATCGTGAACGAGGAGAACTGGGGCTTGCGCAAGTTAGCTTACCCGATCGAGAAGAAATCAACAGGTTTCTACCAGTTGATCGAGTTCAAGGCAAAGCCGGCTACGATCGCTACTTTGGAAGTAAACTTCCGTCGTGACGAACGCGTGATTCGCTTCTTGACATTCCGTCAGGACAAGTATGCAGCAGAATACGCAGCAAAGAGAAGAAATTTGAAAGCAGCATCTAAAGAAACAGTAAAGGAGAATTAATCATGGCAGCAACACAATCAGAAATCAGATATTTGACTCCGCCCTCAGTTGACGTAAAGAAGAAGAAATATTGCCGTTTTAAGAAGAACGGTATCAAGTATATCGATTACAAGGATCCTGAATTCCTGAAGAAGTTCTTGAACGAACAAGGTAAGATCCTTCCGCGTCGCATCACAGGTACTTCTTTGAAGTTCCAGCGTCGTGTAGCTCAGGCTGTAAAGCGTGCTCGCCACTTGGCTTTGCTGCCCTACGTAACCGATTTAATGAAATAATAAATTAAGAGGAGACAGAATATGCAAGTTATTTTGAAAGAAGATGTAATCAATTTAGGTTACAAAGACGATATCGTAACAGTGAAAGACGGTTACGGACGTAACTTTCTAATCCCCATGGGTAAGGCAGTGATTGCTTCTGAATCTGCCAAGAAAGTATTGGCTGAGAACTTGAAGCAGCGTGCACACAAGTTGGCTAAGATCAAGGAAGATGCTTTGGCTTTGGCTGAAAAGTTGAAGGAAGTTTCATTGACAATCGGTGCAAAGACCAGTTCAACAGGTACGATCTTCGGTTCTGTTAACAACATCCAGATCGCTGAAGAGTTGGCTAAGAAGGGCTTCGAGGTTGATCGTAAGATCATCATCATCAAGGAGGCTGTCAAGGAAGTTGGAAACTACAAGGCAACGATCAAATTGCACAAGGAGGTTTCTGTTGAGATTCCGTTCGAAGTTGTTTCTGAGTAATATTCCAGATAAAACCGAACAAAAGGGAGATTCATTGCGAGTCTCCCTTTTTCATTTCCGCAAATTATTGTACATTTGCAGGCAAGATGAAGAAATGTAGTATCAGCGTGAAGAAGACATGCTTTCCATATTATATCCTATTCCTTTTAATGATGGCTGCGATACCCTGTGGGCACATCGTGGCTAAGTCGTTTACCGTAGTCATTGATGCCGGTCATGGTGGAAAAGACCCGGGTGCGAAAGGGCGTATCGTCAAAGAGAAAGATATCAATTTAGCTGTCGCCCTCAAACTGGGTGACCTGATTCGCCAACATCACAGCGATGTGAAGGTGGTCTATACACGTAGTACCGACAAATTCATCGAGTTGGACGAACGTGCCGAAATTGCCAACCGCAACAAGGCCGACCTCTTCATCTCCATCCATACCAACTCATTAGCCAAACGCAACTCAGCCATCAAAGGGACAGAGACCTATACGCTCGGTTTGGCCAGGAACGATGAAAACCTGACAGTGGCTATGCGAGAGAACTCCGCCATCTTGCTGGAGGACAATTACCAACAGAAATATGAGGGCTTCGACCCGAACTCGACAGAGTCCTATATCATCTTCGAGTTTATCCAGAGCAAACATGTCGAACAGAGTGTCAGTTTTGCTTCGGAAGTGCAGAAGAGTTTCGTATCGGCCCACCGGCAAGACCGGGGTGTACGACAGGCCGGTTTTCTGGTGTTGCGGAAAACCAGTATGCCCAGTGTCCTGATCGAATTGGGCTACATCACCAACAGTCAGGAGGAACAATTCCTGAAATCGGATAGCGGTCAGAAGCAGATGGCCACCTCCATCTACAATGCGTTCACCAAATACAAACGGGATTATGACCGGAAGATGGGTGCGCTGAAAAATGGCCAAGCTACGGCTCCCATCCTCAGCAACCTGCTGGCAGATGCAGAACCGGAACAGGCTGTCCAAGCACCGGAGCAACCACTGCCCCCTGCCGGCAGCGAAGCGGACATTGCACGCCGGAAACAAACAAACCAAGCGGAAACACCTAAGCAGCAGACGGCTCAAGCCAAGCAAGGCCGGGTCTATAAGATTCAGATCCTGACCTCTCCCAGCAAGCTGTCGCAACAATCCAAGCGGTTTAAAGGTTATAAACCCGTAAGTTATTACATCGAGAATGGCACCTATAAATATACCTATGGTGAATCGACACAGTTTGAGGAGATCCGAAGACTGCGCCGGAAAGTAGCCAAAGATTTTAAGGATGCTTTCATTGTTGAATTTCAAAACGGAGAGAAAATCAAATAGGAATAAAAACAAATAAACTTCATAAGAGAAAGATGAAAAATGTGTTCACGAAAGAGGCAAAAATCGGACTTGTCTCCATCATCAGTTTGGCATTGTTATATATCGGAATCAATTTTCTGAAAGGGATCAACCTGTTCCAACCGACTAACTTCTATCACGTTGCCTTTACCAATGTGAAAGATGTTACCGTCTCCAGCCCGGTCTTTGTGGAAGGATTCAAAGTGGGTCTGGTTCGCGACATCCAGTATGACTACAGCACTACCGACAAGATCACTGTACTGATCAGTCTGGAAAAGGATATGCGCATCAACAAAGGCAGCTACATCACCATCGTGAACAGTTTCCTCGGAGGTGCCGAACTGCATATCCATCTGAACAAATATGTCAATGAGTACTTGGCCAGTGGTTCCACCATCGAAGGTCGGTTGGAAGAGGATATGATGACAGCCGTCCAGTCCAAAATCCTACCCAATGTCGAGACGATGTTGCCGAAGATCGATTCGATCCTTTCAGGTCTGCAACGTTTGGTGAACGACCCCTCGTTGGAAGAGGCCATGCGTCACATCGCCAAGACAACCGGCACACTGGAAAGCTCAACCAACCAGTTGGATCGTATGTTGCGTAAAGATGTACCGGTCATCATGGACAACTTGAAGTCCATCACCGATAACTTCTCGACCGTCAGCAGCAACCTGAAGGATTTGGATCTGAACACGACCATCCAGTCGATCAATGCCACCTTGGCCAACTTGAAGATGACGACGGACAAACTGAATTCCAAAGACAACAATTTGGGTCTGCTATTGAACGATAAGGGATTGTATGACAATCTGAACAGCACGATGGATAGTGCAAACAAACTGCTGATTGACTTCCGCGAACACCCGAAGAAATACATCCATGTCTCTGTTTTCTAAACAAAGACTCCGGTAATACGCTCCTGTCTTATTTAGAAGTGTTCCATTTATAAAGAGCAACGGAAAACCGGCCAAAAGAGAGGAATAACGAACTTATTTTCAAACAGAATGCGAATGACAATACACTTTGTCATTCGCATTCCTACTTTTAGGGACCCGAAGCTGCAATTAAGTGAAATAAACGCATTTCACTCGCCGGAAAAGATTTGAATTATACATTTATTTTCCCACTTTTAATCCGCTGAGACTAAAATACATATCAAAGAATCAAAAATACCAAGAAAAAAGAGGCTTTTTTTTTTGGAATAAATTTCCAACCTTTGTAGTCCGAAATAGAAACAAGTATATAGTTGGGGTTTTATATGCAAATGCAGAATGATTATTTAACATTGTGGAACCGATGTCTCTCGATCATCAAGGATATCGTGCCGGAAAGTGCTTTCGACACGTGGTTCAGACCTATTCGTCCTTTATCATACGAGCAACATCGTCTCACGATTCAGGTTCCTACACAGTTCTTCTATGAATATCTGGAAGAAAAATTTGTAGATGTCTTGCAGGCTACACTTAGACGTGTATTCGGCGAGGGGACATTGTTGAATTACCGCATCATGGTAGATCATTCAACAGGAGGTGCTGTTGAATATCCGGCTGAAAACAGTTCTTCAGCTGTCAAGCGGATTACACCCAAAGATGCGAATAAAGCCCCCACTCCATTCTCACGTCCCACGGTGCAGGATTTGGACCCGCAATTGAATCCCAAATACAGCTTTGAAAACTATTTCGAAGGAATCAGCAACCGATTAGTCCGTTCTGCAGGAGAAGAGATTGCTCGAAATCCGGGTAAGACCACCTATAACCCCATGTTCATCTGGGGTCCCTCCGGTGTGGGCAAGACCCACCTGTGCAATGCGATCGGAGCGCGTATCCGCGAATTGCATCCGGAGAAACGGGTGTTGTATGTATCGGCCCACCTGTTCCGCGTCCAGTTTACCGATGCCATTCGTAAGAATACGACCAACGATTTCCTGAACTTCTATCAGAACATCGATGTACTGATCTTGGATGATATCCAGGAATTGATCGGTATGGACAAGACACAAAATACCTTCTTCCATATCTTCAACCATTTGCATCAATTGAACAAGCAGTTGATTCTGACTTCAGATAAGGCTCCGGTTGATCTGCAGGGAATGGAAGAGCGACTGATCACCCGCTTGAAATGGGGTCTGACAGCCGAAATGGCTCGTCCCGATTTGGATCTGCGCAAGAAAATCCTGAAAAACAAGATCAAACACGATGGCATCACGATCCCGGACGAGGTATTCAATTTCATTGCGAACAACGTGACGGACAACGTACGTGATCTGGAGGGTATTCTGGTATCCTTGATGGCGAATGCGGTCATCAACAACCGGGAGATCGACCTCTCGTTGACCAAACGTGTCGTCAGTCAGGCTGTCCGGTTAGAGAAGAAACAATATACGGTACAGTCCATTCAGGAGACCGTCTGCAAATATTACAATTTGGAGTTGGCTGCCATTCAGACCAACTCGCGCAAGCGCGATATCGTGCAGGCGCGACAGATCACGATGTATCTCTCCAAGAAATATACGGAGAGTTCACTTTCCATGATCGGAAAGATTGTGGGTAAAAAGGATCATGCCACGGTTTTGCACGCCTGCAAGACCATCAAGGATCAGATCGAGACCAACAAGGCTTTCCGGGCTACCGTTGAAGAGATTGAAGAATTACTGAAAAACTAATATCACCTATAACAGCTGTGGATCAAAATACTTACACATTCGATGAAGCCTACAAAGCTTCCTTAGACTACTTTACGGGTGATGAACTGGCCGCAAAAGTTTGGGTGAACAAATACGCACTCAAAGACGCCTTTGGCAATATCTACGAGAAATCACCGGCAGATATGCACCATCGGTTGGCCAGAGAGATTGCCCGCATCGAAAAAAACTATCCGAATCCCTTGACGGAAGCGGAACTGTTTGACCTGTTTGACCATTTTCGATATATCATTCCGCAAGGAAGCCCGATGACGGGTATCGGCAATGAATTTCAGATTGCATCCTTATCGAACTGTTTTGTCATCGGTCTGGATGGCAGTGCCGACTCTTACGGAGCCATTATCCGTATTGACGAAGAGCAGGTTCAGTTGATGAAACGTCGGGGTGGTGTAGGTCATGACCTTTCACACATCCGTCCGAAGGGTTCTCCGGTCAAGAACTCGGCCTTGACCTCAACCGGACTGGTGCCCTTCATGGAACGCTACTCCAATTCAACACGCGAAGTAGCCCAAGATGGTCGTCGGGGCGCGTTGATGCTGACCGTTTCGATCAAGCATCCGGATTCAGAGTCTTTCATCGATGCTAAAATGGTGGAAGGAAAAGTGACAGGCGCCAATGTATCGGTGAAGATTGATGACGAATTCATGCAAGCAGTTGTCAACGAAACCTCCTACATGCAGCAGTATCCGATCAACTCGGCTGATCCATCGTATGTGAAACAGGTGGATGCCTCTGCCTTGTGGAAGAAGATTATCCATAATGCCTGGAAATCGGCCGAACCGGGTGTCTTGTTCTGGGATACGATCTTGCGTGAATCGGTACCCGACACGTATGCCGATTTAGGTTTCCGTACGGTATCAACCAACCCGTGTGGCGAGATTCCCTTGTGTCCCTACGACAGTTGTCGTCTGTTGGCGATCAACCTCTATTCGTATGTCAAGGATCCTTTCACGGCTCAAGCAACCTTTGACTTTGAGTTGTTCCGTCAGCATGTGCAGTTGGCACAACGGATCATGGATGACATCATTGATCTGGAAGCCGAGAAGATTGAAAAGATATTGGAAAAGATCGATTCAGATCCGGAATCGGTCGAAGTGAAACAAAGCGAACGCCACTTGTGGGAGAAGATCCGGCAGAAGACCCTGCTGGGACGTCGAACGGGTGTGGGTATCACGGCGGAAGGCGATATGTTGGCAGCCTTGGGCTTACGCTACGGTACGGAAGAGGCTACGGACTTTGCCGAGCAGGTACAAAAATCGTTGGCATTGGCAGCCTACCGTTCTTCCGTCCAGATGGCCAAGGAGCGTGGCGCGTTTGCGATCTACGATACCAAACGGGAGGAACAGAATCCCTTTATCCAACGGTTGCGTGAAGCCGATCCGGATCTTTATACCGAAATGACGACATACGGTCGTCGTAATATCGCCTGTCTGACCATCGCTCCGACAGGTACAACCAGCCTGATGACACAGACGACCTCCGGTATTGAACCGGTTTTCCTGCCGGTCTATAAACGTCGGCGGAAGGTCAACCCGAACGATGCAGAATCGCGGGTCGATTATGTGGATGAAACGGGCGATGCTTTCGAAGAATACATTGTATTTCACCATAAGTTCGTGACTTGGATGGAGGCTAACGGCTATCCCACTTCGAAACGTTATACGCAAGCAGAAGTAGATAACCTGGTTGCCAAGTCGCCCTATTTCAAGGCTACCTCCAACGATGTCGATTGGCTGATGAAGGTACGGATGCAAGGACGTATCCAGAAGTGGGTGGATCACTCCATCAGTGTCACTATCAACCTGCCTTCCGACGTATCGGAAGACCTGGTGAACCAGCTCTATGTAGAAGCCTGGAAATGTGGATGTAAGGGCTGCACTGTCTATCGTGACGGTTCCAGATCCGGTGTCCTCATTTCGACAGACAACAAGAAAAAGAAAAAAGAGGATTGCAATTGTATGCAGGCCCCGATCATTGTGGCCAAACGTCCGCGCGAATTGGATGCCGATGTGGTCCGTTTCCAGAACAACCGTGAAAAGTGGATCGCTTTTGTCGGTTTGTTGAACGGTCGTCCCTACGAAATATTCACCGGTTTGGCTGATGACGAAGAGGGTATCATGCTTCCGAAGAACATTGCGAAGGGAACCATCATCAAGAGTTACGACGAAGATGGACAGAAGCATTACGATTTCCAATTCAAGAACAAACGGGGTTACAAGATGACCATCGAAGGACTGGATGGCAAATTCCGTCCGGAGTATTGGAACTATGCAAAACTGATATCGGGTGTCTTGCGCTACGGCATGCCTATCGACCAGGTGATCAAGCTGGTTCAGGGCATGGAACTGAACAATGAGTCCATCAATACCTGGAAGAACGGTGTTGAGCGTGCATTGAAGAAATACCTGCCCAACGGTACGGTTGCCAAGGGACAGACCTGTCCGAACTGTGGTCAGGAGACGCTCGTCTATCAGGAAGGTTGTTTGATTTGTACCAATTGCGGCGCTTCGCGTTGCGGTTAAAAAATATACGCCCATGAAGATCACATTTCACATCCATTTTAATACGGTCTGGGGCCAACAACTTTGTCTGTTCGGTTCCATTCCAGAGTTAGGCTCGTGGGAACCCGCACTGGCCAAAGAGATGCAGTATGTCGGTGACGGGAACTGGCAGTTAGACCTGGAGGTTCCCTCCTTCCGACAGTCCATTGAATACCGCTATTTCATCCGTGAACATGAGGAGCGGATGTACGAAGACTGGGAAAAGAGTCATCGGCTGGTATTCGATGGCAAAACCAAGCATTACATCCTGCAGGATGTGTGGCAAGTGCGTCCGAAAGACTTGGCATTCTATTCATCGGCCTTTACGAAGAGCCTGTTTGCCCATGGTCGTACCCATCAACGGAATTGGGTCATGGCCAACCGGCAGTTGGAGATCCGGGTCTATGCCCCTCGCCTCCTGAAGAATCAAAGTGTGGCCATCACGGGAAACCAAGCCTGCTTAGGTGCTTGGGATCCCAACAAAGCCCTGCCCATGGGTTGCAATGACTTCCCCGAATGGCAAATCCGGTTAGACGTTTCACAAATCCAATTCCCCTTGGAGTTCAAGTTCATTGTCTGGGACAACGAGAAGCGGAAATTGGTCTGCTGGGAAGAGGGAGACAACTGGGTCATCCAGCAACCTCATCAGGAGGAAAACAGCACGGTCGTTGTCGCCGGATTGCAGTTGCGCGACAATCAACCCCATTGGAAATGTGCCGGTACCGTTATTCCGGTCTTCTCCTTGCGTTCAGAAGGCAGCTATGGTGTGGGTGACTTCGGTGATTTACGGATGTTGATTGAATGGGCCGAGAAAACAGGCCAACGGTTGATTCAGGTATTGCCGATGAACGATACCACCATTACCCATACGTGGGTGGATTCCTATCCCTATAGTGCCATCTCCATCTATGCCCTGCACCCGATGTATCTCGACTTGCGTCAGTTGGATGCTTTGCAGGATCCGGAGCAGGCAGCCTTCTTCGAGACCAAGCGCCAGGAGTTAAACGCCCTGCCGCAGATCGACTATGAGGCTGTCACACGTTATAAGATGGACTATTGCCAGGCCTATTTTGCACAGGCCGGTCAGGATCTCCTCGCATCACCCGAATTTAAAGCCTTCCTGCAAAAGAACGAGTCCTGGTTGGTACCCTATGCCAGCTATTGTTATTTGCGGGACAAATATGGAACAACGGACTTCTCACAATGGGAAGGTTATGCCCAATATAGCCCCAGTAGGATTCGTGAACTGTGCCGCCCGAGCCACGAAGCATGGCCGGCCATCTCGTGTGCCTATCTGTTGCAATATCTGTTGGACAAGCAGTTCCGCGCGGTTTCTACATTTGCCCGGAACCACGGCATTGTGCTGAAAGGCGACCTGCCGATTGGTGTCGATCGGAACAGTGTCGAAGCCTGGACCGAGCCGAAGTTCTTCAACATGAATGGACAGGCCGGGGCTCCACCCGATGACTTCTCGGTCAATGGCCAAAACTGGCTCTTCCCGACCTACAATTGGGAGGCGATGGAGAAAGATCATTTCGGTTGGTGGAAGAAACGCTTCAGCAAGCTGAGCGACTATTTCGATTGTTTCCGCATCGACCATATCTTGGGATTCTTCCGGATTTGGGAGGTACCGACCGACTATGTTCAGGGACTTTGCGGCCATTTCAATCCGGCATTGCCCCTCTCAGTACAGGAGATTGAATGGTACGGTCTGCACTTCAACAAGGCACGCTTCACAACGCCCCACATCCACGTTCGATTCTTACCCGAACTGTTCGGGGATCTGGCCGATAAGGTGTGCGACACCTATCTGGCACAATCCTCCTCACACCATTACGTGCTGAAATCATTCTGCAACACGCAACGGAAGATTGAAGCCCTGTTCCAGGGAAAAGAGGACGAAGCATCGGTCCGCATCAAGCAGGGATTGTTCACCATCGCCAATGAGGTGCTGTTCCTGATTGATCCGAAGCGCGATGACCGGTTCCATCCACGTATTGCCGCCAGTCATTCCTATATCTATCAGGAGTTGACGGGTGCCGAAAAATATGCTTTCGACCTGCTCTATTGGAACTTCTTCTATCACCGGCACAATGAGTTCTGGAAGGGGCAAGCCTTGAAACGACTGGTTCCGTTAGTGAACGGCACAGAGATGCTAGTTTGCGGGGAAGACTTAGGTATGATTCCAGACACGGTACCGGAAGTGATGAACCGGTTGCAGATATTCAGTCTGGAGGTAGAACGGATGCCGAAGACATCCCATCGGGAGTTTACCGACATGTATCAGCTGCCCTATCATGCGGTTTGCACCACCTCGACCCACGACATGACTCCTTTGCGCGGATGGTGGAAAGAGGATCCGGACAAGACACAACGCTATTATAATCAGGTATTGCAACGGGAAGGTAAAGCACCCGAAGAGTGCACAGCCGAACTGGCTACCCAGATTCTGTTCAACCACCTGAAGACAAACGCGATGTTAGTCATCATTCCGTTGCAAGACTGGTTTGCCATCGACGACCACATCAAGTATCCGAATGCGGAGATGGAGCGCATCAACGTGCCGGCCCATTCCAGACATTACTGGCGTTACCGGATGCACCTGACGCTGGAACAGTTGATGAAAGCAGACCGTTTCAATAGCAAAATACACTACTTAATAAAAGATGCAGACCGTTAAGGCCTGCATCTTTTATTTTCCTTTGGGGGCAGCCAACGCCTGTTGCACCTGTCCCATCTTGCATACGCCATTGAAATGGGCATTGGGTTCGATCTCCAGAATCTGTGTCGTAATGTCTCCCTTCACGGTTGATGTGGCCTTCAAGGTCAGTCGCTCGATCACTTGCACACTGCCTTCCACTTCGCCCAAGATCTCGGCATTTTGGGCCATGATATTGCCCGTCACACGACCTTTGGGTCCGATCACAATTTTTCCATGGCAATGGATATCTCCTTCGACCTTTCCGTCCAAGCGAAAATCAGATTCAGCTACTATATTTCCTTTTACTACGGTACCTGCCGCCAAGGTGTTATGCAAACCACCGGCCGACGAGGTATCCTCTTTTTGTTTCATTCCTATCATATCAATTGGTTTAGCTTGTCCACAAATATAATGGATTTTTTGGCAGTATCCGACATTTTAGATACATTTACATACAAATTAAACTACAATGACAACAAAGATAACATTACAAACCATGAAGTTCTATGCCTATCATGGTGTACTGGAACAAGAAAGACGCGTCGGCAACACGTTTGTGGTGGATCTGACGCTCACGGCCCCCTTGGAAAAGGCGGTCCAAAGCGACCAACTGGAGGATACGATCAACTATGCGGAGGTCTATGAACTGACCAAACAGGAGATGAATATACCCTCCCAACTGCTGGAGCATGTGGCAGGACGTATCTGTCGGGCACTCCGCCATCACTTTCCGCAGATTGAACAGATCGAAATCCGGGTCAGCAAACTCAACCCGCCCTTTGGAGGGGATGTACACAGTGCCTCGGTCTTACTGATCGACTGAGGCTCGCTTCTGTTTCCGCAGCTTATCCACGGCATGTTCCAACGATTCGGTCGGTTCAATGATGTTATAGTCCTTCCAATAATCCGCATGCCAATATTTCGGGACCTCATCATAGAGAATCTGGCGCGGACGAAACGAATCCCGGAAAGGAATCGCCTCTGCCGGTTGTTCGTCGCGATCGACCACCACCATCTCCGAAACGGCCGTATAGGTGGATGAGAAGAGCAGTCGCTTCCAGTCACATTTGAAACGGATCACATTGCGCACATAGTTCTGGACGGTCTCCTCTCCCCGTTGCTGATAGGTCACCAAGAAACTCATCTCCAACGGTCGGAAACGCAATCCCGCCGGTTTCTTGCGCAAAATGGAAGAGACAGCCTTGACGCGATCCGACAGATCCAGTTCAAACTCGGCACGGGTAAAGGCCATTCGTTCCCGATCGATGTAGAGCTTGCCGGTAAAGAGGGCATAGTCCAAGATCACCTGTGGGGTAAAGCGAATGACATACTGCATCCGGTCATCCAGCATCACCGAGGGTTCTTGCTGAAAAGCGTAATAGTTGATGGTCTCATCGTCAAACAGCAGGTCACTGTTCTTGACGAAGTCAAAAGTTTGGGAAAGGGTTGGTCCGCCGACCACCTTGACAATGAGTGTATCGCTCTGCTTCTGACTCAACAGGCGACGTCCCTTGGTCAATTGCACACGGTCTTGCTGGATGGAACGACGATTATAGGCCGTCTTGTAGAGTTCCATCATGGCCTCCGAGATACCGATGTAACGACGTCGTTTCTGCACGGTTTCACGATAGAAGAGGGTCATCCGATTGGGATGCTGCGGATAATTCTCCTTGATCTTCGAGAGAGCCATTTCAACCAACTGGCGGGCATGACCACCCAAGACGATCACCTCATCCAGCAAATGACCGGCCGAAGCCATCCAGACCACCGGCTGATGAGGCTGTTTCCGCCACGCATCGGACGAGAGTCGCGTGTTGAGATACCCCAAATGAGAAAACTCCAGGTCACTGTTTCCCCATTCCGCCGGAATCTTCAACGAGAAGGTTCCATCCGCATTACTGACCGTTCCGATGTTGGTACCCACCAAGGAGATATTGACATTCTCCAGCTTCTTGTAGGTCTCCTGATCTTTGATCAATCCGGTCACCACATACTCGGCCTGTACGGTAGCTGCCTCCTGTGCGTTCAACGATAACAGGTTCAGACAACAGAGCATCAACCAGCCGAAACCTCGAAACAAAAACAACAACGCTTTCATAGTGCAACGAATAAATAAAAAACCGGCAACCCGGGTAGTCCAAAGGGGCTACATAGATTGCCGGAAAAGTCTGTAATCTTATTGTACGTTATAACCCGAAACAACCACCTTCGGCTGCTGTCCACGGGTATCTACATCTTGCCAGTGGAGAGAAACCTCTTTCTCTTCGCCCGGCAACAACGAGAAGTAATTGTCACCATAGAACATGGGGAGGATCTGAATGCCATCGGTTGCACCCAACACATTCACACGAATCTGCAGAGCCGGAGTCTGGGTCTCGTTCTTCAGACGAACCACACCGCTCCAAGTACCGTCAGTACCCTTCTGCGTCTCGATGGCCGTCGTCAAAGCAACCTTCGGCAGCTCGCGCAACGCCTGATAATTGCTCTCCTCCTGACCACGGAGATAGAAGTTGTCGGAAACACACTTGCCCTGATCGGTCAAGGTCAGCTTCACATAATGTACGGCTGTCAAGCTGTTCGGGAATTCCAAGGCGATGCAACCCAACGTTGTATCCTCCTGGCTATCCACGGTCACCTCTTTTTCCCAAGCAACGGTACCATCCATATTGATCAATTGAGCCTTTGCCTGCAAGCCGGGACGCGCACCACCGCTGTAGTTCACCACCTCAATCTGATCGGTAGCCGGATTCCACTGGATGTGCAACGGTTCCGAAGCCTTCTTACAACCAAAGTAGGCAGCTGTCGGCTCGAAGTAATAGTCATAGGTCTGCCATACCATCGAAGGCCAAGTCGGATGGGTCATCCACAACAAGAGGCCCTTGCGGTTCAGACTGCGGGATTCAAACATGGCACGATAGCCATCATAGTTCACCCACTGTGCCCAATCGGCAAATTCCTTGGCATTGGCCGGTTTGCCAAAGCCCTTTTCAATGATCTCATTGAACGAAGCACACGATTGTGCACCCTCCATTGTATAGTCATGCTGTCCCCATTGTGCATTCTGCGGCCACAAGGCATCCGGTGAGAAGGTACGCACAAGGCTCTCATAATTCATCACGTTCGGCATACCCCGTTCACTGTGGAACTTGTCGCTACCATTCTTCAGTGTGAAGTACTCCTTCGCCGGCAGTGCCCGATAGGGACCGTGACCACTGACTACATCATCCGCTGAACTGGAGATGTAATGGATACCCGGATGAGATGCAGCTACGATCTTACGCAACGCCTTGTCGATTGTCTCAGGCGGGAAGCCCTCGTTACGTCCGCAATAGATACCGATTGAGGCATGGCTGCGGAAACGCTTCACGTAGTCATCTGCATTGGCGATAAACATCTCCGGATAATAGGGATCTGGTCCGTCGGCCGGATTAGCCAACCAGAAGTCTTGCCAAATCATGATACCATGACGGTCACACGCTTCATACAATTCCTTGTCACCAATCTGACCTACCCAGTTACGCATCATCGTGAAGTTCATGTCTGCATGATAAGCCACGGCCACATCATACTCACGACCCCGGTAATTCAAGTTCGATTCGCCAAAGCCCCAGTTACCACCACGGCCAATGAAACGACGTCCATTCACAAAGAGACTCAAAATGCTGTTGTTCTCGTTGAAGGTCATCTGACGGATACCCACCTTGAAGTCCTCTGAGTCTGATACCTGATCAGCCACCTTGAACGTGAAGTTTGCATCATAGAGGTAGGGCTCGCCATACCCCTTCGGCCACCACAGATGCGGGTTCTGCACCTTCAGCTGAGCAAACTGTTCCGGATCAAATTTCACCACCTTCTCCTCGTTGGCCGCCAATTCAACCGGCTGCTCAAATGTAATCTCACCAATCTTACCACTCAACACACCGGCTACGGCTGCTGCCTCGTGGTTCTTCACGATCACCTCCGGTGTCAATACCGCAGAGGTCGTATCCGGCAACGGCAATACCGACTGTACAAACGGATCCTGAATCGTCACCTTACCGGTGGTAGTCAAGGTCACATCATTCCAAATACCGATGTTACGGCCACGGATGGTTGAGATCCAGTCCCAACCGATCGTTGCGTGGAACGTTGGGTTATCAGCACCTAAAATACCGCCATTGAAATCGGTATTCTTCTCATATTTCTCCTTGATTGCACCAATATGGGCATTCTTGACAATCTCGACTGCCACCACATTCTGTCCGGCCTTGACCTTATCCGTCACGTCGAACACGCCCCGGATGAAAGCACCCTCGATCTTGCCCAACTTCTCGCCATTCAGATAGACATTGGCCTTCCAGTTGATACCATCGAAATTGAGGAACACGCGGTCTTGCTTGAAATCCGAAGGCATCTCGAAGGCATCCCGATACCAGAAATTGGAATTGAAGAAGGACTCGGAGATATGCAACAGATGATCGGCATAGTTCGGATTGGGGATGGCACCCGCATTCTTGTAGCTGGTGAGTACCGTACCCGGCACAGTAGCTACAACCCAACCCTCCGGATTGAACGAAGGCTTGGAAATCTCCTCACCCGATGCAGTCACCAAGGAGGCACGTTGTACCTTCCAATCGCCACCGGACAAACGGATCTCCCGATCGGCAGGAGCAGGTTGAGCCACCGGCTGAGCTACCAATCCACCTTTACCCATCACCTCTACCTCACTCAAGATGTAGCGGTTCTGATCAGCAGACTCACTCATGAGCACACGGACATAGCGGCCCTTGCCCTGAACCTGGATCTCATCTACCAAAGCATCACCACCCGGCAACTCGGCCAGGTCTGTCCATTGCTGGGCATCGGCAGAAGACTGAATCTTACCCTTTACGGCCTTGTTGATCCAGCTCAACTTCACCTTGTCGAACTCCGACTGGCTACCCAGATCCACATAGACCCACTCCTCACCGGCTGTGGCACTCATCCACGCACTATTGAAGAATTTGGAGGGCAACAAATTGATCGGTTCCTGCTGGCCCTTTTCATAGAAATCAATTTCATAGAAAGACCAATAAACTGCGCCCTCCATCTGGAAACGCATGCGGTAGTTGGCGTATGACTCCGTGGTTTTCAAGGAAATCGTCTCATCGAGCGCACGGGTAGGAAGCTCTCCCGGATCCCAACTGTTCTTGTTGGGGTCTGAATGCGCCTTATAACGAGACTCCTTGCCAGGCATACCGTTGCCCTTCAAACTGCCTAACTCAACCCACGTAGAACCGTCGTTAGAGCCTTCGCAGATAATGGCATAGCCGCCCTTGGTCTTGCCCTCCTCAAAAGCGACACTACCACGGAACTTCACCTCATCGGCTTTCTCTTTCCAGCCATTCTTCAAGGCAAACTGATAATAGGCATCTGCTCCTACCACAGCATTACGCGAATAGGGACCTCTATCAATCATCCATTCACGCTCGCGACGAGCCACCTCACCATTTTGGGTAGTCAGATCGAGATACTGCGGTTGCTGATCGCTCACCACACCATCGGTCACCAATTGAGCCGTCAAGTTATAATCGTAGCTCGACGAATGGAAAGCACTGCGCAAAAGCGCCAGATTCCGGTAAGTCTGATCCGGTTTCAGGTCGGGAGAGAAATCCTCTTTCGGATCACCCGGATACGAACCGATGCCTCGTGTGTAATAGTCCGACCGTTCGAAAGACTCCGAAGAGGGTCCGGATGCACTGCAACCAGCCAGTAGCGCAGCTACCGAAGCGATGCCACACCACATCGACAATCGGCCTTTTTGTGTATTCTGTTTCATTATTCCATATATTATATATACTTTGGTGCAAATATATAAAAAAAGCTACACTCTCCAAGAAGAGAATGTAGCTTTCTGTTTTGTTGTTCTAAGCTTAAATTATTTCTTCTTACGGTTACCGTAACGGCTCATGAACTTATCAACACGACCAGCCGTATCCACCAATTTAGCCTTACCAGTGAAGAACGGGTGCGAAGTGTTAGAGATCTCGACCTTCACCAACGGATAAGTCACACCGTCGATTTCGATTGTCTCCTTTGTATTAATCGTTGAACGAGTGATAAAAGTATCCTCGTTTGACATGTCCTTGAATACTACAGGACGATAATTCTCAGGATGAATTCCTTTTTTCATTGCTTTCTTATCTTAATTTGTTGTTTTAATACTGTTGGTAACCGGTATTTTGGGTTGCAAAGGTAGAGATTCATGGCGAAGAAACAAAAGATTTGAGCAGTTTTTTTCACACACACTTGAATTTGCGTTATTTTACTGCTTTCATATCGGATTTTTTACGAGAAACCGTTATCTTTGCCACAGGTTTATTTAATCATTAACGTAATATAGATATACAACAATGGTAAATTACAAAGATCTGGGTCTTGTAAACACAAAGGAAATGTTTGCAAAGGCTATCAAAGGCGGTTATGCTATTCCGGCTTTCAACTTCAACAACATGGAACAGATGCAGGCTATCATCAAGGCTGCAGTAGAAACAAAGTCTCCGGTGATTCTGCAAGTTTCTAAGGGTGCTCGTCAGTATGCCAATGCAACCTTGTTGCGTTACATGGCTCAGGGTGCCGTAGAATATGCCAAGGAATTGGGTTGCCCGAATCCGCAGATCGTATTGCACCTCGACCACGGTGACACGTTCGAGACTTGCAAGAGCTGTATCGATTCAGGTTTCTCTTCTGTCATGATCGACGGTTCACACCTGCCCTACGAAGAGAACGTTGCTTTGACGAAGAAGGTCGTTGAATATGCTCATCAGTTCGACGTAACAGTTGAAGGTGAGCTGGGTGTATTGGCTGGTGTTGAGGATGAAGTTTCATCTGACCATCACACATACACAGATCCGGAAGAGGTTATCGACTTCGCTACTCGTACAGGTTGCGACTCTTTGGCTATCTCAATTGGTACTTCTCACGGTGCTTACAAGTTCACTCCGGAACAGTGCCACATCGATCCGGCTACAGGTCGTATGGTTCCTCCTCCATTGGCATTCAACGTATTGGACGCTGTAATGGAAAAGTTGCCGGGCTTCCCCATCGTACTCCACGGATCTTCTTCAGTTCCGCAGGAAGAGGTAGATACTATCAACAAGTATGGTGGTGCATTGAAGGCTGCCATCGGTATCCCCGAAGAGGAATTGCGTAAGGCTGCAAAGTCGGCTGTTTGCAAGATCAATATCGACTCTGACTCTCGTCTGGCTATGACAGCTGCTGTCCGCAAGGTATTCGCTGAGAAACCGGCTGAGTTCGACCCGCGTAAGTATCTGGGTCCGGCTCGTGACAACATGGAGAAGCTGTACAAGCACAAAATCATCAACGTATTGGGTTCAAACGACAAGCTCTAATCGATCGTTCATCCAATTCATAAAAAAAGGGGGAAAGCGGTTTCGCTTTCTCCCTCTTTTTTTACCCGGCCTGCAAGCGGATTATTGGAAGAGCCGCTGGGCAAACATGCCCAAATAGATACGCCAGTTGCGCCAAATATGGCCACCTTCGTTCTCGAAGTATTCATATTTGTAACCAGCCTCATCCAGTTTCTTGCGATATTCCACATTCGTTTTATAGAGGAAATCGGTATTGCCGATGGCGATCCAGTAAAGTTTCGGATGTTTGGAGAACTGCACCTTCAGCTTCTGATCCATGTTCTCATAGATCGGCGAAGAGCCCTCCTTCATCGGCAGGATAGCAGCCGAGAAAAGGCCGACATAGTCGAACAGGTCCGGATACTCCTTCGAGATGTGCAACGAATGGAAACCGCCCATCGACAGACCGGCAATCGCACGACTCGCCTTCTTCTTCTCCACCCGGTAGTTGGATTCGACAAACTTCACCACATCCGGGAAACTCTGCTCCATCGAGCCCTCCATCGTACGAGGCAATTGCATGCCGGGACGATAAAGGCCCAAGCTCGATTCACCCGGAGCGGCCTCCTGATCCACATTGCCATTGGTCATGACGACAATCATTGGCTTCGCCTTGCCCTGTGCAATCAGGTTGTCCAGGATCTGTACGGCACGGCCTAACGTCACCCAAGCCTCTTCGTCGCCACCCATGCCATGCAGCAGGTAGAAGACCGGATATTTCTTGCCGCTGGTCTCATAGCCGGCAGGCGTATAGATCGTGATCCGGCGTTGCTTACCCAAGGTGGGGCTGTCGTACCAGCGACGGGTCACGGAACCGTGAGACACGGCATTCACACTGTACAGATCGCCTGCCCCACCTTTGACGATGAAAATGTTGTTGACCGAAGCCACATCACGATTCAGATAGACATTGTTCGGGTCTGTTGTCTTCACTCCATCCACAATAAAGCCATAGCTATACAGTTCCGAAGGCAATGGTTCAGGGGTTGTATATTCCCAAACGCCCTCTTTCCCCTCGACCAGGTCAGCCACTCCCGGAGCTTCCGACTTGCCGAAAGGCGTCTCAACCACCGTCGGAGGCAAGAAATCTCCAACCACCTGCACGCGTATAGCTTTGGGAGCCAAAAAACGGAATGTCACCTTATTGTCCGGATGAATCTCCGGTGATACGATCTTTTGTGTTCCCCACAGGGCCTGCTGGGCCCATGCTGCCACACTCATCAAGAGACAGACAGCCAAAATAGTAAAGCGTTTCATATATCCAACATTGTTTTAAAATTGATTTGATTTACAAAAGTACGATAATAAATCCAATTTTAAGAGAATGAAAGGCAAGAGTTACAAGGGTTACCCGATCATTTTAAAGAGATCTTGATCATAGGCACCGAACCGGGCTTATGGATGATCTCCACGTTCGTATCATAATCCCGTTGATAGCGATTCGTACCGGTACGGAAATAGGTAAAGTCATCACTCCGGTATTTGACCTTGTAGCATCCCATGCAACACTCGTTCCGGACATAAAGCCGATCTTCGATCACGGCAATTTCATCATCCGCTACAATCATGTGGTTCCTAAACGGACGACGAGACTCATCACGCACATTCCGAACAAAGAGCAGATCCTCCTCCTGCAGGATTTCCAAGAATCCACGTTTGAAGAGACGAGGCCTGCTGTAATGGACAAAACCGGTTCGCCGATCGATCCAGCAGAGGCGATGGTCCTCATCCTTGACTTGAGCGATGTCGGCATCCAAATAGACCACCTGTGTCGGGTCATGCCGGATGGCCTTCATGAGCAGATCATATTTGGCAGTTCGATATTGGGTCATGTAATGCACATCGATCTGCCACTTCTCCTGAGCAATCTCCCACGACTCCATCCACTGGTTGAGCTGTTGTTCATCCGGAATGGCCCGAAGCGGATCATCCGGACTGGTCTGGACATACCGTTCCCCCTTCTCGTCATGAAAGATCCGGAAACCGGACTTGTATCGCTTCTCCATTTCGAAGACCCGATTCGGCAGGTTTCCAGGAATCAACAAACCTTGCCAAAACAGGCCATACCCGACCTGCATCTGTAGACAGCGGCGGTTAATTCCTTTATCGGGACGAATGTAGGCTGAACGGATCCGGGGATAAAAGGTCTCTCCGTCTGCCGTAGATAGTTCCACGCCACGGAACAGCAAAGAGACCGGACTGGCGTGAAAGGTAATGCCATTCCGATTGTCCGTCCAGCCCTTCCCTTTCTGGACGAAGTCAGACCGTTCCTGCACCATTTGTCCAATCAGCTCATGATGGGTGATCTGAATCAAGGGAACATCTACCGTATTCCCGACGATAGCAAACTGAGACAAACAGATATCAGCCGAACGCAAGGAGTAAAGGGATTGATCCAATACTTCAGCCTGTTTGAGATCCCCCTCAAAAAAGGTTTTCCAATCACGGTGATCCGATGGCAGACCGAAACGTCGGTAGAGACCTACATTATCCAAGATGATGCAACAGGCCTTGCCGTCATGCCGCCTCAGTCCTCTCCCCACCATCTGCAGGTATTTGGCCAACGAAAGGGTTGGTCGTGCCAACTGGATAAACCCGACATCGGGACAATCGAATCCTTCTGAAAAGAGATCCACGTTCACCAAGACTTGGATTTCTCCAGCCCGGAACTTGGCCAGATCGGAAATACGTTGCTGCTTGGGTGTAGCGGCACTGATCGCTTTCGCTGCCAGGCCCTTCGAACAGAAGAAGGCTGCAATATGTTCTGCATGAGCAATGTCAATGGCATAGACAATCCCCTTGCAACCCGATGCAAACTCCAGGAGGGAGTCATAGAGTCGTTGGATCGTCGGGCGTACATCCAAGACCTCCCGCATCTCCTTCGTCTGATAATCCCCATCCACATTGCGTTTCTTGAACGAGTCGATGGCCCGACTCTCCTCACTATCCGATGGTATGGAATAGTAGTCGAAGGGACTAAGCCAGCCCTGTGCGATGAATAAAGCAATACTGTCTGAAAGGATCAGTTCATCAAACAGGTCGGTAAATCCCGCCCCATTCAATCGGTAAGGCGTTGCCGTTAACCCCAAGAAACGAGCCTTCGGCCACTGTTTCCACAAAAGCTGATAGGTGTTGGCCAAGGCATGATGCGCTTCATCGATGATCACTAACGAGGGGTGAATTGAGATGCGATCCGAAGCAATCCGGCGGGAAACGGTCTGAATAGATTCAACGTGAATGTGGGCAACATCCAGTTCCATCCGTCGGAGGGTCGTCTTGATCTGCTCGATCAGTTCCCGTGTATGGGTGACGATCAGCAGATCAGCCTGAGATGTCTGTTTCCCCACAGGGAGGGAGTACTCCCGTAAAAGAGCAGCCAACGTAACCGTCTTCCCCGTTCCGGTCGGCATCTGAACCATCACACTCCGATGACGCTTCAAGGAGCGAAGCGTCCGTTCACATATAGTTTGTTGATAAT
>JAFBIU010000038.1 GCA_021531775.1 Parabacteroides distasonis | reverse complement strand
CTGCACCTAATCTTTGAAGCTTGCTATCAACCAGCTTTTTTGCAGCTTCCTTTATGTACTGAATACTTGTCTTTGCCATATTATCCTTGACTTTGAATTGAAATCTGCGGCAAAGGTATAATGCAAGGTATGCCAAAAAAGTGTATAGGTTAGCAAAAACCATTCATTTAAGGCTCACCAGACTTTTTGGGGTCTATACAATCAGAATTCGAGCAAAAACAGCGGAATGAAGATCATGATACTGATGATAGACATGATGCCAAAGAAGTATAGCCCGGCTAATAATAAACTGCGAAGCTATCTTCAGGGGGCCACGAAGGTATCTTCGGGAGGACTTGAAGCTATCTTCGTTTGGCCATCAAGGTGACATACTTTTTCTTGATCTCACTTTTCCTTCCTCACGTCAGGCTGTTTCTGCTGCCATGATGTGAGAAGGCTATTGAACAGTAGGTTACAGTGGCTTTTTCAGATGTCTTGGTTAAGGTGATTTTGTTACCACGTGTGGTAGCAATTGTTATCTCCCGTTGTAGCATGATTTTCCACGCGAGGGTATTATTGAAGCCATGGAATTACATCCACTGTTACCTTATTGACTCCAGCGTTACATATATATATAAGTGTTCCCAAACCGTAGGCTTACGGCTATCCAAAGGTTATACTTACGGCTTGATGAAGGTTATACTTACGGCTCATAAAGCCGTAAGTATAACCTTCATCAAGCCGATAACTATTCTTTTGACCGGCCATCTATAGTTGGTTTGGCCAGCCAACTTCGATTCATTTCGAATGATTTATACAATCTGCTCTAATTGCTCTGTGTCATTGGATGATTGTCGCTTATGTATAAGAACGATACAGATAGTAATAGACATATTATATAATGTATGTCTCATTCATAACTATGGTGATTAGCATTCATAAGTATGGTAGTTAGGAACCGTAAGTATGATAGTTAGCATGGCTAAATGGCATACTTATGAAATCGGCCTGATTCGTTGGAAAAAGTGTATTATGATGGGTTTGATTCGTTCCGAAAAGTGTAGTAAATCTGCATTATTCGCTTGAAAAAGTGTAACGTCTTGGGTTTATTCGCTGGGAAAAGTGTATAATTGCGGTATTCAATCCAAGGTAACATGCTCAAAAGGATAGCGGTCTTGAACTGGACTTCCTGGTGAGGTTTAAAGGAGAATGCGTTGTACTTGAGGTCAAAGCAAAAAGTGGTAAAACAAAGAGTCTGACAACAGTTCTCAAGAATAGAAATGTGTATCATGTCTGCAACGCCATCAAGTTGGGCCAATACAATGTCGGACGCGAGGGAGAGATCCTCACTATTCCGCTCTATATGGGTTTCTTGATCGAAGATGTGCTTGCCAATGTGATCATTCCGGATGTGGACTTACATTATTTACAAGGATGATTGACCTTAACAGGAAAATGTGTACCTTCACGCTCGAATTGAAGATAAGTATGAAAAACATCAAAATCAAGGGTTGTGTTATGAATTTAAAAAGTATCGTTGTAAGTGGCTTGTTATTGTTGGCCTTTGGGGCCATGGCCGATGAGAAAGTGAGTTTGCATGAAAAGGTAACGATGGGTGAAAGGGAGTCCTATACCTATCAGACCGTGTGGAAAGCGTATGAGGGCTTCAACCGGGTATTTTTGGATTCGGAGAAGGGAATCTACAAGACCGATACCTCTTTCCCGCGTGCCGTGGACCGAGGGAATGGGGCGGCTGCCATCTGGTGCCAGCCTATCTATTGGGATATGGCCATGAATGCCTATCGCTTGGCTGAGAAACGGAAGGATCCGGAAAAGAGGGCTTATGCCAAGGCACTTTGCGAGCAGATTTTTGCCGGTAATAAGGCGCATTATGTCCAGTTTGATTTCGACGATAACAACGAGAATACGGGGTGGTTCATCTATGACGACATCATGTGGTGGACCATCTCCTTGGCGCGTGCCTACGAACTGTTTGGAACGGAAGAGTATCTCGAATTGTCCGAGAAGAGTTTTGAACGGGTATGGTATGGATCCGCGAAGGTGGGGGATAACGGTTCGTATGATCCGGTCAACAGTGGTATGTTTTGGCGTTGGTATCCGATTCAGCATCCAGAACCCAATAAGTTTGGTGACGGGAAAATGGCCTGTATCAATTTTCCGGTGGTGGTAGCGGCTTTGACGCTTTATCAAAATGTACCTGCCGACAGAAAGGAGGCTGTCGGAAAGGATCGGGTACATTTGTCGAAGCTCCAGTATCTGCAACGTGGCAAGGAGATCTATGAATGGGGTGTGGAGAACCTGCTGAACAAAGAGACAGGATGCATAGCGGATAGTCGCCATGGCAATGGTGAGCCGGCTTGGAAAGCGCATGTGTATAACCAGGCTACTTTTATAGGTGCTTCGGTTTTGCTGTATAAGGCTACGGGAGAGAAGAGCTATTTGGACAATGCGGTGTTAGCTGCCGATTATACCGTGCATGTACTGTCGGCTGAGCAGGGTGTATTGCCTTTTGAGGCTGGCATCGAACAGGGAATCTATACGGCTATTTTTGCCCAATACATCGCCTGGTTGGTAGAAGATTGTGGTCAGAAACAGTATCTTCCGTTTTTGAGGCGGACGATTGAGATGGGTTGGTCCAACCGGGATCAATCGCGTCAGATTTGTGGTGGGGCCTATTATAAACCCTTGTCCAAGGATGAGCTGGTGGATAGTTATTCGGCTTCAGGTATTCCGGCCTTGATGCTTTTGTTCCCCGGAAAGTGATGACCGGATGATCCATCCGAAGTTGATGCCCTTGTATCAACCTGACAAAAAGACCCCCATAGCAAGGGGACTTGCCATGGGAGTCTGATCAAAAACAAAGAGGACTGCCTATCGGTTATTTCTTGTATCCACACTTCGGGCAGACGCCATTCTCATCCAGTGAGATGCCACAGAGCGGGCAACGGTCGATCTGCTTGCGGTCTGTATATTCCTGCGAAGCCGCATTGACACCACTGGTGAAGGTCAGTTTAGCGATGTTCAGTTTGTCTTTCAACAGATCATAGACAATCTTGATCATGCCCTCAACGGTCATGGTCTCCTTGGTTACGACCAGACGAGCATCGGGATAAGCTGTTGCCAATTCAGTCTTGAAGGCTTCACCCTTCATCGTGTTCTGAAGATGACCGTTCTTGATGCCTTGCTTTTCATAAACGTCGAGGATAGCCGGCAACAGCGGGTCGTCTTCGCGCAAGACCAAGGCATGGTCAAAGTTCTTCAGCACGTCCCAAGCTATTTTCTGGATCTCATTACAGGGATAGACCATGTTGACACCCATGTTGACAGAGTCTTCTACTTCGATGGTCAAGACACCTGTGTGTCCGTGCAGATACTGTGCTTCACCTTTGAAACCATAGAAACGATGTGCATACTGCAGGTCGAATTTTGTTATACTTCTCATAATTTTCTCCTTTCCTTTATTAGTTCTACATGTTGTTTGTTTGTGACACAAAGATAGGATGGAAATTCGAGTTTACCAATCGAATCTGTTTATGGATTGATAGATACCAACAAAAAGCCGGCCTTCTGACCTGCAGAAGACCGGCTTGTAAAAGGGATATTTTCGTTGCTTATTTGGCGTAGCTGACCGAACGAGTCTCGCGGATAACCGTGATCTTCACTTGACCCGGATAGGTCATCTCGTCCTGAATCTTCTTGGCAATTTCAGCCGACAGGCTTTCGGTAGCCTTGTCGTCGATCTTGTCTGCACCCACGATCACGCGCAATTCGCGACCTGCCTGGATGGCGTATGTCTTGACCACACCCGGATAGGAGAGTGCCAACTGCTCCAAATCGTTCAGACGCTTGATGTAGGCCTCTACGATTTCACGACGGGCTCCCGGACGGGCTCCGGAGATGGCGTCGCAGATCTGTACGATCGGAGCCAACAGGGTTTGCATCTCTACCTCTTCGTGGTGAGCACCTACGGCATTGCAGATATCGGGTTTCTCCTTGAATTTCTCACACAGCTTCATACCTAAAATAGCGTGCGGCAATTCCGGTTCATCATCGGGCACCTTTCCGATGTCGTGCAACAGGCCGGCACGTTTGGCTTTCTTCGGATTCAAGCCCAATTCAGACGCCATGACGGCACACAGGTTGGCTGTTTCGCGGGCATGTTGCAGCAGGTTCTGACCATACGAAGAGCGGTACTTCATCTTACCGATCATACGGATCAGTTCGGGATGCAGACCATGAACGCCCAAGTCGATGGCAGTACGTTTACCGGTTTCCACCACTTCGTCTTCCACCTGCTTCTTGACTTTTGTAACCACCTCCTCGATACGGGCCGGATGGATACGTCCATCCTGTACCAACTGGTGCAATGCCAGACGGGCAATTTCGCGACGAACCGGATCAAAGCCGGAGAGTACGATGGCTTCAGGCGTGTCATCCACGACGATCTCGATACCCGTTGCAGCCTCCAGGGCCCGGATATTTCGACCTTCACGACCGATGATACGTCCCTTGATCTCATCCGAATCAATGTGGAAAACCGTGATAGAGTTCTCGATGGCCGTTTCCGTAGCAACCCGCTGGATCGACTGGATGACGATCTTCTTGGCCTCTTTGTTGGCGGTCATCTTGGCCTCTTCGATGATCTCGTTGATGTAGGAAGCTGCCTCTGTCTTGGCTTCGTCCTTCAACGATTCGATCAGACGCTCTTTGGCCTCTTCAGCCGACAAGCCGGAGAGAGTCTCTAAATGCTCCACCTCTTTCTGATGCAGTTTATCGAGATCTTGCTTTTTCTTCTCAATCAGATCCAACTGTGCCGTGAGGTTTTCGCGTGTTGCCTCTACTTCACTGTTCTTACGTTGCAGCTCTTCCTGCCGCTGGTTCATGTTCAACTCCCGCTGTTTCAGTTTCGATTCGATGGACTGAATCTTGGCGTTGCGTTGTGCCACTTGCTTCTCCAAATCCGCCTTCAAGTGCAGGAACTTTTCCTTCACCTCCAGCAGTTTATTCTTCTTAATCACTTCCGCTTCCTGTTCAGCCTCTTTGATGATCGATTCTAACCGAGACTTGAGAAGGACGCGCAATGTCAACCATGTTATTCCACCTCCGATCAGAAAGGTAACAATTGGTATAATGATGTTCATGCCTCCCATTAACTAAAAAACTTTTGTTCGTTATTAAATTAATCATTCGTCACATTTCCCCACAAGCCGAATCGCCTTGTGAGAACCTGTGAACCAGTTCACTCTAATCAATGTGTAACGGGGAGTATCACTACATGGATGCGTTGTTGTCCAAATAGGTTTTCAACTCGTCGGAGAGTTGGCGTATCTTTCCCTCCAAGGGGGCTGTGTCATTCATGTCTTGCCATTTGACATTCTGCAAAGCCAGATGCAGGGCTGTCATGGCCAGTGATTCTGTCTCTTTGCCGTAAGCGGCCTGGTACATATTGATGACTTCAGCTATGCGCTTCTCTGCACGCCGGAAGTATTCCTCTTCCGAACGCTCGATGGTAAGGGATAAACGCTTACCTGCAATATTCAAGTGTATTCCTAGTGGATCGTTCATTGCTACTATTATTGGATGAATTATTCGTTTAACAGTGCAATGCACCTATCTACTTCCCGTACTAATTTGGACAACCGAAGACGTGCACTTTTGATATCTGCCTCTTGGACAGTCACGACCCGTGCGGTCAACAGGTTGTCGCATTTGGTGTTTAACGCACAAATCTCTTCTTTGGATTGTTGCAGCTCTTGCTCTTTCTGAGCTAAAGACTGGGTCAGCTCGACGATCTGTTGTCTCTGCCTGTCGCATAAAGACATCAAATCCCGAACCCGCACATCCAGTTCTGCCAGCATTCTATGTTGATCCTCGGTCATTGCTCACCAAATTTCTACACAAAAGTAGCATGAAGATTTGAATTAAGCAACTCTTGGAAATAATAAATTACATTTGATACGAAAAAGGCTGTCCAAATTGAATTGAACAGCCCTTTTTCGATCGTTTGCTGTCTGTTTACAGCAACGATACCTGCAACTCTTGCTCCTTTTCGGTAAAAGCGAGTTTCTCTTCACGTGCAAGCCAACCCAAGGCGGCATACAAATCTTTTTCTGTTCTAATTTTTGTCACTTTCTTCAGTGCTTTTACGTTCATTGCACCATTTTCATTCAAGGCCTTCCACACCAGACCTGCATTCTTTCCAATTGTCTCAATCATGTAATCACTATTTGTTAATCGCAACAAAGGTACAGATTATTAGGCATATAGAAAAATCTTTGCATGGTTTTAAGGTGTGTAACCAATTTTTAACTACATGCCTTGATGATGTTAACTTCTACATGAGTGGCTGATACATATCGCTTTAGCAAGTCGATGCTGTTGTGTATGGTTGTCTCCAGACCGGCTTCACCGGAGTAGGCATTGATGATCATCAGCAGGTGTCGGGTGTCCAAACCGATCTTGGTGCGCTCTTCGTCGCTGGTGGGGGTTCCGATGCCGCCCAACCTGTCCCGATAGACGGGCAGACCGGCTATGTTGAGTTCGCCCCGCCCGATTCCCTGATAGGGTTCACCCTCTCGTCCGATGCCCAACACAAGGGGACCTTGGATCTTGTCGGCATCGAATCCGCCGATGGAGTAGCCGCTGACCAAAGAGATCAGGTTGATGACATCGACCAAGGTGTCGATGCGGTAGAGGGGTAAGTCGCGCAACACCCGGCGACGTAATGATTCGGCAGAGGGACGATAGCGGTTCGGGTCTTTGCCACAGGCTTTGTAGGCCTGGCGTGTGGCCTGAATGGAGGGTAGCTTGTTGGCCTGCTGCAGGGTGCATTGGCTACGTAACTGCTCCTCTGCCTGTTGGATTTCTTGCCACAGCTGGGGATTGGACGCTGTGTTTTGCAGGTCGCAACTGATCACGGCCACGTGCAGGTCGGGACATTTCCCGGCTATTTCTTCAGATATGGATACTTGTATCATGTTGGTGAGATTGTATGAGACATGGATGAATTCAACGGAGATAGATTCCGGATAGGATCCGTCCGCTTCGGATGCCTAACCGACGTGCCGAAAAGAACTGATCAACCTGTTGGTAGGTGCAGATTCCGGCTATTTCGATATGGGCGGGCTGGAGTCCGGCTTCCAACAGTTGCAGCTGGTTGGCTTTCCACAGATCGATATGGGCTTTCTGGCTATCCGGATGGCGGTACATCAGACTGGACAGCTCAAATCCGGCCTCTCGAAAGGCTTCGACCACCTCTTCGCCCACTTCAAATGCGGCTTGACTGATGGAGGGACCGATAGCTGCTTGCAATCGGGCTGGATCGCATTGATACTGTTGTTGCATCTGCTCTACACAACGTTGGGCAATCCGCAAGACCGTTCCTCGCCAGCCGGCATGGACGGCAGCAACGACTTGTCGGTCGGGTGCATAGAGTAAAACAGGTACGCAATCGGCGGTAGAAATGGCCACACACACGTGGGGTACAGCTGTCAGCAGGGCGTCGATACCTTCCAGTTGGGCGAGTTGAGAGGACTGACTTTGGGAGAGAAAAGCGGGTGTGATGTCCAGGATCCGGTCTTGATGCACTTGATGTGGCAAGAGAATCTGGGTTGGCTGTAGGTGGATGGCTTGAGCCAATCGAGACAGGTTCTGCTGAATATGGGCCGGATCATCATCGGTATAACGACTCGGATTGAGGGTGGCATAGGCTCCTTCGCTTATACCCCCTTCCCGAGTGGTGACGAAATGAAAGATGTGCTCGTAACGGTCTAAGCCGTCAAACTGTACCAGCTTGCATCCGTTAGCGTTCCTGATCTTCATCGCTCTCTTCGTCTTCGTCGTAATAGCTTTCATACACTTCATCCTCGTCCAGCTCTTCCTCCTCCTCTTCGACGGGCACGACATAGTCGTAGTCATCGTCGTCCATCGGAATCTCGTTCAGATCCAGATTCTTGTGTACGATACGTTCTACCTCATGGAATGTTTCCTGGTTCAGCTCTTTCCACAACAGGTCTTTCAGTTCGGTCAATCCCATTTGGGCTACCGAGGAGATGAAGACGTGTGGCACACCTTCCGGCAATTCCTGTTCCATTTCAGCCATCAGTTCGTCATCCAGCATATCGCATTTGGTGATGGCCAATACCCGTCGTTTGTCCAACAGCTCGGGATTGTATTGGACCAGCTCGTTGTGCAGAATGGCATACTCCTTGCGGATATCGTCCGAATCAGCCGGGATCATGAACAGCAACAGGGAGTTGCGTTCGATGTGACGCAAGAACCGAAGTCCTAAGCCTTTTCCTTCGCTGGCTCCTTCGATGATACCGGGAATGTCGGCCATGACAAACGAACGGTTGTCACGATAGCTGACAATACCCAAGTTGGGCTCCAGGGTGGTAAAGGGATAATTGGCTATCTTCGGTTTCGCTGCCGAGACGACCGACAAGAGGGTCGATTTGCCGGCATTGGGGAATCCGACCAGACCGACATCGGCCAAGAGCTTCAATTGCAGGATGACCAGTCGCTCTTGCGAAGGTTCGCCCGGTTGTGCATAGCGGGGAGCCTGATTGGTTGCCGTCTTGAAATGGCAGTTGCCTTGTCCGCCGCGGCCTCCCTTCAGCAACATCACGACCTGTCCGTCTTCGGTCACATCGCAGATGTATTCGCCGGTTTCTGCATCATAGACAACGGTTCCACAGGGCACTTCGATGGTACGGTCTTCTCCGTCCTTGCCGGTACTCCGTTTGGCACTGCCGCTTTCACCATTGGTGGCCATGATGTGGCGTTCATACTTCAGGTGGAGCAGTGTCCAGTAGTTGCGGTTTCCCCGCAGATAGATATGGCCTCCTCTGCCTCCGTCGCCTCCGTCGGGTCCCCCTTTAGGAATGTACTTTTCGCGGCGGAAGTGAGAAGAACCTCTGCCGCCCTTACCAGAGCGGCAGTAGATCTTCACATAATCTACAAAGTTTGATTCAGCCATGATTGCTTCACTTTGTCAAACAAATTATTGTACAGCACTGATGGCATCCTTGATACGGCCGAAGATCTCTTCGATCGTGCCCATACCCTGGATGGCTACATGCTTACCCTCTTCTACATAGAAATCAGCCAATGGAGCGGTCTGCTTATGATAGACTTCCAATCTGGATTTGATGGTCTCCAGGTTGTCGTCTGAACGGCCAGACACTTTGCCCCGTTCCAGCAGACGTTTTACCAACTCCTCTTCATCCACCTGCAGATTCAGCATGACGGAAACGTCTGTGCCACGCTCGTTCAGCATCACTTTCAGAGCCTTTGCCTGCGGGATGGTACGGGGGAAACCGTCAAAGATAACACCCTTGGAGTTCTCTTTGCTGTCGAGTACCTTGGCCAACATGTTGACGATCAACTCGTCCGGAACCAACTGGCCCTTCTCGATGTAATCCTTGGCAATCTTGCCCAATTCGGTATCATTCTTCATCTCAGAGCGTAATACATCGCCTGTAGAGATGTGATCCAAACCATATTCTTTGATAATCAATTCACTCTGTGTTCCCTTTCCTGATCCGGGAGCACCAAAAATAACTACGTTCAACATAATTTCTTACATTAATATATATAGATGTTGTTAATCTTCTTGGACCAACTGATAGATGTCGCGGAATGCGCGTCCCTGTTCGTCATAATCCAAACCATGGCCTACGATAAAGGCCGACGGAATGGTGAGTCCGACATAGTCGGGCTCCAGATCACATTGCAAGGCATCCGGCTTGAAGAGTAGGGTGGCCAACCGTACTTCGGCAGCTCCCTGTTCGAGCAGATGCTGCTTGACGTACTTCATGGTGAAGCCGGTATCGATGATGTCCTCCAGCAGGATGAGTGTACGCCCCTCAATGGGCATCGTGATGGGCATGATCTCACGGATCTTGCCCGTTGAAGCGGTTCCGGCATAGGAGGCGTACCGGGCAAAGGTCACCTCGTATGGACCGTCCAAGGCCCGCACCAGTTCGGCTGTAAACAGGAAGGCTCCATTCAGGATGCCGACCAACAGCGGTTGTTTCCCTTCCATATCCTGACGGATACGGCTGGCCATCGTCTGGATGGCTGTCTGTAGTTGACTGTCCGTGATGAACAGTTCGAACGTCTTGTCTTTCAAACGGATTCTATCCATAAGCTATCGTGTGATGATCGTTGGGACAAAGATACTTCAGAATTGTCAATCTTTTTTCAGGTTCAACCCCATTTTAGCGGCTTTTTCCAGCATAAAAGTATGGGCCGCTTCGTATTCGTTCGGGATGACACCATCCAGAATGGCATTCTTGATCGATTCTTTCAAGGCTCCCACAGGTGGTGAGGGGGGCAAGCCGAAGGTCTCCATGATCTCTTCGCCCGAGATGGGGGGCTGGAAGTTGCGTACCCGATCCTTCTCCTCAATGATGGTCATCTTGTCGCGCACCAGCTGGAAGTTGTTGAGGAACCGACGTACCTTTTCGGGATTCTTGCTGGTGATGTCTGCCTCACACAGTTTCATCAGGTCGTCGATATCATCTCCCGCATCGAACAGCAACCGACGGATGGCACTGTCTGTCACCTCCTCGTCTGCCAGAACGATCGGACGCATGTGCAGGCTGACCATTTTCTGGACATATTTCATCTTCTCGTTCATGGGCAGTTTCATCTTGCGGAAGATGGCTGGGATCATCTTTTCACCCACAAAATTGTGGTTGTGGAAGGTCCAGCCCAACCGAGGATCGAAACGTTTGGTGACCGGTTTGCCGATGTCGTGCAATAGCGCACTCCAACGCAGCCAGAGGTTGTCTGTTGTCTTGCACAACCGATCCAGTACCATGAGTGTGTGGGCAAAGTTGTCTTTGTGACCGATTCCTTCGCGTGTCTCCACCCCTTTCAAGGCGCATAGCTCCGGGAAGATCAGCTCCAGCAACCCGCACTTGTCCAACAAGTCGAAACCGATGGAGGGTTTGGGCGAAAGCACGATCTTGTTCAGTTCGTCGGCAATGCGTTCACGTGAGATGATCTCGATACGTTTCCGGTTACGCACAATCGCATCGAACGTGTCCGGATCGATGAAGAATCCCAACTGGGAGGCGAAACGGATCGCACGCATCATGCGCAACGGGTCGTCACTGAAGGTGACATCCGGATCAAGGGGCGTGCGGATGGTCAAATCTTCCATATCGTCCAACCCTCCGAACGGATCGACCAGTTCGCCATATCGATCTTGATTCAGGCAAAGGGCCAAGGCATTGATGGTAAAGTCGCGACGGTTCTGGTCATCTTCCAGTGTGCCATCTTCCACAATGGGCTTCCGGCTGTCATGGCTATAGGACTCTTTTCGTGCTCCGACAAATTCCAGTTCCAGATCGCCAGCTTTTACCTGGGCCGTACCAAAATTCTTGAACACGGAGAGGTGGGCCCTGCGTCCCAACTTTTGGGCCACAGCCTTGGCTAATTCGATGCCACTACCGACGGCTACCACATCGATGTCTTTCGATGGGCGATGAAGGAAAATGTCACGTACATAGCCGCCTATGACATAGGCTTCTACTCCTAATTCATCTGCTGCCTCTGAAATGATTCGGAAGGGCTTTCCTGACAAATGTCTTTCTATATCTTCTTGTTCAATGTACATCTTTCTGCTCTTTTTCCCTATCAAAGAAGCGCAAAGATACATTTTATTTCTTGGATTTTTTGCGCTGGCGGTAGTATTTGGCCAGTTTCAGGTGCTTTTCGGCATTCTCTTCGTCTTCTAACTGGCGATAGGCATCGGCTAAACAGGCATGGAGGTTGGGTTGTTCGACATGATCGGGCAGGAGGATGAGGAGATCAGACAAGGCTGTCTCCGGATCATTTTTGCTTACGTAATACTTGCCCCGGTTGTAGCGTGCCTTGAAGGAGCGTGGGTCGAGCTTGACGGCTTGATTGAAACTGGCCAAGGCTTCTTGCTCTTCTCCTAAATCGAGTAGAGTCACTCCCTTGCGTACCCAGGCATCTACGTAATAGGGATCCAGTTTCAAGGCTTTCTCGAAACTGCGGAGAGCGGCACGTGGATCCTTTGCTTGCGTGATACAGGTATTGCCCATCAGGTAGTACTCGTGGGCGTAGGTCTTCTGAGCTTGTCGCATTTGGTGCAATTCCTCCTTGAGTTCCCGTACCCGTTCCTTATAGACATTGATCTGTTGCAGTTTCTTGCGTATCAAGCGTCGGGTGGCCGGTTCCGACAACAGGTTCTTCTGCTCGATGGCCTGCAGGAAGGAATCAACCGCCTCCTGCATGTCGCCTCGGTCGAAACTACGGCAGGCCTTGGCATAGAGCCGTTCCGCTTCTCCTTCGCGTAGGGTCTCTTCGATCAGTTGCTTGTCGTTGAACCGTTGGGTGAAGGCGATGATCTCGGGACGGAGGAAGATGTCGCGTGTCGTGATTTGTCGTTTGAGCACTAACCCGTCGATGGAGGTACAACGGCTCAAGGCTACATAGGTCTGGCCACCGGCGAAGACGCCTCCACTCAAATCGACTACCACACGGGTGAAGGTGAGACCTTGGCTTTTGTGGACGGTAATGGCCCAGGCCAGCCGGATCGGCAACTGTTCGAAACTGCCGATGACCTCCTCTTCGATCCGTTTTTCCTTTTCGTTGTAGGTGTAGCGGCAGTTGTCCCAATGGCTCATCTCGACCAAGTGCTCTTTTCCGTTTTCCAGCAGTACATAGACATGCCCTTCCTGATCAATACCGGAGACCATGCCGATGGTGCCATTCACCCAACGTCGTTCCCGGTCATTCTCGATGAAGATGACTTGGGCCTGTTCCTTAATGGCCAGTTCCAGTTGGGTCGGCAGGGAAGATTCTGGAAATTCTCCCTCGATTTTCCCGTGTGAAATGTAGGTCTCTCCCTCCAGTTCTTCCAATTTCTTCTCGTTGATGAAATCAACCTGGTCACGTCGGGTAGCCAAGGTGATGAACATATCTTCGTTGTTGGGCTGGAAAGCGGGAAAGTAGCGTTGGTTCAACTGCTCCAGATCTTTGGGAGTTGGCCGGTTGTTCCGGATGTGATCCAGGATGCTGATGAAAACCGGATCATTTTGCCGATAGACCTTCTGCAGTTCAATGGGAACCAGCTGGATGCTTTGGAAAACACGTGCTGAGAAGAAGAAGGGATCGGGATAGAAGAGGCTCAGAATCTCTCTCTGATCGGAAGGAACAACGGGCTCCAACTGATAGATGTCGCCCACGAACAGCAACTGTTTGCCGCCAAAGGGTAACCGCATGTTGTTTGAATAGACACGCAGAATGCGGTCGATGCAGTCGATGATGTCTGCCCGTACCATCGAGATTTCATCGATGATGATGAGTTCTACCTCTTCAATGATTTTTCGTTTTTCTTTGGTGTATTTGAAAAAGTCGAAGATGCGACCGCCATGCAGACTCAAATCGGGATCGTCGGGCATTAGCGGACGAAAGGGTAGTTTGAAGAACGAGTGCAGGGTGACACCACCCGCATTGATGGCTGCAATGCCGGTGGGGGCTAAGACGATGTGTTTTTTATGCGTATGTTGGCAGATGTATTTCAGGAAAGTCGATTTGCCCGTACCTGCCTTACCCGTGAGAAAGACAGACTGGCGGGTCTTCATGATGAGGTGAAGCGCATCCTGAAATTCAGGATTATCGGTGTCGATAGGGGTTGCCACGATCTTGGTCTCTTAACGGCTGATGAATAACCAGGCATCTTGATAGCGTTTGTCTTTCCGCACCTGATCCAGATATTTCTCGGCAGCAGCTCGTTCTGAGTACTGGGCAGCATAGACGCGATACTTGTAGCCTCGCATGACCTTGCCCACTTGTGCATATTTCTGCTTATCGACCTGCTTGATGAATTGGTTGGCTTGGGCTTCGTTGGGGAAACTGCCGATGATCACGTAATATTTCTTTCCCGACTGAACCGCGGACAATTTAGTCTCTTGGGCCGATTGGGCAGATTGCTTTTTAGCCACAGTGGCTTTGGCTGTCTGCTTCTTTGCGGCCGTTTCGTTGGCCGTCTGCTTCTTTTCAGAAGTAGCTTTATCCTCTCGCTTCGTTTCGGTTACTGCCTTATCAACCTTTGGTTGTGTTACTTCCGGCGTGGCTACCCTGCTTGACTCTTGCACCTCTTCCACAACAGGTTGAACCTCTTTGGAAGCTGTCTCTTGCATCTTGGCAATGGGCTCTTGGATGCTGACTGGAGCTGGTTTGGAAGAGAGCATTTGTTCGGTCGGCAACATGCTGGCTTGGAATGCACTCGTCTTTACATCTTCTACTGGGGTAGAAATCAGTAGAAAGAAAGCCACTGCAGCTGCTGATACGGCAGCCGTTTGCAGGATTTTCCAACCCAATGGGATGGTCGTAACAACCTCTTCTGTGTCAGACTCTTCTTTGATAGGTACAGGCTTTTCCACAACGTTATCAACAGGTTTATCAACAACGATGGGGGTTGTTGATAACTTCTGTTTCTTGTGGAAGAAGGTGAAGCGGGATGGTTTGCTAACGGGGATTTCCTCCGTCTTTTCCTCGGCGACGGGCAACTTCTCAAATTGGAAGGTAGGCAATCCGTATGCCTCCAAATCGAATGTCTCATTGACCTTGCTTTGGAAAGAAATTTGGCCATTGGAGTGGCGGATCAGCCGTCCGTTGATACCGATGATCACTTCGCCCCGTTTCTGAAGTGTCGAGCGCAACAAGCCAATATCGGTCAACAACATCCGACGGGCATATTTCTCATTCAAGCCATAGGCTGCTTCATACGTGTGGAGCAGGAGCTGATCGTCGTCTTGGTAAGTCGGATCTAAGACAACGACCCGGCGCGTAGGAACAAACTGGGTTGTATCAGCCGACAGTGGGGTGGACTCATACTGGAATACAAGTCCACCCACCTGTGGGATGACGACACAATTATGTGTCAACAACAGCTGTTCGATATGTGATACAATCCTAAGCATACCGCAAAGGTATGAATTTTTTCCGGGTTTTTGTATGCTTTTATCGTTTAACCTGTTTTCTGCGATCCATTTCAGTCTTCAACATGCGCAATTCACGACCGGTCTGTCCGGCTACGGAGGTGTTTTCCTCAGCACGACGGATTAGATAGGGAAGCACATCATTGACAGCTGCATAGGGCACGTATTTGGTCACATTGTAACCGGCATGTGAGAGGTTGAATGAGATGTTGTCACTCATACCCAACAACTGGGCGAAGAAAATGCGGGGATCGTCATGTTTCAATCCCTTTTCGTCGATCAGTTTGGCCAGCTTCTTGTTGCTTTCTTCGTTATGCGTTCCCATGAAGAGTTCGAAACGATCGATGTGATCCATAACAAACTGAACACCGGCATCGTAGTTCTTGTCGGTTGCCTCTTTGTCTTTGCAGATTGGATCGGGATAGCCCATGGCAGCCGCACGTGCACGTTCCTCTTCCATGTAGGCTCCTCGTACGAACTTGATACCTGGAACGTAACCTTTTTGCAACGCATCATCATAAATGTGTTGCAGATAGGGCATACGGTCGTGACGATACATCTGCAAGGTGGCAAAGACAATGGCACGTTCCTTGTTGAATTTGTGCATGGCCTGTTCTGTCAATGCATCGATGGCATTCTGGAAACAGTAGTCCTCTGCATCCACCAGAATACGAACCTGATTCTGATAGGCACGTTCACACAAGGCCATGAACCGATCTTTGAATTCACGGAATTCACGCACCTCTTCGATGGTCAATTCACTCCGCTTTTCAGATGCTTTGGCCAGCAAATCATCGGTCGTGATGGTGGAAGGTTTGAAGACGGCGTAGGCCAGATTCTTGTTCGCTTTGGCGTAATCAATCGAGCGCAAGGTCTCTTCGAATGTTGCCTGAATGCCTGCGGGAGTCTGTTCACCTTCTGCAGAAAAATCAAGTGTCGATTTCACATTGTATTCTTGCAAATGGCGGATCGTCTTTTCGCATCCTTGCAATGTTTCTCCTCCGACAAACTGTTTGTAGAGGGTAGGCTTAACGGCCCAGCCTAACGGGAAATGAATCTTCAGTGCGATGTTTGTACCGATTTTTGCCAATTTGACCAATCCCGGGTGTTTGATGGTGTTGAACAGTACGTACGCATTCCGCAGTTCTCCATCACTTTTGGAGGAGAACGCTATTTCTGTATTATTAAAGTCTAACATAGTATTTGATATTGTAGGTATGAATAGAGATGGGCAACCCCAGCGAATGCCAGCAGGTCGCCCATCCGTATGCATCAGTTATTATTTTTCTCCCAAGAACGGATAACCGTATGATGTCGGCGGAACCAGACACTCCTTGATACAACGCGGGTTTGTCCAGCGGATCAGGTTCAACGGACCACCTGCCTTGTCGTTCGTACCAGAAGCACGAGAACCACCAAACGGCTGTTGAGCGATAACGGCACCTGTCGGTTTGTCGTTGATGTAGAAGTTACCGGCAGCATACTGCAGCTTGTTGAAGGCTGTCTCGATAGCGTAACGATCACGCGCGAAGATAGAACCGGTCAAACCATACGGTGAAGTCTGGTCGCACAATTCCAAGGTCTCCTCATACTTGTTATCGTCGTAAACATAGATCGTGATTACCGGACCGAAGATCTCTTCTACCATGGTCTTGAACTTCGGATTGGTTGTCTTGATGACAGTCGGCTTAACGAAGTAACCTACTGACTTGTCACCTTCACCACCAAATACGATCTCAGCATCAGTTGCCTCCTTTGCATAGTTGATGTAGTTCATGATGTTGTCGAAAGATGCTTCGTCGATAACGGCATTGATGAAGTTCGAGAAGTCCTGAACATCACCCATCTTGATTTCGCTCAGCATATCGCCCACCTTTTCCTTGATAGAGGGCCACAAAGAAGCAGGGATATAGGCACGTGAACCGGCTGAACACTTCTGTCCTTGGTATTCGAATGCACCACGAACAATGGCTACAGCTACTTCCTGAGCCGGAGCAGACGGATGAACGAAGATGAAGTTCTTACCACCTGTTTCACCTACGATCTTCGGATAAGACTTGTAGTTGCTCAAGTTGTTACCGATCTGGCTCCACAAGGTGTTGAATGTCTTGGTAGAACCGGTGAAGTGGAATCCGGCCAAATCAGGACTGGCTGTGATGACCTTACCGATTACGCTACCTTGACCCGGAATGAAGTTGACAACACCATCAGGTACACCAGCTTCCTGGAAGATCTTCATCAACAGGTAGTTGGAGTGGATAGCTGTCGTTGAAGGCTTCCATACGGCAACGTTACCCATCATGGCCGGAGCCATGTTCAAGTTAGAAGCGATAGAGGTGAAGTTGAACGGAGTCAGTGAGAAGACGAAACCTTCCAATGCACGATATTCCATGCGGTTCAGGATGCCTTGCTCTGAATAGGGCTGGTCAGCATATACCTGGCTTGCATAGAATGTACTGAAACGCAGGAAGTCGATCAATTCGCACGGAGCATCGATTTCTGCCTGGAACGGGCTTTTGCTCTGACCCAGCATCACGGATGCGTTCATCAGATAACGATATTTGGTTGCGATCAATTCGGCAATACGCAACATTACAGATGCACGTTCTACCCAAGGCAGAGCTGACCATTCCTTGTGGGCCTTCATGGCTGCATCGATAGCCATCTGTACCTCTTTCTCACCTGCTTTGTGGTAAGTGGCCAGTACATGGTGGTGGTCGTGCGGCATGACAACCTTACCTGTGTTCCCTGTACGGATCTCCTTTCCACCAATCACCAATGGAATATCCCATTCTTCAGAGCTTAACTGAGCCAATGCGCTTTTCAACGCAGCTTTATCACTTGAGCCCGGAGCGTATGCCTTAACCGGCTCGTTATTGGGTTTCGGAAACCTAAAAATAGCGTTATCCATATATTCTTTTGAATTAAATTAATGAGTTTGTTTACTTTCAAAATTTGCCGTAAACGTACACATTTCTCGGAAAATAAGAATGTGTAGGCATGTTAAATATTCTCAACTATCGTTTGACTTTATCCGGATTTTTGGCAATGAAATCTTTCCAGCTGCTGTACTTCTTTTCCGAGATCGGATTACTGCTCTGAAAGAAGTGGCAAAGAGCAGCTCCCAAGGCATCGGTAGCGTCCAGTTGCGGCACCATATGCTCGGCAGGAATGTGCAGATAGCGTTGCAACATCCCGGCTACCTGTTCCTTCGAAGCGGCTCCATTACCGGTGATGGAGAGCTTTATTTTCAGGGGTGCATACTCAAAAATAGGGATGTCTCTTTCCAAGGCTGCTGCCATGGCGACCCCTTGTGCACGACCCAATTTCAGCATACTTTGCACATTCTTGCCAAAGAAGGGGGCTTCGATGGCCAATTCATCGGGGTGATACTGGTCGATGAGGCTCAATACACGTTCGAAGATCTTCCGCAGGCGGAGGTAATGGTCTTCGTACCGGTTGAGTTGAAGTACGCCCATGGCCTCCACACGCGGCTTCTTGCCCTCGATCTGTAGAATGCCATATCCCATGACAATCGTACCGGGGTCAATCCCCAGGATGACACGTTCCTGCGCCATCATGCCAGTTCCATTTCTTCCAGGAGGGTGGTGAAGCCGACTAACTTCTGTCCGAAGCGTTCTGTCAGCCGTCGTTGTAAGGCACTACCCTCTTGTTGTAACCAATATTCCAAGGTCTCTACATTCTTGACATGAAACTGCAATGAGTAACTGCCACCGCTCTCTTCGGGAGCCGTCATCACGCGCATGAGCCGGGGTGTCCGGAGAAAGCCGCTTCCGGCTGCCTGAGGAATATATTCCTCCCTCAGGTAGCGCAAGCCTGCTTCTAAAATATCCGCTTCCAGGTGGAAGGTGGTGTTGTAAATAATCATTCTAAGTTCGCTATATGATTTATAGTATGTATAATCTTACTGTAGTTCGGCTGCCACTTGGTTGAAGTAGTTGATACATTGACGAATGTCGGGCACGGAATTCTCCCAGTTGTATTCGTATTCGATGGAGAAGACCCCTTTGAATTGTTGCTCCTTCAACAGTTGCAACATGCCTTTGACATCCAAGATGCCGGTTCCCCAGATGACATCGTTCTGCCAACCGCCATCCGCTGGTTTGTCGGCAATATCCTTGAAGTGTAACGAAATGATCCGTCCCCTCAATTGCTTCAGACATTCCAGCTGATCCAGTCCTTCCCGACGCCAATGTCCTACATCGGCACAGGATCCGATCCCTTGGCATCGTTGGCCGATTGCCTGCAGCAGGTTGTCCGGTGTCCAGTAGTCGGAGGGCTTGGGATGGTTATGAACAGACACTTGAATACCATATTCCTTCGAGAGCCGTTCGACAAGGTCCCAGTCGGTCAAGGCCGGCTCGCAGGTGATGAACTCCATATCCATCTGTTGGGCCAGCTGGAACATTTTCTCCCATTCGTCTGCCTGTTCGGCCACAAATACGCCGGTTCCGATGATCTTGACCCCTTTGGAATAGGCGAGTGCCTTGATCTCCTTGCGGGTCTGCTCATCCAGGGTATAACCGAAAGTCTGGTCGCCCCAAGGGCCACCTAACCGATGGCCGGGATAGACTTCGATAAACTTCAATCCCAGTTCGTGCGTCTTGTCCAGTGCCTCCACCAACGAGAACTTATGAAAACTATAGGATTGGATGCCCAAACGCCAGCCCAACTGTTCGGCTGGTGTCTTGGTCTGGGCGGGTGCCAACAGACATCCCGCCAACCAGATAATCAAGATTTGAAAGAGTCGTTTCATACGCGAATGAGCTGTTTATTTCGGCATATCGGGCAGACTGAATCCATTGTGATAGGTGTGACGGATCCATTCGTTAGCCATGTCTAATGCATTGAATTCAGCAAAGCGGCGGTCGAATCGGGGATCACCGTCGATCACCTTGAAGTCATCTACCGTGACAATCTGAATCTTGTCGTTCGGGGAGATATTGGTGAAACGCATGTTTTCGCCATCCCATTGCAGTTCACGATGCAATCCTTGCAGGCCTGCCAACCGGACAGCCAAGACACCCATCACCACCATCTCGTTGAATGGACCGGAGAACTGGAAGTTGGAAGAGGCCTCCTTACGATTTTCGGGAGACTCCTTGCAAGCTCGGATCCAATCCTGTTCGTGTGCGTCCGTATCCCAGATATTGCCGTTTCCGCCTTTGATACGTGCCAAGGTTGGTTTCGGTTGCTCGAAGTGGGCCATCTCAGACAGGGGCAAAAGGGTCGGATTCATGCCGTAACAACCAGTCATGATCTTCCCTTTGGATCCGATGAAAATGATACCTCCATTCTCATCGCCCATCATCTCGCCATCTTTCAGTTCGGCCGGACGTGGAGGCATCAGTCCTCCGTCATACCAGTACACCTTGACTTCCGGCATCTTGACATTTCCCTTGGGTGGACGAGCCGGGAAGGTATAGGTCACTACTTCTGCATGAGGAGGTGAATAGAGGTTGCTCAAGGTCGAACTTCCGATGACACTGGTCGGATATTTCAGATCCAACGCCCAGTAGAGCGGATCCATGATGTGGCAAGCCATATCGCCTAAGGCTCCGGTACCGAAGTCCCACCAACCTCGCCAGTTCCAAGGGGTGTAGGAGGGATGATAAGGACGCTTTTCTGCCGGTCCGATCCATAAGTCCCAATCCAAGGTGCTCGGACAGGCCACCTGTTCTTTCGGTTTCATCAGTCCCTGGGGCCAGATAGGACGGTCGGTCCAGCAATGCACTTCGGTCACTTCGCCAATCACACCGGCCTGAATCCATTCTGCAATCTGACGGCACCAGTCGAATGAATTGCCTTGGTTACCCATCTGGGTGGCTACTTTATACTTGGCAGCCAACTTGGCCAACAGACGTGATTCATATACAGAATGGGTCAACGGCTTTTGGGTATAGCAATGCTTGCCTAAGGTCATCGCATGGGCAGTAACAGCCGCATGGGAGTGGTCCGGGGTCGCTACCATGACAGCATCGATGGATTTACCCATCTCGTCGAACATCACCCGCCAGTCTTTATACCGTTTGGCTTTCGGATAGTCGTTGAAGGTCTTTTCGGCATAATGCCAATCCACATCGCAGAGAGCCACAATGTTTTCCGTACTCATGTTGCGGAGGTTGCGGCGGCCCATACCTCCGATACCCACTCCGGCAATGTTCAGTTTGTCACTCGGGGCCGTAAAACCAAAGGATCGTCCCATCACAGAACTCGGAACGATGGTCAGACCTGCGGCTGCCAATGCTCCACTTTTCAGAAAGGTTCTTCTTGATATATTGTGCATACGCCTAACTATTTAATATGTTAACACGACAAAGGTAAACATTTTGCTGTTGGCTGTTTATTTTCGAGATGTTTTTTTGCAGGAGATTGATTGGCTTTTTTGTACCTTTACAGCTGTATTATATAATGTATATTAAATGGAAGTTCACATGAAACGATTGCTGCTGTTGCTTTGCTGGCTGACGACCGGTTGGGTAGGTCAGGCTCAGCTTCCCGTTCTCCAGAAGGTGGGAGACAAAACGTGTCTGATGGTTGAGGGCAAACCGTTTGTCCTCTATTGTGGTGAATTGCATAACTCGACCGCCTCGTCGGTGGCGTATATGGATCAGCATCAGGTCTTCCAACAGTTGGCCGATATGCATCTGAACTCCTTGATCGCGACCGTCTCGTGGGAGCAGTTTGAACCTGTCGAAGGAACGTACGACTTTACCTTGACCGATGCGTTGATTGAACGGGCTGAACAGCATCACATGAAGTTGATATTGCTCTGGTTCGGAACATTCAAGAACCCCTTTATGACCTATGCGCCTACGTGGGTCAAGAAGGACCCGAAACGTTTTCCGCGGGCTGTCAATGCCCAAGGCCAAGAACTGGAGATGTTTACGGTCTGTGATGATCGAATCTTGGAGGCTGATGCCAAGGCTTTTGCCCAACTCATGAAGCATGTGGCAGAGGTCGATAAGCGGCATACGGTCGTCATGGTTCAGATTGAGAATGAGCCGGGATTGCAGGGAACGCCACGTGATTATTCCGCAGCGGCCAATCAGGCTTGGAACAGTCCGGTACCGGCAGATCTGATGCACTATCTGAAGGCTCATAAGAAACAGTTGAAGCCCGATTTGGCACAGGCTTGGCAGGAGCAGGGTTGCAAGATGCAGGGAACTTGGGAAGAGGTGTTTGGCAAGAGTATTACCCAGCCGGATGAGTCGGGTCGGATCGTCCATTTGACTGAACATCTGTTTACGGCCTATTATTATGCCAAGGCCTGTGATCGGGTGGCACAAGCCGGCAAGGAGGTTCATCCCCTGCCAACGTTTATCAATGCCTCTGTCTTTGGCATTCATAGCCGGGGTCGCAGTTTAGGCAACGGCTGTTCGATTCCGGACTTCTTCGACATCTATCGGGCTGCCGCACCTCACATCGACATTTTGACACCCAACAGCTATATGCAGCAGCTGGATCAGATTGGTGAGGCTTTTGCCTGGCAAGGAAATCCGATTCTGATTCCGGAGAGTACATTGGTAGGGGCTCGGGCCCTGTACATCATTGGGGAATATCATGCCATCGCCTTCTCTCCGTTCGGCATTGATGCCACTCCCGAAGATTATGCCAAGAACCCGAAACTCAAGGAGGAGCAGAAACGGTTGGGGCAAGCCTACGAAACCATGCAGCAGATGGGAGAGGTGTTGACCAGTAAATTGGGTACGCCTCGGATGCGAGGTTCCTATCTCTATGCGGGGCATGAGACCGATACCTTGGTCATAGGTGATTATCAATTTGCGTTTGGACCGAAACGAGGTTTCGATATTGGTGCATTGATGGCTCCAGCCGGTGGTGGATTTGCACCCCAAAAGAAGCCGGCTCAGGTACAGCAAGGTGCAGCCTTGATTGTACAGGAGAGTGCCGATGTCTTCTATTTGGTCGGTTACAATTTCAATGCCGACATCACCTTGGCGCCTGGCAAGAAAGCCCGTTATACCGGTATCGACAAAATCTACGAGGGTCGTTTCGAGCAAGGACAATTCATCCCCGGTCGTTTGCTGAATGGAGATGAACGCAATGTCTATGTGGGTCCCTCCGATGTGCAGGTACTCAAAGTAGAGATGTATCACTATTGATTACATTGTCTCCCCTGGCAATGAGCAGGTCTATCGGGGCTGTCTCATTCCGCCAGGAGCAGACGTGTGAGACGAATACCTGTTTCAATATATCTTTTGTGATCTTATTTTATAACTTTCAAATTGCCATTTTGAATTTTGACGGTAAAGTTATAAAAACAATTTTGAATCTGATACAACTATTGTATCATAACTCTTCCAATCAATGTATTATCCAGACCCTCGTGTCGCAAGGCTTCGTGACGGGAGAGTTGAAGGAAGGATTCCCAGCCGAAAACATCGCAAAGAATGACAACTTCATCAGCTTACTCTATTATTTCGGGTTGGTGACCATCGGAGGATTTTACCAAGGTGACACCAGATTCACGATCCCCAATGAGGTGGTTCGCGAACAGATTTTTACATATCTCCTCGAAGCCTATGAAGAAAATGACCTCTCATTCGAGAGTTATGACATCCGCAAGAAGGAACAATTGATGGCATATTGTGGCGAATTCAAGCCCTTCTTCCAGTATATTGCCGACAGTATCTATACCTTCGCCTCACAGCGCGATCGCCAGAAAGGGGAGGCTTTCGTGCATGGCTACACGCTTGCCCTGACGAGCCAGTGCTGCTACTATCGCCCAGTCTCCGAACTGGACAATCAAGGAGGCTATGCCGATATCTTCCTGCGGCCGCTTCATGAGATATTCACGGACATGGAGCATTGCTACATCATCGAACTGAAATACCTGAAGAGCCAGGCTTCGGAGGCAGAGGTCAAGGCTGCCATTGCGCAGGCGCAAGCTCAAGTGTGCCGCTATGCAGATACGGTCAATGTAAACGACCACATCGGGCCTACCCGGCTACATAAAGTCTATGTGGTGTATCGTGGAGTAGAGATGGTAGCGTGCGAGGAGGTCTGAGCCCATTCCGTGGCCACGCCCTGCAACGATGAAAATAAACAATGAACTAAAACCAAACTTTTGTTGGCCCATTTGGGAATTTGGCGCACTTCACAATGTTTGGGGTACCGATCAACGCCTTCTTCATTCCATTTTAAATATTAATAACCGGCAAAATAGATTATTTAACCAAAATGGCCCCGCTTTCCATTGCTGCCACTTCATTCAATCAGATGCCGTAATTTTGCCGCCGAAACAGGATCGGTTTCTTGCATGCAAAACCAACTGAAATACGAATTAATAAATTGTTAGGATATGGATCAGATTACGTATTTGAACTCTTTTACCGACAAGGATTTCTACACGCGTTGCTGGTTCTTGGCCATGGTGGCATCGGTGATAGACGACAGTCAGGTGAACCATGAGAT
>JAFBIU010000037.1 GCA_021531775.1 Parabacteroides distasonis | reverse complement strand
GCTCCTCCGCAATCCTGCGGTAGTTCTCATGGCGTCTTTCTTGATCCCGCGTGAAGCATTTCACGGCATAGAGCCGCTTCGTTTGCTCGTCCCGCATCTTGAACACCACGGCAAAGTTGCCGCTCGACATCACGGGGTTCCCCTTGTCGTCCAACACCGGACGCAAGGCATTGTATTGATCGAAGTTATCCTCCGCAGATCGGATCGCCTCGATATATTCAGATATAAGTGGGTATTGCATATGCTATCTTATTTTATGAATCATTTCAGGCATGGGTTGCATGGAATTTGCGAAACTGACTCACCAGCATGAGGGCAGCCACTATGGTTGAAACGAAATCTGCCACAGGAATACTCACCCATACCCCCAGTGTACCCAACCACATGGGCAACAGCAACAAGCAGGGAATCAAAAAGAGTGCCTGACGAGTCAACGAGAGGAAAATGGCCTTCTTGGCCAATCCGATGGACATGAAGAAATTCGAAGTCACCATTTGGAATCCGACAACCGGAAAAACAGCAAAGACAATGCGCAAGCCATAAATGGCAGCTGCGAGCAACTCATCGTCTGTCGTGAACATGCGCACAATCCACTGCGGAAACAACTGGCAAGCCAAAAAGCCAATCGTGGCGACACCGATGGCCCAATACATGGTAAGTCGCGTCACGTCAGTCACCCGATTATATTGTTGCGCACCAAAATTATACCCCGCAATGGGTTGCATACCTTGATTGAAGCCCAAGATGATCATGACAAACAGAAAGGCCACCCGATTCACAATGCCGTAGGCACCAATGGCCATATCGCCACCATACTCCTTGAGTCCTCTATTGATCAAGATAACCACCAGACAGGAACAGAGATTCATCAAAAAAGGAGAAAGACCGATCGACAGGATTCCTCGGACAATCGGACCTCGCAAACGATAGATGCCTCGATGAAAATGCAACAACTGCCGTGGATTATAGAAATGTATCAGCTGTCCGACCAATGAGATGGCCTGTGAAATCACCGTTGCCCAGGCAGCTCCCTGAATGCCCCAACCAAATCCAAAGATAAACAAAGGGGTCAAGAGGCAATTGATCACGACGGAAACCAAGGTCGCATACATGGCCATCCGTGGATGGCCGGAAGAACGCAATACGGCATTCAGACCCAAATACATGTGTGTGATCACGTTACCTATCAAAATAACCACCATGTAATCGCGGGCATACCCGATGGTCTGTTCACTGGCACCAAAGAAATAGAGCACCGGATCCAAAACCGACAAGAAAATGAAGGTAAACAGCAAGCCCAAGGAGATATTCAGGGTCAACACATTCCCCAAAACTTGTCCGGCTCCTTCGTAGTCGCGTTGTCCCAACTTCACCGAAACCAGCGTGGAAGCACCCACACCCACCAGCGAACCAAAAGCAGCCGCCAGATTCATCAAGGGAAAGGTTAATGCCAATCCGGAGATCGCCATCGCGCCCACTCCCTGTCCGATAAAAATACTATCTGCCATGTTGTAGAGCGACGATGCAGTCATGGCAATAATAGCCGGAATAGCGAACTGCATCAGCAATTTACCAATCCGTTCTGTCCCTAATAACAATGTTTTTTCTGTTTTCATGCTGCAAAGATACATGATTCTCATGGAGTATTCCCCTGTTGGAAACCAAAAAAAGGAGCCGTAGCATACGACATGCTATGGCTCCTCACCTCATTCCACGCTAATCCAAAATAAACCTAAACTATACCTAATCAAAGAAATGCTTGAAAGCATTGAATATCTTGTTCTTTACGCTCTTGTTCGGCTGAAAATTATCCGACTTACTCATCTTCGTCATCATATCCTTCTCGGAAGAGGACAAATTTTCAGGGATATAGACACTCACATGAACCATCAAGTCTCCTGTTCCGTAATTGTTGATCGAAGGCAATCCCTTGTTGCGCAAACGAAGCACCTTGCCCGGTTGCGTGCCCGGTTCAATTTTCAGCTTCGCATGACCATCTACCGTCGGTACCTCCACCGTGCCACCCAACGCAGCCTGCGGAACAGTCAACAGCAGATTGTAAATCAAATCATTCTCATCACGTACCAATTCCGGATGCGGCTCTTCCTCAATCAAGATGAGCAAATCACCGTTGACGCCTCCATGACGAGCTGCATTTCCCTTGCCCTGCATAGAGAGCTGCATACCATCGGCCACACCTGCCGGGATATGAATGGTAATGATCTCTTCATCCAAAACGACACCCTCTCCATTACAAGCCGGACATTTCTTGGTGATCACTTTACCCTCTCCACCACACGTCGGACAGGTCGTCTGTGTCTGCATTTGCCCCAGAATCGTATTGGCAATGCGGGTCACATAACCCGTACCCTTACAGGTATCGCAGGTCTTGACACTGTGTTCATCCTCGGCACCGGAACCATTACATTTGCTACAAGCGACATATTTCTTGACCTTGATCTTTTTATCAACACCCGTAGCAATCTCTTTCAAGCTCAGTTTGACCTTCACACGCAAATCCGAACCTCGATTGACCCGACGTCCACCGCGTGATCCGCCACCAAAGCCTCCGAAACCGCCGAAACCACCAAAATGGCCACCGAAAATGTCGCCGAACTGTGAGAAGATGTCCTCCATAGACATACCGGCACCACCGAAGCCACCACCTTGTGAAGCACCTCCTACACCCGCATGGCCGAACTGGTCATACCGTTGACGCTTCTGCGGATCACTCAACACATCGTAAGCCTCTGCAGCCTCCTTAAACATCTCCTCCGCCTCCTTGTTGCCCGGATTCTTGTCGGGGTGATATTTAATGGCCATCTTCCGATAGGCCTTTTTTATTTCATCGGCCGAGGCGTTCTTCTGAACCCCCAGCACTTCATAATAATCTCGTTTAGCCATTGTTTAGATCCTCCCTGATCTTATTCGCCTACGACAACCTTGGCGTGACGAATCACCTTTTCGTTCAACAAATAACCGGTTTGAACACAATCAACTACTTTACCCTTCAGATCCGCTTCTGGAGCCGGAATCGTGGCAATCGCCTCAAACAGCTCCGTTTCAAACGGTTTTCCAATGGCTTCAATAGCCTGGACACCCTGTTGAGCCAAATAGGTGATAAACTTGTTGTAGATCAACTCGACACCTTCACCGACAGCTTTGACATCTTCAGCCTGACGAATGTTCTGCAAAGCCCGTTCAAAATCGTCAACCACGGGCAACAACTGGGTCAATGCCGACTCACCGCCATTCTTGATCAATTCTGTCTTTTCTCGAAGTGTCCGTTTCCGATAGTTATCGAACTCAGCACGCAAGCGCAAATGCGCATCGTTCAAGTCCGCATATTTTTTTTGAAGATCACTGAATGCATCTGTCATTTTGTCGTCTGCTGCTGCCTGATCTGTCACTTCGGCCTGTTCTTCCTGCACATTTGTCTTGTTTTCTACTTCAGGTGCTGTTGCTTCCGACGCAGTCTCATTTTTTGTTTTATCATCCATGTCACTCATAATCATATATTTATTTTATTTACTATTCCTGTTCTTTATGGAGATAGCTGCAAATATCCTGCCAAGAGTTACATTCCAGCAAAATATTCTTTACCTTTGCCTGTCGAAATGAGAAAAAGCATGTATAAATTAGATTTAAAAGTAACAAGGGTTATGAGAAGAAGTAGCTTGTTGATCGCAGCCTGGCTGATCTGTCTGTTGGTTCAGGCGCAAGTGCGGAAAGGAACCGTTTGTCGCTTAGGATTTACGTATGAAATCAGCCAGCATGATCATTGGGGCAATGGCAGACCTGTCGTCAAACAGATTACGCCCAACACATCGGCCGATCGCTCTGGACTGGCTGTTTACGATCTGATCGAAACTATTGATGGTTTTTCTACGTTGGAATTGTCACCGGATGAGATTGAGATTCTATTGAACCCGGTTGATAAGTCCGATGTCATGCTGACCGTTCGGAATATGAATCCCTCTCCCCGTCGCGTATTGATCAAAAAGGAGTGTAAAAAGGCCAATGCCATCTCGGAGGGACAATTGGCCACTGCCTTTCAAATGTACAGTCTGGAGACAACGGAAGAACGCGAATTTGTCTGTCCCTTCAAGACAACGGTCACCAAAGATCCGGTCGATTTCGCCAATTACCATACCTTTGCATTTGCAACACCCGACCCGGTCAATGCCAAACTGGAAGATGCCATCAACGAGGTCATCGAAAAGGAATTGATCAAAAAGGGGTTGCGGCTTGAAACCGAACAACCCGATATACTGGTGCAAACGTTCTATTTTTACGATAAGAACCCCAACTATCGGGGTATGAACAAACTGGTCATCAGCCGGGATCCGGTCTATCGGTTCAATGTCCTCACAGGGCAGATGGAAGAGTTTCCCTTCCTCGACAATACCGCTTCCGAATCAGAAGCAGAATATCTTTTGCAATTTGGTATCCGTCTCATCGACCAACGTGACGTTTTAGGGCGCGTTTTGTGGGAATGTGAATCGAATGAAATGATGACCAACTCATTCCGATTGGAAGAGTATGTGCAGATCCATGCCCCCTTGATGTGTATGCAGTTCCCCTATCTGACCTATACCAGCTATCCGACATTCCGGGCTTGCAAGAAACGGTATAATTATACAGGTATTCAGTACGATATAGACCAGATCAATCAGGTTGTAGCCGTGGACCGCAACTCGCCGGCGGCAGAAGCGGGTATTCGTCCTCGCGACATCATCCAACGCATTGGAAAATATCGGATGGACTATACGATCGATGAGTTTTCCCATGCTTACAAGCAGTTCATCGCTAATACGATCTCTTATCGTGATCCCACCACACTGTTTACCGATGCCAATGGCTTCAAGTATTGTATGTATTGGGATACCTTTAAATATACCAAGATTGCAGAGGCCCTGAAAGATGCGGATTACTTGCCGGCATTCTCCTATTTGTATGCGTTCATGCCCTTCGTCAATCCGTCCGGCAACAATGCTTGCACCTTCGCCATCAAACGGGGCAGCAGCGAGATGGAAATCGTCGTTCGTCCAGCGATTCTGTCGGAGATGACGTTGGAAATCAAATATTAATCTTGTAAATCAGAACACGTGATATATCCACAAAACTTTGAGCAAAAGACAGGATTCAACAAAGTCCGCAAATTGATTGCTGAAAAATGCCTCAGTTCGTTAGGGAAAGAACGCGTATTGGACATGGCATTTTCCGCTGATTTCCAATCGGTCACAACTTGGTTGGAGCAGACCTACGAGTTTGTCCGAATCTTGGAGGGAGATACCGATTTCCCGGCCAATTTCTTTTTTGATGTCCGTTATTCGATGAAACGAATCAGACCCGAAGGAACATGGCTCGACACCAAAGAGCTGTTCGATCTGCGCCGTTCCCTGCAAACCATTCAGGAGATTGTCCGTTTCTTCCAACCGACCGAAGAGGAAGAGATTCCCTATCCCGCCTTGACGGCTCTCTGTACGGACATTCAGGTCTTTCCCCAACTGATCAGCAAGATAGACCTGATGCTCGACAAATTCGGCCACATAAAAGATAATGCTTCACCGGAACTGGCCCGGATCCGACGGGAAATGACATTGACGATGAGTACCATTTCCAAGAGTCTGCAGTCGATCCTGCGTTCGGCCCAATCCGAAGGGGTGGTGGATAAAGATGTGACACCGACCATGCGCGACGGTCGTCTGATGATTCCGGTGGCTCCTGCATTCAAGCGGAAAATCCGTGGAATCGTACACGATGAATCGGCCAGCGGAAAGACCGTCTTCATCGAACCGGAGGTCGTGGTGGAAGCCAACAACCGCATCCGCGAACTGGAATCGGACGAAAAAAGGGAGATCGTACGGATCCTGACCGAGTTCACCAACCTGCTCCGCCCCTCGATCCCAGCGATCCTGCAATCGTACGAGTTCTTGGCCGACATCGATTTCATCCGTGCCAAGGCACTCTTTGCCCAAACCATCGGAGCCATTCGTCCGATCGTAGAGGATTGCCAGCAATTGGATTGGGCACGCGCCATCCATCCGATCCTCTTTTTGTCCTTGAAGAATCAAGGCAAACAGGTCGTTCCGTTGGACATTGAGTTGACACAGGACAAACGGATTCTGCTGATTTCCGGTCCCAATGCCGGTGGTAAATCCGTTTGTCTGAAAACAGTCGGGCTATTGCAATACATGTTGCAATGTGGTCTGTTGGTTCCTTTGCACGAGACCTCCCGTATGGGTATCTTTGAACGTCTGTTTATCGATATTGGAGACGAGCAAAGCATTGAAAACGACCTGAGCACCTACAGTTCTCATCTGACCAACATGAAGTTTTTCGTCAAGAACAGCAACGAAAAGACCCTCCTGCTGATCGATGAGTTCGGGAGTGGAACGGAACCCCAAATTGGTGGAGCCATCGCAGAAGCATTACTGGATCGCTTCAATCGCCACGGCAGTTTCGGTGTCATTACGACCCACTATCAGAATTTGAAGCATTTTGCCGAAGATACCCCGGGCATTGTCAATGGTGCCATGTTGTATGACCGGCATCAGATGCAACCGCTGTTTAAGTTGGCCATCGGTAATCCCGGCAGTTCCTTTGCCATAGAGATTGCCCGGAAAATAGGTCTCCCGGAGGAGGTCATTGCGGATGCATCGGAAAAAGTGGGTTCCGACTACATCAATATGGACAAGTATTTACAAGATATTGTGCGCGACAAACGCTATTGGGAAAGCAAGCGGCAAAACATCCGACAGCAAGAAAAACGGCTGGAGGAGATTACGGCCCGTTACCAACAGGATCTGGACGAGGTCTCCAAGCAGCGAAAGGAGATCATCCGACAAGCCAAAGAGGAGGCTTCACACCTGTTGCAGGAGGCCAATGCGAAGATCGAGAATACCATTCGTGAGATCAAAGAGGCGCAAGCCGAGAAGGAGCAGACACGGCTGGTGCGCAAGCAGTTCGAGGCTTTCAAGGAATCGGTCGGCGATTCCGAAACGGAAGATGAACGGATTGCTCGCAAAATGGCCAAACTGAAAGAGCGTCAGGAGCGGAAGAAAAAGAAAGAAGCGACGAAACCGACCTTCCATAAAGAGGTGATTGAGGTGGGGGATGCAGTTCGTCTGAAGGGACAGACCTCAGCCGGTACCGTATTGGAATTGAAAGAGAAACAGGCGGTAGTCGCGTTTGGCATGATCAAGAGTACCGTCAAATTGGATCAATTGGAGAAGGTCAGCAAAAACCAAATCAAGCGTGAGATTCAAAAAAGCACCTTTGTCAGTTCGCAAACAGCCGATGAGATGCACGAGAAGAAACTCCATTTCAAGCAAGAGATTGATGTGCGGGGCATGCGGGGCGACGAAGCATTACAAGCGGTTACCTATTTCATCGATGATGCCATCCAGGTAGGGGCTGCCCGCGTGCGTATTCTACACGGTACAGGCACAGGCATTCTCCGTCAGTTGATCCGGGATTACTTGAAGAGTGTTCCCGGCGTGAGACATTTCCAGGACGAGCACGTCCAGTTTGGTGGTGCCGGTATTACCGTAGTGGAGTTAGCCTAATTCCGCTGAACGGTCTCCTGTTGCAACGTCTGAACCAACCAGGAGACCTGTTCGATCACCTCAGACAACAAGCGTCGCCAAGCATCCTCATCCGCAATTTCCCGCTTTTCCAGCAGACGAAGGCGCTGTACCAACTCATTGGCGCCCGACATCCGGAAGAGCGGGATGATTTTATGGGCAATCCGGGCAGACAGTTCTTGATCCTCCTCCTGCAACGCCTGTTTCAGCAGGGCGATATGTTTGTCGGTCTCCTCCCGAAACATCTTCAAGATAGACTGTTCCGCTTCCGGATCACCATTGGCAAAAGCTGTCAACGAACTGAAATCCAACCGGTCATCCGATCGCAGCTGAAGAGACAAGATCTGATTCAACAACGTAATCAGTTGGGCTGGTGTAAAGGGCTTGTTCAAAAAGGCTGTAAATCCGGCTTGCAGATAATGCTGACTCTCCTCGGCAATGCTGGCAGAAAGGGCCACGACGGGCAGACTCTCCGTGCCGGGGATTCCCGACGTCCGAATTTTCCGAAGCAGTTCATAGCCGTTCCACCCAGGCATCTGGATATCAGTCACCACCGCATCGAAGCGGGTATTCTGCAGTTGCTTCAACACTTGATGAGGATCCGAACAACACAAGACCTGCACTTCACTCTGCCGCAACAGTTCCTCGGTCAACGTCAACTGCAAGGGATCATCATCTACCAACAGACAACGCACCTTGTACCCCTCTGCAACGGACAGTTGAACTTCCTCTGTCCGGTTTTCCTCCTGCAAAGACTGGTCGTCGGCCAACCGGATAGGCAGATGAATGGTGAAATCACTCCCCTTCCCCACATCACTCGTCAAGGTAATCGAACCTCCCATCAACTGGAGCAACTTCAACGTAATCGACAATCCCAAACCGAAGCCTTCCACCTCCGCAGCATTCTCCAAGCGTGAAAACTCCTCAAACAGATGCGCCTGATCTGCTTTGCCAATACCGCAACCGGTATCACTGACACTGACAGCAAGTTCATACTGCTGTGCGTCCTGTTCACGAAGTGAAACCAATACCACCACCCGTCCCTCCTGCGTAAACTTGAAGGCGTTGGAAAGCAGGTTACCCACCATTTGGCGGATACGGATCGGATCGCTCAGATAGACACGATCGCACAGCTTCTCCTCCTTCAGGTTGAGGACGAACTGCAGACCACGGGCATCCGCCAAGGGCTTGAAACTGGTATGGATCTCTTGGAAAAGGGTAGCCAGGCGGAATGGAATGGCATGTACCTCCATCTCGCCAGCCGCCAAGCGTTGATCATCCAACAGATCGTTGACCAACGAAAGAATATGCTCCGACGAACTCTGCATATTCTCCAGGAAATAGCGTTGCCGGTCGTCCGGATGGCGACGCAAAAGCAGCTCAATATAGCCCATGATCGACGAAAGCGGAGCTCGAATATCGTGACTGATGGCCAACATCAGCCGTTCGCGTCCTTCGGAAAGTTGCTCGGCATGTCGTTTAGCCCTCTCCAACTGTTGCCGATAAAAACGACTGCGGGACAGATCATGGCCGATGAGCAAGGAGAAGAGCAATACGACCACCACCGAACCTACCGCAATCCGCGCAATCAGTTGCGATGTCTCCCGCAACAGATCCTGCCGCTTCAGCATTTGGTTCATGGAGATTTCCAATTCCTCTTTCTCAATGTCACGGAGCAACAGATTGATACGGTTTGTCAGCAAACTGTTGTTATAACGCAAATTACGTGCCCGTTCCTGCAACTCGTTGATCAACTGGCCCCGCTGTTCGATCACACTGTCCTGCAAACTTCGCAACACACTCACAATCGTATCGGCCGGGTTGTAAGAGCGCACCAACGTATCCATGACCACATGTTCCGTCGTATTGATGATGATGCTCGTGTCCTGTTTGGTCGGCACAAACACCTCGGCCAACCGCTTGAAGAATCCCAATCGCTTGCGTGGGACAACCACCGTATCCTGCTGTACTTCGATATGTTTCTGGATGACCACCTCATTGACAACCGTATCCGGAATCTCAATCAGACGCTCAATGTTGGTGATGTAGATCCGTTCCGTCAGGCTCTCCTTCCAGGTTTCCATCAGTTGCTTCGTGTACCACCGTTTCTGATCCAGCAACTGACCGATCGTGTCGATTTTCAGCTGTTGCACGGAATCGGTCGTCAACGAACGCAACGAGTCCAGATTCTGTTTTGCCTGTTTGAGCGTCCGGTTGTAATGCCCCATATTGGATGCTTGATCCAACAGCTGTCCGATCGCTTCACTCTCATAAATCAACGACAGCGTCTGGTTCACCAAATAGGATTTCTGACGCGGTAAGGCATCAGACTGTTCGATCAGATCGGTCTTCTCTATCAGGTTATAAATATACGTAACAGAGAATACAGCGATGAACAGCAGAAACAAATAGCTCACCAGCACTTTGACAGTGATATACCGATCCGATCCAGCCATACACTTTCCAACTGAAGACCAAACGTTTCCTCGTTGACCATCCACTAAGCCTGGGCGATCCGGCGGATCAACCCGATGAATGTATCATTGTCCATGTGGAAATCGGGTTCACGGTAGTTGACATAATCCTCGAAATAGTCACTGGCTATGTCGGCAACCACCTCTTCACCCGGCAATCCAAATCCCGTTACCATCCGCTCGACACGGTGACGGATCTCCCGGATCACCTGCAGCCGGTCTTCATACCGGTCGGGTTTCTCCTGTTCGGTCACATGCTCATTGCGGGCAATCAGATAAACGGTCGCATAAAAGGTTTCGATGTCTCCGAAAACCGGAGCAAACAGGGCTTTCGTAGCCGCTGGCCACGCTGCCATTTTTTCTTGTGTCGCTGTCATATATTTTTCCATCAATTATTGATACTTACTGTCTCGTCGGTAATCGTTGGGCGACATACCGACATGTTGCTTGAAGTATTTCCCAAAGAAAGATTGATTGGGAAAGTTCAACATCGCCGCCACCTCCTTGATGCTCAAGTCGGTCGATTCCAGATAACGTTTCGCCTCCGCAATCACCAGCTGTACAATCCAGCGGGAAGCCGTCTGTCCCGATTTCTCCTTGATGATCGACGAGAAGTAGCGTGGCGTGATATGCTGCAGCTCGGCATAAAAGGCCACATCCCGCTCCTTCTGGTAATACTGATACAAAGAAAGCATAAAATTTTGGAATATCAGATCTTTTCGGTCATTCGGTACAGGATCTTTCACCTCGCTGGCAAAATAGAGGTTCAAGACCTCGTAAAAGACCACATGCCCCAACGACTTCATCAATTCCATCATCAGATGCTGACGCGCTACGGGTAATTGGCGCACCTCCTCCCACTGGATCCGTTTCCCAATCCGCAACATCAACCGCTGCAAATAGTCGAACTGTTCATCGGTCAGATGCAGCGTGGGGTGCTGACGCAGGCAAAGCAGATTCTCCGAATTCATCACCTTGTTGGAGATGGGCAAGGCAAAATCGATACGTGCATCCATGACCAATCCGCGCGAATCGGCTGATAGCTGTTTTAAATGCACGACAGATGAGGGCAAATATATGTACAAGTCACCCCTATGCATGATGTACGTATGATCGTCCGACGAAAAGCAAACCTCTCCTTCGCAACAAAGATAAACACCACACTGATCGAAGACCGAGATCGTACCTCCCACCTGGAACGGTTCTGGATGGACTGCGCTCACTTCATAAAAACGAAACGGTAGTTGATTCTTTACCATCAGTCAATATTTAGGTATTCCGTTATTCATATAACCATTCTGTTTTGCAAATATAGACTTTTTCCCGTTTACGGGGATAAACACTTCTGCCTTCATTTGGGTTATATACATAAATTGTACATTTTGAAGAATCAATTTCACTTTTAAACCTTTCCATGGCTAAGGAGTTCGTTAATTTTGCAGCCAAAAAGGAATGCGTAAATTATAATAAGTTTATGAATAGGTTTTATGTAGGTTATTTAGTGGCTTTCTTGCTGTGGGCCACTGCTTGTTCACCCAACAAAACAGAGGAACAGGCTATCCAGCATGTCAAAACAGCAACTGTCGTCTCAGCCAGCGAGCAGAACCGGCTGCAGTTTCCCGGCAAGGTAAAAGCAGCCCAGGATGTGAACTTGGCTTTTCGAGTGAGTGGCACCATCCAACGGATCTGTGTCGAAGAGGGCAGTGCTGTCCGCGAAGGACAACTCTTGGCCGAACTGGATCCCAGCGACTACCAGGTGCAACTGAATGCAACCGAGGCTGAATACCACCAGATCAAAGCGGAGGCCGAACGCATCATTGCCCTCTACAACGACCAGGGTACGACGGCCAACAATTATGACAAGGCGGTCTATGGACTGAAACAGATTACGGCCAAATACCAGCATCACAAAGATCAGCTGGCCTATACGAAACTGTACGCACCTTTCAACGGATATGTACAGAAACATCTGTTCGACAGCCACGAAACAGTGGCAGCCGGCATGCCTATCCTCTCGATGATCGGTTCCGGACAGCCCGAAGTGGAAATCAACCTGCCTGCCGCTGACTACATCAACCGCAGTCAGTTCAGCCAGTTCCAATGTACGTTCGACATCTATCCGGGCGAGGTCTATCCGTTGAAACTCATCAGCATTACGCCCAAGGCCAATGCCAACCAGCTCTACACCATGCGCCTGCAAATCCTGACCGACAAACGGCCCGTACCTTCTGCAGGACTCAACACCATGGTGAGCATCTTCTGCGAACAATCGGAGAATCAGGTACTTTCCGTGCCAGCCAGTGCCATTCTGCATCAGGAGGAGCAAGCCTTCCTCTTTGTGTATGAAGCAGCTACCAAGCAGATCCATCGTTGTCCCATCGAGCTAACCTACCTGCTCAGTTCCGGCAATGCCCTGATCCAATCCGCTCAACTCAAGCCGGGCGACACCATCGTTGCTTCAGGCGTACATCATTTGACAGACGGAGAAGTGGTTGAACCACTGCCCGCCCAAACATCAACCAATGTAGGAGGGCTCTTGTAATGGATTTCAGTAAATGGGCTTTTAGCAACCGCAACCTGGTCAATTTCCTCATTGCGGTTTTGATCGTCGGCGGTGCGCTCTCCTGCTATCAGATGAGCAAACTGGAAGATCCGGAGGTCAAAGTGAAGTTGGCCATGGTTGTCACCACCTATCCGGGCGCGTCGGCTCACCAGGTCGAACTGGAGGTGACGGATGTGCTGGAAAAGCAGATCCGTACCATGGGTAACCTCGATAACATCGAGAGTTACTCGTACAACGACCTGTCGCTTATACAGGTCGAATTGCGCAGTACAACCCCCAATAAGGATGTCGAGCAGTGTTGGGATTTGTTGCGCCGAAAGGTGAACGACGCACGTGCCTCGTTACCCGATGGAGCCAGTACACCCATCGTCAAAGATGACTTCGGCAATGTGTATGGTATATTTTATGCCTTGACAGGTGACGGCCTCAGTGACCGGGAGTTGAACGACTATGCCGAACTGATCAAGCGGGAGATCAACAATATGGAAGAGGTGGATCGGGTCGAAATCTATGGCAAACGGGCCGAGTGCATCAACATCTCGCTCTTGCAAGATCGGATGTCCAACCTGGGTGTCAAGCCTGCTGAAGTGCTGGCCACGTTCAACGGACAGAACAAGACCACCTACACCGGCTATTTCGACAATGGCGACCAGCGCATCCGTGTGACAGTCAGTGATAAATTCAAGACCGTCGAAGACATCGGCCAGATGCTGATTCAGGGGCACGACGACGACCAATTGCGTCTTCGTGACATTGCCCAGATCGAAAAAGCGTATGCTGACCCGGCACGCAACCAACTCTTCTACGATGGCGAACGTGCTTTGGGATTGCTCATCACGGCAGCCACCGGTACGGATATCATCAAGGTGGGTAATGCCGTCAACCAGAAACTGGACGAACTGAAAGCCAACCAGCTGCCGGCCGGTGTGACCTGTCATAAAGTGTTCTACCAACCGGAACGGGTCAGCAGTTCACTCGGTACGTTCGTAGTCAACCTGATCGAATCGGTCGTGATCGTGATTTTCATCCTGATGATCGCGATGGGTTTCAAGAGCGGACTCATCATCGGCATCAGCTTGGTCATCACCGTATTCGGCTCCTTCCTGTTCCTCTACTCCTTGGACGGAACCATGCAACGCGTCTCGCTCGGCTCCTTCATCCTCGCCATGGGTATGTTGGTCGATAATGCGATTGTGATCATCGACGGCATCCTGGTCGATCTGAAGAACGGCAAGGAGCGTATGGAGGCCATGACAGCCATTGGCCGGCAAACAGCCATGCCGTTGCTGGGTGCAACACTGATCGCCATTCTGGCCTTCCTGCCCATTTTCCTCTCGCCCGACACAGCGGGCGTCTATACGCACGACCTCTTCATCGTGTTGGCTGTCTCGTTGTTGCTCAGCTGGATACTGGCCCTGTGTCATGTGCCTTTGATGGCCAATCGGCGGTTGCATATCCAACCCGCCTCGACAGCCGGAACCGAAAGTACACGCACCTACAACGGATGGGTCTATGACTGGCTACGCCGGTTGCTCTATTTCGGCCTCTCCCACCGCATCGGCTTTGTCGCGACGATGGTGGCCCTCTTGGCACTGGCGGGTTTTGGTTACCAGTTCATGCGCCAAGGCTTCTTCCCCGACATGGTGTATGACCAGTTGTACATGGAATACAAGTTGCCCGAAAGCACCAACTATACACGCATCGAACGTGATCTGCAATCGATTGAGGCCTATCTGAAAACACGGCCGGAGGTGACCCATGTGACAGCTTCCATTGGAGCCACACCGGGACGCTACAACCTCGTGCGTAGTGTAGCCAACCCCTCGCTGTCGTATGGCGAACTGATCATCGACTTCACCTCGCCCGAAGCGTTGGAACGTAACTTGAATGAGATTCAGGACTACCTGACGGAACACTATCCGGATGCATACGTCAAGATGAAACGATACAACCTGATGTTCAAGAAATACCCCATTGAGGCCCAGTTCCTCGGTCCCGATCCGGCTGTATTGCATCAACTGGCCGACAGTGCCCGACGTATCATGCGCAAGACACCTGAAGTGTGCCTCATCACCTCCGACTGGGATCCGGATGTGCCGGTGCTGACAGTCGAATATGACCAACCAGCAGCCCGGGCCTTGGGCTTGAGCCGCAACGATGTAAGCATCTCGCTGTTGACGGCAACCGGAGGCATTCCCATCGGCTCTTTCTATGAGGGCATCCACACCAACACCATCTACTTGAAGTGTCTCGATGGCCAGGGGAATCCGATTGAAGATTTGGGTAATACGCAAGTCTTCTCGACCCTTCCTTCGTTGAATGGCTTGCTGAACGAAGAGATGCTTGTCAAATTGAAAACCGGTGTGATTGACAAGGAGATGCTGGTGGAAAGTGTCATGGGCAGCACACCCTTGAAACAGATCTGCAAGGGAATTGACATTCAGTGGGAACCGGTGGTCGTTCCGCGTTACAACGGCCAGCGAAGCCAACGTGTGCAATGTTCACCGGCACCGGGCATCGAGACGGAAGCCGCCCGCAAGGCGATTGCCCAACAGATCGAAAGTATCCAGCTCCCGGCAGGCTATTCCCTGCAATGGCAAGGTGAAAAGAGTGCCAGCGATCGTTCGATGAAGTATCTGTTCAAGAACTTCCCCTTGGCCATCATCCTGATGATAGCCATCCTGATCATGTTGTTCAAGGACTACCGCAAGCCAGCCATCATCTTCTGCTGCCTGCCCTTCATCTTAGTGGGGGTTGTAGCGGTCATGCTGCTCACCGGCAAGACCTTCAACTTCGTGGCCATTGTGGGTACCTTGGGTCTGATCGGTATGCTGATCAAGAACGGCATTGTACTGATGGACGAGATCACGCTCCAACTCAATCGGGGAGTCGATCCGACCACGGCCCTGATCGACAGTTCGCAGAGCCGTCTGCGTCCGGTGATGATGGCCTCCTTGACCACGATTCTCGGTATGATCCCGTTGCTATCGGATGCGATGTTCGGCTCCATGGCAGCAGCCATCATGGGTGGTCTGCTCTTTGCGACCCTCATCACGCTGTTGTTCATTCCGGTGCTGTATGCACTGTTCTTCCACATCAAGCAGACGAAATAAGTAGAAAACTATTTTTGGAAACAGACTAAATGAAGTACATGATGAAACGATTATCGATACTTTGTCTCCTCTGCCTTGCTGCCGGCTGGACGCAGGCACAGGAGATCCTCGACCTGACCCAGTGTCGGGCCTTGGCGTTACAATACAACAAAGAACTGGCTGCCTCTCTACGTCAGTCCGAAGCGGCTCATCACACGATGTTGAGCTACCGGGGGAACTTTTTCCCCAACATCTCGTTAGGTGGCATGGCGCTCTACAGCACAGCCGACGGCAATATTGGCAAGGGAGAGATTCCCATCAGTCTCCAGAGCGGGACGGGACAGGTGGTGCAACTCCCCTTCTCCATCCCCTTCCCGGGCATTGACTACAAGTTGGGGTGGATGTATAGCGGTCGGGTACAGTTCGAACAACCGATCTATATGGGCGGTAAAATCCGGGCAGCCTACCGGATGGCGCAATTAGGCGAAGCGATGGCGCGTCAGAACGAAAAGCTCACCACGACACAGGTGTTGCTCGAAACCGACAAGGCTTATGCCCTGATGGTGAAGGCGCAGGAGATGAAGAAGGTCGCTGACAAATACCATACGCTCCTGACCGAACTGATGAAGAATGTGGAAAGTGCCTACAAACATGGCCTCAAATCGCAGAACGATATACTCAAAGTGCAGGTGAAGCTGAACGAGAGCGAACTGAATATCCGTAAGGCAGAAAACGGCCTGCGTCTGGCTAGCATGAATCTGTGCCATCTGATCGGCAAGCCACTGGATACGCAGCTCTTCATCACGGGAGACTATCCGAACGTCACGATGCCGAATCTGCAAACCGACGACATCACCGCGCGTCCGGAATATACGATTCTCAACCAACAGATTGCCATCGCCCAACAGCAAGTGCGCCTCAATCGGAGCGAGATGTTGCCGCAAGTGGGTGTCATGGGTATGTATGGCTACCTGCATGGTCTCGAAGCGATGAACCAAACCCTATTCGACAAGGCCAGTTTCTCGGTACTGCTGAATGTCAGCATTCCGCTTTACCATTTCGGAGAACGTCGCCACAAGGTGCGGGCAGCCCAAGTGAAACTGAAGCAGGCCCAGCTACAACAGGCTGATTTGCACGAGAAGATGCTCCTCGAATTGACATTGGCCGCCAATAACCTCGATGAGGCTCGTCTGGAGTGCGACCTGGCCGACCGATCGTTGGAACAAGCCGAGGAAAACAGGCGTGTCAGTGGTCGTCAGTATGAAGTAGGGTTAGAGACCCTCTCGGATCACCTGGAGGCACAAACCCTTTGGCAACAAGCCTATCAGACCCAGGTAGAGGCCCATTTCCAACTCTATATTCAGTATGTGGCCTATCTGAAGGCCAGTGGATCATTGAGTACAACGCATAAATGACAAAATCCGATTATCCGTATCGAAAAATTCTTAACTTTGAAGCGACTTAGAAAAATAATAGGTGTTTGGGATTCTTAGACAATCATTCTTTAATAGATCAATGGTATGAAAAAGCATCATTTACTGACACTGCTTTTCTCCTGCCTCTGCCTCCTGGCATGGGCGGACCGGGTAGATCAACGGGTCGCGCAGAAAAATGGTACGGTTCTGTTACCAGATGCAACGGGCTTGTATGTCATTGAGGATATTCAAGAAGATGTCGTGGTTACCATTACGGGCATTGTCAAAGAATCCCCGTCAGCCATTGAAGGTCCGGGATACACGATGACAAGCGTCTGGACTGGACAAGGACAGATCCACATCCAGATGGGTAAGGATGCTACCGTAACCGTATCTGACTATTCTGGTCGGATTGTGAAGACATTCAAAGGAAAGGTCGGCGACTATCACATTTCTATCCATAAAGGCTCTTATATAGTGTCTGTGGATGGATTGACGTACAAAGTAGTTGTCTCCGCGAGCACTTTTTGCCATAATCATCGCTTTGAAGACGAAGCAGTCAAAATATACGAACCGTGTTTCTCAATTTCGACCAAGGAGGTTTTGCCTCTTTCGTCCTGTTGTGCGGTATTACGGTCAATGCCAGCATCTACATACTGAATGAGCGGGAATATAGCGGATTCTTAGCGGGAAAGCGGGCAAAATCGCCCGTTTTTTCCTATATTTGCCGACCGGAAAAGAAAATGAATAGATTAAAAATATGGAAAGTTTCGCATCATTAATCAAACAGAGAAGAAGTACACGCAAATTCACGGAGGAGCCCCTTACACCGGAACAGGTGGAGGCGATTCTGAAAGCAGGTCTGATGGCTCCCTCTTCCAAACGGAGCAACCCTTGGCAATTCATTGTGGTGGAAGACAAGGAGATGCTGCAAAAGTTGGCCCATTGCAAGAATGGAGGTTCCGCCTTTTTGGAGGGCTGTTCGTTAGCGGTGGTGGTTTGTGCCGATGTGATGGCGAGTGATGTATGGGTGGAAGATGCTTCGGTGGCCTCCATCTACATGCAGTTGCAAGCGGAGGATTTGGGATTGGGCAGCTGCTGGTGTCAGATCCGGAATCGGGTGACGGAAGATGAACGGGATTCCAACGATTATGTACGTTTCCTGCTCCAGATCCCCTATCAGCTGGATGTGTTGTCCATCATCGGTTTCGGCCACAAGGATCAGGTGCGCAAGCCGTTCGATGAATCTCATCTGCAATGGGAAAAGATCCACTTGGGCAAGTATCAAGAGCCGACTCCGAAAAACGAAGAGGCATGAGCATCGTTCTGATTGGAGCCGGTAACTTAGCCACCTGCTTGGGAAAGGCCCTCAAGCAGGCTGGATTGCTGGTCGTGCAGGTCTATAGCCGTACGGAGGCATCGGCTGCCCGACTGGCCTCTCTGCTCGACTGCCCCTATACCACCGATCTGAAAGCCATCGACCAAGAGGCGTTCTTTTACATCTTCGCCTTGAAAGACCAAGGGTTGGAAGCGGCCATCCAACAGATGGATGCCAACCATGGCATCTGGGTGCATACAGCCGGAAGTATGCCGATGCATGTTTTTGAAGGTCATAATCCGCGCTATGGGGTTTTCTATCCTCTGCAGACTTTCAGCAAGACACGGGAGGTGGATTTCCGGCAGATCCCGATTTTTGTGGAGGGTTCCGATCCGGCGGTAGAAGAGCGACTGCAGCAATTAGGGAAACAGCTATCCGAACAGGTGTATGTGCTATCGTCCGAGAAGCGGAAGTATCTGCATCTGGCGGCTGTCTTTGCCTGCAACTTCACCAACCATCTCTATGCGTTGGCCAGCGACCTGTTGGAAGCGGAAGCGATCCCTCGTGAAGTGTTGTTGCCGCTCATCGACGAGACAGCAGCCAAGATCCACGACCTGTCGCCCCAAGCGGCTCAGACCGGACCGGCCATTCGCTACGACAAGCAGGTGATCGACAAACAATTGGCCATGCTGACCGATCCCGATCTGCAACAACTCTATCAATTACTCAGTCAAAGTATCCATAAAAAAGCAAAACAATGAGCAGTATCAACTACGATCTTACCCGCATCAAAGCGTTTGTATTTGATGTGGATGGTGTGCTGTCACGCGAAGTGATTCCCCTTTCGCCCGATGGCGATCCGATGCGGACTGTCAACATCAAGGATGGGTATGCCCTCCAGTTGGCGGTCAAGAAGGGGTATCATGTGGCCATCATCACAGGAGCCTATACGGAAGCGGTACGTGTCCGCTTTTCCCGCTTGGGCATCACGCATATCTATCTGAAGAGTGCCATCAAGATCCGGGATTATCAGGATTTCCTGAGCAAGACGGGGGTGCAACCGGAGGAGGTGATGTATGCCGGAGATGACATTCCCGACTATGAGGTGATGCAGTTGGCTGGCCTGCCGGTTGCTCCGGCCGATGCGGCTCCCGAAATCAAACAGATTGCCAAATACATCTCTTCCCGCAAAGGGGGCGAAGGTGTGGCTCGGGATGTGATCGAGCAGACCCTCAAAGCGCAAGGCCACTGGATGGGTCAAGAGGCGTTCGGATGGTAACTATACCTATATATAATACATACAATCATGCTATCAAACTATCGTATCATTTTGGGATCCAAATCTCCTCGCCGACGCGAATTGTTGGGCGGGCTGGATCTGCCCTTTGAAGTTCGTGACATTGCCGGTGTGGAGGAGGATTATCCGGACGAGCTCCCCGGAACCATGGTGCCTCTCTTTCTCTCTTGCAAGAAAGCAGCGGCCTTTCGGCCGAACTTGGCTGCCGATGAACTGCTGATCACAGCTGACACCATTGTCTGGATCGACGGACACGTATTGGGGAAACCGGCTGGAGCAGAAGAGGCTGTTGCGATGCTTCGGCAACTGTCGGGCCGGACGCACGAAGTGATTACAGGTGTCTGTCTGGCAACAGACAGCAAACAACGTGCCTTCTCGACCACCACACGTGTCCGTTTTGCCGAACTGACAGACGATGAGATCAACTACTATGTAGCGAAGTATCGGCCCTTCGACAAAGCCGGCTCGTATGGTATTCAGGAATGGATCGGTTATGTAGGGGTAGAAGCCATCGATGGCTCCTTCTACAATGTCATGGGGCTACCTGTCCAACGCCTTTTCCAGGAGTTGAAGCTGTTCTAAGGAACGGCTTCATCCCCTCGGAGTATTCGATGCGGTGGCGACCCGCCTCATCGACATAGATCAAGTAGTATTCGATGTCCGGGATGGTGGGTGCCAATGCGCGAACCCGTTCCAGTCCCAAAGTCATGAAGGCGGTAGCATAGGCATCAGCTGTGATGCAATGATCCGCTACAATGGTCGCACTCAGGATCTGCTGTTCAGCCGGATAACCGGTACGCGGGTCAATCGTATGGGCATACTTCTTCCCCTCCTTGATGTAGAAATTCCGGTAATTGCCGGAGGTGGCAATGGCGCCTGCCTTGTTCAGCTGCACGATCTCTTCAATGTCGTTGTGTACACCCTCCGTTTCATCTTCCGGTTTGTTGATGCCGATCCGCCAGCCTTGTCCGGCCGCATTCACCCCTCGCATCGTCACTTCACCTCCGATCTCCACCATGTAGTTCTGGACTCCATTGCGTTCCAGCAGACGGGCAACCACATCACAGGCGTACCCTTTTGCAATGGCCGAACAGTTGAGCATCATCCGCTCATTCTCCTTGACGACCCGACGGCCCTCCAAACGCATCTTCCGGTAACCGACAAAGTGGCGGATGCTATCGACCATCTGGGGTGTGACGCTATCCATCTTCTGGAAGCCGAAGCCCCAAAGATTGACCAACGGAGCACAGGTGATGTCGAAGGCTCCCTCTGTCTGGGCGGATACCTTTTCGGCCGTCCGGAACACTTCGGCAAACCAGTCATCCACCTCCACCGGCTCGTTGTGATTGACTTTGGAGATGATGGACTGTGGAATAAAGGGATTCAAAGAGAGATTGAAGGCCTGCAATTCGGCATCAATCGAATCGGTCAGCGGACGTGGAGCTTGATACTTGATGTGATACAACGTGTGGAAGACTGTACCACTCTCCTCCTGATAGGGAGTCTGCTGACAGCAGACCAGCAACAGCAGCAATCCACACAGACTGAATAATAGGGTAAATCGACGTGACATGTTTAAGCAAAAAATAGATGTTCAATTAATATCTTCAGACCGATGGCAATCAAGATAAAGCCACCGATCAGGTCGAGCTTCAAATCGACCTTTCGTCCAAAACGGTTACCGAACAGGACGCCCGAAGCGGCAAAGAGGAAAGTGACGACTCCGACTGTCGCTATCAACCGTACCAACGGTTCCTGCAAAAGGGCCAGGGAGATACCGACGGCCAAGGCATCAATGCTGGTGGCTACACCCAATGTGCAAAGTGTTCGCCATTTGAGAAAATCGCCGGCATGCTCCTCGTCTTCCTCCTGGGTGCTTTCGTAGATCATCCGTCCGCCCAAGTAGAGCAGCAGGATAAAGGCAATCCAATGGTCAAATGCCTGAATGTAGTGTTGGAAGCCATAACCGCCCACATAGCCCAACAGGGTAAATGCAGCCTGAAAAAAGGCGAGTACAGCAGCTATGCGAACAACCTGTGTCCAGCGAAAGGTGCGCAACAAGGCCCCTCCTGTTACAGAAACTGCCAGACTATCCATGGACAGTCCGACAGCCAATAAGACAATTTCAACGAATGACATGCTTACAATTCGGTTTCAATCTTGTAGTTATTCCGTGTAGGCGAATTGCGGGAGATCAGTTCACCGATGAAACCGGCCAAGAAGAGTTGCGTTCCCAAAATCATGGCCGTGAGCGAAATGTAGAACCAGGGAGAGAGTGCTACCAGCGGCAACAGATCGCCTTGGATAATGGAAATCAACTTCATGCCCAATACGACACACAAGGCCACCATGCCGATGAAGAACATCACACTACCCCACAGACCGAAAAAGTGCATCGGCTTTTTGCCGAACTTGGAGGTAAACCAGAGTGTCAGCAGATCAAGATAACCATTCACAAAACGGTCCAGTCCGAACTTCGTCGTCCCATACTTGCGGGCCTGATGGTGTACCACCTTCTCACCAATCTTGCCAAAACCAGCTATCTTGGCCAAATAGGGAATGTAGCGATGCATATCGTTATAGATTTCAATATTCTTGATCACCACATTCTTGTAGGCCTTCAAGCCACAGTTGAAATCATGCAGATTATGGATGCCCGAGAAGTAACGGGCCGTTGCGTTGAACAGCTTCGTCGGTATCGTCTTCGACAAGGGATCGTACCGCTTCTTCTTCCAGCCCGACACCAAGTCGTACCCCTCTTCGGTAATCATCCGGTACAGCTCCGGAATCTCATCCGGACTATCCTGCAGGTCGGCATCCATCGTGATCACGACATCCCCTTCCGCCCGCTGAAATCCACAATGCAAGGCGGGCGACTTGCCGTAGTTACGACGGAACTTGATGCCCTTCACAATGTCAGGCGCCTGTTTTTGCAATCCCTCAATGACCTCCCACGAGTTGTCCGTACTGCCATCGTTGACAAAAATAATCTCATGCGAAAAATGGTGTTGCTGCATGACCCGTTCGATCCATGCAAATAATTCCGGAAGCGATTCGGCTTCATTATACAACGGAATAACGACTGAAATATCCATTCTTTTATGCTTGTTTTTCTACCTCATGTGATCCGGCATTCATCTGTGTCGGCTGCTGGCTCCGGCTGACCCAGGCTGCTACAGGAATCGAGAAGATGATACCGTAAAATATATTATTGAAAATGCCTTGAATAGCCATGTGAATCGGAGACACATTCAGCTGCTGCATCGAGTCGATGACGCTTCGTTCCACCGCAGCATCTTGCATGATCTCGGCCAACTGATGGGCTGCCTGCTGCAAGAAGTCGTGGGGAGCAAAAAACTGGTAAAAGGCAAAGTGCACCAACGAAACAATCAATGCGGCAAAGAGATAGAGCATCATACCAAAGCGCCAGGCATGAAAGAAACTGATACGCCCGCCAATGTCCTGTTTATAGCGTTTGGTCAACTGGTATGCCACATAAGGTACAAACAGCGTCAAGACCAGATAGACCACGCTCAACATAGAGATCTTCAGGCTCAGCATCCAGAACAGATACTTGAACACCCAATAAAAGCCCAAGGAGGCTCCGTAGGTCATCGCTCCCTTCAATAAATTATTCTGATTTTCAACCATAATCAAACCACATTCATTAATACTGAATGCAAAGATATAAAAACTCACCCACATACCTAAGCAACCGCATTAATTTTTAGCAGCAAGTAGCAACTCCATCAGATAATCTTGCCACAAATCTTTCCTGTCTTCACTTCAACGACAATCGGATCGTCGGTGCGGAACCGGGTTTATGGGTGATCTCCACATCCGTATCGTAGTCCCGTTGATAACGGTTCATGCCTGTACGGAAATAGGTAAAGTCATCACTCCGGTACTTGACCTTGTAGCAGCCCATACAGAACTCGTTCCGGACATACAGACGATCCTCAATCATCGCAATCTCATCATCTGCCACCAGCATGTGATTCTTAAACGGACGGCAAGACTCGTCTCGCACATTGCGCACAAAGAGCATATCATCCTCCTGCAGGATTTCCAAAAATCCACGTTTGAACAGGTGAGGCTGGCTGTAATGCACAAAACCGGTCCGACGGTCGATCCAGCAGGAAGGGCGGCTCGCATCCATCACTTGTGCAATATCACCATCCAAATAGACCACCTCCGTTCGATGCTGCTGGATCGCCTGCATGAGGTGATCATAGGCTGCCGTTCGGGCGCGGATCATGTAACGGAGATCCTCCTGCCACTTTTCCCGAGCCACATCCCAAGACTCCATCCATTGGTTGAGATACGCCTCAGTCGGAATGATTTGAAGCGGATCATCCGGACTGGTCTGGATATACCGCTCTCCCCTTTCGTCATGAAAGATCCGGAAACCCGACTTGTACCGCTTCTCCATCTCGAAGACACGGTCCGGCAGATTCCCCGGAATCAACAAGCCTTGCCAGAACAGACCATACCCCACCTGCATCTGCAGACAACGACGACTGATTCCCTTGTCGGGACGGATGTAGGCCGATCGTATCCTCGGGTAAAACTGTTCGCCATCTGCCGTCGAAAGCTCCACCCCACGGAACAGCATGGATACCGGACGGGCCTGATAGATAATGCCGTTCCGCGGGTCTGTCCAGCTCTGTTTCTTTTGGACGAAGTCAGACTGCCCCTGCACCATACGCCCGATCTGTTCATGACTTGTGATCTGGATCAAGGAGGCATCTCTCCCGTTGGCATTGCGTACGGATTGAGACAAATCGGTATCGGCCGAACGCAAGGCCATAACCGATTGGTCCAAGGCTTCAATCTGTTTTCGATCTCCCCGGAAATAGGTGTTCCAGTCCCGATCATCCGAAGGAAGGCCGAAACGACGGTAAAGCCCCACATTGTCCAGAATAATGCAACAGGCCTTGCCCTCATGCCTCCGAAGTCCCCTACCCACCATCTGCAGGTACTTGGCCAACGATAACGTAGGTCGTGCCAACTGGATGAACTCCACATCGGGACAGTCAAAGCCCTCCGAGAAGAGATCCACATTCACCAACACTTGGATCTCTCCGGTCCGGAACTTGGCCAGATCCGCTTTACGCTCCAACTTCGGTGTGGCAGCACTGATCGCTTTCGCAACCAGACCCTTCGAACGATAGAATTCGGCAATATGCTCCGCATGCGTGATATCTATGGCATACACGATTCCCTTCCGACCGGGGGCGAACTCCATTTGGGAGGCATACAGCCGTTGGATGGTCGGCCGCACATCCAACAAATCCCGCATCTCCTTCGTCTGATAATCTCCATCGATATTCCGCTTCTTGAATGATGCAATGGCTTGACTTTCGGCACTGTCCAATGGAATGGAATAGTAGTCGAACGGACTGAGCCACCCATCCGCCATAAAACGGGTAATACTGTCCGACGTAATCAGTCGGTCAAACAGATCAGTAAAACCGGCTCCATTCAACCGGTAAGGAGTAGCTGTCAATCCTAAGAAACGGGCCTTCGGCCACTGCTTCCACAGCAGCTGATAGGTGTTGGCCAAGGCATGATGCGCTTCATCGATGATCACTAACGAGGGACGAATCGAGATGCGATCCGTCGCAATCCGGCGAGAAACGGTCTGAATGGATTCGACATAGATATGGGAAGCATCCAGTCCCATCCGTTGGAGGGTCGATTTGATCTGTTCGATCAGTTCCCGTGTATGGGCTACGATAAGCAAATCCGGTTGAGCAGACTGCTTCCCGACAGGAACTGAATATGCCTGCAAGAGAGCCGCCAACGTAACCGTCTTGCCCGTGCCGGTGGGCATCTGAACCATCACACTCCGATGACGCTTCAAGGAGCGAAGCGTCCGTTCACATATAGTTTGTTGATAATCCCTTAACATGGGACTACATCTTTTTCAGAAAGCGTGGCCAAAAGAGATAGGAACAGAAAGCCCATATCCCTTTTGCTACTATTTTCATCCAGTCGATCATTTTGAAATAATCTCGACGAAGTTCCCGATGATATACGCCACATCCTCATCCGTCAGACGAGTATGCAAAGGCAAGGTGATCTCGTTCTCAAACTGATGATAGGCATTCGGATAATCCTTGATGTCGAAACCAAGATTCTTGTAGGCCGTCATCATGGGTAGCGGCTTATAGTGAACATTGCAGGCAATGCCCCTTTCAGCCATCTGACGTATTACCTCGTTGCGGAATGTCGAATCCTTCCCTAACAGACGTACGAGATACAGGTGCCCGCTCGACTGATGGTCTT
>JAFBIU010000036.1 GCA_021531775.1 Parabacteroides distasonis | reverse complement strand
GTATAGATCTCGGTGGCCCGGATACTCTCATGTCCCAACATCTCCTGGATGGCCCGTAGGTGAGCCCCTCCCTCCAACAGATGGGTAGCGAACGAGTGCCGGAAGGTGTGCGGACTGATGACCTTCTGGATGCCGGCCAGTTCCGCCTGCACTTTGACGATGTGGAAGACCGTGATACGTGAGAGTGGTTTTCCCCGTTTGGTTAGGAAGAGGTAACTCTCATAACCCGGTTTGATGGTCAGGGCATCCCGGTCGGGCAGGTAGGCATTGATCTCCTTGAGTGCCCGTTCGGAGATGGGCACTAACCGTTGTTTGCTCCCTTTTCCCTCCACACGGATGAATCCCTCTTTGGGATAGATGTCCTGAAACTTCAGGTTGACAAGTTCCGACACACGTAAACCACAGCTGTAGAGGGTCTCCAGAATCGCCCGATTACGTTGGCCTTCGTCGGTGGTGAGGTCGATGGAGTCGATCAGTCGGTCTATTTCATCCACTGTCAGCACTTCCGGCAGGTGTTCGCCAATCTTTGGTTGGGCGAGTAGGCGCGTCGGGTCATTCTTCAACACATCCTCCAGTACGAGAAACTGATAGAACTGACGGATTCCGGATACGATACGTGCTTGGGAGCGAGGGTGGATCCCGATGTCTTTCAGGCCGGCAATGAAGGTCTGAAGATCTTCGTAGGTGATGTCGGTCAGCTCTTTCCCCTCATCTTGGGCAAACTGTCTCAACTTCTCCAGATCGCGTAGGTAGGCATCCAGGGTGTTGGGGGAGACTGCCTTCTCCAATTGCAGATACATCTTGTACCGGCGGATCATCTGGTTGCTGTGTTGCATTGTATTCATCTATGTATGTCTGTCTCAAATAAAATCCTTACCTTTGCCGAAGAATAAAGAAACGGCACATCTCAATGGTAAGTTGTGCAAAAGTAACAAATTGCAATTATATGAAGAAGATTCAAATCATCAATGGTCCAAATTTGAACTTATTGGGGAAGCGTGAGCCGACGATTTATGGCGATGCCTCGTTCGAAAGTTATTTGGATCGGCTGAAAGTGCGTTATCCGAATTGTGAGATCTCCTATTTTCAGAGCAATATCGAAGGGGAACTGATTAACAAGATGCAGGAGGTTGGTTTCGAATACGATGGCATCATCCTGAATGCAGGAGCCTACACGCATACCTCGATCGCCTTGCGGGATGCAATCAAATCCATCACGACACCAGTGATTGAGGTGCATATCTCCAATGTACATGCGCGGGAGTCTTTCCGTCATGTGTCGATGATCTCGGCCGTTTGTAAGGGCGTCGTGTTAGGATTCGGATTGGATTCGTACCGTTTGGCACTTGAATCCTTCTTTGCATGATCAAGTATAATAGAGTATAAAGATTTTTAGGTTCAATTTTTAAGGTTAGAAGATATGTTAAAGCACACTAAGATTGTTGCCACGATTTCAGACAAGCGTTGCGACGTTGATTTCATCAATTCGTTGTACAAGGCTGGCATGAATGTCGTTCGTCTCAACACAGCCCATCTGACGGCTGAGGGGTTGAGCCGTATTGTCTCCAATACGCGGTCCGTCTCTGAGCGGATTGGTATTCTGATGGATACCAAAGGGCCTGAGGTCCGTACAACGGTCAATGCAGGCCAGGAGCCGATTGCATTCAAGACGGGAGACCGGATTCAGGTGGTGGGTAACCCGGATCTGGAAACAACCCACGATTGCATTGCAGTCTCTTATCGGAACTTTGTGCATGACCTGTCGGTCGGCAGTGCCATTCTGGTGGATGATGGTGATCTGGAAATGAGAGTGGTTGACAAGTGTGCGGATTACCTGGTGTGTGAAGTGGAGAATGATGCCACGATCGGTAGCCGCAAGAGTGTCAATGTGCCGGGTGTACGTATTAACTTGCCTTCGTTGACCGAGAAGGACCGCAAGAATATCTTGTGGGCGATCGAGAATGATCTGGACTTCATTGCCCACTCCTTTGTCCGCAACAAACAGGACGTGCTGGATATTCAGCGGATCCTGGACGAACACAACAGCCCGATCAAGATCATTGCCAAGATTGAGAACCAGGAGGGTGTCGATCGGATCGATGAGATTCTGGAAGTGGCTTATGGTGTGATGATTGCCCGCGGTGACTTGGGTATCGAGGTGCCGGCTGAGAAGATTCCGGGCATTCAGCGTATGTTGATCCGGAAATGTGTAGAGATGAAGAAGCCGGTGATCGTGGCTACACAGATGCTGCACTCCATGATCAATAACCCGCGCCCGACCCGTGCCGAGGTGACGGATATCGCCAATGCCATCTATTACCGGACCGATGCCTTGATGCTGAGTGGTGAGACCGCTTACGGCAAGTATCCGTTGGAGGCTGTCCAGACCATGTCGAAGGTAGCTCGTGAAGCCGAGAAGACCAAGTTGGCAGCCAACGATATTCGTGTGCCGATCGAGGGAATTGACCTGGATGTCACTTCGTTCTTGGCTAAGCAGGCAGTTGAATCCTCTTCCAAACTGCATGTCAAGGCAATCATTACGGACAGTTATACTGGACGAACAGCCCGTTACTTGGCTGCTTTCCGGGGTACTTCAACTGTCTTTGCCATCTGTTACAACCAGCGTGTCATGCGTATGTTGTCACTCTCGTATGGTGTTTGGGCGGTTTACCAGCCTTGGAACGATAGCCGTCGCGGCTACTTCTGCGATGCGTTGAACGAACTGATCCAGAGCGGATGGATCACCCGCAATGACATGGTGGCCTACCTGAGCGGTAGCTACGATGGTGGCGGTACCAGCTTCTTGGAGATCAACAATGTCGGCAAGGTGTTGGATCAGAACAATATCAAGGATTACCAGTTGCCTACCTTTAAAGATTAAGAGCCTTGACAATCGAGGAATACATCTTATCCCACAGCGATGACGAAGGGGCGTTGTTGAAGGCGTTGGAGCGTGATGCCCACGTCAATCTGCTTCGCCCTCGCATGCTGTCGGGTCATCTCCAGGGTCGGATCCTGAAGATGTTTTGCCGGATGATGCAGCCACGTCGGGTATTGGAGATCGGGACCTATACCGGTTATGCGACTCTCTGTCTGGCGGAAGGATTGCCGGAGGATGGATTGGTCCATACGTTAGAGATTAACGATGAGATGGAGGATTTCATCTTCAAGTACCTGAACCAGTCTCCCTTGCAGGAGAAGATCCGGGTCCATTTCGGTGATGCGATGGAGATCATCCCCCAGCTGGACGAGCAGTTTGATCTGGTCTTCATTGATGCGGACAAACGGCTCTATTCGGCCTATTACGATCTGGTATTCCCGAAGGTGCGGGCCGGCGGATTGATCTTGGCCGACAATACCCTTTGGGATGGCAAGGTTGTGGAGACCATTCCGGCCTCCGACAAACAGTCGTTAGGCATTTTGGCATTTAATGAAAAGATCAAGCAGGATGAGCGGGTCGAGAAGGTGATCTTGCCGCTTCGGGACGGCTTGACAATGATTTGGAAAAAATAATTGAAGCAGTTTTTATGGAAAGTACAAGATTACACAAGATTGAGCGTCTCCTGCAAAAGGAGTTGGGTGATATATTCCAGAAGCAGACACAGGCCATGCGGGGCGTGTTGGTCTCTGTCAGTGTGGTGCGTGTCAGTGCTGACCTGGGTGTGGCAAAAGCCTATCTGAGCATTTTCCCCTCCGAAAGAGGAGCTGAGTTGTTGGATGCCATCCGTCAGAACACCAAGGCGATCCGTTATGATCTCGGACAACGGGTCGGCAAGCAGTTGCGTATCATCCCGGAGCTGAGTTTCTTCATTGACGATTCATTGGATTACATCGAGCACATCGATGAACTGTTAAAGAAGTAAGCGCATTTTGAATCTTCCGTTTTACATCGCCCGGCGCTATCTCTTCTCGAAGAAGTCGCACAATGCCATCAACTGGATATCGATGGTATCGGTGTGTGGTGTCGTCATTGCCACCATGGCCTTGGTGTGTGCCTTGTCGGTCTATAATGGGTTTAGCGACTTGGTCTCTTCGCTGTTCAGCAACTTTGATCCGGAGCTGAAGATCACGCCCCGGCAGGGTAAGGTGTTCGATCCCTCTCAAGCCTCGATCCGGGAGGTATTGGCCATGCCGGCTATTGAACAGTCCAGCCAGGTCTTGCAGGACAATGCGCTGGTTCGTTATCGCGACCGGCAGGTGGTAGCGACTGTCAAAGGGGTAGATGATCACTTTTCCCGGTTGGTGGCGATCGATAGTGTGCTGATTGATGGTGAGTTCCGCCTGTCGGATGAGGTGGCCAACTATGCCACATTGGGGATCGGGTTAGCCTCCTCATTAGGGGTGAATGCTGGATTTGTCTATCCGTTGGAACTCTATGTGCCGAAACGGGAGGGCAAGGTGAATCTGTCCAATCCTGCCAGTTCCTTCCAGCAGGAGTATGCCTACATGGGGGCCGTCTTTTGTATCAACCAGCAGATCTATGACGAAAACTACATGCTGATTCCCTTGTCGTTGGCCCGCACGCTGTTTAACTACTCCCAGGAGGTATCTGCCCTGGAACTGAAATTGAAAGCCGGTGCCGATCTTTCAGCCACGAAGCAGCAGATCCGCACACGTTTAGGGGAGGACTTTCGGGTAGAAGACCGGTACGAACAGCAACAAGCCTCCTTCAAGATGATGCAGGTAGAGAAGTGGATGACTTTCCTGATTCTCTGCTTCATCCTGACCATTGCCCTCTTCAATGTGGTCGGTTCCCTCTCCATGCTGATGATTGAGAAGCGCGACGATGCTGTCACGCTCCGCAATATGGGAGCGGACAGCCGGTTGATTCGTCGTATTTTCCTGTTCGAAGGATGGATGATTGCCGGTTTCGGAGCCCTGATCGGAATTGTTGTGGGGGTGGCCCTCTGCCTGATGCAACAGCAGTGGGGCTTCATCAAACTGGGCGAGTCGTCCGGCTCCTTCATCATTGATGCCTATCCGGTACGGGTAGAACTGGCCGATATACTGGCCGTCTTGGGCACAGTCCTCTCCATCGGATTCCTGGCCGCCTGGTATCCGGTGCATTATCTCGGTAAGCGATGGATGTAGGCGTCCATCCGATGGTCAGTTGAATTCTTTCCCATATTTGATTTGCGCATCGGCCATGAACTGCTTGATACGCTGTTCATCCTCTTTCTTGCAGATGAGCAATACATTGCCCGACTCCGCCACGATGCAGTCGTTGAGTCCCTGTATGACCGCTAACCGGTTGGCATCTTCCAAGGCAACCACATTATTCGTACTCTCATACAAGAGCGTCTTGTTCTTGCGCAAGACTGCATTCTGCTGTGCGTCTTTATGGGCCAGATCAAACAGCGATCCCCACGTCCCCAAGTCAGCCCAACCGAAATCGACACAGAGCATATAGACATTGTCTGCCTTTTCCATCACCCCGTAGTCAATGGAGATATTGGGACAGTAGGGGAAGATCTCGCGGATGAAGGTCTCCTCTTCGGCCGTATTGTAACGCCCCTTGCCTAAATTGAAGCGGGCGGCCACATCCGGCAGGTATTTGTTTAACGCCTCCAGGATGACATTTACGTTCCACATGAAGAGCCCCGAGTTCCAGAAAAACTCCCCACTGGCTTGGAAAATCCGGGCCAGTTCCAGATGAGGCTTCTCGGTAAAGGTCTTAACTTTGGTGAACTCTTCGAGCATGGTCTCGCTGTTCTGGATATAGCCATAGCCTGTTTCCGGCCGGCTCGGCTTGATGCCTAACGTGACTAAGGCAGGGTGACGTTTGACAAAATCCAATCCCTTCTGCACATCCTGCAGGAAAACATCCTCTTTTAGGATGAGATGATCCGAGGGGGCCACGACTATGTTGGCATTCGGATTGATGGCTTGGATGTGATAGGCTGCATAGGCAATGCAGGGAGCCGTGTTCCTTCGTGCCGGTTCCAGCAGGATCTGCTGTTCGGATAGTTGGGGCAACTGCTCCTGGATTAACGCCTTGTAGCGTTGGTTGGTCACCACATATATATTTTCCAATGGAATAATCTTGATGAATCGGTCAAAGGTCATTTGTAGCAATGAGCGTCCTGTCCCGAAGAAATCTAAAAACTGCTTCGGATATCCTTCACGACTGAACGGCCAGAAACGACTGCCGATACCTCCTCCCATAATTACACAATAGCTGTCTTTCATTCTATCTTAAGATTAAACTGATGTTTCAACTGTTTTTACTCTACAAATGTAGCAGAATAATCCATAAAATGAGGGAAAACAAATTTTTTTTGAAAAAAAACGTCCAAACATTTGCAGGATCAAAAAAAAGCCGTACCTTTGCATCGCAATTGAGAAACAAACCAACTCAACAGAAGGTTCTCTCAAAGACGCCCAGATGGCGGAATTGGTAGACGCGTTGGTCTCAAACACCAATGGATTCACTTCCATGCCGGTTCGATCCCGGCTCTGGGTACGATGGACGACTGAAGATTGAAAGATTTTCAGTCGTCTTTTTTATTATCATATAGTTAGTTTGAAATGAAAATAGCGATTATTGGTACGGGTAACATTGGAGGTGCCATTGCCCGTGGGTTGGCTCAAGGAACCATTTTTCAACCATCCGACATTATTTGTACAACCCAGTCTGATGAATCATTGGAGCGAGTACGCCAGATTAATTCCGAATTTGTTTTGACCCACGATAACGTGGCTGCAGTCAAACAGGCTGATTTGATCCTGATTGCTGTGAAGCCTTGGCGTGTGGAACGGATCATTGATGAGATCAAGTCTGCCATCGATTTCAACCGGCAGATCATTCTTTCCGTAGCAGCCGGTGTGACGTTTGATCTTCTTTCTACATTCTTGACCAAGAACATGGATTATAACCAGATGAGTACACCGACTATTTTTCGCCTTATGCCCAATACGGCCATCGAGGTACGAAGCAGTATGACCTTCGTTTCGGCACGGAATGCTACCCAAGAGCAGATCGATCTGGTCTTGCGTATTTTCAACGAGTTGGGTAATGCCATGTTGATTGAAGAGCGTTTGATGGCTGCCGGTACCGCTTTGGCATCGAGTGGCATTGCCTTTGCCTTGCGTTACATCCGTGCTGCCATTGAGGGTGGTGTCGAATTGGGCTTCTATCCGAAGCAGGCCCAGGAGATTGTGGTGCATACGGTCAAGGGTGCCGTCGATCTGTTGTTGGAGAATCACAGCAATCCGGAGATGGAGATTGATAAGGTGACGACACCGGGCGGTATCACCATCAAGGGATTGAACGAGATGGAGCTCTCCGGCTTTACCTCAGCCGTCATCCGTGGTCTGAAGGCAAGCAAATAAGTCGTCTTTCAGTTATCAAAGGAAAGTCCTCCTAAAAGTTCGTTGGTCGCGAACCTTTAAGAGGACTTTTGGTATGTGTTGAAATCCGTCACCCGCTTTCCGAACGGTTGTATCTGTTAAGTGCGCTGTTTGTTCTACAATAATGGATCGTCGGTTGGAAGATGACGGAATTCTACAGGCTGGTTATTCCCAGCCCGGAGTTGTCTGTTTCAGAATCGGACTTGCATTCAACTGCTTCTGCGGAATGGGGAAGTAGTTACGCTCTACACCATCCTGCGGATCCTTCTCCTTGTTCCACCATGCTTCGCCGAACTTGCCCCAACGAACCAGGTCGGTACGACGACGACGTTCGCCCATGAACTCACGTCCCCAGTCTTTCAAGAATTCCGTATCAGTCAGTCGATCCAGGTGGTTGCTATAGCTGTAGTTACCCCACTCTTCCGGCGGATAGTTACGTACACGTACGGCATCCAGCAATTCGGCAGCTTTGGACTTGTTGCCTTCGCGATAGTAGCATTCAGCCAATGAATAGTAGATTTCAGCCAAACGGATTTCCGGTGTACATTGTGAACGGAACTGGCCGGTTGCGATCGGCAGATAGGGGAACTTGTTGAAACGGAAACCTGAGTTCTCCTCACCGGTGATCACCTGTGAGCCTTTGGCAATGACAGCCGGATCGTTACATACATAGTAGCCACGTTTCGCTACGTCCAACATATATTGCGTCTTACGGGCTTTGAAAGCCTCGTCGCTTTCGCCACTCTGCTGTTTCATGTCAGCTTGCTCCGAGAAGCGGCCTACCTGATCGACGAATACCAACGGATAACCCATCCATTCCTCTTGTCCTAACAGCGGATCCTCTTCGAATGTAGCATACTTTTCGCCACTACCACGATCTACGACAAACATCTGTCCCTGCATGAAGAAACCTTCGTAGCGGTAAACGCCTTTGCCGGTATTGGCCTTGTCGATGACATGGAACGGTGTACGACGGTAATCGCACGGATCGAAACTCTCGAACGGATTACCTAAGCCACTCTCGAAGTGATAGACATTACCCTGGAAGTCGCGTGAGGGCTGCAAGTGAATGGCATTCCAACCACCGCCATCACTACCAATGTAACGGCTGGCAGCATAGTGTGAGGAGTGATCCCACCAGGTGTATTGCTGCAACTGACCATATTCATGCTTGAACTCGAAGAGGTTCTCCGGTGAGTTGTAGCCGTCGATACCTGAACGGAACGGGTCACGGTAGTCCTTCTCCAGTTCATAGTGACCATACTTGCCGTCGATGATGTCCTGAGCTACCTGCTTGCATTCGGCATACTTTTTCTCGCCAATCCAGGTCTCGGCATTCAGGTAGAGACGAACCAACAGGCCGGCTGCCGGTCCCTGTGTCCAGCGGGAGAGACGTTTCTCCTTCGGCAGTGACGGAATAGCCTCTTTCAATTCCTTCTCCAAGAAGGCGAATACCTCTTGCGGAGTACTCTGTTCTACGATCTCATCCTCGCCATTGGCCTCCGTTGCGATAGGAATGCTGCGGAAGTGGTTGAGCAGGAAGGTATAGTACCAGGCACGCAACACGCGCAACTCTGCGAAATAGGCCGCTTTCTCCTCATCGTTGACGCCGATGGAGGCGAAGTCCAGGGTGTTGAAGTGGCGCAATACCACGTTAGCCTGGCTGATACCCTGATAGGCAGCCACCCATGCTCCATTGATCTGACCCTGGATGTAGTTCCATTTGTGTTCGTGCAGGCGGATCCACTGGCCGTCGTCATATCCGTGACGTCCCTTTTGGGTCCATACGAAATGGTCGCCGGTCAACTCTTCCAGCAACATGATGTCGCCACGCCATGTCACGTTGTCACCATGCTCGTGGGCACGGAGTACGGCAGACTCTACCGACTGTTTGTCGCGGTAGTAGTTGTCTTTCGTTAATTCTGAATATATGTTCTCTGTCAAGTCGGTACAGGAGGTCAATGCCATCGCACTTAAGATACCGGCTATGCACAACGATTTCATCTTTGCCATGTTAATTTCTGAGATTTAAATTAGTAACTGATCTGTACACCAAATGTTAGATTTCTCGCTGTCGGATAAACTTCCAGACCTCCGATACCCGGCCACAAGCCTGTAGTCGTGACGGTTGTCGGATCCACACCTGTATATTTCGTCAGGGTGAGCACATTCTTCAGCGTACCATAGACACGCAGATTAGAGATCCACTTTGTCTTCAATTTCGGAGTCCAACCCACAGTGATGTTGTCCAAACGCAAATAGTTACCGTTCTGCAGGAAGTAGTCACAGATGACCTTTGAACCCTTGATGTGGGCATTCTCATCGTAAGCCGAAGTTAACTTGTTGTCGCCGGCAATCACCTGCAGACCATAATACATCTCATACTGATTCATGATCTTGTAGCGGAAACGTCCACGGAAGAAGAATGAGAAGTCGAAATTTTTGTAGGTAAACGTGTTACCCCAAGCCAACTCCCATTTGGGTACACCCGTACCGTCCAGATAGACTTTATCCTTCTCGTTACCGTCAGAACCTAACTTGGTCTCGCCGCCCTCTTCGCCGCCGGCCCAGATCAGGATGTTACCATTGTCATCCACACCTGCATAGCGGAAGCCGTAGAACGAACCGATGGCCTTGCCATCTTCCAGACGTTGTGCTGAACCGGGGTTACCGGGTGAGGGGAAACCGTCACCTTCGATATAACCCAACTGATACTTCTCGTTGGAGAATGATTTCAATTTCGAAGTGGTATAAGAAAGCGTTAAGTTTGTTGAGTACGAGAAGTCTTTGCCTTGATAAGCATCCCAGTTACCCTGGAATTCGAAACCTTTCGAAGTCGTTGTACCTACGTTGGCCACGATGGATGAGTGCAAATAGGGAGGCAGTGGCACGTTATAGTCTCCGATGACGTCGCGCCCTTCACGGACGAAGAGATCCAAACTACCGGACAGGCGAGAGTCGAAGAGCGTATAGTCGAAACCTAAGTTGTATGAGATCTGCTTTTCCCAAGCCAGGTCTTTGTTCGGGTTGTTACCCGGACCGTAACCTTTGATCCACGTGTTGTATGTGTCACTCCAGTACTGGCCGTAGCCGGTATATTTCGCCAAAGAGATGTATTTGTCGAAACCTGAACGACCGGTTACACCATAAGAGAAACGTACCTTCAAGTCATCTACCAGACCGCTGTTTTCGAAGACCGGCAATTTGGAGAGACGGAAGGCGGCAGAGGCTGCGGGGAAGAGACCCCATTTGTGGTCGTCACCGAACTTGGTGTTACCCTCTTGACGTAACGATCCGGTGAAGAGGAACAAATCGTTGTAGTTGTAGTTGACACGACCCAGGAAGGCGATGGTCTTCTCTTGTGTCTTGTTGGATGACATACCCAGACGACCCGATACGGCACGCATGTAGTCACCGGCACCGATGTTGTTGGTCTGGAAGGCATCCGACGGGAAATTGCGGTTATCAACATCGAATGATTCATAGTCGAACTGCTGATAGGAGTAACCGGCCATGATTTTGAAGTCATGTTTGTCGATGGCGAACGAGTAGTTGCCCAACCATTCGAAAGTCCAGTCGGTCCAGTCCTCCTGTTTGATGTAGGCACGACCCTTGTAGTCGTTGTTGATACATTCGCGGTGAGTCGAGAACTTATAGTCCTGCTGCTTCTTGGCATGACCTTGCCGACCCAATTTAACCTCTGTATTCAAGTTCTTCAGGATATTGAGCTTGATGTTCAAGTCGATCGTCGAGTAGGTCTGCTTGGCACCATTGTCGCGCTCGGTCAAGTTCTTCACCGGGTTATACGAATAGTCTGCACCGCGGAACGCATCCATTTCATCCACATTGAAGGTCGGGTTCAGCTGGACAGCCTGCTTGAATGAACTGTAGTCCGTATATTTTTCATCGGCTACGCGGTAGGAGAAGTTACCACCCACTTCAAGCAAACCTTCCAATGTGGTGTGCTTGAAGTTACCACGCAAACCATATTCTGTACGATCGGAAGAGATATCCAGACCCTCTTTCTCCTTGTAGTTGGTAGAAAGACGGAAGATCGTCGTTTCACTACCACCCGAAATGGAGACATTGTGGTTATGACCGATGTTGTTCTTGTTGATCAATTCGTCATACCAATTGGTACGGTAACCATAGTCCGTGGCACCTGTTACATGTTCCAGATAGCTCTCGGCATCCAGCACTTCCGGCTGGCTGGCCACGAAGTCATGCTCTACGTAACCATCATACGTAATGGTGGTCTTACCTGCTTTACCCTGCTTGGTTGTCACCAAGATAACACCGTTGGCACCACGGGAACCGTAGATAGCGGCTGCTGAACCATCCTTCAGGACGGTAATAGACTCGATATCCTGTTGAGCCAGATTGCGCAGGTCACCACCCGGCATACCGTCGATGACGATCAGCGGGCTGTTGCCAGCTTTCAACGATGAGGCACCACGTACCTGAATAGAAGAGCTGGAGTTCGGGTCGGCTGCAGCGGCACTGTTGACCGTTACACCGGCTACCTTACCATCGACCATCTGCATAGCATCGTTTACGGCACCTTGCAGGAAGTCCTTGCTTTTGACACTGGTAACGGCTGTTGTCAAGTCCTTTTTGACAGAAGAACCGTAACCGACAACTACTACCTCATCCAGTGTCTCGGAGTCTTCCAATAAGGTCACCTGAATAGAGGACTGGCCTTTCACCTCCACAGTCTGTGTTTTGTAACCAATGTAGCTGATTTCCAATACGGCATTGGCAGGTACATCTGAGATTGAGAAATTACCGTCTAAATCGGTAATGGATCCATTCGTTGTTCCCTTTACAACAACGTTGGCACCAATCACCGGCTCGCCGCTCTTATCTACAACGACACCTTTGACTACTTTACTTTGTTGAACGATCGGATTCTCCCATGTCCTTTCTTCGAAAGAAGATTCTTCAGCATTTGCACAAGGTGCAAAGGCTGTAAAGGCAGAAAGGGAAAGAAGTGCAATGGTAGAACCACGTGTCACGGTCAAAACTCTTTTTTTCTTTTCTTCCATAACTTTGTTTTTCTAAATTAGAATTATTGATTAACTATCCAAACAATAGGTATTCAGATAATATCACACACTGTATTTTATTAAAAAACGAGAAGTAAAACTAAGTACGACTCATTTACACGACCGCAAATATAAAATGATTTTCAATACCCCCCCCGTAGTTAATGTAATTTAACAATATGTTTATTGATATTAGTAAATAATATCACGTCGCTTATTGGTTATTATCTATAAAATGTGTAATTATGCCACTTAATATTTTAATTCCTTTTGCAAGATGAAAAAGTGTATGATTCTACTTGGTTTACTGAGCTGCCTGTTGATGGTTTCTGTGCCTTATACACAGGCGCAAGAGGCAAAGCCAGCCTATGTGGATGCCTATCGGTTGGGTACGGAAGCGGTACCCCATATCCGTCAAGAGAATGATTCGGTCTATGTGATTCAGGATTGGTATGGAATGAAAGGTTATGACTTGCGCTTTGTGGTGACCTCCTATGGTGACTCAACCATCATTGATCTGCCTGATGCAGGTCCGTTGAGTGATCATTACTTCTATTATGTGGAGACCGGTCTGCCCGATCTGCCGATAGCCGGAGTCTCGCCCGGTTACTTTGAACCCTCCGAAACGATCCTGTCCGGATTTCACGGCAATGCCGAACGAGGACATGTCTGGTCCTATGTCTATCTTTATACAGCGGACAAAGTATGGAAAGGGGGACACCTCTACAAGATGCTATGGGGACAGGAGCCCGAACGTCCCTTGTGGCGGGTGAAGGGGCGGAGTACCCTGGTCGGACAGGTGCCCGGATTGGAGAGCTGGCTGGAGTGTTATGCCGGCAATCGCTACATCTTGCGCGACTGGTATGGTGTCGAGAAGTATGATTTGGAGTTCCGTATTCGTCCGGATGGAGGACTGGAGATCCTCGATTACTATTGGGAGGAGCAGGGAGAACGCTTTGTGCAATGCCGTCGGCCTGACATCAGTTTCGCCAAGATTCCTCAGGGCGATCAGCCGAATGGTGCGTTGGAAGGTGACCAAGAGCGAGGCCGTCTCCATTTCCGGATGACTGCTTTCGAGGATGACGACAAACCTTGTCCCGATCCGGAACACCCGGAGTTTATCTTCGAGTGGCCGGCCAGTGAAACAGGCGGGACCTCTTATACTATCCAGTAATTCATTAGAATATGATTGAAATGCTTGGTGAACGTATGTTTATTGCTATCTTTGCACTGTTTCAAAGCATGTCCGGACGTCGTCAAACAATTGTCTGACGGCTGTCAAGCATGTGTCTGACGACCGTCAAGCGATTGTTTGACGACGTGCAACATAGCTTTGAATAGAGGTTCATGCACCTTTGAACCTATGTGAAAGCAATGATTTGGATAACTTCTAAAGCGATTTGATTATGACGATTCATTTTGATTGGTTTGAGACACCCAAACCGAATGCGGAAGGTAAGACGACGCTCCATGCGCGTCCCAGTTTCAACGGAACGACGGATACCAAGACGATAGCCAAGCATATACAACAACGTTGTTCACTGACTGTGGGCGACATTGTCGGGGTCTTGTCCGAGTTGAGCGATGTGATTGGCTATGAGATGCAGAACGGACGGCAGGTTCATCTGAAAGGCTTAGGCTATTTTGCTCCTACATTGGGGGTAGATGGTGAGGTGACTGCTGACATAAAGTTACAGGTCCGGAACCGGAAAGTACATTTTAAAAGCGTCAGTTTCCGGCCGGACAAGGAGTTCCGTGCCTCCATCGGCAGCCCCAAGCTGCAGCGGACTCGGCTTGTGACGCATTCATTAACCCATACGAAGGAGGAGATCCAGCAGCATTTGACAGACTATTTCGCGAAACATGCTTTCCTGACCCGTCGAGCCTTAGAGGACCTGTTGGGCTTGAAAAAATCGGCAGCCTGCAGTTTGCTGCTGACCTTGAAACAGGAGGGAGCCTTGCTGAACGAGGGCACGCCTCGTCAACCTATTTACGTGCCGGCTCCCGGCTATTTTGGAACAAATTCCATTGGTGGTTGATTACATTATTATAATAAGTGTATATGAAGAATTTTTTAGTAGTCATGGCGGCTATACTTCTTTCAATGAGTATGAGCGCGCAGCAGAATATTTCGTTCCGTGAAGGTAAACTGGTTTCGCCAGAAGTGAACAACGATCGTACGGTGACATTCCGTTTGAATGCCCCAAAGGCCAAAAATGTAAGGGTACTTGCCGATTGGGAACAGAATAACGGAGAAGGTACTATGAAGAAGGGTAAGGACGGAATCTGGGAATACACCACTCCGCCACTTGCTTCTGAAATGTTTACCTATCGTTTTGATATAGATGGAGTCCTCTGCATCGATCCGGTCAATCCATTCACACGTCGTGATGTGGGTAATGTGTTCAGTATTTTCTATGTAGGCGGTGGTGCGGCCGATGAGTATCAAGTACAGGACGTGGCACATGGTCAGGTACGCACGGTTTGGTATCATTCCAATGCGGCCGATGCCGATCGTCGGATGAATGTGTATCTGCCGGCAGGATATGGCAAGACCGACAAGAAGTATCCGGTGTTCTATCTTTTGCATGGTAGTGGTGGCGATGAGAACGCTTGGCTTGAGTTAGGCCATATTTCACGCATCATGGACAATCTCATTGCAGCGGGCAAGTGCGAACCGATGATTGTGGTGATGCCGAATGGCAACTTCGGCAAGCAGGCTGCGGCCGGCGAGACCTCAGAGAACCTCAGCTATAAGCCGGTGATGACCAAATTCCTCCCTCACTACAAGGATGGAAGCTATGAGTTGGCTTTTCCTGAAATCGTGAACTATGTGGATGCGACATTCAACACCATCCCCGACAAGCAGCACCGTGCCATTGCCGGCCTGTCGATGGGCGGTATGCACACGCTGATGATTACAGCCAATTATCCCGATCTGTTCAACTATATCGGTCTCTACTCGGCCGGTGTTGACTTTACAGAGCTGAAGATGGAAGAGATCCCGGCGTATGCGAACCTGGATGGTAAACTGGCCAAATTGGCACAAAGCAATCCCAAGCTCTACTGGATAGCTTGCGGCAATACGGACAGATTGATGCCATCCAACCAGCAACTCATGGAGCGCATGACAAAAGATGGCTTGAAATATACCTTCCACGAGAGTTCACGCGGTCACCTCTGGAGCAACTGGCGGCAATACTCCCTGCTGTTCATCCCTCAACTGTTCAAGTGATCCTGGCATTTTATGGAAGAGCATTATCAAGAAGAACGTAGCAACAGCATGACCCATCTCATCGGGGTCCTCTTTGCCCTGTCGTCCATCTGGATGGTATGGCCTGCGTTCTCGTTAGGCTGGCGATGGTCTATGGGTGTCCTGTTTTTCATCGCCGGCATGTTCCTCATGTTTCTCAGCAGCACGATCTACCATTATCTTCCCGCTGGGCGTGCTCGCGACATCATGCGTCGGTGCGACCATATCAGCATCTATGTCATGATAGCCTGTTCCTACACACCCATCTGTATCTCTGTGGTAGGCGGAACAGCCGGTTGGACAGTCTTTGCAATCATGTGGGCTGTAGCCTTTGCTGGCTCTGTCTATAAGATAGTTGCCATAGGTCGTTATCCCCGTCTGTCGCTCGCACTTTATCTGTTCATGGGATGGAGTGTGGTGTTTATTGCCAAGCCTGTCTATGAGCGTCTGTCGTCACTTTCGTTACTGCTACTCTTGCTTGAGGGGCTTTTATATACATCGGGAACCTATTTCTTTGCACACGACTCACGTCGCCACTATCATACCGTGTGGCATATCTTTGTCCTTCTCGGCGCCCTTGCCCATTGGGGTGCTGTACTGACGATCATGCTGGGGGAGATGCAGTCGTAATCATATTCTAATCCGTGAACTTGAAAGTACTTTCAACTGACAAGGAAATCAAGAATCTTGGAGTTGTCTCGTCAGAGGAAGAGGCGGACGTACTCTGTGCAAGGGCTCGTGAGAGGATTAGCACTTACGGCAGTCAACAAGTACTCGATTTCGGCAGAACAGATATGCAGGAGCTTGTGCAGGAGATAAGTGTTGAGCATACCCGGAAAATCCTCGGCGGCAACATCGGCATGGTATTCTGCGGCAGCCAGAATGAGGGCTTTACCATGATACCGGTCGTGGAAGACTTTGTAACACGTTTCCATCTGAAGGATTTGTTTTGGGGGATTATAGTCTTTTATTTCCCCAAATATCGCACGTCCCGGTTCATTGTTACCGCTCAGTTGCTATCAAACCTGCAAATAAACTCCTCCCGATGGGAGATGATGCCTACCCGCCGGTTACTCTCTCCGGCAATCAATCTCCTGCTCCTTGCCATATTCCTCCTTATTTTGTACCTTTGGGCATCAAAGAAAACAATCATCGAAATACAACTTGTGTATGAAACGAATAACGCTAATAAAGATACAGGCTCAAGAGATAACACGCAATCCCATAAATATGGTATATATGGGTTTTATGGAAAGTATTGAAATAGCGATGAATACCGTTTGAGCATGTACATAGTAGGGGTGATCAAAAATTTCCTACTGCACCGGAATAGCGGGTTCATCCGCTAAAAAGCACTGAAGGATTTGTTCCAAGGCCTCTATTTGTTCCTTAAATGCAGGAGACCCCGGTTGTTCTTTCACCTCTTGGAAGAGGCGTTGATACTGTTTCAAACGGGCATCGGGAATGTAGCGGCGTGCCAGATCACCCGCATAGCGCAAACGATAGATGTCAAGTACGAGGTTGGCAAGCAGCTGGCCCCGTTCATTCTGCTGTAATATGCTGTCGCGTAGCATAGACGGCAAATCCTTCGGAATGAATCGGGTACGTACCAAGTCTTGAAAATAACCGTCACAAAATTCGATATAGTTGGTAGCCTGCAACAGCTGTTTGTTCCAGATCGGAACTTTACCGCAAGAGGATGTATAGGCATATTCCCGCTCATACAAAGAAAACAAACTGTTGAACCCAGGTACGCTATCCAGAACAACTGTCTCCACTTCGAATGGGGCAGCTTTTTTGAGCGTCAGAATCTTATAGGCTGGTATGCCGGCCGCAATGGAGGGTACTTGGATGTTGTATAGCCAACTGCCATCCTTTCCGACTTTCAGATTCGTATTGTTGACATGCATGTGTCCGGCTACGTGGATCCGGATTCCGGCATCCAAAAAGGCTTCTGAAATGCTGTCTGCCGGAACTCGGCTCAGGTCGAACTTGTTTTGGCCCCAATACTTCCCGATCAGTTGGGACGCACCTTTGTTGAAATCGAGGAGTGGGTAGTGACAGAAAGCAACCAATTGCTTGTTTCGCCGTTTCGCTTCATCGGACACTTTCTTCACCCAAGGTAGCAAAAAGGGTTTATGCTGCATGACATTGTTATAGCCAGATCCTGATCCTTGGTATTGCATTTGTCCGTTCTGGATCCCTGCGGGCAGATAAACACTGCCATCGATGGCTAACAGCCAGAGTCCCGGGACCGGTTCAACCAGGTAGCTGGCATCTGTGGCTGTCAGTGTATCACACAGTGTATAGTTGCGTCTGTCTATCGCGCTCTCATCCCTCGCCTGCTGATAGTGGTAGCTGTCATACGTATAAGAACTGAAGGGAGTCTCCCAATACAAATAGTTTGCCTGAGGGAAAAAACCGAATGAAGCGTAGCACGCCATTTGTTCCCGGTAACCGGCACTATACAGTTGGGGATCCACGACAACACCCTCGTTAGCTAAGGAACGATCACTCGTCCGGGTACTGGTTTGCCCGGAAGGCGTTAGAAAATCACGTCCTGTACAGTCCATGCCGTAGGGACGTTGGGGATCATGGTTGCCTGTGGTGACAAAAAAGGAGATCCCATACCGATGGGCATAATCATCGAGCAGACGTTTCACACAGGCTTGGTTGACCAACTGCCCGTCGTCGGTCAAGTCTCCGGGCAGCACGACGAGGGTGATGCCCCGTTTCACGACATCCTCCAGCGCTGCGATCAACGCAAAATAGTTCTCATTGAACAATCGAGTCGATTGTACCTGTACCTCCATGGAACGTACCAACTCCGGATGCCCCATGACATCCTGCACATGTGCATCTGCAATAAAGGCAATGCGCAACGAATCCCTGTCGGCTGCATGAGCCATGGAGACTCCGAGCCATCCCATCACACACAAGAAAGCGAATATGATTTTGTTCTGTTTCATAATAGCTCCAAAAGTACTAAATTTTCCACAGTTGGTACACAGAAATTATCTCTTCATCGGAAAACGCACCTTTTTGAGGAATAAAATAATAGGAAAACGCACCTTTTCTCTGATTATTTGTATATTTGCAGTATGTAAGAATGTTGATAAGTTTATGTTACACAGGAAAATATCTCGGATGATAGAGGAGCATCTCTCTTCCAACTCAGACAGGATGCTATTGATTGATGGAGCTCGTCAAATTGGCAAATCCTATATCGTGCGTTGGATAGGGCAACGTATGTTCCCGAACTATATTGAAATCAACATGGAAGAGGATAAATTGAGTGACAGAATCTTTGCTGATATGACAATAAGAAAAATGGAGAAGTTGACTATTTGATTGATGATGTGGATCATCTTTCCAACATTCCTCTCGAAGTGAAGTCGGGAAAGGACTATACGGTACATAGTGCATTGGATAAATTTGACAGTTAATAATACATACCATGATTCAATTGAGTAAAACAATTCGTTTAGCAAGTGTTTGGGTTTTGTTGACTTTATTGGCAGCCTGCTCGCAACTGCGGGTAGATCAGCTCCGGGTCGAATATCGGGAGAATCCGACAACAGTGGATGCGTTGTATCCCCGGTTCTCTTGGGTGAATGAGGCATTGGATGAGCAGCAGCGAGGGTTGCGGCAAAGTGCCTATCAGATTGGTGTGGCTTCGACCCGAGAAGGCGCACAGGCTGGAGACTACGACGTGTGGGATTCGGGCAAACAACCGTCCAATCAATCGCATTTAGTCTCCTATGGCGGACCAGCCTTGCAGTCGGGAGCTGACTACTATTGGCGTGTGCGGGTTTGGGATCAGGATGGACATGCATCTGATTGGAGTGAACCTGCCCATTGGGGGATGGGTTTGCTGAATACTTCGGATTGGAAAGCCCACTGGATCGACTCGCCTCAGGACGACGGAGGTGCTCCGTTGTTCCGGAAATCCTTTGAACTTCAGCAACCGGTCCGACAGGCCAAAGTATTTGTGTGTGGTTTGGGTTTCTTTGAACTCTATCTGAACGGGCAACGCGTAGGGGAGGACTATTTGGTGCCCAATGTGAGTAACTATACGCGACGGGATACGTTGGACCGGACGCCTCACTTGAAGATGATCGATCGCTTCAGTGGCTATCGTGTCTTCTATCTGAGTTATGATGTGACCGATCAGTTGCAACCCAGAACCAATACGTTGGGAGCTGTCTTAGGAAATGGGTTTTATCAGCCTGACAAGACGATCGCAAGTGTGTTTGGCCATCCCTGCCTATTGGTGCAATTGGAGATCACGTTGGCTGATGGCACAAAACAGCTGGTGACGACCGATGAGACTTGGTTGACGAAGCCCTCTGCCATTCACTACAACGGAATTTATCATGGAGAACTGTATGATGCGAACGACGAAACACCTGACTGGGCATTGGCCTCCTGTTCCGAACAGGCTTGGCAACCGGTACGATTGGTGGAGGGTCCGATAGGCGAACTGTCTGCACAAATGGCTCCCATTGATCGGATCACGGAGATCTTACAGCCGGTCTCGTTGACCGAGTTGGAGCCGGGCCGCTATGAGGTGGACTTCGGAAAGGAGATTGCCGGGTGGATCCGTTTCCAATCTTTACAGGGTACAAAGGGTGATACGTTGCAGGTACATTATGTCTGTGAATCACCCCAAGGTACGCAACAGTATGTCTTCAAAGGTGATTCGGCGGAGTCCTACGCACCCCGGTTTACCTGGTTTGTCTTCAGCAAGGCGATCATTACGGGGGTGAAACAATTGCGTGCCGATCAGTTGCAGGCTGAGGCCGTCCATACGGATGTGGCTTCGGCGGCCGATTTCCACACCTCCAACGAATTGTTCAACCAGATCCATGCGATTTGGAGACGTTCTCAACTCGACAACATGCATGGAGGCATTGCCAGTGATTGTCCCCACCGTGAACGGTTGCCTTATACGGGCGATGGGCAGGCGGCTTGTCAGACCGTACTGTGCAATTTCGATGCGGGGGCTTTCTACCAGAAATGGATTCGCGATATGCGCGATGCGCAAGACAAAGTGGATGGGTATGTACCCAACAGTGCACCTTGGCAACCTGGTTGTGGAGGCGGTGTCGCTTGGGGTGCAGCCATGAACTTGATGCCGTGGGAGTTTTACGTGCAGTATGGCGATACGGCTATGTTGGAGGCTTGCCTGAAGCCGATGCAGGAGCAGGTGTGTTGGATGTTGCAGTGGCAACGGCCCGATGGAACGATGTACCAGCAACGGGGACAGGCGGGTGATCCGACTCCCTATTATTGGTTTAACTTGGGCGAGTGGTGTCCTCCTTATGGGTTACCGAAGGATGATCTGGTGCACACTTTCTATCTGTGGAAATGTGCCGATTATACAGCAAGAGCTGCCGGTGTATTGGGCCAACAGGCCATTCAACATCAGTATCAGGCCTTGGCCGATCGCGTGTGGGAGGCTTTCCATCGCGCCTATTACGATGCAGAACAGCAGAGTTATGGTGACTTTGGCAGTAATGTGTACGCCTTGGCAATGGGGGTTCCAGCTGACCGACAGGCTGCTGTTGTTGCGAGTTTGCGGAAGGAGATTGTCGAAACCCATACGGGTCACATCGACACGGGCTTTCTTGGAACCAAGTATTTCTTTGAAGTGCTTTCAGCATATGGCTTGCATGATGTAGCATATACAGTCATGAACCAGACCGATTTCCCCAGTTATGGACATTGGATTGCTCAGGGAGCAACGACCACGTGGGAACAGTGGGACGGCGGTAACTCGCACAACCATCCTATGTTCGGCAGTGGACTGACCTGGTTCTATCGCTACTTGGCCGGTGTTCGTCCCGATGAACAGGCTGCCGGATTCCGTCATATCGTGATTCGTCCCTATTGGACCGAACAGTTACCGGAGGTCTATTATGCCTATCAGACACCCTATGGGGAGGTGATTTCTGACATTCATCGGACCGAAAACCAGTGGGAGATTCGGGTGACGATCCCGGTCGGAAGTCATGCCACACTCTATTTGCCGACAGTCCATGGCGTACTGGAATCCGGCAAGCCGGTAGAGCAGGCAACCGGTGTGAAGCGATTGCCTGCTGAGACCGAAGGCTTGTCGTTACGTTTGGATCAGGGATCCTACTGCTTCCAATTTCCCGGTTAATGCACTAAGAAAACCTGTTTGAAGGAACATGATTTGCCGGAGCTATGGTAACATACTATATATAATATGTAGGGACCGGGACGAAGTCGGTTGCCGTCTGATCCATAACCATCCCAGTACAATTCTCCTTGCTGGCCGATCAAGGTATGGTTGGCAATCTCTGCCACCCGTCGGCCTGCGGTGTCAAACAGCCAGGCGCGACATTGATAGCCTGCCTCCTCCAGTTGATAGGGGATCCGATAGTCTCGGCCCTGCTCGGAGTAGATGGGCGATTCGATGCCATTCGGGTGCAATTCTTCTGTCTCCTCTTCTGTTGCGCCCCGTTGTGAGTTGGCATATCCCGGTGTACCATATCCGGATGCCTCGGTAGCCGAGGTCCAGTTAGCTGCTGACTGGGTCTCGGCTTCGCTGTCGATACGCTCCAAGGCGACCCCTTTCTGGTTCTTCAAGGAGGGGACATGCCAGTCATTTTGGTAGGCTACCTCGTCAATGATGGTGTAATCACCTTTACGGAAGAGTACCAGGTCGCTACCGGTATTGGTCAGGATGGGTACTTTGAGTTCATGCAAGACCGTTGGATCTTGGATCGTATAGTAGGCCACAACTCCTTCCAATGATTTGCTGAGCAGGATATAACCCTGTGGAGCAATACCCGTTGTGATGGAGGCCAACGGATAGTGCGTGTTGAGACTACCGTCTGCTTTGCGGGCTGCAATGACCAAGCCGTTGACAGGCAGGTGATAGTCAGTCCGGTTGTACAGTTCGATGTATTCGCTTCCACCCGAATAGGGGCTAATCAGTAATTCGTTGAAGATGATCTCGCCTGGGTCGATTTCGGAACCATCCGGTTCGGGAACCGTCGGTATATTTGGCTGGTCCGGTTCCGTTGGTTGATCTGGGACGGGAGGGTCTATCGGCTGGTTCGGCTCTTCCGGCGTCTCAGCGGGAGAGGAGTTGGGATAGCCCGGAGTACCTCCTGTCGAACTGGAGGAGAGATACCATTGGTTACCTTCACGTTCCCAGGCCCTTCCGGCTGTGGCTTTGGCGAAGGTAACGATGTCAATCACCCGCTCGTATGCATCGACCAACTGAAGGGTTTTCCCTTGATCATTGATGGCAGGAAAGGCTTCGATGGTGATGTCGAGACAACCGATGGGCAGTGTCATCGGTTTTTGTGCATGATGCAATAGGGCAAATCCTTTGGCTGGTAATAGGACTTCCGGTAAGGATTTGGATTTCTCTCCGTTGAGGAATCGGCATCCTGCCAAGGAATAGGATTGATCAGATGCGTTATAGAGTTCTACATATTCCGGATATCCACTCTCGCCCGGCTTGGCCATGATTTCATGGATGAGGATGGCTCCTGCCGGTATGGTGCTTGGTTCTGTTGGCTGATCCGGTTCCGGTTCGGGCTCAGGGGTTGGTTCGGGCTCTGGTTCAGGCAAGGGATCTGGTGTAGGCTCAGGATTGGGCTCCGGTGTAGGCTCAGGATCCGGTTCCTCTTCATCCGGATCTGCTGGCTCTACCGGTGTTTCGGGTAGATCGGTTGTGTAATGTTGGATGAAAATGTCATCCACATACTTGTCCGATGCATGGTTTTTACTGTAGGTAAAAGCCAACATGAAATAACCTGCCTGATTCAATTTCCAGCAATCGGTCACTGTACATTCCGGTTGATAGGAACTCTCGTCTCCCTTCTTACTATAGATCGTACAGGTACCATCCATATCCACTACAGCCCGGATCTGTACAGGAATGCCAGCTTCGAAGAGGTATTCACGTCCACTACCCAAGACCGTCACCTTGCTGTTGGTCTGTTCGCAGAGCTGTAGCTGCTTCGCCTGATTTGTGCCACAACGTAGGAAGAGTGCCGAACCCGGTGACGAGACATGGGGCTCCTGTGCATAGAGATAGATACGGACATTGTTCTGTGTTGTCCAGTTATAGTCCGATCGCAATGTGCAACGCCATTCATTATCCACTTGCCGATGGGAAGGCAGATAGAGAGAGACCGACTTTTGGTCGGTCGGAGCATCCAATTGGAGTTCACCGTTGGAGATACAAAAAGCCTGTGTGTCGCCCGACCAGGGATACGTAGCGTTAATGACTGAACCGTTAAAGGATTCTTGAAGTTGTCCGGAGAGACAAAAAGGAAGCCAAATGGCCAAAAACAAAAAGATTTGCTTCATAGTGCGTATGTTTTGATTATTAATAATTATCTTTGCGCTCCAAATCCAATGCGAATTGGTACGCTTGAAAAGAAAGAGAAACAGACAACTCTTTCCTTTCAGCTACAAAGATAAGATAAATGTCTGAATATATCAAAATTTAATCGTACTTAAAAATGAAAGTAGCAATTGTTGGTGTAAGTGGAGCCGTAGGACAAGAATTTCTGCGTGTACTCGACCAAAGAAATTTCCCGATGGATGATCTGGTTTTGTTTGGTTCATCCCGTAGTGCCGGACGTGTATATGAATTCCGTGGTAAGCAGTACACCGTAAAGGAACTCAAGCATAACGACGATTTTAAGGGAATTGACGTTGCTTTTGTTTCTGCCGGTGCCGGAACTTCACGTGAATATGAGAAGACCATCACCAAGTTTGGTACGGTGATGATTGATAACTCCAGTGCATTCCGTATGGATAGCGATGTGCCTCTGGTTGTTCCGGAAGTGAATCCGGAAGATGCGTTGGACCGTCCGCGTTCTGTGATTGCCAACCCGAACTGTACGACCATTCAGATGGTAGTAGCCTTGAAGGCTATTGAAAAGATTTCTCATATCAAGCGTGTTCATGTTTCTACTTATCAGGCTGCCAGTGGTGCTGGTGCCACAGCTATGGCTGAATTGGTTAAGCAGTACGAACAGTTGATGAAGGGTGAGGAACCGACGGTTGAGAAGTTCGCTTACCAATTGGCATACAATGTGATTCCGCATGTAGATGTCTTCATGGACAATGGTTATACAAAAGAGGAGATGAAGATGTATAACGAGACACGTAAGATCATGCACTCGGATGTGGAAGTGAGTGCTACCTGTGTACGTGTACCGGTGATGCGTGCGCATAGCGAAGCTACCTGGATCGAGACAGAACGTCCGATCAGTGTAGAGGAGGCTCGTCAAGCATTTGCAACGGGTGAAGGTCTGGTGTTGATGGATAATCCGGCAGAGAAGGAGTATCCGATGCCGCTCTTCATTGCGGATCATGATCCGGTCTATGTAGGTCGTATCCGTAAGGATATCTCAAATCCGAATGGCTTGACATTCTGGACAGTGAGCGATCAGATCAAGAAGGGTGCTGCGCTGAATGCCGTACAGATTGCCGAATATCTGTTGAAAGTAGGAAATATCAAATAAGTAGGGTTATTATTGTGTAGGGGGAAAGGTGCTGGGAGCCGTTTCGGTTTCCGCACCTTTTTTTGTTTCTGCTCGACAAGAGCCTTGCTTCCTTGTCCGGTTATTCGACCTCCGTTTCTGTGGATCGTCTGCTCTTTTGGAGGAGGAGGGTCAGGTAGTTCCAGTCTTGCCGGTTGGGCAGAAATTCGCGCCAGGCTGTTTGGGTCTGACGTCGGAAAACGAGGAGTGAGAAGAGCAGCATGGAGCAAAATGCAATACTGGAGCTGAGGGCTGATCCGGAAATCCCGTAACGGGGAATTAGCAAGGAACCGGCCAGAAGTAGCGTGATGAGACCGACGCAGGAGCTGTATGTACTGTATCGAATCTTTCCACTACCGATGAAGTAGTGACCGATAATGCTGTTGCAACCCAAAGCTACTACACCGACCGATAAGCCGATGATAACCTGCCGCATACCGGCAAATTCCTGACTGAACAGATAATCGGTATAGAACCAGTCTGGGATACAGATCACCATGCCCATGACCGACGTCAAGGCAACACCTGTCAGCTTGAACAGCTTCAGGGTGATCTGACGTTGTTCCTCTACATCGGGGGTACGGGCAATCTCGCTGTATTCGATGTAACAGACACTCCGGCTGATATTCCAGACACTTTCGGATATTTTCGTGCCGGCATCCAACAGGCCGACACCTCCCAATCCGGCCAGTCGTTGGATGAGAAAGTAGTTGAGGCGGGTCGTACACACTTCAGCCAGGTTGTCGGCTCCACTCCACAGTCCATATCCAAACATCTCTTTCAGTAATGGAAATAGTCCGGAGGGAGTGGGTCGTTGCTCAGTCCGCTCTTGTCGGATGACCGGAATCACCAAATAGAAACTGATGGCCAAGGCCAATCCATACGTACAATAAAGTCCCCGTAGATAGGACTGGAAATTAGGGAGATGCAAAACGAAATAGAAGAAAGACAATACGAAAAAGAGCAAACCTCCTTGTACCATGAAGACCGTGTTGAATCCTTTGATGTGATCTTTGCCCAAGAGGAAACGGGCGTTGGCTGTAGTCAGCGAACTCATGACGGACAGGAGGTAGATGTCGATTGCATAACCCATGGGCAATAGCCGGGTCAGCTGCATGAACAGAAGTGCCACTCCTGATCCGATGAATGCCCATAGATAGGAGGGCATGATAATCGCCCGAATGGAGTAGCGGTTCATGAAATAGACCAAGGTGTTACCGCAGAGTACACTGTCGAAGATGATGGCTATGTTGACGGAGGCCAGCAACAAACCGATCAGACCCACTCCTTCCACCCCCAATACCTTGGCATTGACAAAGATGAGTGCCAGGTTGAGGAACGCGATGAGATAGCGGGTCCCGATCGTGCCTAATATCTTCTTCAGCATACCAGTTGATCCAACAGTCTTACATACATGTCGATGGCTTCGCGGATCTCCATCAGTTCAATGTATTCATCTGCACTATGCGAACGGGCAGACTGTCCCGGCCCCATCTTGACAGATGGGAAGGGCATCAAGGCTTGATCACTCAACGTAGGCGAGCCAAAGGGTTGGCAACCCATCATCAAGGCCCTTCGCACAAAAGGATGATCCATGTCGGTACGAGTTGAGTTGAGTCTGAAACTACGAGCCTTGATCTCGCAGGAGACCTGTTGCTGGATCAATTCGAACAGTTGTTCGTTGCTATAACATTCGTTGGAACGGATATCAACAGTAAAGGTACATTTGTCAGGCACGACATTGTGTTGTGTACCGGCCTGAATGATGGTGACCGTCATCTTCACCGGACCTAAGAAGTCGCTCTGTTTGGGGAACTGATAGTGCTGGAACCATTCGATATCTTTTAGAGCCAGATAGATGGCATTGATGCCTTCATTGCGGGCTGCATGACCCGATTTGCCTGTTGCAACACAATCCAAGACCATCAGTCCCTTTTCGGCAACAGCCGGTTGCATTCCTGTCGGCTCACCAACAATCGCGAATTGGATAGGGGGCAGATAGGGTATGACACTCTCCAGCCCATTCTTACCGGAGACCTCTTCTTCACACGAAGCCAGGAAGATCAGGTTGTAGGGTTGTTCTTTCTGTGTCAGGATAGAGAAGGCTGCATAAAGGGAGACAACACTGGCTCCCGCATCGTTGCTGCCCAAACCATAGAGACGATCCTCTTCACTCTCTTCGGGAGTAAAGGGATCACGGCTCCAGCCTGCCACCGGTTTGACCGTGTCGATGTGTGAGTTGAGTAGGAGGGTTGGTTTGGCAGGATCCATCGGTTGGGATGTCATCCATAAGTTATTGCCATGGCGGAATACGGTTTGTCCCGCTTGTTTCCAATGAGCCTCCAAAAAGTCGGCTACCTCTTTTTCATCACGACTGATCGACGGACGTGCGATCATACCTTTTAATAGATCGATTGCTTCGTAGTACATACGCCTGAATGGATAATGGTTGATTTGTCTTTGTTGAGTTGTTCTCGTAATGCCTCCAGTGAGTCAAACCGGATATTTTTCCGGATGTAGTCCAAGAAAGAGACTTGAATGGACTGATGGTAAATATCTCCAGCAAAGTCGAACAGGTTGACTTCGAGTGAGATGTTGCTCCCATTCTGGAGGGTGGGACGATTGCCGATACAGAGCATACCACCGTATGTCCCTCCAGCCACCTCGGCCTGTACAGCATAAACCCCAGCAGCCGGAATGAGTTTGTTGGGATCATCTACGGCAATGTTTGCTGTCGGGAATCCCAATTGTCTTCCGACTTGATGTCCCTCGACAATGTGTCCTTGAAGGGTATAGGGATAGGTCAAGAGATGGGCAGCCTGTCGGACGTTTCCTTCCGCCAATAAACGACGGATTTCGGATGAGCTGACGGTTGCTTTTCCTTCGCTATAGGCCGTAGCTTGTACGACCTCCATGCCGATTTGTTGGCCATATCTGACGTAATCCGAAAAACCTTCCGCCCGGTTGTGACCGAATCGGTGGTCATAGCCGATCAAGAGTGTCCGCACATGCAGCTTCTCCGCTAATATCTCCCGGATAAACTGCTGAGCTGTCAAGAGGGAAAGTTCGGGGGTAAAGTCGAGCACAATGCAGTAATCAATTCCGGTTGTCGCAAGTGCTTTCAACTTTTCTCGATGGCTATTCAACAGTTGCGGTTGGTAGTCAGATCTCAATACAGCTCTTGGATGATGGGAGAAGGTAATGACGGCTGTCGGTAAAGCTCGCTGATGGGCTACTCGTTTCAGCTCTTCAATCAGGAAACGATGTCCCTCGTGAACTCCATCGAAGAAACCAATCGTGGCAGCCAATTGCGGCTCCAGTTGTGTGTCTGTATCTTGTATGACAATCATGATTCTATCGTGCTGCTCATTTTAGGCCGACAAACATACGGAAAAACGGTGAGATAACCTTACAAAAGGGTTTAAGAAAATCAAGATTTGCCTCCAGAAAAGGGCTGAGATGTTCTATTCTTCAAATAAAGGGGCCAGAATCGGGGGAAATGGGGCTCTTATCCTCCCAAGATTCCTCTATAATCCGTCTATAATGCGTCCCTATCGCGGTAAACATGTTTCAATCTTCATGTATAGTAGGGAACCCGTGTCGTGCTATATCTATATATAATAAAGGGAGTGGCCAATGGCCCTGTAGTGACACAACGTGTGGATTCAGGGAACCGCTCTGGTCACTGCAAGGAGACGGCTCAAAAAAATTTATGTTGTAAAGCATATATTTTCAGCGAATTACGGAAAGGGCTAAAATTTTTTTTGAAAAAAGTGGGTAAAATGTTTGGCAGATATGTTTTATAGCACTACCTTTGCACCCGCAATCGAGAAACAAACG
>JAFBIU010000035.1 GCA_021531775.1 Parabacteroides distasonis | reverse complement strand
AAAATCCTGAGCAACTTTTTGTTGCTCAGGAACTTATAAATAAAGTTAAATCAAAGTGTTGCGGAATTAAGGATAGGGTATTTAGGTGAGCTAACCAGCATAGTTAGCAGACCTAAATACCCTATTTACGATGGCTAAGTATGGTCGTTAGAATGTGTCGGATGAAGAGTCCGATACTACTCCACTTGATCCAACTTCAGCAGGTCGTAGCCTTTCAATTGGGCGATGATGAGATGTAGGGTAGTACCTTGCGTCATCCGATGTACGACAGAGCCTTCGGCATAGCTACGGATCTGCGATTCGGCCTCCTTCCACTGCTTCTCAGCCTCTGCTTCCGTTGCAGTCATCGGTAGGTACTTCAGTTCGATGATATAGGAATGGCGGATGTCAGGATAACGTTGCAGATCGGGCATCAGGAAAAAGTCACAATATCCGTGATTCAACTCTACCTCCGGACAGGTCAGGTAATAGGGATTCAGTGTCAACAGGGCATTCATGAAACCCTGCAGGTTACGCTCACCTTCAATCAGACTGCGCACTGAAGTCGTGTCGTGATACTGACGGCAGATATACTCCATCATCTCACGCCAACGGCCATCCAAAGCAGCATCATCAAAACTGGATGTCAACACAGAGAGGTCTATCCGTTTGATCTTGTTATATTCCACTAACAGATAGTTGAAATATTGCTCACGGACATTGTTGTTCGGAATACCAAGGATACAATTAGCCCCTCGCATTCCCTGAATCGTCACCATACCGTAATAGAACAGCAGGCTCTTGAACATGTTCGGGTCGGTCAACTGGTTGGCCGGGAACGAACGCTTCACGTTCCCATACGTATAACCCTGTTGAGCGATTTCCAACAAGACACCTTTGCGGTCTCCATCGATCTGATCCAAACGGACCACACGATCCAGCTTGGCATAATCCGTCTTCGTGTTCGGATCAATCTTCTCAACAGGTTCTTCGCCATTCATGAGGAAACTCTGAAGATAATACAACACCATATCCGAATTAAACACATGATGCCCATGCACTTTAGGATACTCCGAGAAACAATAGCCATCGTACCAGGGGCGCATCGCTTCCAACGTTGCCTCTTCATCCAGCGAGAAGGCTCCGGCTTCATTATAATAACGGATCATCTGACGCACCTCATCATCACTGAAACCTAACATCTCATTGAAGTTTTTCTCCAACGTCAAAGCCGTTGCTATGTTGTATCCGCTTGTCACATCATCCATTGTCACCGGGCTCACACCCATCATCAGAATCCGGTCGAAACTGCCCTTGAACTTCTTGAACAGATCCCGATAGAAGCCTTCGGCATGGGTCATCGCATGATTCACCGCCTCACCATGCTGGTTCAGCACATTGTTCGTGAAGTTATCATACTCGTCAACGATCAGGTAGGATTTGATACGATAAGTGTGGAACATTTGATGGACATAGTTGATCCGGTCGCTCGTTGTATGGAGAGCTTTGTAATTCGTCAGGTATTCAGCAGGATAATAGTTGGCATAGCGCGAGACAAAATCACCATACATCAGATCGAGGTAACCATCCACATTCGTCTCCAACGTTTCCGCAGTACCTCCCGGCTTGGAGAAGTCCAAACGGAGCACTTGATAGGAATTCCGTTCCGGGGTCGGATGGCTACCTACGTAAGTATCGCCAAACAGCCAGTCAAAATCATCCTTCGATGCCATGTCGTAATAGGACTCCATCATCGACAGGAACAGGCTCTTGCCGAAACGGCGTGGACGGATCAGAAACAGGAAATTGCCTGCCCGTTCCATACGCTCCAGATACATCGACTTGTCAACCCAATACCGGTTGTCGCGTCTAATCTGTACATAATTCGAAATGCCATACGGCAACAGCTTATAGTCTTCCATCTGTCTTCCTTTTTAACACAATACCCGTTTGTTCAGTCCGTAAATGTACGCATTCCAACGTTTCCTCCCAATTTTTCCGGTTGTTTTTTAACATCACAACATGAATGGCCCCTTTGGGCAATACATATCTTCCACTTTATCCGAGAAGTGTCGGTCGGACTTTTTGCCACAACTATGATAGTTAGCTATCGTAACTACCATACTTACGACCCGTAAATAGCATAGTTAGACAACCGAACTATCCTATTGAACAAAGAGTACGATGCTTCCGTTTCCGCCAATTCCGCCAATTCCGCCAAACCGCCACGTTGGCGGAAGTGGTAAAATCCCCCAAAATACCCCTTTTTTCATCATTTTCGTTGTTTCCGCCATGTGGCGGTTTGGCGGAAGTGGCGGAAACTCTTATTTGAACACCTCCCTCCTTCGCCATCGCAAAATATCCACATTATGTTCCTCTATCCGCTGATCCTCTTTGATGTAAACCCCGAAAATTTCAGCCGTATTATAAGCCCTGAATCGAAAACGCACATAGGCAATTAAGTCGTTATTTTCCCTATCATCTCCTGCGAAGAAGGTGGTAGGGACTATTTTTGAAAAGATTCTGTATGACATTTGTCTATTTCCTATGAATCTATTATTTTTGGATGTCCTTTCTCTGATGATAGGATGAAGAAACAGATTTACTTTAAGGATACAGATGCAACATCAAAAAGCAGACATATTGGTTTCGATCAAGGATACCTTGCAGACGGTTTTACCGTTAGGAGGTAAGGCTATTCTTTTCGGTTCCCAAGCTCGTGGAGACGCGCGTGCTGATTCCGATTGGGACATCCTGATCCTTTTGGATAAGCCCAAGATTGAGGATGCTGATTATGATTTTGTTTCGTATCCATTGGTGGAGTTAGGTTGGTCCCTACAAATCGATATCAGTCCAGTGTTATATACGGTCAAAGACTGGCTAAAATATCATTTTACCCCTTTTTATCATAATGTTCAACAAGATGGCATTCAATTGTATGAGTTTCAATGAAGAAGAAATACAGGCAGTGGTAGCTTATCGGATGGAAAATGGCAAAACTACCATGACTACTCTTGGCAGACGTATGTGAACGATGGGGACAATGGGGACAATGGGGACAATGGCGTGACGAGGGAGATAGCTTTGCATAAAAAAGGGGGAACCCACGTCGGACGCAAAAGAGTCCGATCGGGGTTCCCCCTCCTATCTGTTCACCCATCCAACGGATGGACGCTGCTTCTTATCGCTTGGTGATCTTGGCCAGATAACCACCACCGGGAGCCATCTTCACGTTCAGCTTACGGTTGGCAGGAACGGACATCACCTCTCGCTTGTAGTCGCAACCAGCACGGTCGGCATTGATACCATCCCGGAAGAACTCGATTTGATAGTCGCCCTCACCCAAGAAAGAGAGGTCGAGCGTCAATTCACGCGCATCCCAGTTGGTCAACGCACCCACATACCAATCATTGCCGCTCCGGCGTGCCATGGCAATGTACTTCGCCACCTCACCCGTCAAGGGTACGCTCTCCTCCCAAACGGTCGGTACCTGAGCAATGAAACGGGCGCACTCTTCCTCCCGCATGTAGTTGGTCGGCACGTCGCACAGCATGTTGATGGGAGAGTCGAAGATCACGTAGGTAGCCAACTGACGGCAACGAGTACCCTGGCTCATCGGCTCGGTATAGACCGGACGGTAATTGCCCTTTGCCGTGTTGTGCATGGCACCCTGTGTGTAGTCCATCGGACCAGCCACCATACGGGTGAAAGGCAGGGTCACGTCGTGTGTCACCATATCGACACTCTCCTCGGCCCACTTCATGTTCTCCAAACCATACACACCCTCGTAGTTCAACACATTGGGATAGGTACGCAACAGGCCGGTCGGCTTAAACACACCGTGGTAGTCAAGGAGCATGTGATGCTGCGCACAGAGTTCGGCTGCCTCATACAGGAAGCGGACCATCTCCTGGTCGTCCCGATCCAAGAAATCGACCTTGAAGCCCTTCACACCCATGTCGGCATAGTGCTTCACCACCTTCTCCATATCCCGGGCAAAGGCCCAATAGCCTGCCCAAAGAATGATATCTACTTTCTTCTGCTTGCCATAATCCACCAACTCCTGCAGGTTGATCTCCGGAATCACATCCAACATGTCGGCCTTCAGATTGACGGCCCAACCCTCGTCAAGGATCACGTAACGGATACCATGCGCTGCCGCGAAATCGATATAATATTTATAGGTATCGTTATTAATGCCTGCACGGAAATCCACGCCACTCAGATTCCAGTCGTTCCACCAGTCCCAAGCCACCTTACCCGGCTGGATCCAATCGATATCCTTCACCCGGGAGGGAGATGCCAGCCGATAGACCATGTCGTTGTCCGTCAGTTCCACATCCTGCTTCGCCAAGGCAAAGACACGCCAGGGGAAAGCGCGTGTACCGGCTACTTTGGCGATGTAGTTTTCCCGTTCCTTCACCAGCATCTGCAAACGGTTATGACCGCCCTGCTCCACCCGTTTGGGATAGGGTGCATGAATACCCTGCAGCAACGGCTGGTCAGTCGCGTTATTCAGGAACATACCCGGATAATCCTCCAGGTCTGCCTCCGTGATGACCATCTTCTTGCCACCCTCCAGATCGACCAAGAGCGGAAGAATCTTCAGCCGCTTGTCGTTGATCCGGGTGATCGGCTCATTCACGTAGGTGGTCTCGAAGGAGTTGAAGAACTGCTCTTCAAGGGTCGGAGCCTTGCTGTTTGCGAAGTTGGAGAAGGTCTTGTAGTCTTTCGCAAAGCGGAAAGTTGCCTCTTCGTTCGTGACGTAGATCGAGTCCTTCATTTTCGTGGTGAAGCGATAAGCCACGCCCTCGTCATAGGCCCGGAGCACCAACCCGTAGTTTCCCTTGAAGTCAAGGCTCAACTCGTTGTACTGATCCTCCACCTCACTCTTCTTGTAGAAAGGAGAGGGAATCGTCTGGTTCACCGACTGCCGTTTGGTTTTTGTCACTTTGGGATTGGCTCCCAGTACCTTCCCGTCCGCCAAGGTCAGGGACAGGGTGGAGTTCATTACCTCCTCCCCACTCAGTGAGAGGGCGAAACGGATCTGCTCGTCCATCGTCACCTCCACCTGCACCTGCTGGTCGGGGGATTGCAATTGATAACGCTTCTGGGCCATCAACGGCCAAGCGCAAAGGCCACACAGGGCGACCGCAATCATCTTGTTCATACGTATCATGTGTATTAGTAAACTGTTGCAAAGATATAAAATTTATATAGAAAGTTTGATGCTGTCGTCAGGAAGCGAACGAGCGTTATTGTCAATAAACCTCCTTATCCGTCGTGGCGGGCCAGCCAATCGGAGAGCACCTGACAATAGTGATCGTTCTCTTCGACAAAAGGCATGTGGCGGCAGCCGGCAAAGAGTTCCCATTCACTGTTGGGAATGCCGTCATACATGGTCTTCGCCACGATGGGTGTACACAAATCCTCGGTACCACTCATAATCAGGCATGGGGTCTGAATCTCCCCCAACCGATCGGTGTATTCAAAGTGAGCCAAGGATCCTGTGGGGGTGTATTCATTCGGTCCCCATCCATACAGGTAGGCTTCGGAGCCGGCACGTTTCGGACGACGCAGGCATTCAGGGCTCTCTTCCGTCACATCGCCGGCGCAATGCAACCGCATGAAATGGGCATTGGCCTCCAGATAGGCCGGATCGTCATAGTTGCCGGATGCCTCTGCTGCTGCAATCGCTTCCTGTTCCGAGGCGGGCATGTAGGTGATCATCCGATGTTGTTCACGTCCCCACAAGGAGCTGCTCGGCAGGGTACTGGAGAGAATAGCGGAACAGATGCCCTCCGGCTGCTGGTCGATCAGGTAGGAGATGGCCAACATGCCGCCCCACGACTGGCCCAGAATATGGCACTGATCCAATCCCAAGTGCTTGCGAAGAGCGATCAACTCATTCGTCCAGGTCTCCAAGGTCCACAGTTTCGGATGACCATCCAAATAGGAATGGCCACATCCCAACTGGTCATAGCTGACCAAGGCGCGTCCCGACTCAGCCACACGGTCGAGCACTTCAAAATAGTTGTGTGTACTGCCCGGACCACCATGCATCAGAATCAAGGGTTTCTTACCCTCCTGACATTCACCGGCTATCCGATAATAGGTCTGATACCCCATAAAGGGCATATATCCTTCTGTAATCTTCATACGAAAAAAAATTTTAGGTATCCATACGGATTGTTTGACGGCGAAAGTAGCTAATATTCCGAAAACAAACAATACATTTGTACCTGCAAGTTGCAAGAAACAAATCAGAAATCATCATGAAGAACCTGTTACATCAGATTGGCTGGGCAAGTGCCTGCGCTGCGCTCACCACAACTCCGTTGGTTGCCGAAGAGCGACCCAACATCGTCCTGTTTTTAGTAGATGACATGGGATTGATGGACACCTCGTTGCCCTTCGATGTGGATACCTTAGGGAATCCGCTCCGCAACCCACTGAACGACTGGTACCATACCCCCAATATGGAACGGCTGGCCCAGCAGGGGATCCGCTTCAGCACCTTCTATTGCCAGAGCGTCAGTTCGCCTTCGCGTACCTCCCTGATGACCGGACAGAATGCGGCAAGACATCGCACGACCAACTGGATCCATGCCGAGAGCAACAACCGTACTCCCTACGGACCGTTCGAGTGGAACTGGATGGGTCTGACCCATGCGAATCCGATCTATCCGGCTCTGCTCCAACAGGCCGGTTACCGTACGATCCATATCGGAAAGGCCCATTTCGGTTGTAACGACAGCGAAGGCAAGGATCCGCTGAATATCGGGTTTGATGTGAACATCGGTGGCTCGGCCATCGGAGAACCCGGCAGCTATCATGGCGAGAATGGTTACGGATGGATCAAGGGAGAACGAACCCGGGCCGTACCCGACCTGGAGGCCTACCACGGAACCTCCACCTTCTTGTCGGACGCCTTGACCTTGGAGGCGGAGAAGGAGATCGAAAAAGCCGTGAAAGCGGGTGTCCCCTTCTACCTGAACATGGCTCATTATGCGGTGCATAACCCCTTCGAAACGGACGAACGTTTCATCGACCGTTATCAGGGCCGCGGCAAGAACCAACGGGCCGAGGCTTTCGCTACCCTCATCGAGGGAATGGACAAATCGTTAGGCGATCTGATGGACTACCTGGAGCGGTTAGGCGTGGCTGAGAATACACTGATTTTCTTCCTCGGCGACAACGGGGGTGATGCTCCCTTGGGAGAAGCGGCGGACTATGGTTCATCGGCCCCCTTCAAAGGGAAGAAGGGTTCGGAATATGAAGGTGGCGTACGCGTGCCTTTCATGGCCGGATGGGCCCAACCGAATCGAGACAATCATTGTCAACAGGCCTATCCCATCGCCGAAGGTGCCCTGCAGACCCAGATGGCGACGGTGATGGATCTCTATCCCACCATCCTGTCCGTCGCCGGGGTAGCTGCTCCCGCAGGCTATACGCTGGATGGCAGTGACCTGAAAAAGCTGTTACAAGGTCAGGCTGATCCGAATCACCGGGACGATTTTCTGATGCACTTCCCGCATGAGCACCGGGGCAGTTACTTCACGACCTATCGCAAGGGGGACTGGAAACTGATCTACTACTACCATCCGGACACAAACGGCGTCCCGTCGTATCGGTTGTTCAACCTGAAAGAGGATCCCTACGAATACCGTAACCTGGCAGCCTCACACCCGGATATCGTGAAGGATCTTTGCCGACAGATGAAAAAGCGACTGGCGGAAGAGCAGGCACTCTATCCCGTCGATCGGGAGAACAACACCTGTTATCCCATCCTGCCTTGACAGATACCGCATGGCTGCGTTAAAAAAAGGCAGCCATGCGTATGTATTTATAAATTTTTTATACCTTTGTCGCCTGTATAGGTGATGCCTCTCTTCCATCTACAAGAGAGGCATAAAGAGGGAATCCGGTGCGAATCCGGAACAGTGCCCGCTACTGTAAATCCCCTTGTCAAAACAGAGAACCTCTCCACCTTTGCCACTGTCGCCCTTTCGGGCAGACGGGAAGGCGGTTCTCTCGGGGAAAGTCAGGAAACCTGCCTATACTTGAAGTAAAACAATAATCCCGGGGTCAGGACTATTTTTACATTTATATATAATCAAACAATGAAGAAGTATTTTTTCATGTGGCTTGCCTTGTGCTTTTGCATAAGCATGCAAGCTGTACCGGATACGGTGGACACGTTATTCGGTAATTTACGCCCGGGAGAAAAGGGCGTTGTGTTGATGGTGCATTTCGGCTCGACTTATGACGAGACGAGAGGTAAAACGTATGACGCACTCAACGAAGCGATGCGGGCTGCATTCCCCGACATCGAACTGCGTGAGGCTTATACCTCCCGAATCGTTATCAAACGACTCAAAGCAAGGGGCATCGAGAAGCAGAATCCGGTGGAGGCCCTGCAGGCACTTGAACAAGAGGGATTCACGCATGTGCTGGTACAAACCTCAAACATCATCGATGGGATCGAGATCAGCGTCTTGCGTCAGGAGGTAGAACAGAGACGCCCCCATTTCAAGCAGATCCGGATGGGCAAACCGCTACTCTACAGCCCAGAGGATTACACGCAAGTCGTGGAGGCATTGACACCCCAAGCATTGCCAGACGGAGCCACTCTTTTTGTAGGGCATGGGACCTCCTCTTCCAACACGGCTCAATATGCCATGCTTGACTATGTGATGAAGGCAATGGGTCATGCAAATATGCATGTAGCAACCATCGAAGGCTATCCCACCCTGGAAACAGCAGAGGCCTTGATCAAAGCCTCAGGGTGTAAGAGAATCCGCCTGATTCCCTTCCTTTTTGTAGCCGGCGATCATGCTCAAAATGACATAGCTGGAGATTGGAAAACAGCGTTAGAAGCCAAAGGGTATGAGGTTGAAACGCGGATACAGGGGTTAGGCGAAGAGGCTGCCATCCGACAGCTCTTCATTCACCATGCACAAGCAGTAGCCGAAACCCCTTGGCACAGTGCAGCAGAAGAGAAAAATAACTTTATTCAAAACAATCCATAAATCCCATTCTATACAGATATGAAATCCATTCTATCATTGATTTCGTTAGCCTGCCTTTCAAGCACATTCGTACAGGCTCAGGAAAAGAAGGAGTACACAAACTTCAGCGATACAACCTTCAATTTGCAGGAGGTGGTGACCACCGCCCACTACAAAGCTCGTCCGCAGATTACCAAGTTAGACGTACCCATGACTTTCTTGCCCATCTCCGTGAGTAGCTTAAATGCCAGCAGTTTGGAACTGCGAGGCATCCGCAATATGCAAGATGCTGTACGCTTCATGCCCGGTATCCGCATCCAAACCACCTACGGAGCTTTCCAGCAGATCTCCGTCCGTGGTTTTGACCATGCAGTGATGATGGTGGATGGCGTGCGGGATGAACGCTCTGCCATCAACAACTCCTACCCCATCGGTGACCTGTCGAGCGTAGAGTCGATCGAATTGTTAAAAGGACCCGCCTCTGTACTGTATGGTCACTCCGCTGTGGGTGGTGTCCTCAATGTGGTGCGTAAATCACCCAGTGCCAAGCCGACAGTCAATGCCCGCTTAGCCTATGGTAGCTATGAAAACAAAGAGGCGACACTGGGTATGGGTGGCAAGCTGGTTGGCCCGGTGAACTACTATGCGAATGTGAACTACTCCGATCAAGAGGGATGGCGCTCCAATGGCAACAGCCGTTTCTCCGGTTACCTGGCATTAGAGGCCAACCTGAGCAGTCACGATGTATTAGACGTGCGTGGAGGATTCAACCGCGACTACTACGGCACAGAAATCGGTCTGCCCGATCTGATGGCCAACGATGTCTATCAGACCTCGAACGAGCAACTCTATCTGCACAAGAATGATATGCTGCCGGGATTGGACCGCGAGGCACGCTACAACAACGAGTCTGACTTCATGAAGAACCATAGTTGGAACATCAGCGGACAATACACCCACACCTTCGACAACAGCCTCAAACTAATGGATCGACTCTCTTTCACGAGTGATGACATCAACTATTTCGGTACGGAGGCGTTGGATTACCTGGAAAGCGATGAGCCTATCTATGACCATTATTACATGAAGAGCGGCAAAAAGCGTTACATCTGCCTCGACACGGTTTACCTCTCTTTTCCGCTGCGGTTCTCACACATCGCCAAGACCATCAGCAACACGCTGGAGTTGAGTGGTAAGGCTACGACCGGTGAGATTCGTCACAACTACATGGGCGGATGGTCGTTAGTGGCACTCAACCGCACCAGTTACAGTGGCTACAACCTGGGTGTGGATGTGCAGGGACCGGGTCTCTACTCGCATGTCTCCGTCTATGACCCGCACAGCATGGGCTACATGACCAGCCAATTCTCGAAGGCGACGGTGTCACACCATTACGCCAACAGTCTCTATGCCCAAGATCTGTTGGAATTAGGCGAATACTGGAAGGTGCTGGCTGCCCTGCGCTACGATTTCTTCCGCTATATGTCCACCTCGGCTACCACCCCCTCCGGCCATCGGGAGTATGAGGAGCATGGCTCGTTCAATCGCATCAAGAACCGGGCATTGACCTATCGTTTCGGTGCGGTCTATCTGCCTCATCCCAACACCTCACTCTATGCCTCATTTGCCTCTTTCTTCAAACCCATTCGTACCTTCTACCAAGACAATGTGGTCTATGTAGATGCCAACGGCGAACGATTCAACCCGACGAAAAACGAGGAGGTATTCAAGCCGGAGAAGGGCTATCAAGCCGAAGTCGGTGTAAAGTATCAGCTCAACGCGTGGTTGACGGCCAACGCCAGCCTGTTCTACATCCGTAAGATGAACAGTACGGCTACGCTGACCAGCAAGTACCAGGAGGAGGTGAATGGCGAGATGACCACCAAGCGAGTGATCGGTCAGGTGGGTGCGCAAGACTCCAAAGGATTCGACTTCGATGTCACCTTTTCCCCCACAAGTACCCTGGCCCTGACGTTGGGTTACGGTTTCAACGACTCCAAAATCCGCGAGATGGCGGAGGTAAAAGACCCGGCATTGGCTGAGGCTGTCTATGGCGACAATCCGGATGCCACGAAGGAGAGCCTCAACAGCACCCAAGGGAACTGGCAGGCCAATATTCCGAACCAGAACTTCTATGCGTATGGTAGCTATACCATTCCTCGCGGGATCTTCAAGGACTTGGAGTTTCACCTCAGCAGTAGCTACACCGGTAAGGTTTATCGGAACACCTCCAACAGTACTTGGTTTGATCCCTATTGGATTACCGATTTCGGTATGTCATATCTGTTGCGCAACAACGTACACTTGACCTTCAACCTCAACAACCTGTTTGACAAGCAATACTACAATCAGGCGTTGGGGCAACAGTTGGTACCCAGTATGCCGCGCAATTTCCAAGTGGCCATTTCCTATAAACTATAAACTCTTTTCAAGTAAGCTACTCTATTTAAAGGATCTTTGTATGAATGCATTGACTAAATTAATGCAATGGATCCACAAGATGCTGGGCACACTGCTCAGCATCTTGTTTCTCGTTTGGTTTCTCTCCGGACTGGTGATGATCTATCACTCTTTCCCGCAAGTAAACCCATACGACCGCCTGAAAAAGATGGATCCATTAAGCCCGGAGGGATTGCCCTCCATCGAATCTGTGATCGCCCGGCTACCCGAAGGAGAGACCATCCGTCGGGTCACCCTGGACAGTTACTTGGGCGTGCCCTGTTTCCACATCCAAGGAAAGCGACAACTGTACGACCTGCCGGCCGATAGCTGTCTGATATGGCCTGAGACCCCCGATTTCAATCGGATTGCTACCCACTGGGTACCGGCACCGATTGCTCGCATCGACACCCTGTATGAATTGGAGCAATGGATCCCGTTCGGCCGTTTGAAGCAGGAGTTCCCTATCTATAAATATTATTTTGATGATGCAGAGCAACACCAGCTCTACATTTCTTCGCATAGTGGGAAGGTACTGCAACGCACAGATGCCAAGAGTCGCTTCTGGGCTTGGGTAGGTGCTATTCCTCATTGGATCTACTTCACTTCGCTGCGACAAGATGCCAAACTGTGGAGCCAAGTGGTCATCTGGCTTTCGGGAATCGGTTGTCTGATGTGTTTGGCTGGTGGTTATTTGGCTATCCGTGACCTACGATGGGCCCGTCGTAGAGGGAAAGGGCTCACACCCTACAAAAAGTTCTGGTACAAGTGGCATCACTTGGCCGGCATCCTCTTTGGGCTTTTTGTGCTGACCTTCGTCTTCAGTGGCATGATGTCGCTCGCCAACGTCCGCGATGTAGGGATTACCTCCCAACTCCCCTTTAAGCCGATGGAGCGGATGCAGCAGATGGCTCCCCCACTCGCAGCCTATCAGGTGGATTACCGAACAGTACTGGCAGCCTATCCGGGCGAGATCCGTCAACTCACCTGGGAGGCTTTTGGTCCCTACCCGATCTATGCCCTTGCCTCCGAACGCATGGGTAAGGGTCATTGGGTGGATGCCTCGGCCCCTGAGGTACGTTCCCTGAAGCTGACCGAGGAACAGGTGATGGGTGTGATTGAGGAGATACATGGGCGTGAACAGGCGATTCACATCGAATGGCTTGACCACTACGACACCTACTATTTACCCAAGAAGTACCGAGCCTCTTTACCCGTCTGGAAAGTGACGATCGATGATGTGGATGGCAGCACCTACTACATCCACCCCTATCGAGGTACCAGCCGATACATGGACAGAGCAGCTCGCTGGCAACATTGGGCCTATCCAGCCCTACATAGCCTCAACTTCCGGGTGCTGACCGAACGGCCTTGGCTCTGGCATACGGTCATGTGGATCCTGATGTTAGGCGGTTCATTTGTCTCGCTGAGCGGAGTCTATTTGGCTCTTCGCTGTCTGCTCCGTTGGGGGAAACAGCTTGGCACACGACTTCCAAACCGTTCTTAGTTCTATTTAAATCGTCCGCAAGTATCGCGTTAAGCGATTCCTTGCCAAGTTTACAAGGGGCAAAACAAAAAGTTCCGGGCTTTTCGTACGAAATCACATCAAAAATAGCTGATTTCGTATAAAAGCCCGGACATCATTATTCAATATTATATCTCAACCTTAATGAATGAAAAATTGTCAGAAATAGAATTAGCAATGGCATCCAATTCCTCCTTCTTAGAATCATCATAGCGTAATGCCTTTCTCATATCAATCTCCTTATGGAAGCCATCTGAACAGAGAATAAACACATCGCCAGTTTCTATCTCTATTTTTCTGATAGGTGCAACATCAACAGTTTCTACTCCCATAATAGATTTAGTTACAATAGAAGAATACTTTTCATAACTCGAAGCTCGCAATGTTTTAATTTTAGCCAGTTCATTAACAACAGAATGATCTTCAGTTCTATAAACTTCTTGACCATCCCTATACATGTATATTCGGCTGTCGCCAAGCCATGTTAGATAGGCATAACCTTCAGAAACAAGAAGAACAGTTATAACACACCCCATCTTCTGAGCAGCCATACCCATTCGTTTTAACATCAAGGCATCATTAGCAAATGATATAGCTTCTTTTAAAAGTTCTGCAGGAGTATAATGTTGATAATTCATAGCCAGAAAGTCGTAAATGGCTTCTGAAACTACTTTTGATGCAGCAGCTCCATCAGAATAGCCACCCATGCCGTCAGCAAGTACGAAAAAAGCGGCGTTATCGGGAAGGGAACCATGGATAATGAAATCCTGATTCTCTTCTCGATTACCTTTATTTGTATATTGATATATTCTCATTTCTTAATTGCCTGAATTGTATCACCACCATGTTTCGTAACACGAGGACGAATACTAATCTTTATTGGTCTTTGAGTAATTGCTTTGTCCGTTGCCTTATTTGCCCATAGATATGCCTCTCCAGATCCCAAAGTTGCCATTTCGGTAGCAGTAAGAGTCTGTAATGGCGTGATAGCTTTTTGCACATGTTTGACCCATGCAGGTGAACTAAACCTATGCATTACAACAATAGAACTTAACTCAATAATCTCTGTAGGAAGACTCATAGGATCCTGACTTGCAATCATTATAGAAACGCCTTTATGACGCATTTCTCTGATAGCAGTTGTGATTGAATCCACAAGTTCTTTGTTGTTCATATACTTATGTGCTTCATCAAATACAATAAATTTGTTGAACGCACGTCCATCCACTTTCAATACGGAAGAGAAAATATTGAGCATGACAACAAACAATCCAAGAGCTTCGTCTTTCTCGATGAACTCATCACGAAGGTCAACGATAATCAATCGACCTGGCATCATGTATTGCTGTAGTTTGTTACCATCGCTTATATATTCTTTGGCAAAATCCAGTTTCTGCTCTGCAAGAGAACGCTGGGATGTACTCATGTGGTTACTATTTGCAACACCATTTCTGATATTGATAAGACTCATGTCATTTCTACAGGCTTTCATAATCTGCTTCAATTCCTTAATGTAGGTTGAGTCATTTCCCATTGCCCCAAGCAAGAACATCCAATCACGAACGGCCAATTCTGAAGAATCGAATCCTATTGGATAAACTTCAATATCAGGATATTCTTCTTTTCTGGTTTCCACCTGACTTTCTGGTGCAAGAAGGATAACATCTTTGATACAGCATGGTTCAGCTCCGTATTCAGCTTTGAGCTTTGTTAATTGACCGGCTTCATCATTAGGATATACCATAGATGTGAATTCAGGAGCATAATCCATGCTATCACTGTAATGGAAAATAACACTGGCCATTGGCGCAGGTAACAAGTTCACTTTAGAGAATTGACGGAGTACCATTTCTGTAATTGAGCCAATCGTGTAACTTTTTCCAGCACCTTGAACGCCAAACAAGCTGATTGTATTGCATTCATTTAAGTCAAGACCTATTACACGACCATTGCTATTCTTCTTACCGATGATACCGAACTGGGGACTATCGCCATTCTTACCTATAATAACATCACAAGACGGCTTCTCGTAGATAGGAACAATAGACTCAGGCTCTTCCTGCGGCTCAAATGATACAGAAGGTTGACCCACAGAAAGATTTATAGGTTCGTCTTGAATATCTGAGATAGGATTCTCAGTTCCTGTCTTAACAGTTGTCTTCTTTGGAATTATTACTTCGTAATCAGAATCCTGTTCAGGCTCATCAGAAGAAACCAAAGGTTGTACAGGTACAACAATTACACCGTCAGGGTCTTTTCTTGGAGTTAGGGTTGGTTCAAAGAAGTTCACGATTTCCTTATCCATTGCTTCAAGTACCTGGGTGTTCAAAGTTACTTCAGTATTAAGGATTTCACCAATTACTGGTTCTCCCATTGAGTAAATGAGTGCATCTCCATAGAAGTGCTTCTTCTGACGTTCCATTTGGGTAAAGTCAAACACAACTCCTAATTGCTTAAATCTGATGGTATATCCATCAGCTAACTTACTCATGAATACTAAATACTCGTGTGCAAACTCTGGGTCAAGTTGGCCATAGCGCATAGCACGACGAATATAAAACTCCAAGAATGATTTCAATTCCAACACTTTGAGCTCTCTGTCAAGTCTATCATAGCCATCTACTGCAATTTCAAAGTGTGAGCGTAGTGCAAAGATTGTATTTTCAATTTGATTAACCATCTTAGCATGAAGTTCTTCCGTATTGTAATGTACATTGCGGCATTTGATTTCAACCACCGTAAACAAAATTTCTTTCTTTGCAGAGTCGATTTTAACTACGAGATTGTCTGCACGTTCCTTGTTTTCGTTTTCTAAGTCTGCAAACAATTCTTTATGGAGGTCAATTGGAATGAGGAATGACTCTTTTGTTATCCCTTTCTTCTCCAAGAATCGCTTACAAAGTGTGGTGCCAATGACCTCAAATCCTTTGCGAGAGGTTGCATGAACCTGCATAATCAATGAACTACTTACAGAACGGACATCTTCCAATATCTGCTTGAAATTCTCATATCTTTCAAGGTTAATACCATATTCATGGAAGAGAGGTATCATCAATGCTCCTATCTCGCTTGTTGGTTTGGTGGTAAGATACGACGAAACTCCTGTAGCATCTTCACCGGGAACATAATCAAGTAAGTAAGGAATATCGTTTTCACCCAAACAAGGTAGGTCATAGAATTCTGGGCCCATATTTTTATCGAAAGTTATAACCCAGTCACTGCTATCATGTACGAATGACAACAGCATCATATCATTTTCTTTCAGGCGTAGTGTTGTAGCAGGAACAGACTCTTCAAGAGTAGAAGAGAGCAATTTCCCTATTGCCTCTTGCAAACGAGCAAACAAACTAACTTCCATGTTGGCTGACTCTGATACAGGATTTGGCAGAATCTTATTGGAGTAATACCTATTCCACACGAATGACTTTCCTTCCTTTGCCGCATTAACCACGTCTCGGCATATTGTTCCATTCAAGTAGAATGAACGGCTTAATTCGTCAGGGCGAACCAGTTCAGTATGTACAGCGAATGGATTAACCAAAAACGAAAGGTGTGCCTGGTACTTATCGTGGTCATCAATAAAGTCGCTTACCTTGTTCTGAGAGAAACGTAACTTGGGGAACAATCTGTTCGCGGAAGCTTGTGAAAATACTTCTGCTTCAGCAGCGGTTCTACCATAACCTTCCGGATCAAGCAACTCTTTGAATGCTTCGCCTGATTGTAGCATATTATCATCCGAGAACAAACGGATTTCATATGTTAGGTCAAGACCAAGTCCAATCTTCTCTAACTCAATGAGAGCCTGAGCGAAAACAGCAGCATCACCGGCATTGAAGAGGTTGATGACAAGTTTATCCGTATAGGGATGAGACAAACCATAATTGCACAGATGACGAACAACTAAATCTTTGCTCACATCACTATCAATCTGCTTTTCACGAGCCACATTAAGTAACATTGCAGTATATGACTTTAACTGACGGTAGCCAGAAGCAAAAGCATCTTCTCTTCCATAAGATGGTTGTACATACGCGCCCCAGCCGAATGAAATTTCACCAATATACTGATATGCCTCTTGCAAAGAGCTTTCGCTAAGTACGAGAGGGGCAATCTCCATTGGCAATAATCCCATGAAAAGTTTATCTAACTTTCGATACCAAGCCTTACGGTATTTAGGGTATTCTAACGTCTTTTCTTCCCAATCCTGATACAACTCATATAAGTTAACCATCCATGCCAGACGAAGTGGATGAAGTGGGGTGATAAGTTTTACTTTGACATTACTACCATCAGGCATTTCGACAGTCAAAAGCACAGTATCAAGATTCTGTAAGCAAACAATCTGCTCTTCGCTTAATTCTGTCTCTTGAAGATTTCTCAACCAGGAGTCATATTCTGCGAGATAGCCTTTGATTAGTCCGATGTTTGTTGTAAAGTCTGTTGTACATGTTAGACCACTTTCATTTTCAGCAGACTCACGTATGATTGAAAATAAGCCGTGGCGCAATGCTGTTAGCTCATCAGGAATATTAAGTCCCTTAGCTCCAACAAATAACGGGCACTGTCTTGCTGTGTCTGTTGGATCAAGCAATTTTGCGTCTGTTGGATTACCACTTAGCAATGCCTCTACATGACCAAATTCATTATCATTCTTAAGGAACGTGGTTTCTAATTGTATCAATTTCTTAGGCAGCTGAATCTGATAAGCATATGCAGCACCAAAGTCAAATTGATATGTATTATTCAATGTACCCTCAATCCACATACTTCTATCAGATCCACCGTCAGGAAGTTCCAAATCTTCTTCTTTAGACAGATGTGTACTGCGATAATGAATAATTGCCTGAGTTAAACTGTTAACTTTACTTCGTTTGTCAACTTCGCCTTCTCCTGAATACTCTTCAGTGGTAATTGTAAAACTTTCTGATTCATTGCAGTATGCTACATGTTGCTCCAATCGGTACTGTTCCATTTGAAGGTTAGGATTCTGCTCCTTCGCATCAAGCCATGAAGCCTGTACACGTTCTTCTTTGAACTCTTTTAATGTGTCAAGAACAATACCATTCTCGTCAAGAGCACGGACACGAAGCATATATTCACCTTCTTCGAACATGCCAGATGCAATATTCAATGAAAGTTTACGAGAGGCACGCTTGTTAGTTCCAACCTTAGCTTTTTTCACAACACCTACTTCAGAGAAGTCATCGATGTTGACAAGGGCTATTTCGAAAGAGAAAATATCTGGATTATCTTTTGGTGACGGATCCGTCGTAATCGTAAATGAAACCTTTCCCTTTTTGTCCTGTGGAATAGCCAACAGCAAGGAACCTGTATCAGCATCACGGACAAGTTCCTTTTTAGGGTCTTTTCCTGGAACTATGTCAACCATAACCTTTACAGGTTTGCTCTCATTGTCTTTGTCTATCCAAGGCAGAACAGCATAATTGAATTCAGGATGATTCTCGTGAATATTCTCAAAGAGAGATACGGCATCTTCGATATTATCTGTTGTAGTAAAGAATACCATCAAGTCCTTTTGGACAGTATTCCTAACTAAAGGCAGACTAACGATTCTATCTGCAGCCGTTAAAGAGAAGTCTGCCATCACAGGTGAAACCTTCTCTAAATTGAGCATGAAACGTCTTCTGATAGAACCTTCATTCTTAATGAGGTCTTTATCAGGAAGCATACCAAAAAGGTACAATCCATTGCCCCATGCTTCGTCGGCATATTGTTTTGTCTCTAAATATAGGAGATAGTTAATAACCGTAGTTCTTGCAGGCTTAATCTCCTTAAAGAGGTCAGTCATCTGAGTCCAGAGATATTCCTTCTCTTCAGGTAATTCACTGATGAGTTTATATACAAAGGAATCCTGCAGCTCTGCGACCGACAGATTCTGGAAGGTTGCATCACCGTAAGAGTCTTCTGCTGATGTGCGACTGTTCGACGGAACAAGGATAAGTACCGATTTATCCGGATTATTGCGTAGCTCAATAAGCTTAGTAGCATGAATAAATTCTTCTCCTTTATCCGTTTCAGATAGGATATAAACTTCCATTCCACTGTTCAAAGGACGAAGCAATGGAAGCAAGACACGAAGTTCCTTCATAGCCAAACCTGTAATTTTCATACAATGTCCTGGCTTAGCTGACTTCAACTTAGGTGAATACGCTTCTACAACATGTTGTATGAAACGCTCGTAATATAGTGTTTTAATATTTTCCATTAGTCTTCCAATTTATAACGTGGACGAATCTTTTGAAGGATGCAAGCATCGCTCATATCCGTATAAAAACCAATCTGACGAAGTTTATTCTTGAACGCATCCATGTTCACTCTGAATGCAGCATTCATTTCAACATCAGCATCTGCAAAACGTTCTTCTCCAATACCATTGATGATTAGACCGTAACGATCACGAATAGCCTTCGCTAATTCATCTATTGAGAGTGAGCGTGTTTCATAACCACCATTGCTCTTCTCTTTGAGTACCAACAACTGTACCATCGTTTCAAGCAGTTTACTACCTAATGCACCTCTTCGAGGATGACGCTTAGAACGGCTATCTGCCAACAACATAGAAGAGCTGTTTTTCATGCAGACAGCATCTACAAAATCATGTATGTACTTGTACTGACTTGCACCCAAATTGGACTTTTCAAGCACATGGACAAACATATCAAAATAGTCTTTCTCTGGGAAGAACTCTAACATTTCATGGAAGTCGTTTTTATCAAACTCCTTCTCATCGCTACTGGGAAGGCTATCCTCTATGTCATTGAGCTCTTTCTCATAGTACTCTCCTTGCTTGTTATTGTCTTCTTTGAGTATGCGGAAAGCTTCATCGACATCGCAACGCTTTCTTTTTTGGATAATATCAACCATGTATGTAGAACGGATGTATTTACCATAGCTATTTTCCATTCGCTCAATGTCTTTACAAGCGAATTGCGATACAATACTGTCAAGATTATCTGTCAAGTCAACTACAAGTGACCAGTCATCATCAACATTTCGAGTACCGGCATCAATCATCTTGGGCAAGAGATATACAACTTTCATTGTATAGAGTGCAAGATGAAGACCACAGAGTATTCTCAGATAGTCGATGAAAACCGCACGTGGAAGTTTTTCTTTGTAAATAAGTAATCGACGAATATCGTCTGTAAACAAAGCAGCTTGCTTCTCCAAAAGAGGCTTGGGTATAATATCGACATCCTTATTCATACTCTTACGCTCACGGAGAGGCTTTGTTATGTGTAGAATGCCTGTGGTATCTACGTCCAGTTCCTCCTGTGTATTGATTTCGCCAGTTGCTTTGTCCCAACCTTTGCTAAGATACTTCACCAATCCTTTCATAACTTCGGGATTGCTCTTCAACATGAGATATAATTGGTCTGAAGCACGATAGTCACGACAGTACTTGCTGTTCTGTACGCGGAAGCTCAACAGATGGAGCGGCTTTAAGGTTGATACATGTTCCTTAATCACATTACCACGGTTAACCAATTCTAGTAGTGAACTACGAAGCCAGTCCTCTACACCATCAGGATTATCCTTCACACCATTGATTACACCTTGTTCTTCAAGAGCATTGAGATTGGACTTCAACGTATCAATAGTATATTCTTTTCTGAATGCCAGTTGGACAGGTTGCCCATCAGCATACATCTTGATAAACAAGTTAGTAAGAACACGATCCAGTCTTACTGACTTGAAGTCAACGTAAAGCAATTCTTTATTCAAGAATGCAACTGTACCTTTTTTTAATTTCAGTATCATAATCGTATTCCTTATACGTTTAGAGGTTCAATTACAATATGTTTCATTCCATCGAGTCGAATTACAGTAAACTTCCTGTTGTTCTTGGTGACAAGAATCTCTGTATAGGTTTTGGCTTCTAAGAGATTTTTGAAAATCTGAAGTTCAATGAATCGTCCTCGTAGGTCATTCACAGAAGGGCTGAAACCTGCACGAATGTATTGAAGCATTTCGTAGAGGTCAAGGCTGACTGTCAACTGTATAAACTTATCGGTTTTGTGACGAAAAGTAAGACTATCACTTTCGTATTCGATATATTTAGTCAGATGTTCTGTCTTATTTACGAATAGTTCAAATTTATCCAATGGGAAACGACGATAGCTCTTTGAAATAGGATCACCCACATTGGAGCTTGCCAAAAGTAGATAACCTTCAGTTAAACGTGCATTGTCGCAACCTTCACTTGCAGAGATGGCGCAAGCCAAATCTTGCATCGTTTCTTTGAGAGCCTTTTCGTCTTCAACTCGAAGTTGCTCCTCGAACATACTTGCATAGCGATATGGCAGACGTCTGCGGAAATCAAATTTTCCTTCAAAATACTGATGACGTACATAACTCTTATGACGACCTGTTGCCTGCATTCTTATAACATCAGATTTAACCTCATACGCAGGAATAATGACATTGTTTTCGTTAAAGTCATTTAATAAGTTGCGCTTGCGGTCACTAAAAATCAGATAGTCATTTGGACGCTTAGATGTATAATAGAGGTCGCGATCGTAAGCTGGTAAAGCGACACCGGCAACATCTGTTTCCCTAAGCAATTTAACCAAGCGGTCGTTCGAGTCAAGTGATGGGAGAAAGAAGTCTTTCTCTGGCCATGCAACTGGAGCTGTTACATTGAAGTAGTAGTATTGCCAATAGTATTCAGGCAGCTGTTCTGTCTGAACATACTCCACTAATTGCTTGACCTCATCACAAGAGTAGTCTCGTGTTATCATCCAAGCAATCATAGAACGCAAGTCTCTCATGGTGATATGAAGCTCACGTTTATAGACAATAGTTCTTACAAGCCATTCAAGACGATTGATCACTTCATCACCTGCACTGCTGTCTTGGAAGGTATCTACATTATATTTAATATAACAACGGTCTGCAATAGGACATCCATCACACTTTGACCACAACTCTGGACGAGTCAATTTCTTCACCTGCTGAGCGAGAAGACTTGGAGAATTGCCGTCTCTTGCTGTTACAGAACGAAGGTTAAGATTGATGACCATCAGACCTGGGAGGAGTTCAGTATGACCTTCCTGATAAAAATAGTCTTCAATGTTATCTTGGAGCTTTTTCAACGCTTCATGGGTGGAGAGAAAGTCAACCAAACGGCCTTCGTTAATGGCAATAACTCTACCTTCTTGTGCCTGAGTGTAGTCGCTAAGATTGTTGAAAGGAGATAGGAACTGAGCCAAAACTTCGTCGTTAGCTTTGTTGTCTTCATCCTGAGAACCATCATAGTTAGATTCGAAACGAACACCGTTAATATAGAACTGTGAACCATTATTTGTATTAAATGCTTCTTTATTTGTTCCCTGATCTTCAATTCGATGAATAAAGGCTGTTTTTCCATCACCAGCATTTCCAGTAATGATAATCAGTTTATACTTCAAATCCTTGATGTCCTGAATAAGTTGCTTGTCAAGTTTTGTTTTGGAATAGGTCAAATCATCAAAAGCATGAGTCTTAGCACCAGCCCGTGTGCCACTATTACCATGACGACTCTGACTATAGAGTGAATTAATATAATCTACAGGATTTGCGTTGACTGTTGAAGTATTGATAATTGTTGAAGTATCCTTCAAGATTCCATCAACACCAATCTTCTCCAGTGCTTCAAGCATTTCTTTGGCAGATGTAAATCGCTGATGCCTATCTGTAATGATTGCTTTCATTACAAAGTCTGCAATCTCATCGGTCAGCTTATCGTTGTAGCTGCGAATATCGGTTGGCTGCATGTGGATATTGGGGCGCATGTTACTTCCTGGCCATGGATAGGCATGTGCAAGAAGCTCATAGATAGTGATACCCAATGCAAATGTATCAGCTGACTTATCCCAGTCGATCTTGTTTCCTGATACAACAAGGTCAGGAGCCATATATGGGAATGTTCCACCAAATGACTTATCATCTGTTGTAGTAGAGATATTGAAGTCGATAAGCTTATAGATCTGACGCTTATGCCACATGATGTTGCTTGGCTTAATATCTCTATGATATACTGGAGGATTCTGTTCCTCCTGCATATAGCGGAGGGCTTTCAGAATCTGTGTAGCCATCTTATAGACTTCATCAACAGGAAGACGCAGATCGCCTCTTGTATAGTCTTGCAGGTTTTCACCTTCAAGGAGTTCCATCAAGGTATAGAACAGTCCCTGCTGAGTGCGGTCGTTAAACTTGAACTCAACAATGTTAGGGTGATGGAGCGATTTTAATGCCTCAAACTCGTTGATGGCATTGTCAACGGATGCGTCACGCTCAAAGATCTTGATGGCAAGATACTGCTTCTGCATATCGTGCCATACCTTGAACACACGTCCGAAGCCACCTCTACCAAGAATTTCATGAAGTGTCATAGAAGGAGTTACCTTAACTCCTGGCTTCATGTCTTTCAAATATGCAACCTTGGTCTGATTTGTGGTGTTTCCTCCAGAATTGACATTTTGAGCTTCAATGGTTTTCTTTTGCTCTTCTTCCATGGAATTATGGATGAACTCAATAAATTCATCTGCCTCTTGCCAACGTTTGAATGGGTCTGCTACGATTGTATGCTTGACGACCTCATCCATCCATTCAGGAAGATCTTTTGATACCTTGCTTGGCATTAAGTCTTCTGTAAGTACACCTCCAAATGCAGAAGTAAATGTAAGGCAACTGTCAAAAGGAAGTTTACCAGTCATCAACTCATAAAAGATTACTCCAAGAGAGAATATATCACTTCCGGAACAAACATCACCTTCTATAAATTCAGGTGCTGTATATGGTGACTTAATACTAGTATCTTTCTTTACTGTGAAACTGAGGTCAGAGTGTTCGACAAACCATGCCATACCAAAGTTTGCCAAAGCAGCTTTACCTCCTTCATATACAAAGATATTCTCAGGACACACGTCACGATGATATACCTGTTGCGCATGCGCAGCTTTCAGCGCATGTGCAACATCGAGTATAATGCTGATTTTATCTGTCTGTTTAAAAGTTTTTTGGCGAAGTTTGCTTCTGAGTGAACTTTCGTCCTGATAACGACTTATCTCATAATAGTAAGTCTGCTCCTCATTCATTCTGCAATCAGTCTTGACGATGAATGGAGATACACCTATCTTGTCTTGGGCGAAGCTGGTATTCTGAACCATCAAACTCAGTTTCTTCAGTTCTTCAGGACTCTTACCAGCAACATCAAGAGGATATTCACGTACTTTATAACGTGCTGTAGCAATGAGCTTGGGAACACACAAATATTCCGTGAAATCCTCGGTCTCTTGAAGAACTTCTTCAATAAGATAGTTGAAGATTTCCTTTCGTTCAGTTCTTCTACGTTCAACAGATTGGCCGGAAAGCAAGTCAACAAGTTGTGACTGAATATCCAAAATCATTCCTGGAGTACGTCCTACAAGTTCAGGCTTAATAAGGAAATCTATCAAATCACTGCCCAAGGTGAATGTTTGCTTGTAACAATCACAGGTAGGATCTAATCCGAATTTTGACTGCTGGGGATGACTCAGGGTAATAGCTGTCAGTATCTGACCGAAACGCCAATCTGGATGCTGGTTCTTTATCTTGCTGGCGAGAATACGGCTCTTTAACCCTGCGGTCTTATGAGGATTTGCTACCTCTTGACCACTACGGAACCAAGCCCAGTCATCTCCTTCGAGATTACCAGCCCAATCCTTATTCTCAATGTGATAGACAGCATGAGGTGCCACAACAATGCAGTCATATTCCCAATATTTCATTACTCGGTTCTGGCCAGTAATGGCAATATTAAGGTTGGGAATAATAACGTAGTTGCTTGGTAACTTCACACTAAGATAATCCAGCAGACGCTTTTCGCCGGCGTTCACTGGTCCGTCATCATGTATAGGTCTCCTTATTTGTGCCATATTATTCTCTGTTATTAATGTTATTCTCTTTATTTGTTCCTTTTATTTCCGCCTCCAATTCCTCAATGCTTGGCAATGTGTCGTTGAAGTTCTCTGGCAATATTTGCACCCCTTCGTATGCCGTGATAGCTATGGGTTGGCTATAACCTTCCAGGCAGTATTGGGCGAACAGGTTGTTTTTGCTTCGGCATATCAACAATCCAATTGTGGGATTGTCAATTTCATCTTTTAGTATATGGTTCACGAGCGACATATATCCTGAAAGCTGTCCCAGATACGATGACTCAAACTCAGTCACCTTCACCTCAACCACCACGTATGCATGTAGTTTGGTGTTGTAGAACAACATGTCGGAGAATTGCTCTTTACCAGCTACAGACAACAGGTATTCCTTACCCATATAGGCAAAGCCCACTCCCATTGTCATTAGTAGTTTGTTTACATGATTGATGAGTGCCTGCTTAAGGTTTTCTTCTGTATATGTCTCTTTCAACCTGACGAATGACAGGTTGAGCGGGTCATTGATAAGTTCGCGGGCAAGGTCGCCTGTTGGCAGTGGCAATGTAACGGCGAAATTGTTCACCGCCTTGCCTTGACGCTCATACAGGCCGTTGTTCTTTCCCTTGTCGCCCATCATATTTTCAAGTGTCGCTCTCGACCAACTGTTCTCTATAGTCTTCATGGCATAGAACAATGCCTTTTCCGGCTCTTGCTCGTAATAATCGATAATTGTCCTATGGTGTCCCCATGGAATCGCAAAGATGTTCAATGGCAAGTTGGTGTCATCTACAGCTATTTTATGGAGAGGCTTGAATTTTTCCACAACTTGTGGAAAAATTCTAAATATATGATTATAAAGAAGATAAAACCTTTTGCAATAATACAGGTTGATTGGAGTAAGCCCGGAAGCATCTGGAAGCAGATTTCTTAAATCTCTGCTTAACACATTCATAATTGACTCCCCATATCGTTTTTCCACTTGCATTTCACAGATGTCACGTCCAAGGCTCCAATAGAACTCAATCTTGTCGGAGTTGATATGTATGGCAGCCTTCACCTGTTGCTGTCTGAACCTCTTTTCGATGTCAACTATCCATTGCATGTAGTTGGCATCCGTTATTGCCAATGCTATGTCTGTTTTCTTCATCGCTATATAATATTCATTTGTTCCACTTCTCGATTTCTTCTTCTACCATGCGGATGGCTTTGCGCTCATTCTCATTAGCTTCATACCGCTTGGTATGGGCTTCTTTAACCAATTGGTCGATTTCGTTCATAATATCAGGAGAAAGTATTGGTATTGGATATTTATATAAAATCGTAGGATTGGGGTAACATTGTTTTGTGCCAAATTGAGATGACCTGAGAAGCCTGAATCCATAATCAGATGACAACCATGTATATAAATAACCTGAAGGTATTCCTGAGATTGGTTTCATCCTATAAAACGCACTTGACACTAGTTGACCTTCCAGTTCTTCACCTACATAAACACATCTGCAGAAAGTTTCATTTTCACCAAGTGTTCCAATTTTTGCGATTAATATTTCTCCTTTTTTTAATAAGTCTTTAGTATATTTCTTTTTTTTAGAAATATACTTTCCCTTTATGATTTGATTAAATATGTCTGACTGATTGATTAGCATAATTCCAAATCCTTCTTTTACCTCATTTACTTCAACACCTGAAGGAGATTGAAGTTTGTTTTCATCAATTGCATCATAAAAAGAAATAGTATTGCATTGTTTTAGACTATCCAAGATACATAACTTTATTCTTTCCGAAAGGTTAAAAGCATTGAAGGTGGTTGTTGTAATATCCTTGCGCTTTCTTACAAAGCAAGATACTTCACGACCAGCACCTCTTGGACCAAAGTAATCGTAATCTTCGGGAGTTAAATCGCGAAGATTAGCTGATGTTTTCAATAATCTCTCAGCCTCAAATAACATATCTGCCGCCTCTTCCCTTAATCTTGCCGATTCTTGTATCAAATCATCCACTTCTTTTTGGAAGGTATCGGGGAAGTTGGGAATCAATATGCTTCTAACATCCTTGTCGTTGATGTGTTTTACAACACCTCCAAATTGCGATTGGGTTATTTGGTAATAGCCATATTTCCCAGCAAGAAAAGCATAAACAACGCCTCTAAGAATATGATTGTCGTTCGGTACAATGCGTATAAGGTCGTGGGTTGCTATCTTATCCTCGAATGTACTATTGGTATAAGTAACATTGCCTAGAGTGCCTGAACAAGTAACCAAAATCCAGTTTTTCTGTAACCAAAGGTACTTCAGTTGATTCGATTGTTTGTTGGAAAGGTATCGACCAGTCTCAATATTGGCAAGGACAGTATCTGATGCAGCAAGATAGGTTTTACCATGTTCCTTATCTTTCACAAAGACTCTAGAGAATATGTTACCATAGAACACCTTCTCAGAAGCATCTTTTATAGTTATAAGCTCATATGGAGACTTCGCCAATTCTTCACGGACTTGTAACCCCTCACTAAGATGCAGTGACGGATCAATACGGAAAGCCATTGAGGCAAAGTGCTTCGTTGATGTTACACCTATTTTCATATACATCCTTGTTCTTTGAATTTCCTATAAGCCTCAGCAACCTTCGGCAGGTCATCTGCCAAATGCTTGATGCGCTCACGTCGTTGTTTTACTATCTCTCGTCCATTCTCGGTATAGCTCAGCCATTTCTTGGTGTGCTCAAAGAGAATCTCGGCACCATCGTCGTCCTTCTCATATACAGGCACACCACGACGGTCTTTTCCAACCTGTTCAACTATAGCCATAAACACATCGTAGTCCTCATCCTCAAGAGGCACAAGCATCTCGGCATCCGTCTTCTTCTGGAGGAAAAGCAGCGAAGCCTGTACGCCCACTTGCGGGAGGAATGTCTCTACCGGAAGGTCAACACTGGCAAGGAGCTTGAAATGACGAAGAATCCACAGACGCACACTCTCAGTGTTGGGATTGCCAAGAATGCCGTCTGGCAATACGATACCCATCCTGCCTCCAGGCTTCAGGAAATTATAGCAAGCCTCGATGAAGAGCACTTCGGGAGCCTTGCTGTTTAGCTCATACCGCTCGGCTATCTCCTGGTCAACCTCCACTTTGGCACCAAAAGGAGGATTGGTGAAAATTAGGTCAAACTTTCCTTGGGCATTGCTCTCAGGGGTCTCGAAATGGAAATCACGGTCAGCACTATGCTTAATGCTCTCACAAACAGCCTCCGCAATAAGCGGCACATCAGACTTGCTTCCATGAGGATAGTCAAGCGAGTTGATATTGTAGATATTTGAATGTCCGTCACCCGACATCACCATGTTCATGCGGGCAGCCTTCTTCAAGTCGGGGTCGAAGTCAAAACCAAAAATCATCTTTTCCGCATACTCGCGCACAGCATCATCCACCTGCGGCGAATTATAACGTGCCTCAAGACGCACCTCGTCAAGTTCTGGATAGAGCTGCTTGGCTATCTTGCGACGCACATGGTCGAGTACCATCACGAGAAAACCACCCGAACCACAGGCGGGATCGAGCACACGGCAGTTCTGGTCGGGGTCGAGCATCTCCACCATACATTTGATGATGTTGCGTGGGGTGAAGAATTGCCCTGCTTCCTGCTTCAATGTATTACTCACAATAGTTTCGTATGCAGTGCCCTTCACATCCACCGTGGCATCGAGGAATGAATACTTTGCCAATTCGCTTGCCACGAAAGCAAGACCACGGTCGGAGAGCATAATCTGCTCGTTGCCGTCAAACACATCCTTGAAGACATGGCTCTCCTTCAAATCCTCAAATATGCCCTTGATGCGCTCAGCCACTTCGTGCTGGCCCTTAGGAGTGTTCTGTTCCTTCACGCCCACCCAAAAACGGCGTCTATAACTTATGCCTTCCTTGTCTTCTGAGAATCGGCGTTTCTCATCGTATAGTTTGCAGAAGATAAGATTGAGTAGTTCCCAGAAAGCAGTCTTCTTCATACCCTCATTTCCATAAATGTAGTCATGACAACGCTTAAAAGTCTTAACCAAAGACTCATTTGCAGGTTTACGAGGCATTGCACGTTCACCTTGTGCTTCGAGATCCTCTAAAGTCTGACCTTCTGCAGGGAAGTCAGAGATTGCTTCGCAAGTTACCTGACCGAAATCATCCTCATACGAATACACATACTGAAGATCTTCTCCATTTGTCCAACAAGCGAAATTACAATCCGTAGAAGACAGGATGCCTTCTGTAGTTGCTTCTACACCAGCCTTCTTATCATTAGATTTAATCTTGGCATCTTTTGCAACAATGACAAAACGAATTAGTTCATCAACATCATGTGCATGACCTGCACTAAAGATAGCCAAATCTACTTTCTGAGTCTTTGACTTATCCTCATTTGCATCTTCATACTTGACCTTGAAGTCTCGTTCCATGTCCTCTGGAGCGAAGCCGTACTCTTCAGTCATCATTGCAATCATCGACTGCAATGTCATTTCCTTATCAGTAGCCTTTACTACTTTATTGGTGAGGGAGCATACCATCTCGTTCTCACCCAGAACTATCTCGTTTTGAGACGCTATATTTGATTCTGAACTTGCCATAGTTCGCAAAATTATAATTTTAAGTCGTAAAATCCATATCCAAGTTAGTCCATCTTACTACAACCTATTGGTAGAGAGCGATTTATTGCCTAACTTGCCCGTTTAGTGCATTTGGATTTCATTTCTTGTAAATGATAATGTTTTCTTCTTTTGTAGAAACGAGGAGGTCTTTTACATCAATCTCCAAACATTCCGCAATCTGATAGAGGGTCTCTAACCCTGGCTGTGCAGAGTTGGTGCACCATTTGCTAATAGTTGCAGGGTCTTTCCCAAGTTGTTCTGCCAACCACTTATTGGTTTTCTTTTTCTCTGCGAGAACCACTTTTAGCCGATTGAAATCTTTTTCTGTTGCCATTTTGCTGAGGTTTAATTTGATATATATAAACGGAAAATCCTTCATTTTATTATGAAAGATACATCCATTTTATTGCGTATTGCGCAACTTTAGTGATTTTTCTATGAAAAACAAGGGGAAATGACAGAAGTTTCTTTCATGTATAACTGGTTATCTGATGGTGGATTTCGACCATGTGCCGTCCGACCGCACACCTTCCTCGCCTACACCACCGTCTCCGGACGCGGATTCTGGGTCATCGCACGGGTGGCTTCGCCCACAGCAACAAGCAACAACGCCACCTTACTGACCGACCAGACCGGCAACCGACGCTGGCTCCTCTTTCAGGTCGAACGGATCGACAATCCCTGGCAAGACGACATCCGTTGGCTCAACGACCACAACCGGATCTTTCTGGAAGGTAGCGGAGCGTCCGGTCTGCGACATCGACAGCCATTTACCCGATGAGGATCCGAACGAGGAGAAGGAGGCAGATCTGC
>JAFBIU010000034.1 GCA_021531775.1 Parabacteroides distasonis | reverse complement strand
CCATGACAGCTCCTGCGGAGGGAACGCCATGCGGCAAGGGGCTGAGCAGTCAGCCCCGACGAGCTTTCTTTGTATGATAACTGCATAATTATGCTAATTATGCCTAATTTGATGCAGTTTTTCTATTATAGTTCATAACGTAATGTTACGCTAACAAATGAGTTCTCGAATCTTCTATGCTCGTTTGCTTAAAACGGTTCAGCATACTGAACGGATTGAAAGCACGAGGGAATAGTTTTCCAAGGTAGATTCTTGCAGAAAATCTCAAAAAGGTGTATATTCGCATCGATAAAAATCTCAAAAAGGTGTAGAATATGATAGATCAGAAATCTCAAAAAGGTGTAGGAGGCATTATTATGAAGCGTAAAATATATCAGCAGCTCCTTGATTGGAAAGAGAAAAGAAACGGTGAGGTGGCACTACTCGTAGAGGGTGCGCGACGCATTGGAAAGAGTTATATCGTAGAGGAGTTCGCCAAGAATGAGTATGAGTCATATATCCTCATCGACTTTAATAAGGCTCCCCAGATGGTCAGAGATTGGTTTGACCTCTATCTGGAAGATCTTGACACCCTTTTTCTCTATCTGAGTCAGCACTACAAAGTGAGGCTCCATGAGCGCAAGTCGCTCATCATCCTTGATGAGATACAACTGTGCCCCAGAGCAAGAGCGGCCATCAAGTTCCTGGTGGCTGACAGAAGATATGACTATATTGAGACAGGATCTTTGGTAAGTATCAAGAAAAATACGCAAGGCATTGTACTCCCTTCAGAAGAACGTTCCATTCAAATGTACCCGATGGACTTTGAAGAGTTCCTTTGGGCTATAGGTAACGATATGCTGATGGACTTGATACGAAAAATGTATGCAGAGAGAAAGCCGATGGGACAAGCTTTCCATCGTCAGGCTATGGATGCTTTCCGTCTCTATATGATAGTTGGAGGGATGCCGCAGGCTGTCAAAAAGTATGTTGAGACCAAAGACTTTGAAACCGTAGATGCAGCCAAACGCGATGTGTTGACTATCTATCGTAATGACATCTTCAATTATGCACGTGAGATTGCAAACAAGGTGGTGTCTATCTTCGACCAGATTCCTCCTCAGCTCTCCAAACACGAAAAGAAGTTTCGGTTGTCAGCCCTGAAACCAGGTTCGAAATACCGCGATTGGGATGATGCTTTCTTCTGGCTGAAGGACGCGAGAGTTGTCAACATCTGCTACAATTCGGCAGAGCCGAACATCGGACTGAAGATGAACGAAGACCGTACGACATTGAAATGTTATATGAACGATACGGGCCTGTTAATCAGCCATGCTTTCGATGAAAAGGGTATCGTCTCGTCTGAGATTTACCAGAAACTGCTCTTTGGGAAGCTGGAAGTGAACGAGGGAATGCTTATTGAGAATATCGTGGCTCAGATGCTGAAAGCCAGTGGTAATAACCTATTTTTCTACAGTAAGTCATCAGAGGAAGCTGAGGAACGAATGGAAATAGATTTCTTGCTTCAAAAGGACAAAGTGACCAGCCGCCACAACATCCGTCCGATAGAAGTCAAAAGCGGGAAGAACTACACGTTATCTTCCCTGACGAAGTGCATGAATAAATTTGGAGAGTATATGACCACTCCTACAGTGCTTCATGCTGCCGATTATAAGGTAGAGGATGGCATCACCTATCTTCCTCTATACATGACACCTTTATTGTAAGTACAGAGGATGTATATTTCATATCATATCATAGCGTAACCGTAACCCGTAACCGTAACTTGCCCTATAACAACACACCCGCTATCCAGGATGTGAATCCTTGGACAGCGGGTGAAATAATCTATGAAAAGTGATGTAATCCGTTCTGAGATTATTTGAAGGCCTTCTCGCTGATGCCGTCGCCATTGATCTTCAGACGTTCCATGTAAGCCGGAACCGGACGACCCATGACTTCATCTACATACAGCTTAGCCAAGTATTGTGACAACATGAAGCCGTGACCCTGCAAACCGATGAAGAGACCGTTGTCCGGATCGATGATGTAACGCGGCTCTACGTAGTAGCCTGACCAAGTGGCCTGTACCGGTACAGAGGCCAACGACGGAATCCAGTCGCAGAACACTTCCGAGATGATCTCCAGGAAACGACGGGTGTTGAACTTCAACTCGTCGAAGTTGCTGATGGAAGCCTTGGCATCGACAGCCGGAGAGGCACAGGCAATGATCTGGCCTGTCTCGGCAAACTGCTGTCCATACACAGCCGAGAAGTCGTTGCGTTTACGACGGTCGATCAACATGTCGAGGATATCGCCATCCTTACCCAACTTCGGCAAACGATGGGTGATCAAAGCCTGGTGTTTCACCGGATAGAGACCCGTATAGAGTCCTAACATGCGGGCGAACTTTTCAGCTCCATAACCCAAGGCGTTCACAAAGTGTTCGCACTCGTATTCGATGTATTTCTTGTCGTGTGTATAGAGCAGCACCCGATAGCAGCCATTCTCCTTGTGCACTTCAACCAGACGTGTATCTTCTAATACTTCACCCTCTTGCTCTTTCGCCTTGTTGCGGATGAAATCGATTACACGACCCGGGGTAGCCTGCCAACAGTGTTCGGAAATCTGGGCCGCAAAGTAGGTGGTCTGCTTCGTGTTGAAGTAGGGTGATACCTCTTTCTGGAAGTCCTTCTTATCGATCATGTGGGCATTCGACCAGCTACAAGAGTTTTCCAAATCCTTGTAGGAGGCATCATCGTGAGCGAAGGTGATGTAGCGTGTTTCACGATAGTGAATGTCATATTCCTTCTGAATCTCCTTGAAGATCTCCTGGTTACCCCGTGAGATTTCGGCCAGCTCGGGGATCGAGAAGGCAGGACGACCACCACCGATGTTACGCCAAGAGGATCCACGGTCTGCATTGACCAATACGGTCTTGCGACCAGCTTCGGCAAAGTAGCGGAACAGGGAACTACCGGCAATACCACCACCGGCAATCAACACATCGGTCTTGCGTTGTTCCTTCGGACTATCGACGATATACTTGTCGGCAATCTCACGCTTCGGATAGGTCTCGCCCAACAGGAAGCGGGTGGACAACGGAGCACGTGGGGTAGCATCGCCTACCAGTTCAATGCCCTTCTCACGCAACTTCATGCGCAGACGCGGGATACAACGCTTGCCACGGCAGGGACCCATACCCAAACGGGTAATATGTTTTACCTCGTCGATGGAGATATATTTGCGATCGCCAATGGTCTCCAACAGTTCGTCCAACGAAACATCTTCGCAATGGCAAACGTAGGTTTCCGTTTCACAATCGACAACCTCTTTAAATTCAACCGGCTCCGGATAGTTCTTCTTGGCAATGAAACCGGTGACGTTGGTCAAGGCTTCACCCTCCAGATCCAATGCTTTCACGCGGGCCACATTCGTCTTGGTCGGCTTCTTGAGGATCTTCTCGATCACACCTTCTCCCAACTTCTGGGCATTGTCATCCACCAGCCATACCGGTTCGCCCTCTTCAATTTCATATTCGATCGGGAGGAAGAGCGTCTGCTTGCGGGTATCGTAACCGAAGATGGCCAATCCCGGACAGTGAGAGACGCACTGCATACAGCCGATACACTTCTGGTAATCGATTTCCGGAGTGACATTGGTCGAGCTCTTCGTGATGGCATGTGACGGACAAGAGAAGGAGCAGGGGTTACAAGCGAAACCATAGAGACAGTTCAGACGGACAAACGGACGTTCGGCCTGACGTTCGGGTGTGGGTTTCGGAGCCTCCTGTTTCAGGCGTACCGGACGTTGTTGAGAATCCAGGTAATCTTTCGATACCTGCAGATAATCGTTGTAGTTGTAGCGGAAGCCCAACTCCTGTGCCAACTCGTAGGCTGCCTGCTTACCACGCAAGACGGCTGTCGTACCTTCACCGATGCGAACGGCATCACCCACACCTAAGCAACGTTTGCCAAAGGCATACTGTCCCTTGGTCAGCAACTGGTTGTCGGGAATCAAGCCGGTACAGATATTGATGGCATCGATACCGTCGATCCGCTTTTCTGTTCCAGGAATCGGCTTGAAGTTTTCGCATTCGCAAACGATGGCTCCCGTGATACCGGAATGGTCCTCGTTCGGAATGGCCTTCAGCAACATGTGTGATGTGAAGATAGGAATACCGAGGCGACGGATACGGTTGGCCTGTACGGGGAATCCGCCTTCGTGCGGCATGGCTTCCAAAATGGCCTTGACGTGTGCACCGGCCTGCATCAGCTGGTAAGAGGTCAGGTAACCGATGTTACCGGCACCGATGGTCAGCACGTTCTTGCCCAACAGGGTGAACTCGGCATTCATCATCTTCTGAACAACGGCTGCCGTATAGACGCCTGGCACATCGTCGTTCTCGAAAGTCGGCATGAAGGGAACGGCACCTGTAGCTACCACCAAGGCCTGTGCTTCCACATAAAAATTCTTCTGATTGAGGGTGTCTTTGACGGCAATCCGCTTGTTCTCCAAGATGTCCCATACGGTTGAGTGGAGGAAGATACCGGATGCATCTTCGCCTGCCAATGTCTTGGCGATGTCGAAACCACGCATACCACCGAAACGATGTTCCTTCTCGAAGAAGAAGAAGGCATGCGTCTGCATGACGAACTGGCCGCCAATCTTGTCGTTACTATCAATTACAATGGAATGGATGCCCAACTCTTTCAGGGTTTCACGGCAAGCCAGACCAGCCGGACCCGCACCAATGATGGCCACATCCGTACGATAGACCTCTACGGCCTCTTCACGCTGGGGTACTTGTGCCGCTGCATTGTAGCTCTTCTCGGTGATTTCACTCACCTCCTTGACGCCATCCACTTTGGTGATACAGATGCGCTTGACCTCTCCATCCACCAACATCTCACAGGCACCGCACTTGCCGATACCACAACTGAGCGAACGGTTCCGACCATTGACACTATGACTATGTACTGGGAACCCTGCCTGATGCAAGGCGGCAGCAATGGTCTGCCCTTTCATTCCCCTGATTGTTTGGCCTTTAAAAATAAAGGTGTGTTCCTCGGCATGAGGAACCTCCAAAATAGGATGATTAACGACTCTTTCCATATAAACTTTTCGTAATTGATATATCTTTTAAAAAGATGCGCCAAATATAGGAATTATATCAATACAACTGTTCTTACTCTTACAAATTGTTAGTTATTATTTGTAATTGCGTAGATTTTATGTCAAAAATACTTGAATCAATTAGGAATCCTCACAGAATCGCGCGTTTTAGTTATAATATGAAAATAGGGCAAACCGTTTTCTTTTTGTACGGCTTGCCCTATTTTTGATGGCTATTTTAGTATAAATTGTAATTCGTTCGTAACACTTTGAATTCGGTACGTCGGTTGATCTGGTCGGCCATCTCCTGTTGCTCGGGTGGGAGGGCCTCGATGAACGCTTCGGTCAGCACATCGCCCTCTTTCAAGAAGTCGAAACTCTTGGCCATTTTCTTGTTGATGGTCTTCGGCACCTGTTCGCCATACCCCTTGGCTTCCAAACGGTCGGGCTGAATACCACCGGCAATCAGGTAATCGACTACGGACTGGGCACGTCGTTGGGCCAGTTTCTCGTTGTACTGGTCGGAACCTTTCCGGTCGGTATGGGCACCCAATTCGATGGTGACATTGGGATTGTCGTTCAACATCTTGATCATCTCGTCCAGGGCTTTCTTCGATTCGGGTCGTAAGGTCGCCTTGTCAAAGTCGTAGAAGATATTCTCGATGACAACCGGTTTGCTGATGGGGGAGAGGAAGAAATCCACAATGTAGGTCTCGTTCTTCTCTTCCGGACCGGTGGTCAGTTCATAGTTCTGGTTCAGATACCCCCGGGCACTGGCCATCATCACGTAACGGATGTCGCGCTCGAGTTCCACGTGGTAGCTGCCGTCCTTTTTGACGGCCACCTTCTCGTTCAGTCCATCCTTGCCGACGATCCGGACCGTTGCCTCCTCAATCGGCTCTTCATCGACATTGTTGACAAAACCTTCGATGGCGATGGTGATGGTGGGGAGCTCGAATGAATAGAGGTGGTCATAACCACGGGCATCATTGCGGTTCGAACTGAAGAAACCTCGTTCAGCCGAGCCGGCAAACGTGATGCCGAAATCATCGCCCATCGAGTTGATCGGAGCCTGCAGGTTGGTTACCTGCCAGTGGCCGGTACTGTCGAGGGTGGCCTTGAAGAGGTCCAGACCACCCATGCCGGGATGACCGTTGGAGGCGAAGTAGAGGGTGACAGAATCGCGTACGTAAGGAAACATCTCATCACCAGGCGTGTTAATCTCTTCGCCCAGGTTCTCCATCGGGCCGAAGGTGCCACTGCTGATGACGCGCGAACGGAAGATGTCCTTGCCACCAAAGCCTCCGACCGCATCGGAGACATAGTAGAGGTATTTGCCATCAGGTGAGATGGAGGGATGGCCCAAAGCCGTGACCGAGTCTTTGACAAGGGTGGCACGTGTGCCCTTCCCCCATTTGGCACTGCTCCGGTTGGAGACGTAGATCTCGGCTGTACGAGGGCCCTCTGCATCTTGCGAACAGTAGGTGTAGTACATGGTGTTGCCGTCGGCCGAGAAGGAGGGGGTTCCCTCGTCGAATTCCGTGTTGACCTCATCTTCCAGCTCTTCCGGAGCCAACCAAGCTCCCCGTTCATCCTGTTTGACGAGAAACAGGTTGTTCTCGAACTGGCCGGTGATGGCACTGATCTTCGCCTCTTTGTCTTTCGAACGGGAGGAGGCGAAATAGAGTTGGTCGAACTTCTCGCCCGTCAGCATCGGGCTGAACTCACCCCGGCGAGAATTGAATTTGTCCATACGATGCACCTCGTAGCGGGTCGGTTGCTTGCGCCACAGTTGGGCCAATTCGCATCCTTGAATGCCGTTGATGGCCAACTGGCTGGTCGGCTGGTTCTCCAAGTAAAGGTCGTATTGCTTGATGGCCTCCGGATAACGTCCCGTCTTGTGCAGCATCTGGGCCAGGCGCAAGTGGACAATGCTGTCCGGATAGTCGTATCGGATGGCGTTCAAGTAGGCACTGGTTGCCTTGCCGGTGTTGTTGATCAGTCGGTTACATTCCGCCATGCGAAAGGCAATGTATCCGCGCAAGTCGCGTTTCTTCGGAGAGGTCTTGGTGTAGATCTTCCGGTAGATGGCTGCGGCTTCATAATATTCGCCAATCCGCTGTTTCTCCTCTGCATCACTCAGCTTGGCTGATTTGCAGGCGGAAAACAGCGACAGGAACAGCACGCCTGTCAGCAGGTAATATACTATACTTGTTCGCATCTTCTTCGTTTACTTGGATTTGTTTATAACGTGTCGTCCGGCCGATTATTGCCCGATGGGATGAGGCAGGAGCAGCGAACTGTCTCCATAACTCAAGAATCGGAAGTCGTGTGCGAGTGCATAATCGTAGATGGCATGCCAATCGCCTTCGACAAAGGCCGAGATGAGCAGCAGCAAGGTACTCTTCGGCTGGTGGAAGTTGGTGACCATTCCGTTGACTAACTTAAACCGGTAACCCGGCACGATGATGATCTGGGTAGCCGTGACAAGTCGGTCGGCCTGCTGACGATCCAGATAATCCAGGATATTCTGCAGAGCCTGTGCGGCTGTCAACCGGTTGTTCTCCTCCTGATAGGGCATCCATTGATCGACAACCAGCTCCTCCGAGCTGGCTTCGGGATTTGCCTGTAACTTTATACCTATATAATATAGGCTCTCCAACGTACGGACTGAGGTGGTCCCGACCGCAATGATCTGTCCCAACTGCTGTTGGATATGGGCGATGGAGCTACGGTTGACAGAGATGAATTCGGTGTGCATCTCGTGCCCCTCAATGGTTTCGCTCTTGACCGGCTTGAAGGTGCCGGCTCCTACGTGCAGGGTGACCTCTTCGCGTTCGATGCCCTGTTGGTCAATCTGTGCCAAGACCTCCGGTGTGAAATGGAGACCGGCTGTGGGTGCGGCCACCGATCCTTTGATCTTGGAATAGACGGTCTGGTAGGTCTGCAGGTCGCTCTGTTCGGTTTCCCGGTGGAGGTAAGGGGGGATGGGCAATACACCGGCTGCATCCAACAGTTCGGCAAAGGTGACAGAGTCGTCGTTCCAGGTGAACTCGATCCGGTGGCTGTCGCCATGGCTTTCCCGTTTTTCAGCCTGCAGGATCACCTCTTTGCCCTGCACGATGACACTTCGTTTCAGTGCACCCTCTTTCCATTTCTTCAAATTGCCGACCAGACAGGTCCAGCTGCATTGATGGGTCTGTTGGAAGATGAGGGCATAATCGTTTGGCTGGGCCGGTTCGAGGCAGAAGACCTCAATGCGTGCACCGGTCTCTTTCTGGAAAAGAAGCCGGGCTTGAATCACGCGTGTATTGTTGAAAACCATCAAGGCTCGTTTCGGAAGGAACGAGGGTAATTCCTTAAAGATATGCTCGCTGATCTCCCCCTGTCGGTAGAGCAATAATTTCGACTCATCCCGCTTCGGGAGGGGAAATTTGGCAATCCGTTCGTCCGGTAACGGATAATTATATTCTTCGATACGCATATACTCCATTCGAATTTGCATTTTTGAATCCCCCATGTACGGTGAGATTCTGAATTACTTTTTATATTTGTGAACGCAAAATTATAATTCATAATCCATAATTCAAAATTCATATCATATGTATAAACGTATCCTTCTAAAATTAAGTGGTGAATCATTGATGGGCAGCAAACAGTATGGCATCGATGAGGTCCGGTTGAACGAGTATGCCATGCAGATCAAAGAGATCGTCGAGATGGGTGTACAGGTGGGTATCGTCATCGGTGGCGGTAACATTTTCCGTGGCTTGAGTGGTGCCTCCAAAGGCTTCGACCGGGTGAAGGGCGACCAGATGGGCATGTTGGCAACGGTGATCAACAGTTTGGCCTTGAGTTCTGCCTTGACAGCCCATGGTGTAAAGGCCAATGTGCTGACAGCCATTCGGATGGAGCCGATTGGCGAATTCTACAACAAGTGGAAAGCCATCGAACTGTTGGAACAGGGACACGTGGTCATCATGTCGGGCGGTACGGGCAATCCCTTCTTTACGACCGATACCGGTTCTTCGTTGCGTGGCATCGAGATCGAGGCGGACGTTATGCTGAAAGGAACCCGTGTGGATGGTATCTATACTGCCGATCCGGAGAAGGATCCGACAGCTACCAAGTTTGCCGACATCACCTATGACGAGATTTATGCCCGTGGTTTGAAGGTGATGGACCTGACGGCTACGACCATGTGTAAGGAGAACAATTTGCCGATTATTGTCTTCAACATGGATCAGGTGGGCAACCTGAAACGGGTCATGAGTGGAGAAAACATCGGTACATTGGTGCATAACTAAGTGCATTTCCGTATCTTTGTGCACTCAGAGCAAATGCTAATAGACTAATTTATAATTATAGATTTGAAATGGAAACAGTTGTAAGCGGTATCCGTCCGACGGGTAATTTGCACTTAGGAAACTATTTCGGTGCAGTGAAGGGTTTTTTGCAGATGATGAATGAGTATAATTGCTATTTCTTCATTGCAGACTGGCACTCGTTGACGACGCATCCGCATCCTGAAAATATCCGTAACAGTGTGCGTACCATTTTGGCTGAATACCTGGCCTGTGGACTGGATCCGGAGAAGGCAACCATTTATGTGCAGAGTGATGTACGCGAAGTAGCCGAATTGTATCTTTATCTGAATATGAATGCCGGTATCGGCGAACTGATGCGTACCACCTCCTTCAAGGACAAGGCACGCCAGCAGTTGCACATCGACCGGGTCAATACGGTAGAGGGCGATGTGGAACGTGAGATTTTCAACGAAGGCAACAAGAACAGTGTCAGTGCCGGTTTGCTGACCTATCCGACGTTGATGGCTGCAGATATCATCATCCACAAGGCGGTCAAGGTGCCGGTGGGCAAAGACCAGGAGCAGAACATGGAGATGGCTCGTCGCTTTGCCCGTCGTTTCAACTCCACCTATGGGGTCGATTTCTTCCCGGAACCTGCTTCGTTCTACTATTCGCACAAGGCCATCAAGGTGCCTGGTCTGGATGGATCCGGCAAGATGGGCAAGAGTGAGGGCAATGCCATCTACCTGATCGATGACGAGAAGACGATCAAGAAGAAGGTGATGAAGGCTGTGACCGATTCCGGTCCTACAGAACCGAACAGTGTCAAGCCCGAACCGATTGCCAACCTGTTCACCATGATGGAGATTGTCTCTACCAAAGATACGTACGATTTCTTCAATGAGAAGTACAACAATTGCGAGATCCGTTATGGCGACATGAAGAAGCAGTTGGCCGAAGACATCAACAAGTTCTGTGCCCCGATCCGGGAGCGCATCTTGGACATTCGTGCCAATGAAGATTACCTGTTGCAGGTGGCTCGTCAGGGTGCCGAGAAGGCCAGTGAAAGTGCTTCCAAGACCCTGCGTGAGGTACGTGAGATTATCGGATTCCGTGGTTGAACCAGTTTAGTTAACGAATCGATTGACAATGAAAGTAGGTGATAAAGTCCGCTTCCTGAATACGACAGGAGGCGGCATTGTCCGGAGTTTCAAGGGAAAAGACCAGGTGATGGTCGAAGATGAGGATGGTTTTGAGGTGCCCGCCCTGATCCGCGAGTGTGTGGTGGTGGGTGAGAGCGATATGCAGGTCCATAGTGCAAACCGTCCGAAAGTGCAGGTGCCGGTAGAGACACCCCGGCCGCAACCGAAGCCGGACGTGAAGCCGGAGGCAGATGAAGAGACACCGGAAGGCGAACGTCTGAACATCTATTTGGCCTATCTGCCTTTGGATCCGAAGTCGTTGCAGCAGTGTGGCTATGAGACCTATTTCGTGAACGACAGCAACTATTATCTCTATTTCAACTACATGAACCGGCAGCATAATAGTTGGATCAGCCGTTATCACGGAGAGATCGAACCCAACACCAAGATTTTTCTGGAGGAGTTCGACAAGGCGGCCTTGAATGACTTGGAACGGATCTGTGTGCAGTTGATTGCCTTCAAGAAGGATAAGCCCTTCTCGTTGAAGAATGCCGTCTCCGTGGAGTTGCGCTTGGACACGATCAAGTTCTACAAGCTCCACTGTTTCATGGAGAATGACTATTTCGATGAGGGTGCCTTGCTCTACCCGATTGTTCGGGGTGACCTGCCGGAAAAGGAGCTGCTGGTTTCGGCTACGGACCTGCAGGAGGCGATGCAACAGAAGATTCGGCAAGAGAAGCACAAGCCACAGTCGATTGTCAAGAAAAAGACAACCAACAGTGCCATTCTGGAGGTCGATCTGCATATTCATGAACTGTTGGACAACGTGAATGGCTTGAGTAATTCGGACATGCTGAATTACCAGTTGGAGAAGTTCCGGGAGGTCTTGAACCAGTATGCGGCCCAGAAGGGACAGAAGATCGTCTTCATCCATGGCAAAGGGGACGGTGTCCTGCGGAAGGCGATCGAGACCGAACTGAAGACAAAGTATAAGAATTACTATTACCAGGATGCCTCGTTCCGGGAGTATGGGTATGGGGCGACCATGGTAACCATTAAATGAGCAGTCACTGATGGCACAGGAGATTGAACGCAAATTCTTGGTCAAAGGTGATTTCTCGTCACACATCACCCGTTCGGAACGGATCGTACAGGGGTACATCTGTTCCGAACGGGGCAAAACGGTTCGTGTACGGATCCGGGGGGAACAGGGGTTCCTGACCATCAAAGGCCCGTCGGATGCCAAGGGGCTGAGCCGATATGAGTTTGAATGTCCCCTCTCGTTGGCAGATGCCGAACAGCTGTTCCAGTTGTGTGAACCCAATGCCATTGACAAGGTTCGCCATCTGGTGCCCGTTGGCCGGCATGTGTGGGAGGTGGATGTGTTTCATGGAGCTAACGAAGGCTTGGTGGTGGCTGAGGTCGAATTGTCTGCTGAAGACGAGTCGTTCGAGTTGCCCGACTGGGCTGGGCTGGAGGTGACCGGCGATCGTCGGTACTACAATTCTGAATTGACAAAACATCCCTTTTCTACATGGGAATGACACAACGTAATAAATGAAAAATACAATGAAGAAACTCTTTTTGTGTTGGATGGCTGCCTTGCTGGCACTGCCTGCCGCAGCCGACGAAGGAATGTGGCTCTTGCCACTGTTGAAACAGCAGAAGTTTGCGGAGATGCAAGCGTTGGGCCTGAAGTTGCAGGATTATGATGTCTATAGTCCGGACTCAGCCTCGTTGAAGGATGCCGTCATCATTTTCGGGGGCGGATGTACAGGTGAGGTGGTCTCTTCGGATGGCTTGGTGCTCACCAACCACCATTGCGGCTATGGGGCGATTCAACAGCATAGCTCGGTTGACCATGACTACTTGACCGATGGTTTTTGGGCGGCTACCCGTGATCAGGAGTTACCCAATCCGGGATTGACCGTTACCTTCATCGACCGGATTGACGATGTGACCGATTATGTCAAGCAGGCCTTGGAAAAGGATACCGATCCCAACAGCATGAACTTCCTTTCACCGAAGTACCTGAATGGTCTGGCCAAGGAGAAGGTGGGCGAACAGTTCCTGCAGGAGCATCCGGGTGTAGAGGTCGAGATCAAGGCCTTCTATGGCGGCAATCAATATTATATGTTTACGAAGAAGATCTATTCGGACATCCGGTTGGTAGGGGCACCTCCCTCTTCGATTGGTAAGTTCGGTTCGGATACCGACAACTGGATGTGGCCCCGTCATACAGGCGACTTTAGTGTCTTCCGCATCTATGCCAATGCCAATGGCGAACCGGCTCCCTATGCAGAGACGAACGTGCCGCTTCATCCCAAGCGTTGGTTTAAAATCTCTTTGGCAGGAGTCCAGGAGAATGATTATGCCATGATGATGGGATTCCCGGGTCGTACCAACAAGTACTATACCTCCTGGGAGGTGGCAGAACGACGCGACATCGACAATCGGGTACGTATCGACATGCGTGAATTGCGTCAGCAGGTGATGTTGGAGGAGATGCTGAAGGATGATGCCGTCCGGATCATGTATGCCAGCAAATATGCCGGTTCGGAGAATGCCTATAAGAATGCCATCGGCTGTAATTGGGCAATCAACAAACGTAATTTTGAACAGGTGAAACGAGAAGAGCAGGACAAACTGATTGCCTGGGGCAAGAAGTATTGTGAACCGGCCTACGAGGAGGCTCTGCTGACCCTCGAAAAGATCGTATCCGATCGGAAATCGTTGCGTTTCCGCAGCTGGATGTTGGACGAAGCCATTCTGCGTGGTATTGAGTTCAGTCGTGTGCCGACCGAAGTGCAGCCTCTGGTCGATGCCCTGAAGGGGAAAGATGCCCAACAGAAGGAGGAGCAGTTGCGCGCTTTGGAAAAGGCTTATCACAACTTTGCCAACAAGGATTATGCCCCTTGGGTAGATGCCAAGATCGCCAAGGTGCTGTTGAAAGCCTATCGTGCCCGGGTGGCAGCCGATGCACAGCCTGCCTATTTTGTCATCATCGACCAACAATACAAGGGTAGTGTGGATGCTTTTGTGGATGCACTCTTTGCTCAATCGATTTTCGGAAGCGAGGATAATTTCAACCGGTTCCGTGCGAAACCTACCGTCAAGGCCTTGGAGAAGGATCCCATGATTGCCTTTGCCCGTTCGGTGAAGGAGGAACAGAAGGCGTTGACCCAAGCTCTGAAAGATTTTGATGCCGGTTATGCCATTGCCCATCGGACCTACGTAAAGGGCTTGTTGGCCATGTATGAAAACCGAGCCAATTTCCCGGATGCCAATTTCTCGTTGCGTCTGACCTATGGACAGGTCAAGGGTTATAGCCCCCGTGACTGTGACACCTACGGTTTCCAGACCACCTTGGAGGGTGTGATGGAGAAGGAAGATCCCAACAATTGGGAGTTCGTTGTTCCTCAACAACTGAAGACCCTGTATCAACAGCAGGACTTCGGTCCCTATCGGATGGCTGATGGACGGATGCCTGTTGCTTTTACGGCTACGACCCATACGACGGGTGGCAATTCGGGTAGTCCGGTGATGAATGCCAACGGAGAACTGATCGGTATCAATTTCGACCGCAACTGGGAAGGGGTCGGTGGTGATATCCAGTATTTGCCCGATTACCAGCGAAGCATCATTGTGGATATCCGTTATGTGCTCTTCCTCATCGATAAATTTGCCGGTGCCCGACATTTGATAGAGGAAATGGATATCGTTTCAATTTAAATAAGTAACTTTGCAAGCAGAAAAATCAATTCTATTCATTTAAGATAATTTTCCGAATAATGAGTGCACAAACTCCATTCTTAGTATTTTCGGGGACTAACTCCCGTTACCTGGCTGAAAAGATCTGCCAGAGTTTAGGTTGTCCGTTAGGACGAATGAATATTCAGCACTTTGCCGACGGTGAGTTCTCCGTGTCTTACGAAGAATCCATTCGCGGTCGCGATGTGTTCTTGGTGCAGTCCACTTTCCCGAATTCAGACAATTTGATGGAACTTCTGTTGATGATTGATGCAGCCAAGCGTGCTTCTGCCCATTCAATCATTGCTGTCATTCCCTATTTCGGTTGGGCTCGTCAAGACCGGAAAGATAAACCGCGTGTTTCCATCGGTGCTAAATTGATTGCCGATATGCTGAGTACAGCGGGTATTAACCGTTTGATCACAATGGATTTGCATGCTGATCAGATTCAGGGCTTCTTCAATGTGCCGGTGGATCACCTGTATGCATCTACTGTCTTCTTGGATTATATTAAGAACTCATTGCCGTTGGATAATTTGTGCATCGCAACACCGGACGTGGGTGGTACGAAGCGTGCCAGCAGCTATTCCAAATACCTGGGTCTGCCGATGGTGATCTGCCACAAGTCTCGTTTGCGTGCTAATGAGGTGGCTGAAATGCGTATTATCGGTGATGTAGAGGGCTTGGATGTACTCTTGGTGGATGATATGGTGGATACGGCCGGTACAATCACCAAGGCTGCTAACTTGATGATGGAGAATGGTGCGAAGTCTGTTCGTGCAATTGCCAGCCACGCTGTGATGTCCGACCCGGCTTCTACACGTGTGGATCAGTCAGCTTTGACGGAGATGATCTTTACAGACTCCATTCCTTATTCCAAGAAATGTGCTAAGGTGAAGGTGCTTTCCATTGCTGAGATGTTTGCTGAGGCAATCCGTCGTGTTTGTAGCGGTGAATCCATCAGCTCCTTGTATGCTATCTAAAATATAGCTGTTTCTTATATACAAAAAGGGGTTCTCTCGTTCTTGAGAGAGCCCCTTTTTATTTCCTGTCATGAAGCGTATGTCATTCCTATCTTCTTACGAAGATTACTTCAGGTAGGTAAACTTCAGTATCTTTCCGCCATAGGCCGGTAGTGTCACCTGGTAGGGACAGGCATCGGTCAGGGTACTGATACATTGGTCGCCGGAGAGCAGGTCTGTCAACAGGGCGGCTTTGTTGTCTTCGAATCCCAAGGACTTGAATGCCTCCACCGGAATCTTGATCTTGATGGTCTGATCCGCTTTGTCGAAGTTGACGGCTACCAACAGCACTTCATTACCCGACTTGCGCAGGAAGGCATACTGCCGATGGCTGTTGAAGCAGGGATTCTTCTCGTTGGCGAACATCAAATCGTAGAACGAGCCATTGACAACAACCTGTTCAGATTGGGCGATGTTCAGCAGTTTGGCATAGAACTGACGCAAAGCCTGCTGTTCGGTGGTCAACTTTCCACCGTCATAACGACCGTCGTTGATCCAATGGCGCAAGCTCTCCACACTCCAGTAGTCGAAGATAGTGGTGCGTCCATCCCGTCCACTGAATCCCTCCTGATCCATGCCTCGTTCCCCCAATTCCTGACCGGCATAGATCATCATGGGGTTCGTATTGAGCAATGCCGAGACGATGAGGCCAGGGATACCTGCTTGTGCCTTACCGGCAAAGAAGTCGGAGGCCAGACGTTGCTCGTCGTGGTTCTCTAAGAAATTCAACATATTAGCCTGAATACCTTCCAGCGATTGCCAGCAACTGGTAATTTGTTTGGCTGCTGCATGACCACAGATGACGGCACGCAATGTATCGTACAGACCCACTTTATCATACAGATAGTCAAAGTGTCCATTGAAAATATAGTTCCGGTATTGAGCTGGATTATAGACCTCAGCAATGAACACAACGGGATAGTTTGCTTTGACCTTCGGAATGACCCAATTCCAGAACTCGACTGGAACCATCTCGGCCATGTCGCAACGGAATCCATCGATTCCTTTGCTGGCCCAAAATTCCAGAATGTTCAGCATCTTATGCCATGTATTGGGGATCGGATTGAAATGCCCTGTACGTCCATTCAAGTAATCGACTCCATAATTCAACTTGATGGTCTCGTACCAGTCGTTTCGTCCTGGGTGGGCATCAAAATGGTCGTTACCTGTGACTTTCGCCGGAAACTCACTGTATTCAAAATCCTCCTGTTGGGCACCGAAATGAAGCTCCAGACATTGCCCGGGGATGTAGTAGAAGTTGTTGTCGCGGTCAAAGGCAACCGAGGTATTATCCTTTTCGCCCAAGTCTTCGACAAACGACTCTTTTGCATCTGAATGGTACTGGCGTGCCACGTGGTTGGGAACGAAGTCGATGATCACCTGCATACCTGCTTCATGGGTCCGCTTCACCAGGGCTTCAAATTCAGCCATACGATGAGGCACCTCATCGGCCAAGTCCGGATCAATATCGTAATAATCCTTGATAGCATAGGGCGAACCAGCCTTACCTTTCACCACGGCCCGATGATCGCGTTGGATACCGTAGGCTGTATAGTCTGTCTTGGTGGCATGTTCAATCACTCCTGTGTACCACACGTGGGTGATTCCCATCTCTTTGATTTTGGAGAGTGCCAATGGCGTAAAAGCGGAAAACTTGCCCACTCCATTCTCTTGGATGGTGCCGTTCGATACCTGTGGTTCCTGCAGATTGCCGAACCAACGGGGAAATACTTGGTAAATAACCATCTTGTTTTTTTGTTCTACAGCGTTGCTCATATCTTTAGCTTCTTAATCTTATTAAATAACACGGCTTTTGTTTGAAATGTTTTAGCGCAATACCCGTTTTCTGACGATTGAGTTCAGGCATCTTGCCAGTCTCCGTTGTCCTTGATCAATTTGATCAGTTGTTCCACGGCCTCTTCTTCGGGAATATTCTTCAAGATACATTGTTTCCCTTTGTACAGGCTGATGCGGTTCCGACCAGCACCTACATAGCCGTAATCGGCATCCGCCATTTCACCCGGGCCATTGACGATGCAACCCATGATACCGATCTTCAATCCTTTCAGATGGGCGGTTGCTTGCTTGATGCGGGCAATGGTACTTTGCAGGTCGTACAACGTACGGCCACAACTGGGACAAGAGATATATTCTGTTTTACTGATGCGTAAGCGGGTGGCCTGCAGAATGCTGAAAAGGCAGGCATCGCTGATGGCTGGCGTAATAGGGGGACAGGAGAGCATGACACCATCCGCAAAACCCTCTAACAAGAGTGGACCCAGATCGGCAGCAGATTTCAGTTGCAGGGATTCAAGGTCCGATTCGTGATAGCTTCGTTTGAGGATGACCGGAGTTAAACAGTTGGCCGACATCAGCCGATGGAGGGCTGCCCGTTGTTCGCCCAAGCCATTGACGTGATAGGTGTCCAGTATCAGTACTACGGTCGGATCTGCTTCGATGGCCGCCAACACAGGTTCTGTCAAATCGGCCAAGGTTGCCTGGACAAACTTGAGAGGGGTATGATACTCTTTCAACTCCTCGATCTCGGATGTCAGGAAACAGGGGTGGCAATTCGGACGATCTTTCCAGAAGTGTGCATCGACCAGCAACTGGAATTGATCCGGCAGATTGTCGGCATCCTCTTGTCCGATGTAGAGGAAATCGGGTCGGAAAGCCGGATTCAGTTCAAAATCTCCTTGGCTACGGTCGGAAATGACCACTGGCAGATGAGTACCGCCGATGATACCTGCTACAGTACGAGTTAGTCTGCGTACGGGATGCAACGGATCGAATCCCGGGGCACACGTGGCTTGGATGGGCGTATGTCCTTCCCGTTCCAAGATGTAGTCACGTAATTTACGGGCTACCGGCATTTCAGCTTCCGGGTCTTCACTCAAGGAGACACGGATGGTGTCACCGATACCGTCGGCCAACAGGGTACCGATGCCTACGGCACTCTTGATACGTCCGTCTTCTCCTTCGCCCGCTTCTGTGACGCCCAGATGAAGCGGATAGTGCATATCCTCTTGCTCCATCGTCTGTACCAACAAGCGGACGGTCTCTACCATGATGACGGTATTGGAGGCTTTGATGGAGATAACCACGTCGGGAAAATGTTCGTCACGGCAAATGCGCAAGAACTCCATGCAGCTGGCAACCATGCCGGCTGGTGTATCTCCGTAACGACTCATGATGCGGTCGGAGAGGGAGCCATGATTGACGCCAATGCGAATGGCCGTTTGATGCTTTTTGCAGATGTTCAAGAACGGAACAAAGCGATCTCGGATCTTTTGGAGTTCGGCCGCATACTCCTCATCCGTGTATTCCTGCAAGTTGAATGTCTTGACTCTATCTACATAGTTGCCCGGATTGATCCGGACCTTCTCGACCTCTTGGGCTGCCACATCGGCTGCACGGGGATTGAAGTGAATATCGGCCACTAACGGAGTGGTGTATCCTTGTGCGTTCAAAGCTCTTCGGATCACACCTAAGTTGTGTGCCTCACGTTCACCTTGAGCCGTGAAACGCACATATTCGGCCCCTGCATCAATCATCCGGATGGCTTGATTGACCGCAGCTTCACTCTCCATGGTGGATACATTGGCCATGGACTGGATGCGGATCGGATTCGTACCGCCTAATGGAGTATCGCCAATGCGTACTACGGACGACTTTCGGCGTGTATAATTAAAGTAAGACATATTGCACTGGAAAAATGGTGAAGGATGGATCCTGCTTTTTACGGCAGCAGAATCCATCCTTTCGAAATTAATTTGTTTTGTATTTAAAAGAAACCTTGGCCAACTCTTCATTGGCTTTGACGATCTTTTGTTTCAGATTCTCCTTGTAGGTGGCCAACTTCTCTTGAAGCTGTTCATCGCCTACCGCCAACATCTGTACGGCTAATATGCCGGCGTTCAGGGCTCCGTTGATACCGACTGTTGCTACCGGAATACCGGGAGGCATCTGGACGATGGCCAACAGGGCATCCATACCATCCAAGGTCGAATTGATAGGTACACCAATGACGGGTACCGTCGTCATGGAGGCTATCACGCCACACAAATGGGCAGCCATACCCGCTGCAGCGATGATGACCTTGATGCCACGTCCTTTTGCACCTTTGGCAAAGGCTTCCACCTCAGCCGGTGTGCGATGTGCCGACAGGGCGTGCATCTCGAAAGGAATCTCCATTTCATCGAGTAGCTTGGCCGCCTTTTCCATGACGGGCAGGTCGGATGTGCTACCCATGATAATACTCACTACGGGTGTCATTTATTTTGCAATTAGTTGTTGGTATTCTTCAGCTGAAAGCAGGCTGTCCAATTCGGCTGCATCTGCCACACTTACTTTGATCAACCAACCTTTGCCATAGGGCTCCTGGTTGACGAGTTCGGGAGCATCTTCCAATTCAGCGTTGACTTCCAACACTTCACCTGATGCCGGCATGAACAGGTCAGAGACGGTCTTTACAGCTTCGATGGTACCGAATACCTCTTCCTTGGCTACTGTTTCACCTTCTGTTGTGATATCCACATAGACGATTTCGCCCAACTCGCTCTGTGCGTAATCTGTAATACCAACGTATGCAACGTCACCTTCTACACGGATCCATTCATGATCTTTTGTGTACTTTAAATCTTCAGGAAAATTCATATGCTTTCTTTTTTTAGATGAATAAATAGATATAGCTTACTATTGATGATGCAAATGTACATATAAATCCCAAACAAAAGCCGATATACACCTGTGTTGGTGTATGTTTTTCTAAGTAGAGGCGGGATGTGGCCAGCATTCCGGCCAAGAGAATCCACGCCATGAGGCCTGGATAGGGATTCAGATGATAGATTCGGGCAACGCCCATCAAACCTCCGAGCAGTCCACCGATGCCGATGCAGTGTGCACTGATTTTCCACACAAAGTTGACCAAAAGGGTGATGCCCATGGCAACCAGCGTACCCGCCAGAAGGGACATCATCCAGAAGGGCATCATCATCCTGCGGTAGAAATAGAGGCAACAGAGTAGCGAAGCCATGTAAAACAGGTAGGGGAGTACACGCTCCCGGCGGTTGTCGAGACTTTGATCCTGAATCACACCTGTCTTGGCTAACAGGGCAATGGCCCCACCGGGCAAGAAGGCTGTGGTCAGAAAGGTCATGCCGACCAGTAGCCACTTGAAGGTGGCCGGAAAGACGGCCATGTAGGTACAAGTGACGGCCAAGATCATTCCGTAGGTCACCATCATCAGCGGATGAAAGAGTGCGGATAGTATCTGTGCAATTCTTCTCATCGGCTTAGATCTCTTTGCGGAGACGAGCTACCGGAATGGACAGCTGTTCCCGATATTTGGCAATGGTACGTCGAGCCAACGTATAGCCCTTCTCTTTAAGGATGGTGGCCAGTTCCGCATCGGTGAGCGGATTCCGCTTGTCCTCATTGTCGATATGCTCTTGTAGAATCTGCTTGACCATGCGGGTGGTTACCTCTTCTCCCTGTTCGTTCTGCATCGCTTCGGAAAAGAAGAACTTCAACGGATAGATACCGAAATTGGTCTGCACATATTTGCTGTTGCTGACACGCGAGATGGTCGATATGTCATAACCGGTGCGTTCTGCCACATCGCGCAGGATCATGGGACGCAGTGTTGCTTCATCACCTGTCAGGAAGAATTCGCTCTGCAGGAGAATGATGACCTCCATGGTGCGTTGCAATGTCTCTTGCCGCTGTTTGATGGCGTCGATGAACCATTGGGCGGCATCCAATTTTTGCTTGACGAATTGGACGGCATCTCGCATCTGCCCGGTTTGGTTGGCTTTGTTGCCGGTATAGTCTTCCAGCATGTGCGCATACGACTTGTTGATCCGCAAATCAGGGATCCCTCGGCAATTCATGCTCAGGGTCAACTCTCCATTGTTGTTATCAACCAGAAAGTCCGGAATCACTTGGCTCAGGGCTGTCTCCATCGATCCACCCCAACTGATACCAGGCTTAGGATCGAGCGAGGTGATTTCACGAATGGCCTTCTTCAGCTCCTCTTCGGTAATCTCCAGACTCTTGAGGATACGGTCGTAACGCTTGTGGGAAAAATCTTCAAAATAATCCCGGATGATCTGGATGGCCTGCCGTGTGACTGGAGTTGGCTCCCGTTTCTCCAATTGGATGAGCAGACACTCCTGCAGGTTGCGTGCACCAACACCGGCCGGATCAAAATCTTGAATCAGGGTCAAGATCGAGGCAAGCTCCTTGTCGGACACCTCCTGTCCAGTCTGAAACATCAGATCGTCGCTGATGGCCTGCAGATCGCGACGCAAATAACCGTCATCATCGATGTTACCGATGATATACTCGGCCATACGGACCTCCCGTTCCGGCAGTTCACGCAACCCGAGTTGTTGCAGCAGATGTTCATTCAACGATTCACCTGCTTCGAAAGCGATCTCTTCCCGTTTCTCTTGCCGTTCGGTGAGTTCTTGCAGCTTGTATTCAGGAATATCATCTTCGTTCAGGTAGTCTCCCAACGAAAGATCAGCATCCAGGGGATTCTCATCGTTGGCCTCATAGCCCTCGTCCCCCTCTTTCTGTCCATAATCGTTTTCTTCTACCTTGTCAAAGTCCTCCACAGACTCTTTACCCTCTTCCAGCGCCGGATTCTCCTCCAGTTCATGCTTGATGCGCTCCTCTAACTCGATGGCAGGGAGCTCCAGCATCCGGATGACTTGAATCTGTTGCGGAGACAGCTTCTGTTGTAACTTTTGTTGTAACTGTTGTTTCAGCATAGTCTCATCTCTTTGGATTGCAAATATAATCTTTTCTTCCATGTCTGATGGAAGATCGGGATAAAAAAAGCGGGAAACACCAACTGGTGAATCCCGCTCTATACATTATTATATATAGGTCCACTCTTTGATCCTGGGTTTACATGCGCTCCGGCACTTCAATACCCAACAAGGCCATTCCCGATTTGACAATCTTGGCCACGTTGGCAGAGAGTACCAGACGGAACCGTTTCAATGCCTCATCCTCTTCACGCAAGATGGAGAAGTCATGATAGAACTGGTTGTACTCCTTGACCAGATCGTAGGTGTAGTTCGCAATCAAGGCCGGGCTGTAGGCCGAACCGGCTTCGCGTACCACCGATGCATAGTCTGCCAACATCTGGATCAGATTCTCCTCCTTTTCCGATAGGGTATAGCCTGTCGGCAGAGTTTCGGGCAGGATAATACCTGATTCGGCAGCCTTGCGGAGTACCGAACGGATACGTGCGTAGGTATATTGGATAAACGGACCGGTGTTACCATTGAAATCGATGGATTCTTTGGGGTTGAAGGTCATGTTCTTCCGTGGATCTACCTTCAGAATGAAATATTTCAACGAACCCAATCCGACGATACGGGCAATCTGTTTTGCCTCCTCGTCTGTCATTTCACTGGCTTTACCCAATTCTTGGGAAATTTCACCGGCTGTGTTGATCATCTCTTCCATCAGGTCGTCAGCATCGACTACCGTTCCCTCGCGGCTCTTCATTTTGCCCTCCGGCAGTTCGACCATGCCGTAGGAGAAGTGAACCAATCCTTTGCCAAACTCAAAACCGAGTTTATCCAGCAGGATGGAGAGTACCTGGAAATGGTAGTTCTGTTCGTTACCCACCACATAGATCATCTTGTTGATGGGGTAATCGTCGAAACGCAACTTGGCCGTACCGATATCCTGGGTCATATAGACCGAAGTACCGTCTGCACGAAGCAGCAATTTTTCGTCCAGCCCTTCACCGGTAAGGTTGGCCCATACCGATCCATCTTCACGACGGTAGAAGATGCCCTTCTCCAATCCTTCGAGAACCTTTTGTTTCCCTTCGAGATAGGTTTGAGATTCGTAGTATATTTTGTCGAAATCGACACCCATCATCCGGTAGGTCTCATCGAATCCGGCATAGACCCAGCTATTCATCATTTCCCACAATGAACGTACCTCCGGATCGCCTGCTTCCCATTTGCGGAGCATCTCGCGTGCTTCAGCCATCAGCGGAGATTGAGCCTCTGCCTCCTCCTTACTCAAACCGGTAGCTTCCAAGGCAGCTGTCTCCTCTTTCAACTTGTTGCTGAAAAGTACATAGAAATCACCAATGAGGTGGTCTCCCTTCTTGCCGGCCTTCTCCGGTGTAATGCCATTTCCCCATTTCTGCCAAGCCAACATGGACTTGCAGATGTGGATACCACGGTCGTTGACAATATTGGTCTTGACGACACGATTACCGTTTGCTTTGAGAATTTCCGATAGACTATAGCCTAACAGGTTGTTCCGTACGTGGCCCAGGTGGAGCGGCTTGTTGGTATTGGGGGATGAGTATTCGATCATGATCAAAGGCGACTGATCGGTGGCAGGTGTGATGCCGTAGTGAGCCTGCTGGTGAATGTCGTTCAGCAGATCAATCCAACAGCTGGATGCAATGGTCAGGTTCAGGAATCCTTTGATGACATTGTAGGCAGCAATGGCCGGTTCGTTTTGCAGCAGATACTCACCGATCTCCTGACCCGTTGCTTCGGGAGATTTCTTGGAGATACGGAGGAAAGGAAAGACCACCAGTGTGAGATGACCTTTGAATTCGCGTTTTGTCTTTTGCAACTGGATCTGTGTCGCTGTTACATCGGCTCCATAGAGCGCCTTGATACCGGCGATGACAGCACCGGTTATCTGTTGTTCAATAACCATAAGCGTGTTGATTTATGAATTATGAATTGTTCGTTATATATTTTTGTGTGCAAAGATAGGGAGTAAATTGTCAATGTCCATTGTAGATTGTCAAATTTCTATGTTATCTTTGCAACGTTCAATCATATAATTCGATAAAATGTATCAAAACAACGGTGGTTTTTTGGATAGCATTCCTGTAGTGACGAAAAATCTGATTATTATCAACCTGCTGCTGTGGCTGGCCTCGTTGGCTTTGCCGAAGGTAGGAATTGATTTGGTGGAATTGTTGGGACTCCATTTCCCGGGTGCCTCTGATTTTAAAGCATATCAGCTGATTACCTATATGTTCATGCATGCCCGATCGTTCGAACATGTCTTTTTCAACATGTTTGCGGTCTATATGTTTGGGCGTGTCTTGGAAAACGTGTGGGGCCCTAAACGTTTCCTGACCTACTATTTAGTGACGGGTATCGGTGCGGGCATTGTACAGGAATTGGTCTGGTTCTATAGTTTGGGTGATGTGCTCTTTTCGGCACAGGATCTGATTAACCTGAATGGGGTGCGCATTATGACCAAAGCCGACTACTTGAACCTGTTTGTGACGGTTGGAGCTTCGGGATCTGTATTTGGCATCCTGTTGGCTTTTGCCATGTGGTTTCCCGATGTGCCTCTTTATCTGATGTTTATCCCGATTCCGATCAAAGCCAAATATTTTGTAGTCTTTTATGGATTGGCCGAACTCTTTATGGGAGTAGCCAGCTTTGGCGGTGATACGGTGGCTCACTTTGCCCACCTGGGGGGTATGCTGTTCGGTTATTTATTGATTCGTTATTGGAAAAAGAAAGGTATGAACCATGGATCCTATTATTACTAATCTGCGTCAACGATTCCAGCAGGGAACGCTCTTGGTCAAGCTGATCTACATCAATGTGGCGGTTTTCCTGTTCATCCGTTTAGCCGGTATGTTGCTGTTGCTGTTCAACGTCTATGACCTGTCGTTGTTGCCCTATTTGCAGTTCCCGGCTTCGCTGGAACATTGGTTGTATCGTCCTTGGACGGTGTTGACCTACATGTTCGTACATTACGATTTTTGGCATATTCTCATCAATATGCTCTGGTTCCATTGGTTCGGAGGTCTCTTTTTGCAAGTGTTTACCGAACGGCAGTTAGGTGGCCTTTATCTGTTGGGTGGTATGGCAGGTGCTCTTCTTTTCATGCTGACCTATAATTTATTCCCCTATTTCCAAGATGAAGCCGATTTCAGTTTCTTGATTGGTGCCTCAGCCTCTGTCATGGCAGTTGTGTTTGCTATCTCTTTCTATCGCAAGGATACGGAGATCTTCCTGTTCCTGTTTGGACGGGTGAAGCTGATCTATGTGGCTTTGGGCTCCTTGGCCCTCGATCTGGTAGCAATGACATCCGAGAATGCAGGTGGCCATATCGCACATGTCGGTGGTGCACTGGTCGGTATCTGGTTCGCTTCCCGGATGAAAGCTGGAAAGGATTTGACATCAGGCATGAACCAATTGATTGATCGGATCGTGAATCTGTTCAAACGGAAGCCTAAGATGCGGGTTACCTATCAGAATGGTCGGGAAGCCGATTATGCTTATAATGCACGTAAGCAGGCTGAACAGATGGACATTGACCGTATTCTGGACAAATTGAAACAGTATGGCTATGCGAATTTGACGGCCGAAGAGAAGAAATGCCTGTTTGAGGCCAGTCAGAAATAAACGTAAAAACTTGAATGGATCCCGGTATGAAAATCTTGCAGCTTGTATTTCGGTTTTGTTTTACGATGGCGAATATTCCCGTCATTCTTTTATTCTTATTGTCTGGTTATTCCGATCGTGTATCACCCGATACAAGTATCTTTTTTTCCTATCTGGGGCTGATTTTCCCATTCTTGCTGCTGCTCAATATCGGTTTCCTGTTGATAGCTATCTTCCTGATGCGTTGGCGGTTGGTGGTTGCGGGTGTCATTTCGCTCTTATTGTGCTGGGCACCGACTCATCGTTATTTCCCGTTTCATGGGTATCAGGATATTTCGGAAGGAAACGTCTTGAAGGTGTTGACCTACAATGTGATGGGATTTGCTTATTTGAGTCATACAGAAAAGTCGCCTAATCCCATCCTTGCTTACATCGATTGGTTAGATGCCGACATTGTCTGTTTGCAGGAGTATGCCGAATCGACTCGCTCTTCCCATTTGACGCGTAAGAAGATCCAGAAGGCATTGAAACGTTATCCGTATCATCAGGTCACGATCAAGAAGCGGATCGGGATTTGGAATTATGGTACGGCCGTTTTCTCCAAATATCCGATTCTGAACTCCAAACAGATTGCGTACAAGAGCAAGTATAATATCTCTACGATTCATGAAATAGATTTGGACGGCAAGAAGTTGACCCTGATCAATAACCATTTGGAATCTTTCAAGTTGACATCGAAAGACCGCAGTCTCTATTCTTCATTTATCACCCACTTGGGAGCCAATGAATTTGGTGAATTGCGGGACAATGTACAAGAAAAATTGGGTGATGCTTTCAAGATTCGTGCGAAACAGGCTGAAGCCGTTGCAGCTGCCATTCAGCAAGTGAAGGATGGCTATCTGCTGGTTTGTGGCGATTTCAACGATACGCCTATTTCCTATGCACATCGTACCATTCAGGGACCCTTGCGCGATGCCTTTGCAGATTCGGGCATGGGTATGGGAATCACGTACAATCAGAACTATTTTTGGTTCCGTATCGATCATATCCTGCATTCTCCCAATATGAAATCCATGAATTGTACGGTCGATAAGGAGGAGTATTCTGACCATTATCCCTTGTGGAGTTACCTCCAACTGTCGGACTGAAACAAAAAAGTCCCCTGCGGCCTTACGTAGGGGACTTTTTGGATCTATGCTGTTCGGACTGCTTATTTCACCTTCACCTGAATGATTTCTCCTAAAATTACTTTTTGGGAACCGTCCGAAGTCTCACCCTGTTTGCGGCAGTCGATGAGGAACCAAGGCTGTTCATCTCCCTGCTTGTAGAAACTCAAGCGGAATGTACCGTTTTCACCGATGGCCTTGTAGGCAGCACTACTGGGTTGGATGGCTACAGAGGCAATCGATTTGCCCATCAGTTTCCCTACACCTTTCCAACTGGCTTGTTTCTCTTCGTTGCCTTGTGCCTGTTCGGTAAGCAACATAGGGCTCTCGGGCAATAGTTGCAACAGGCTTTCCGGTACTTGTTCCGGTACAAATGTCTTGTAGCCTGCCATTTCGGTTGCAGCTGTTGCGGGGGTTGATGTGGCCGCAACCGGTTGGGCAACCACGGACTGTTCGGCTACAGCTACCGGTTTCTCCTGGGGTTCAGTCGGCTGAACCGCTACGGCCGGTTGGTTATCATGGAGCTTGCCTGCACCTAACGCATTGGTAGCCTCTTTGAAGATGTTGTCGGCTAAGTCAATGGTCGCTTTGCGAAACTTACCAGCGATGTGGTTCAATTTGGTCTTTTTCCCATTGAGAGCCATCTTGTCGTTGATCCATTCTTCCGCTGTATAGATTTCCGGTTCTCGCTGGTACGTAACATCATATTTGTACCGGATTCCGCTCATCTCTAAATCGGCTGTCTGATCGGCACAGTTGATCATCAGCCGATAAGTGGTCAAGGCGCGATCCAATGCCAGGGCGGTACTTGAAAAGATGACATATTCTTGCGAGACAATTGCGATTTCTCCCTTGTCCGGATTGGTATATACGACCTGTCTTTCAGGCGTCTTGTAGGTCTCTTTAGCCCAAGCTAACAAGGTCTCATAGATCTGTTGTTTGGACCAATCGGGTACACGGATTTCTTTCTCAAAGACTACTTTCCCATTCTTCATGGGCACAGCTCCCGCTAAATAACGAGCATCATCGGTTTGTGCTGACAGCCAAACCGGAATGAATAATAGCAGTAAGATTAGTTGTTTCATGATGTATTTATCTTTATGATTTGGAAGCAAAGATAGACATTTGAATGTGAAATAAACTATGACAGTGACAAATAATTATTTCATTTACTCTATATCACAGAAAAAAACTCTATCTTTGCACCCTGTGAAAAAATCGAAAGTTAATAATGTAATAATATAAACAATAAGATTCAAATGCAGAACAAAGGATTTGTGAAGGTCTTCGCTGTCTTACTGACGCTTGTCTGTTTATTTTATTTGTCGTTCTCATTCGTGACGCGACACTATAATAATCAGGCCGTTGAGTATGCAGCTGGAGATCCGGTAAAAGAGTCCGCTTATCTGGACTCTCTATCTACACAAAAAGTGTGGTTGGGTTATACACTCAAGGAATGCCGCGAAATGGAGATCACCTTAGGCTTGGACTTGAAGGGTGGTATGAACGTGGTGTTGGAGTTGAATGTGGCTGATGTGATCCGTTCGTTGTCTAACAACAATCAGGATGAGAACTTCAACAAGGCCTTGGATTTGGCCTATGCTCGTCAGGCTACCAGCCAAAAGGGTTTCATCGACCTCTTTGCTGAAGAGTATAAGAACTTGGACAGCAACGCTCGTTTAGCAACCGTATTCAGTACTTTCGAGTTGAAGGACAAGATCACTCCGCAGAGTACAGATGCGCAGGTGATTGCCGTGTTGAAAGAGGAGTTGCAGAGTGCCATCGATAACTCATTCAACGTATTGCGTACACGTATCGACCGTTTCGGTGTGGTTTCTCCGAACATCCAACGCTTGGAGACTGCCGGTCGTATCTTGGTGGAATTGCCAGGTGTGAAGGAACCGGAACGTGTTCGTAAGTTGCTGCAGGGTAGTGCCAATCTGGAGTTCTGGGAAACATATCAGTTGACCGAGATCTATCAGAACTTGGTGGCTGCAGATAATGTGTTGGCTACGGTTTTGAATCAGAACGAGGCTGCGCAAGCAACTGACGAGGTGGCTCCGGTAGCTGAGGAGACAAAAGCAGAAGAGGCAAAGGCTGAAGAGACTCAAGCTGCTGCTTCGGAAGCAGATTCATTGTTGGCTCAGATTGGACAGGAGCAGCCGGAAGAGGAGGCTAATGTATCTATGGAACAGTTTGCCAAACAGCATCCTTTGTTTGCCTTGTTGCAGATCAATCAGTACAACGGTCAGTTGGCTCCGGGTTCTACGGTTGGTTTGGCTCATGCCAAGGATATCGACAAGATCAACGAATACCTGGCCATGAAGCAGGTGAAGGATGTGTTGCCGCGTAACTTGTCGTTGAAATGGGGTGTAAAGGCTGTCGATGAGAAGGGTCTTTATTATGAATTGTATGCCATCAAGCAGACCAACCGCGACGGTTCTCCTGCGTTGGGTGGTGATGTTGTTACCGATGCCAATGCAGACTTTATGCAGCAGGGTGGTCGTACCGAACAGATTGTGACGATGGCCATGAACGCTGAGGGTGCGAAGGCTTGGGCTCGTTTGACCAAGGAGAATATCGGTCGTTCGATTGCCATTGTATTGGATAATATGGTTTATTCAGCTCCGAATGTAAATGATGAGATTACGGGTGGACGTTCTCAAATTACGGGTCGTTTCACACCGGAAGAGGCAAAGGACTTGGCGAATGTGTTGAAGTCTGGTAAGATGGCCGCTTCAGTTCGTATCGTTCAGGAAGATGTGGTAGGTCCCTCGCTGGGTCAGGAAGCTATCGAAGCAGGTGTAATCTCTTTTGTCATCGCTTTGGTATTGTTGATGATTTACATGTGCGGTTTCTATGGTGTGATTCCGGGTCTGATTGCCGACGGTGCCTTGGTATTGAATATCTTCTTTGCTTTGGGTATCTTGGCTTCGTTCCAGGCTGTATTGACATTGCCGGGTATCGCCGGTATGGTGTTGACCTTGGGTATGGCGGTCGATGCAAACGTGTTGATCTACGAACGTACGAAAGAGGAGTTGCGTGCTGGTAAGGCTTTGAACAAGGCTATCGCAGATGGTTATGGTAATGCATTCTCGGCGATCTTCGACTCAAACGTAACCTCTATTATTACAGGTATCGTATTGTTCTACTTCGGTACAGGTCCGATCCGTGGTTTTGCTACGATGATGATCATTGGTTTGATTGCCTCTTTCTTGACCGCTGTCTTCTTGACACGTATCGTTTACGAAGCTTTGTTGGCGAAGGAGAAGTTGCAGAATGTAACCTTTACGACATCTATCACCAAGAACCTGTTGACGAATCCGGGTGTCAATTTCTTGGGTGCTCGTAGGGTGGGCTATTTGATTCCGGTATCCATTATCGTGCTGGGTGCAATTTCTATGGCAACCATTGGCTTGAACAAGGGTATTGACTTTACGGGTGGTCGTAACTATGTGATCCGTTTCGATCAGGAGGTAAAAACAGACGATGTACGTGGTCTGTTGGATGCTCAGTTGGATGGTTCGGTAAGTGTCATCCAGATTGGTACAGCTGATCAGGTACGTGTATCTACCAACTATAAGATTCAGGACAATGATCCGGCTATTGATCAGGAGATCGAAGCTAAATTGTTTGATGGCGTGAAGACATTGCTTCCGCAGGGTACAACGTTGGATCAGTTCGTTGACAAGTATATCCAGAGTTCACAGAAGGTGGGACCGAGTATGGCGGATGACATCAAGAACAGTGCTATCTTGGCCGTTATCTTTGCCATGATCTGTATGGCCGCATACATCTTGTTGCGTTTCCGTGATATTTCATTCTCAATCGGTGCGTTCGCATCAGTAGCTGTTACAACATTCTGTATCATTTCGTTCTATACCTTGTTGTGGAAGATTTTGCCGTTCTCTATGGAGGTTGACCAGACCTTTATTGCGGCTATCTTGACCATCATCGGTTATTCGATCAACGATACCGTGGTTGTGTTTGACCGTATCCGTGAGACGATCTCGTTGTATCCGAAGCGCGACCGCTTCCAGGTGATCAATGATGCCTTGAATTCGACTTTGTGTCGTACATTCAATACCTCATTGACTACATTGGTGGTTGTATTGTGTATCTTCATCCTCGGTGGTGCTACCATCCGTAGCTTTACGTTCGCTATCTTGTTAGGTATTATCATTGGTACCTATTCAACGCTGTTCGTGGCTACACCGATTGCCTACGAGTTGCAGAAGAAGAAACTGAATAAGAAAGCCGCTGCTGAAGCCAAGTAAGTAGCTTATTATATTCAATAGAAAAAGGGCTATCCGTTACGGGTAGCCCTTCTTTTTTAGTAGAAATGTGCCTCCAGAAATGGGCTGAGATGTTCTATTCTTTATATAAAGAGGCCAAAATCGGGGGAGATGGGGCTCTTATCCTCCCAAGATTCCTCTATAATCCGTCTATAATGCGTCCCTATCGCGGTAAACATGTTCAAATCTTCATGTGGTGTATAGAGTCCGGGTCGTGCTCTATCTATATATAATAAAGGGAGTGGCAAATGACGCTATAGGGACGCAACGTGTTGCGTAAGGGAACCGGTCTGGTTACTGCAAGGAGATGGCTCAAAAATCTCATGTTGTAAAGCATATATTTTCAGCGGATTACGGAAAGGACTAAAAATTTCTTGAAAAAAAGTGGGTAAAATGTTTGGCAGATATGTTTTATAGCACTACCTTTGCACCCGCAATC
>JAFBIU010000033.1 GCA_021531775.1 Parabacteroides distasonis | reverse complement strand
GGACTTCTTTGTCTTCTTTTGGAAAAAGTCCTCAGATGGCAGCAATTTCACAATAATATTATTATCAGTGGCTATTGGGGGAAGCCATGTGCAATCTGAGGGAATAGCGAATAAATTTATTTAGTAAACCCTACTTAGGGGTCGTAAATAGTATAGTTACGCATCGTAACTGGCATACTTATGACTCGTAACTAGCATCTGCGTATTCCGGAGCATATCCGTTCAACATTCCGGGTTTATAACCAGTGTTGAATGAGGTAAAAAAGCCTCATTTTGATGTCCATTCATCTGTAAAAATGAAGAAAAAATGGACATATCAATAAAATACAGCACTTATTTCCGGAGCATATCCGTTCAGATCCCGTCCAATTGTAGTTTTGACACAACTTTTCCGGAGCATATCCGTTCAAGACGCTGCCAGATATACCTGATGGAATCAATCGGATCAGTTTTGTTCCGGAGCATATCCGTTCACCTCTGTAGGTACTTCCGTTACATTTGCGCTGCAAATGAATCAATCAACAGCGCAGAAATGGCAGGAACAGTAAAAGATATGAGCCTAATAAAACAAGTCCTCCAGTTGAAGCAACTCGGAGAATCCAACCGTGGCATCAGCCGCAAGTTACCAATCGACAAGGAAACCGTCAACAGTTACATGAAGATCTTGACTGCCAACGGCTGGGATATAGAGGTGCTTCTGAGTAAGGAGGATCCGGAACTGGAGCGTATGTTCCATTCCGGTTCTCCGGCCTATAGTGATTCCCGTATGACGGATTTCCTATCCAGGCTACCTTACTTCAAAGAACAGCTTACCAGCCCCAGGAACCATGTCACTCGTCAGTTGCTGTACGAGGAGTATATAAAGGCTTTTCCGCAAGGATACAGCAAGTCACAGTTCTATTTCCATCTGAAACAGAATCTGGTAGCCCAGAAGGATTGTACGGCTGTACTTGCAGAGACCTATAACCCCGGCGAGAAACTGATGGTTGACTTCGCAGGCGACAAACTGAGTTATGTGGATCCGGAGACCGGAGAGGCTGTCAGGGTCGAGGTGTTTGTCGCATGTATGCCCTATAGTGACTATACTTACGTCATCTGTGTCCCTTCCCAGAAGACGGAGGATTTCCTCTTGGCCATCCGCATGTGCCTTGAGCATCTTGGAGGGGTTCCTCCGATACTGGTACCTGACAACCTGAAGTCAGCGGTAATCTCCAACGACAGGCACGAGCCCAAACTCAACAAGGCCCTGGAGGACATGGGGAACCATTACCGCTTTGTCGTGCTTCCCTGCGACCCGAAGGCACCCACCCAGAAGGCTCTGGTTGAGGACGGTGTCAGAAACACATACAACCGCATCTATGCCAAACTCAGGAACCGTACCTTCTACTCGCTTATGGAACTGAACCGGGCTGTATGGGAACTGATGTCACTATATAACAAGACACGCATGCAGAAGCGGCCGTACAGCCGGGAGGAACGCTTCCATGCCATGGAACGGGAGAAACTCAGAGCCCTTCCGGAGGGTATCTTCGAGATGAAGTACTATGCCAACCTGCAGGTACAGGGTAACGGCTTCGTGGAACTGCGTCATGACAAGGTGACGCACTTCTACTCCGTACCATACATCCACATCGGGAAGAAATCGCTTGTCATCTTCACCCGCTCCACGGTAAACATCTTCATTGAAGGCAGTCAGGTGGCCTCCCACCTCCGTAGCCATACGTATGGATACACATACGCAAAGGAACATCTTGCCTCCAACTGCAGGGTCGTTATGGAAAGGTCGGCGGCATATTACATCGCCTGGGCATCACATGTCTCCAAGGACTGTGGGGAGTATATCAGGGAAGTGTTCAATCCCCAGCGTACCAACCAGCCTGAGGAGGTCTATTACAGGCTCTGTGCCTCCGTCATGAGCCTGAGCCGCAAATATGAGACCGAGATACTGGACAAGACCTGCCGTCAGTGCCTTGAATGCAGGGTGTTCTCCTACTCGAAGTTCGAAGCCATATTGAAACACAACAGCCAACAGGCATCTGATGACGAACAGGGCTTCTGCCATGCTGCACCTGTCCCCACTGGACATGCCAACATGCGTGGAAGCAGTTACTTCAAATAGACAAACCTTTTTTATCAACAATTTAAATATCCGTTCACATGATGACAACAAATGAAACCGTAAGAGTCCTTCATGGACTCAAGTTGCCAGGTATGGCAAGCTGCTGGGAATCTTTGGAAGAGACACATCAGCTGGACAAACTTACACTGCGTGAAGGCATGCAGCAGATGTTGCAGTACGAGCGAGACACGCGGCAGAACAACCGTATCCAAAGACTGGTCAGGAATGCCAATTTCCGTCTGAAAGCATCCATAGAGGAACTGGAAACGGATACGACAAGAGGTATTTCTGCCTCCTCTGTCAGTGACCTGGCCACATGCAACTATATCTCCAACGGAATGACAATCGTCATTACAGGAGCTGCGGGCACAGGCAAGTCCTACTTCGCCTGTGCTTTAGGTGACAGGGCCTGTAGAAACGGCATCAAGGTGATGTACTTCACGATGAACATGCTCATGGAAACTCTCAAGCTTGTACATTTGGAAGGGAGGGAGACCAACTTCTTCCGTAAGGTCAATGCTCATGATCTGCTTATCATTGATGATTTCGGAATGGTCAGGCTTGACGGACATCTACAGCATGACTTTGAACAGATTATCGATGACCGCTATAACAGGAAGGCAACAATCCTTGCCAGCCAGTTACCCGTCGCAGACTGGTACAATGTCTTCCAAAGTGAACTTATAGCAGAAGCCTGCTTAGACAGAATCGTGCACAAAGCCATCAAGTTCTGCCTTACCGGAGATAGTATGAGAAAAAAGTATTAATTTTGCCAACAACACGGTAGATTACCAACAGAGTGAACGGATATCACCGGAATCGGTGAACGGGTATCGACCGGAATACGCAAGCATCAACGTTGCCAGACATTATAATGGATTGATCTCTTCGATGGACAGACCCAAGGCTTGACTGATCACCAACGGATCTATTCCCCTGGCTTTGAGGTTCTGTGCAGCGGATCGCTTTTCTTCAATACGTTTGGCTTCACCCTCTTTGAGACCTTCGGCTCGACTTAGTTCCAAACCTTCGGCATACCCTTCAAATCGGCCTTGTACATAGCTTTTTGCAAACCCCTCTGCAAACCCCTCATTCCACCCATCGTAGTAACCTTCATTCCGAGCGGTATTCAATATATCATTCTCAATCAGTATAGCATCCAGATAGGCATCATAAGCATGCTGATCTCGATCACTCATCCAATAATAGCGCAATTTCTCACGTGCTTCCTGCAGACCTTGAGCGGTCGTATCCGAACGAATCACGGTATGCTTTAGATAGGTCATCCACTCCTCCAACGGACTATTCGCCTCTCTATCAAACTGATTCAATCGAATCAGGATATATTCCGTCCTCTCCGGCTTATACCCTACTAATGCTTCTAATTCCTTATTTGTAATCTCCAAACGGTCTTTGGTATGGACTCCGATGAATCGGTTCTGGCCATGGTACAGGTAATCAGTCCCTTTGCCCAAGTCAAAATAGAGGATGCTGATGGAATAGACCTTCGTGATGTTCCGATAGGGCTGGCCCTTGTCGATATGTTCCGTAATGGTTTTGGCTACGCCATACAGGATGCGTTCCAGATAATCTGCCTCGCGGGCATTCTGCACTTCGATCAGGATAATCTCTCCTTGGGCATTCTTTGCCTTGATATCCACCCGGTTGTACTTGTCCCGTTCGGACTGCTGGTTCCCTTCGCTTTCCAGGATCTCCACGATCTGCACAGGCTGACCGAGGAAGACGGTCAGGAACCCTTCCAGCACACCAAAGTTAGCCTTCTGCCGGAGCAGACGCTTGATGGCCCAATCGAATCGGATATACAGGTCTCTTTTTTCTGTCATAGTCTTCGTTTTTTAATGGTTTATCTGTTGTCGCAAAGTTAACGATAATCTGTCTGTTTCTATAGGGATAGGAGAAAGAAAATGTCAATGCGGAAAATGGTCTTGGGAACTACGGGAACTTAGGGAACTCTCCTTATTGACATAGAGGTGTCACACTTTACTACTACGGGGTGGTACATTTGCTACTACGCGTGGTAGCAAAATCGCTTGGGTGAGCCCGTCTGAAAATGTCCCTGTAACATCTTATTTTAACGTGTACACATTTGTTACTCCCTTTTTATTGTTATATTTGCAACAGAAAAATGAATAAATATGGAAACGTTGACGATTAGAGATTTTAGAAACAATATGGCAGCTTCATTTGATGCTGTAGACGCCGGAGAGCGTATATTTATCCGTAGAAGAAATAAGATGTATGCTGTTATACCTATAAAAAGTGATGATTTGTCTATTAGTCCGTCTCTTCAAGCCAAGATAGACCAAGCTCGTCTGAACTTTCAAGAAGACAAATGCTTTACGATAAAAAACCACGAGGAACTTGACTCTTATCTTGATGATTGACCATCCACGAACAGGAACAGGACATCCTGAAGCATTGAAAGGAGGTAACAACATTACCTATTCGCGGCATATCACGGCTAACGATCGCATTATTTATGACATCTACGATCATATCGTCACTGTCCTTGTTGTGGATATTGAAGGTCATTACAACGACAAGTAGTGGTTATCTATGCCTTGTCGCAGTTGTGAAATGTTTTTCAATCAGTCTGTTTGAAGAGCTGAACGAGTGCTTTGTCCTGATTCTTTTGGAAGTGGATGCGATAATCGGTGTCCATTTCCAGACCGGCATAGCCTAAGTATTTCGGGTAGTCGATCTCAGCTGTCGTATCAACATAACGACGGATCTCATCTAAGGGTGATCCCGCCACGAGACTACATGCCTGCCAAAACTCCTCTTCCGTAAATCCTCGGTGAGCAGCCTGATAGTAGTGCTGGTAGAGGTAACGCATCAGATCATCCAGATTCTTTTTCCCTTGTGTCAACCGGCGGATCTCAATGTCCATCAACAGACCTAAGATGGGGCCTTTGTCGTAGTAGGAGATGGTGACATCCCGGCTGTTGGCATTCCGGTTGAAGAAGTGGAGCCAGATGTCGTAACTGCTGGTGCGCAGACTCATGTGGCGATGTCCCTCCCGGCTCTCTACCGTACGGATGCAGTTGGCAAACTCATCCAAAAAGGCTTGCGGTTCAAGCAGGCCGGCTTCGTAGAGGATCCGGTTCTCGTAGTAACAGGTAATTCCTTCCGAAAACCAGAGCCCAGGCGTGAAGACCTCACCATCGTAGTTGAAGGGACCCAATTCAATGGGATGAATGGTCTTTACATTATATAAATGGAAGTATTCGTGCGTGATGAAGGAGAGAAATTGCATGTAACCTTGGTGGTCCTGGAAACGGAATGAACCATTGGTGAAACAGGCTTGCGAGTTGAGGTGCTCCAAACCACCGCCACCGGCTCCCATCAGCAGGAAACTGTAATGTTGGTAGGGTACCTGTCCGCCCATCAGTCGGGTCGTGGTACGGATCATGGTCTGCAGATCCTGTACAAACGAGGTCTCCTGATACCCGTCGGGGGTCTCCATGGCTAACTGGTAGGAGCGTCCCTCCACCTCGAAAGATACGACCTCCGGGTTGCCTAACAGAACCGGACAATCATACAGGGTGTCGAAGTCATGGGCTTGGAAGGTATGCGGCTGTCCGGCTACGGGTTCCAGGCCGGTGACAATCTGTTTCCAGTCAGCAGGAGGCAGGAACTGAACGGTGACGGGGGAATCCTTTTCCGATTCGACATAGAGATAGATGCCGTTTCCCGGCACAAAGGCGCGTTCCGGTGTCACTTTGGCCTCCGCCACACTTTGGTTGTCGGCAAAGACCCGGTAGGAGAGGGTCATTGTCTGTTGTGCGTTGTGCTGTACACGCCATCCATTCTTGCCCTCCTTTTGCCAGGCAAGGGGCTGTCCGGTCGGATCGGTGGCACTGAAATCGGTGACATGCTTGGGGTAATCCAGGATGAGGTAATACCCCGGAGCCCATACGGGCATCTTGAACAGGGTCTCCGTACCCGACAGGTTGGAGACCTCTAACTTCACGTGGATATAGTGTCCAACTGTATCAAATCCCACTTGGTAATGTAAATGTGCTGCAGCCCAAGTGTGCAGGGAGCCGAAAAGGATCCACAGCATGCAGCATAATCTGACCCATTTGCCTTTCATATCGAACTGTTTTTTCGTATTTGTTGAAGGCCAAAGGTACAACACAAATCTGAGACCAAGCCAAAAATCCGTGAAAGAATTTCTGTCTAAGCGGTAGAACTTGAAAAAAAGGTGTATTTTTGTGCTTTCACAACTCAAATAATGATGTAGAGTACCATGGGAAGTAAAAAAACAATTCAAATGATCCGGCAACTCGGTTTGTGTGTCGGTATGATGGGAGCCTTGGCTGCTTGTGGCCACAAGGAGTTGCCTGCCCAGGGCGATCGTATGCTCCAAGTTTTTGACCATACATCGGTCCGTTTTGCGCCGGATGTCTATACGGGGTCGTTCAACGAACCCGCAGCGGATAGTATTTACCACTTGGTAAATGGCCGTATCTTGCTGAAACGGATAGAGGTGCCCGACTATCAGCGGAATGTGCGGGTGACAGCCCGTGTCTCCATTGCCTCGAATGGCGACCGTTGGGACAAGTCGGGTTCCTGCTTTGTCCTGCCCAAAGAATCGGCCATCAACCTGCTCAATATTGCCAAGGGTGAACGTGTGTTTCCGGAGATTGATAGTTTGAAACTGGAAAAACTGATCGGTGTGGTGCCGGGTCCGGACTACCTGCCGACGGTAGAGCTCTTGCGTTTTATGACACCTTTCGGGGTAGGGTATTACAGTAAAGAGGATAATGAACTTTCGAAAGTGCGTAAACCGGTCTATATCGACCAGTGGGCCGACAGCACCAATTGGGAACAGGACATTACTGATCTCTACCCGTTGTTGAAGGGGGAGGCATACGTAGGTATTTTCATCGACACCTGGACTTCGGAGGGTTATACGGCCAGCTTGGAACTGAAGTTTGATGAATCGGAAATCACGTGCGACGCGCTGCCCAAGCGACATGTTGAGCCGTTGATGAATACGGTCTATTACATCGGACAGACCTATCCCGATATCTTTGCCCGCAAGGATCTTTCCACGGATTTTACAGTGCCCGAAAATGCCAAGAATATTCGACTCAAATACATCGTGACGGGTCATGGTGGCCACAGTGGAGGTGATGAGTTTGTCAAACGGCAGAACATTGTCAAGGTGGATGGACAGACCGTGCTCGATTTTATCCCTTGGCGTAATGACTGCGCTTCATTCCGTCGCTTCAATCCGGCTACGGGTGTCTGGTTGGAAAAGCGGTTGGCTTCCTATATTTCCGAGAAGGGGTATGCTGAAAAGATGATTGAAGAGCCGGTTGGTTCGTCTGACTTCTCCCGTTCGAACTGGTGTCCGGGATCGGATGTGATGCCGGAGGAGGTAGAATTGCCCGATTTGCAGCCGGGACAGCATACGTTTACGGTGAGCATTCCGGAGGCCATGCCGGTCGATGGTCCAAAGATGAACCACTGGCTGGTATCTGCTTACCTGGTATGGGATGAATAATCTACATTAATATATATGGATACATTGTTGCCTTTTGCATTGCTCTGTTTTACGTCGTTCTTCACGTTGACCAATCCGTTGGGGACGATGCCGGTCTTTTTGACCATGACACAGGGCCTGAACCAGCAGGAACGGCGGGCGATTGTGAAGCGTGCGACCATTGTTGCCTTTATCACGTTGATGGTGTTTACCTTCTCCGGACAGTTCCTGTTCAAATTCTTTGGCATATCGACCAACGGCTTTCGTATAGCCGGCGGATTCATCATCTTCAAGATTGGTTTTGATATGTTGCAGGCCCGTTATTCCAGTGCCAAGTTGAATGACGATGAGATGAAAGCGTATGCCGACGACATCAGCATCACGCCTTTTGCCATCCCGATGTTGTGCGGCCCGGGTGCCATTGCCAATGCGATCATGTTGATGGATGATGCAACGGATTGGACGATGCGGGGAGTCTTGGTTGGCGTGATTGCGTTGGTCTATCTGATTGCCTTCCTGATCTTGAGTGCCTCTACCAAGTTGGTCTCGTTTTTGGGTGAGACAGGCAATAATGTGATGATGCGTCTGATGGGACTGATTCTGATGGTGATCGCTGTGGAGTGTTTTGTCAGTGGTGTCAAACCGATCCTGATCGATATTCTGCATAGTTGAACAACGATCCTGTCTGAAAACGGATAAAAAGAACCGCCATGTGGGAGGGTTGCTGGATGCAACTGCCGACATGGCGGTTCTTTCTGTATGAAACGGCTGGGTGAGGCGATCCGGACGGTGGCCTCAGTAGGTCAGGATTTCCAGGCCGGTTTCGGTCATCAGGAAGGTGTGTTCCCATTGGGCGGAGGGCAGTTCATCTTCGGTGACGACGGTCCAGCCATCCTCTTCGTCAATAAAGACACGCCAAGTACCCATGTTGATCATCGGTTCGATGGTGAAGACCATGCCGGGTACCAGCAACATACCTGTACCTTTCTGTCCGAAGTGGGCCACCTCCGGTTCTTCGTGAAATGCCAGTCCTACGCCATGGCCGCACAGGTCGCGTACGACACCGTAGCCATTCTTCTGGGCATGCTTCTGGATGGCATGTCCGATGTCGCCTACCCATCCGAAAGGTTTGGCCGCCTCCATACCGATTTGCAGACACTCTTTGGTCACTTCGACCAGGCGACGCTTCTCTGGTGAGACGTTGCCAATCATAAACATGCGGGAGGCATCCGAATAATAGCCGTCCAGGATCGTGGATACATCTACATTAATAATATCTCCGTCGCGCAGGATCTCCTTTTCGCTCGGGATGCCGTGGCAAACCACTTCGTTGATGGAGGTGCAGACACTTTTCGGGAAACCTTCGTAGTTGAGCGGGGCCGGAATGGCACCATGGTCGGTCGTATAATCATAGACCAATTTGTCGATTTGGGCAGTTGACATACCCTCCTTGATCTCTTGAGCCACCAGATCCAGTACACCGGTGTTGATGACACCACTGCGGCGAATGCCTTCGATCTGCTCCGGAGTCTTGATCAGCTTACGAGAAGGGACCAGGTGTCCACGGTTCTGCAAGTTGAGGATCCGTTTGTCTAACTCAGTCAATGGCTGTCCTTTAATAGGATGCCAGTTATTGATTCTTCTTCTAAACATCACTCTTTTGAATTATATATACTGAAAAAGCCTCTGCAATCAGAAGATTGACAGAGGCTTCTTAGTAGTGCGTCCGGGGGTCGAACCCGAGTTTCCGCCGTGAGAGGGCGGCGTCCTAGACCACTAGACGAATGCACCGTTTTGTTAGTCTTGTTGTTATTTGTTTTGTTTGACACTGCAAAGGTAGATATAATTTTTATACTACCAAACAAAATCGCAATTTTTTTCAACTTTTTTTTTCGAGGTCGATTTTTGAGCCCTTTTCGTTGCTCGTGCTGTTTATTAATTCTATCTTTGTGCTCCTAATACCATTTTTATATAAACAACTAAATTTTATGGCAGAACAAAAAGAAAAACTCTTCTCAGAATTTGCTCCTGTGACGACAGAAGCATGGATTGCGAAGATCACAGCCGATCTGAAAGGAGTTCCGTTTGAAAAGAAGCTTGTTTGGAAAACAGGCGAAGGATTTAATGTAAATCCTTTCTATCGTTTGGAAGATGTCGAAGGTCTGAAGACAACTGAATCTCTTCCGGGTGAATTCCCCTACGTACGTGGTACGAAGAAGGACAATGACTGGAAGGTACGTCAGAACATCGAGGTTTGCGATTTCAAAGCAGCCAACGAGAAGGCTTTGGATATCTTGAATAAGGGTATCACCTCTTTGGGCTTTGTCATCAAGGGTGATGATGTGAATGCAGAGAACATCGCAGCCTTGTTGGATGGTATCTGTCCGCAGTGTGTAGAGTTGAACTTCAACACTTGTCTGTGCAAGGCAGAGGCATTGATCGGTATCTTGGCTGATTGCTTCAAGGCGAAGGGTGCTGATCTGGAGAAGTGTGTTGGTTCAGTCAACTACGATCCGTTCAAGAAACCGTTGATCAAGGGTAAGGAGAACAGCAACTGGGTAGAGGCTGCTGCTGCTGTTTTGAAGGCTGGCGAGGCACTGCCGGGTTATCGTGTATTGGCTGTCAATGCATTCAACTTGAACAATGCCGGTGCATTCATTACACAGGAATTGGGTTATGCGTTGGCTTGGGGTAACGAACTGTTGGCTAAGTTGACAGAGGCCGGCTTCTCCGTAGATGAGGTTGCCAAGAACATCAAGTTCAACTTCGGTATCAGCTCTAACTACTTCATGGAGATCGCTAAGTTCCGCGCAGCTCGTTGGTTGTGGGCTGAAATCGTGAAGGCTTACGCTCCGGCTTGCGATTGTGCTTGCAAGATGCACGTACACGCACAGACCTCTTCTTGGAACATGACCATCTTCGACGCACACGTGAACCTGTTGCGTACGCAGACAGAGGCTATGTCTGCTGCGATCGCCGGTGTCGATTCAATCACGGTACGTCCGTTCGACCAGACTTATCAGACTCCGGACGACTTCTCTGAACGTATTGCACGTAACCAGCAGTTGTTGTTGAAGGAAGAATCTCACTTCGATAAGGTGGTTGACCCGTCAGCTGGTTCTTATTATGTAGAGGTATTGACGAACTCTTTGGCAGATGTAGCTTGGAAGCTCTTCTTGGAAGTGGAAGAGAAGGGTGGCTTCACCGTATTGGCTAATGCCGGTGAAATTCAGCAGGCTGTCAATGCTTCCAATGAAGCTCGCCATAAGAGTGTAGCTACTCGTCGCGAGATCTTGTTGGGTTCGAACCAGTATCCGAACTTCACAGAGGTAGCTGCCGAGAAGATCAAGGAGACAGCTTCTTGCTGCTGCGGTGGCGGTCATTGTGGCGACGCTACCATCACAGCGCTTGACTTCTCTCGTGGTGCTTCTGAATTTGAGGCATTGCGTCTGGCTACTGAGAAGAGTGGCAAGACTCCGAAGGTATTTATGTTGACTATTGGCAATTTGGCTATGCGTTTGGCTCGTTCGCAGTTCAGCAGCAACTTCTTCGCTTGTGCCGGTTACAAGGTAATCGACAACTTGGGCTTCGAAACAGTAGAAGCTGGTGTTGAGGCAGCTGTAAATGCGGGTGCTGAGATCGTTGTTCTCTGCTCAAGCGATGACGAATACGCAACATTGGCTCCGGAAGCCTTCAAGGCTTTGGCTGGTCGCGCAGAATTCGTTGTAGCTGGTGCTCCTGCTTGCATGGAGGATCTGAAGGCTCAGGGTATCGATCAGTTCATCAACGTAAAGAGCAACGTGCTTGAGACTTTGAAAGCATTTAATGCGAAATTAGGAATTTAATTCATTTCCGCAATCAAACGATTATGAGACCAAATTTTAAAGACATAGATATCAAGAATGCCGGATTCGCTGCGCAGAACGCTGCGGAATGGGCAAAGGCCAATGGTATTGAGGCTAATTGGAAGACACCCGAACAGATCGAGGTGAAACCGGTATATACCAAAGAAGACTTGGAAGGAATGGAGCACCTGAACTATGTGTCTGGTCTGCCTCCTTATCTGCGTGGTCCGTATAGCGCCATGTATCCGATGCGTCCTTGGACCATCCGTCAGTATGCAGGTTTCTCTACTGCTGAGGAGTCTAACGCATTCTATCGCCGTAACTTGGCTTCCGGTCAGAAGGGTTTGTCAGTGGCTTTCGACCTGCCGACACACCGTGGTTACGATGCCGATAACGAACGTGTGGTAGGTGACGTGGGTAAAGCCGGTGTATCTATCTGTTCGTTGGAGAACATGAAGGTGTTGTTCGATGGTATTCCTTTGAACAAGATGTCTGTCTCTATGACAATGAACGGTGCCGTTCTGCCGGTATTGGCGTTCTACATCAACGCTGGTCTGGAGCAGGGTGCCAAGTTGGAAGAGATGGCTGGTACCATCCAGAACGATATCCTGAAAGAGTTCATGGTGCGTAACACCTATATCTATCCGCCTGAGTTCTCTATGCGTATCATCGCCGACATCTTCGAATATACTTCACAGAAGATGCCGAAGTTCAACTCCATCTCTATCTCCGGTTACCACATGCAGGAGGCTGGTGCAACAGCCGACATCGAAATGGCTTACACCTTGTGCGACGGTTTGGAATACCTCCGTGCCGGTGTGAACGCTGGTATCGACATCGATGCTTTCGCTCCGCGTCTCTCTTTCTTCTGGGCTATCGGTGTAAATCACTTCATGGAGATCGCCAAGATGCGTGCCGCTCGTATGTTGTGGGCGAAGATCGTCAGCAGCTTTGGTGCAAAGAACCCGAAATCATTGGCTTTGCGTACACACTGCCAGACTTCTGGTTGGTCACTGACCGAGCAGGATCCGTTCAACAACGTTGGTCGTACCTGTATCGAGGCAATGGCTGCAGCTCTGGGTCATACTCAGTCTCTGCACACCAACGCTTTGGACGAGGCTATCGCTTTGCCGACAGACTTCTCTGCACGTATCGCTCGTAACACACAGATCTATATCCAGGAGGAGACAAAGGTTTGTAAGCAGATCGACCCGTGGGGTGGTTCTTACTATGTAGAGTCTTTGACCAACGAATTGGTACACAAAGGTTGGGCTTTGATTCAGGAGATCGAAAGCATGGGCGGTATGGCGAAGGCTATCGAAACCGGTCTGCCGAAGATGCGTATCGAAGAGGCTGCTGCCCGTACACAGGCTCGTATCGACTCTGGTATCCAGACCATCGTGGGTGTCAACAAGTATCGCCTGCCGAAAGAGGATCCGATCGATATCCTGGAGATCGACAACACGGCTGTTCGCAACGAACAGATTGGTTTGTTGAAGGAGTTGCGTGCTAACCGCGATGAGGCTGCTGTTCAGAAGGCATTGGCCGACATCACTGAATGTGTCCGCACAAAGCAGGGCAACTTGCTCGACTTGGCTGTGAAGGCTGCCGGTCTGCGTGCATCATTGGGTGAAATCTCAGACGCTTGTGAAGCTGTTGTAGGTCGTTATAAAGCAATCATTAGAACTATTTCAGGCGTGTATTCATCAGAAACTAAGAAAGATTCAGACTTCGAACGTGCTTGTCAGTTGACAGCAGAGTTCGCTAAGAAAGAGGGTCGTCAGCCGCGTATCATGATCGCTAAGATGGGTCAGGACGGTCACGACCGTGGTGCTAAGGTCGTTGCTACAGGTTATGCTGACTGTGGATTCGACGTGGATATGGGACCGTTGTTCCAGACTCCGGCCGAGGCTGCCCGTCAGGCTGTAGAAAATGACGTTCACGTCATGGGTGTTTCTTCGTTGGCTGCCGGTCACAAGACATTGGTTCCGCAGGTAATCGATGAATTGAAGAAGCTGGGTCGCGAGGATATCGTGGTGATCGCTGGTGGTGTTATCCCGGCACAGGACTACGACTTCTTGTATAAGGCTGGTGTGGCTGCTATCTTCGGTCCGGGTACTTCCGTTACGAAGGCTGCTTGCCAGATCATGGAGATCCTGTTGGCTGATTAAGTCAAAGAATCAGACCTCTTTTGAGGTTATTTATTACAGAAGAGGCCGGATGCTATTTGTCCGGTCTCTTTCTTTTTATACATTTGTCCTGTAGATAAAAAGAGGGGTTGTTCCACCCTGCATGTTTGAAATTAATATCATGAGTTATGAAACAGCAAAACAGATTGTCTCAGACAGAATTGTCAGACAGGGAATTGAAAAACCGACAGATGGCCAGCGTGATTTCCATATTAGTCGGAGTATTCGCCATTTCGCTTGGTTTCCTGAGCTGCACCAAACAGGCAAGTGTGGATCAGGGTGACATGTATGTGATCCCGATCCAATCGGTATTAGAGACAGAGCATCCCATTAAGTTGTCTGAAATTGCAGATACGATCGAGTATTTGGAATTGAAGACACCTGAGGATTTGATCATAACAGGCATTTATAAAATTATTCCTGTGGAGGATTTCCTATTGATAGAGGCTCGTATGGTGCTCTATAAGTTCACTCAAGAAGGGGACTATGTCTGTACTATTGGAGGACAAGGGCAGGGACCTGGAGAATACACGAGTGTTTATGATTTTGATGTGGATTACCGGTCACGAAGAATTATAATAGCGGATAGTGGAAAGACTCATTATTATGATTATAATGGCAATTATCTGGAGTCGGAAAAAACAGAAACGATTACGACGTTTGCCTTAATCGATACGTTGAAGTGGGTTTGTATACCTCAAGTACAGATATATCCGTTTCGATACGTGGTGTTGAATGCGAACGGAGACACCCTTCATACGATAGCGAACCCGAATTATGGGAAACCCAGTAAGAATGCAGGGGGTGTGTATGGTTATAGTTCTCCTCTTCAGCGTCGTTTGTATCGTTATCAGGGACAACTCTATACGAAAGGAGACCTTGATGAAGATACGGTCTATCGGGTAGAAGGTATTCATCGTATTCCTCACATCGCATTTGATTTCGGATCATTGCATCTCCCGGATCACTATGCAGCCTGGTATGACTGGGAGGCTTTCCAGAAGAATGCCATGAATTACTGGCAGGTGCCGGCAGTCTTTGAGGATGACCGTTACATTTATGCGACAGTCCAACGGGCACGATGGGATGATGACGGAGATGATTTCCGTTATGTCATGTATGACAAGAAGGAGCGGAAAGGATTTGTCCAGAAGAAATATGCACAGCAGAAGATCCAGGACGACATATTGGGTTGCATTGATTTTTGGCCCCGCTTTGCATCAGAGGAGTATTTTTATGGCAAAATCGAATGGTACGACTTGCAGAATATGCTGAAGGAGGGCCATTACACCATCAAGCCGGAATTGCAGAAACAGTTCGACACATTCGATTATGGTACGAACCAGCTGATCATCCGTTGTAAGAAAAAGAATCTGACTGGCAATTATACAGCAAAATAATAGCTACTTGAAATCAAGCATGTTCAATCAATAAACAGTATTTATCATGAAGCACATAGAAGGTCAATTGATTATTCAATTAGTAGCAGTTCTTGTCTTTTCGCTCGGAATCCAGAGTTGCACCAAACAGGCAAGTGTGGATCAGGGTGACATGTATGTGATCCCGATCCAATCGGTATTCGAGACAGAGCGTTCCATGAAACTGTCCGAACTTGTAGATACGATCGAATATTTGGAATTGAAGACACCTGAAGGTTTGATCATTAGTACTATACGTGGCGTGAAACAGGTGGAGGATTTTCTGTTGATTCAGGCTCGTATGGTACTATACAAGTTCACTCTGAACGGTGACTATGTCTGTACTGTAGGAGGAAAAGGACAGGGACCTGGAGAATATACGGGTGTTTATGATTTTGATATGGATTACCGGTCACGAAGAATTGTGATATCGGATAGTGGAAGAACCCATTATTATGATTTTGATGGCAATTATCTGGAGTCGGAAAAATCAGAAACCATAAGTGATTTTGCCATAATCGATACATTAAAGTGGGTTTGTTGCCCTTCTCCACAGATATATCCATTTAGATACGTAGTATTAGATGTAAAAGGAGATACCCTTCGTACCATAGCGAATCCGAACTATGGGAAACCCAGTAAGAATGAAGGAGGCGTGTATGGTTATGCTTCCACTCGTCAGAATCGTTTTTATCGACATCAGGGACAACTTTATACGAAAGGACAGCTTGATGAAGATACGGTCTATCGGGTGGAAGGTACTCATCGCGTTCCTCACATCGCATTTGAATTCGGATCATTGCATCTTCCGGATCAATACGCATCTTGGTATGACTATGAGGCTTTCCAGAAGAATGCCATGAACTACTGGCAGGTGCCGGCAGTCTTTGAGGATGATCGGTACATCTATGCGACGGTCCAACGGGCCAGATGGGATGATGATGGAGATGATTTCCGGTATGTATTGTACGATAAAGTCATGCGTGAGGGCTTTGTACAGAAAAAGCATGCACAACAGAAGATCAAGGACGACATATTGGGCTGTATCGATTTTTGGCCTCGTTTTGAATCAGAGGATTATTTCTATGACAAAATCGAATGGTACGACTTGCAGAACTTGCTGAAGGAGGGCCATTGCACCATTAAGCCGGAATTGCAGAAGCAATTCGACACGTTCGATTATGGTACGAATGAACTGATTATTCGTTGTAAGAAAAAGAAGTTGTAGATTTCCAAAAATCCTTTTTTTTACAAGTGTTACGTTACGAGTGTTACGCTCCTTTTGAATGGTATATGGTTGATATATAAGTATTTGTTCCTTTTTATCGCGTAACGTAACACTTTGTTACGCAAATAAAGAAGGTCGCTTCCAACTTTAGATGAACTGTCCCGAAAGGTTCTCGAAAGACTATCGAAGAACTTCCGAAGTAGTCTTCACTTATGCCTGTAGCGGGTCATCAGTGAAGACAGACGGTCGTCCTAAGTAGCGGCCAGTGCCTTCGCTCTTCCTTCGCTCTTCCTTCGCTCTTCCTTCGCTGTGACGTCGCTTTTTCTGCCTGGACAGATTGGAATAGTATCGAAATAATCCTTACATTTGCCCTATAGATAAAAAGAAGGAGATAAGACAATGAAATATCCGATCGGCATCCAGAGTTTTGACCAGATTCGCAACGAGGGTTATGTCTATGTAGATAAGACCGCTTTGATCTACCAGTTAGTCACGACGGGCAAGATCTACTTCTTGAGCCGTCCCCGACGGTTTGGCAAGAGTCTGCTTGTTTCCACGCTTGAACACTACTTCTTGGGCCATAAGGAACTTTTCAAGGGATTGGCTATGGAACAGTTGGAGAAGGACTGGTTCGAATATCCGGTGTTTCATATTGATTTCAACAATACCAAATTTGAAAAGTCCGGCAATCTGGAAAATAAGATCAATATATACCTGACCGCGTGGGAGCAAATCTATGGCGCACTCCCAGTTAAAGGAGATTTGGGAGACCGCTTTGCCTACGTGCTGGAACAGGCTCATAAACAGACGGGCAGACGGGCTGTTGTCCTGATCGATGAATATGACAAGCCCTTGCTGGATGTGTTGGATTCGGGAAGAATGACCATGGAAGATGGCCAGGAGATCCTGTTGGAAGAGCAGCACCGGAATATCCTGAAAGGATTCTATTCCGTCTTCAAAGGAGCTGATTCTCATCTGCAATTTGTCCTCCTGACAGGTGTCACTAAGTTCTCACAGGTAAGTGTCTTCAGCGGATTTAACCAGCCGAAAGATTTGAGTATGCATCCCGCCTACGATACGCTTTGCGGAATCACGAAGGATGAACTTTACCGTTATTTTTCCGAACCGATTCAGGAATTGGCCCAAGATAGGGATTGTACTGAAGAGCAGGTCAAAATAGAGCTCAAACGGCACTACGACGGCTACCATTTCAGTCCCAAGATGCGTGGGGTCTATAATCCTTTCAGTCTGTTGAACTGTTTTGATACGATGCAAATGGCCGACTTCTGGTTCGCATCGGGTACCCCCTCTTATTTGGTTCGTCTGCTTAATCATACCCAAGAGCACATCAATGAACTGACAAATCGCTATTACCGTCCTGAAGAGTTTGTCGATTATAAGGCCGATATCGAGCGGCCTTTGCCGATGATCTACCAGAGCGGTTATCTGACCATCAAGGATTACAATCCCCGACGCAACACCTACCTGCTGGATTTCCCGAACAAAGAGGTGCAGAACGGATTCATCTCGGTCCTGTCAGCCGGTTACTTCAAGACAATTACTCCTGAAAACAGCTGGCTTCAGGATGTGACGGATGCCTTGGAAGCGGGTGACTTAGACAAACTCGCAAAGCATCTGACCGCTTTGTTATCAGATACTTCTTACCGGATGCAACGGAAAGGGGATCCCATCGAATGCGAACGCTATTTCCAATACACGATCTACTTGGTCCTGCGGATGATCAGTATCTATTCCGTTTTCATCGAAAAGGAACAAAGCCAGGGTCGTGTGGATTGCATTGTAGAGACTCCGGATTACGTCTATATCTTCGAATTCAAGCTGGACGGTTCTGCCGAACAGGCTTTGCAGCAGATCCAGGAGAAGGGTTATGCCAAACCCTACCTGACCGATCCGCGAAAGCTCTATCAGATTGGGGTGAACTTTTCGTCCGAGACGGGAACAATTGAGGGGTTCAAATATGAAGGTCGCATTCCAACTTTAGCAGATGAACTCTCCTGAAAGGTTCTCGAAAGGCTATCGAAGAACCCTTGAAGGAGGTTGGGAGGAGGGGCTGATGTTCTACAAGCAGAAGTGACATGGGTTATCAAGTATCCAAAATATTCTTTACCTTTGTGCCGAATCGTATTACAGATATAATATGGATAGTATGAAAAAAGTAGGTTTATTGATTTGTCTGTTGCTAATCGGACTGACGTGGCCGATGCAGGCTCAGTTGAAGTTTGGTGTCAAGGGGGGACTGAATGTCTCTTCGGTACATTTCGATAAAGAGGTGTTTGATGCTGACAATGTGACGGGTTTTCATGTAGGACCGTTCGTGGAGATGATGGTACCAGGTCTTGGTTTGGGAGTGGATGCAGCCTTTCTCTATTCACAGAAGGGAATGGAATATGTAGAGAGTGGTGTGAAGACTGAGATCAAGACTGACTATTTGGATGTACCGGTCAATGTGAAGTGGAAATTCGGCCTACCGCTGGTGAAAGCTTACGTGGCCGCTGGTCCCTATCTCGGTTTCCGCGTTGGAGGCGATAAGTTCTGGAAGGTGCCGAGTAGTGTAGCCGATCAGGTGAAAGCCAAGACATTCGGTGCGGGTGTCAACCTGGGTGCCGGTGTGGAGCTGGTGAACCACCTGCAAGTGGGGTTGCAATACAGCTGGGGATTGACCGACAATTACAGCATGGAGCGCGACAGTTGGTCGAAAGGAACCGGCAAGAATAGGGGATGGGTTGTATCGGCTGCTATACTGTTTTGATCTGATTGTTACTTGTTACAGGATTGTGACGGGGTTGTCATACTATCGTCACATCCTTCCGCTTACTTTGCGGTTGAAAACAAGAAGCAATAGATCGTATGAAAGTAGTTGACAGATTTTGGATGGCCGTTCTGCTCCTGATGATGCAGGGAATGACAGCATGGGCGGCCGACATCAAGGGTCTCGTCCTTGATAAACAGACGAAAGAACCGCTCATCGGTGCTACGGTTATGACGGGGAGTCAGGGTACCGTAACGGATATCGATGGTAAATTTGTCCTGGAGGGACTCAAGAAAGGTACACATCAGCTGACTATTCAGTATGTGGCTTACAAGACGGTGACTCTGTCAGTTGCCACAGGTGGTCCGGAATTGGTGGTGGAGTTGGAAGCCGATCGTCAGACCTTGGACGAAGTGACGGTGACTGGCATCCGACGGAATAATACGGAAGCAGCCCTCTTGGCTCAGGCGAAAGAGAGTAAATTGGTGGTCAACACAATCTCTGCCCAGGAGATTCGAAAGACGCAAGACAACAATGCCAGTGAGGTGATCCGACGCGTACCCGGTGTCAGCCTCATCGAAGATAAGTTCGTGATGGTGCGTGGCTTATCCCAACGATATAATAATGTATGGATCAATGGAGGGGCTGTCCCCAGTTCGGAGGCCGATTCGCGTGCCTTTTCTTTCGACATCATTCCGAGCAGCCAGATCGATAATCTGATCATTGTCAAATCGCCCAGTCCGGAATATCCGGCCGACTTCAGTGGCGGGTTTATCCTGATCAATACGCGGGATATTCCGGCTGAGAACCGTTTGGCCTTATCTGTCGGAGGCAACTGGAATGATGCGGCTGTCTTTCAGGATTTCCGCTATTCGGAGGGTAGTAAGACCGATTTCTTAGGGTTCGACCGGACCTTTCGTCCCTTCTCGGGCGGATTCAAGTCGGTACTGGCCGAAGCGAATGGTCGTAGAACGGCCAGTCTGTTGAACAATGGGTTCAACAATGATTGGCGTGTACAGAACCGAAAGCCCTGGGGTGACCTGAAACTGGGTGCCGAGTGGAGCCATCGGTGGGAACGGGCCGGTGCCCAATGGGGGTTGGTCGGATCCTTGAACTATACGAACGAATATCGGGCCTATACCGATATGGTCAACAACCTGTTCGGTGTGTATGACCAGGCGAATGACCGGAGCAACTACCTGCGCCATTCGACCGACAATCAATACAACAACAATGTGCGTCTCGGAGCCATGCTCAATTTGGCCTATCTTTCCGCTTCGGGTGACGACAAGATCGAATTCAAACATATTGTCAATCAGTTGGCGACGAACCGTTATACGGATCGTACCGGAATCAATGCCCAGTCGGATAACGAGGTGGGTGCAGAATATTACTTCCGTAGCCGCACGACCTACAACGGCCAGTTGACCGGTAAGCACACTTGTCAACAGGATGAGATCCAGTGGAGTGCCAGCTACTCCTATGCCAATCGTCGGATGCCCGACCGTCGTCGCTATACGATCGATGATGCGTTGGAACAGGGGACGATGATGCTCACGGCTGGCAATGAGATCAACCGGGAATTTACGAAACTGGACGAACAGATTGTTTCGGCACAGGTGGGTGATACGCATCAGTTCCAATTCGGCTCGTTCGAACCGACTGTGCGGGTGGGAGCCTACGGGGAATACCGTTCGCGAGACTATCGGACGCGTGAGTTTATCTACACATGGGACATGAATCAGAACAACCTGCCGGCCGGATTCCGTCAGATGGAGATGACCGAATTGCTGAGCAACAGCGACTATTTCGGAGCTGACAAACTCTACCTGATCGAGCAACAGGCAATGCGTAACAACTACCAGGGTAAGAATACGTTGGCTGCCGGTTATGTGGCCGCTACACTTCCTTGGGGCAAGTGGCAGGTCTATGCCGGTTTGCGCTATGAATATGATCAGATGGAACTGATCACCAATTCTCGGGACGATGTCGAGAGTCCGCAGAGCCGTTTCTATCGTTATCATGACTTCTTCCCGTCAATCAACACGACCTACCAGCTGAATGAGCAGCAGCAGCTTCGTCTGTCGTACGGCAAGTCGGTCAATCGGGCCGAGTTCCGCGAGGTATCTCCTTCGGTCTATTACGATTTCGATCTGGCCTCCCATGTACAGGGTAATGTGGATCTGCAATCCTGCTATGTGCACAATGTGGATTTGCGTTATGAATACTATCCGACACGAGGCGAACAGATCACCTTGGCAGCCTTTTACAAACGGTTCCAGAACCCGATCGAGTGGACCTATACGGTGGCAGGGGGTACCAGTCTGGTCTATTCGTATGAGAATGCCCAAAGTGCCGATAACTTCGGATTAGAGTTGGATATCCGCAAGGATTTGGCCTTCATCGGACTGGATCACTTCAGCTGGTCGTTCAACGGTTCGCTGATCCAGAGCCGTGTTCACTTCCCGGAAGGATCACGCAACGAGAACCGGCCCATGCAGGGACAGTCTCCCTACCTGATCAATACAGGACTCTTTTACCGTCTCGATCCGCAACAGTTGCAGGTATCCCTGCTGTATAACCGGATCGGTAAACGCATCATCGGTGTGGGACGTAGCGAAGGAAGCAGTGGCAGTGAGGAAAATGCCCGCGTACCGGATAGCTACGAGATGCCGCGCGACGTGATCGATCTGACCTTCTCGAAACGTTTTGGCGAACACATCGAACTGAAAGCCAATATCCGCGACCTGTTGGCGCAAAAGGTGAGCTACAAACAGTTTGCCGAGGTGACAGCTCCGGATGGCAAGACACGTGAGGTAGAGCAGATCACCCGTCAGTACAAACCGGGTCGTAATATCGGTATCTCTGCCGTGGTTCATTTCTAATTTTCCTATTCAGATCAATAAATTATTCATATAAACAATGAGAAATATGAGAAAGTGTTTAGTTTTTAGCATGACAGGTGTATTGGCACTTGCATTGGGGTTAACAGCTTGTAGTGATGACGATCCCGTGAATACGATTGATCCGGCTCCAGAACCTGAGCAGCCGACTGACAAGGTGGAGTATGTTTGGAGCACCGATGGCGGACTGAAGGCCTGCGATCATTTGCTCTTCAATGAGGCAGACAATACAGAGAATGCTGAGGGCACACAGATTGGTAATGGAGATGCTGAGTTTGTCTTTACCGGCAAGCAGACCTTGAAAAAGGGCACCTACCTGCTGAAGGGTTGGGTTTATATCGCTGATGGTGCAGAACTGACCATCGAGCCGGGTACGGTGATTAAAGGCGACAAGCAGACCAAGGCTTCACTGATTGCAGAACGTGGTGGTAAGCTGATTGCACAAGGTACTGCTTCTGAACCGATCGTCTTTACTTCTGAAGAGGCTGCCGGCAGCCGTAAACCGGGTGACTGGGGTGGTATCGTGTTGTGTGGTAAAGCAACGAACAACCAGACAGAGATGCAGATCGAAGGTGGTCCGCGTACGAAGCATGGTGGCGACAACGATGCCGATAATTCCGGTGTCTTGAGCTATGTACGTATCGAGTTTGCCGGTTATCCCTTCCAGCCGGATCAGGAGATCAACGGTTTGACACTCGGATCAGTCGGTAGCGGTACGCAGATTGACCACGTACAGGTCTCTTATTCTAATGATGACTCTTTCGAATGGTTCGGTGGTGCAGTCAACTGTAAGTATTTAGTGGCTTACCATGGTTGGGACGATGATTTCGATACAGATAACGGTTATCGGGGTGCTGTGCAGTATGGCTTGTCCATCCGTGATGCCCGTATTGCCGACAAGTCTCAGAGCAACGGCTTCGAGAGCGACAACAATGCCGGTGGTTCGGATGTGGCTCCCTATACATCTGCAACCTTCAGTAACATGACCTTTATTGGTCCGAAATTGCAGACTGGGGTTGATTTCGTGAACAGCACCGATTTCATTACCGGTGGTGCAATGAATCCTAACAACGGTTCAGCTTTAGGTAAGTTCCAGTCATCTATGCAGATCCGTCGTAGTTCACGTCTGAATGTCATCAACTCATTGGCTGCTGGATGGCCCATCGGATTGATTATCGATGGTGAAAAGGGTGATACTCCGGCACAGGCAAAACAGGGTACGATCCATTACCACAACAATGTATTGGCTGGTATGGACATCGTCGGTTCGGATGCGAACAAGGTGTATGAGGATGTATTGTATGATGCAGTCAACCAGACAGTCTTGGATCCTGACCAACCCTCTTATTCACACAGCTTCTTCTTCCAGGAGGCTTTGAAGAACCAGTATTTTGATGACGTAAATGAATTGGCACTGACAGATGCGGCCAAGACCGGTTCTCCCTATCAGCCGGCTGCTGCCAGTCCGCTGTTGGAAGGTGCCTCTTTCGACGATGAAACTTCATCGTGGTTTGATGCAGTCAACTTTATCGGTGCATTCAACGCTACCGATAACTGGTTGGAAGGTTGGACAAATTTTGACCCACAAAATACCTCCTATTAATTATCCTTTTCGGATCAATTGGGCCAGATCCGGAAAATAGGTGTTGGGAGACAAATGGGACTATCATCCTGTTTGTCTCCCTTTTTTTTTCTGCCTCTTGGGACGAGGGGCATTTCCGATTTACAACAGCGGGGAAATGTCGATGGGTTCCTCCTTCTGCAGATCGTTCAGCAACAACAGCGGGATCTGCGGAAACTTGATGCGCAGGTATTCCAGTGTATTGGCTTCGATAAGCGCATCGATGTGCGGATACTGGTTATAGACAATGGCTTTCACGGGAATACCATACTGCTCGGCAACAAACAGACTGAGCAGGGTGTGATTGATACTGCCCAATTTGCCGGAAGTAACCAAAATCAAGGGATAGCCCTGATCCCGGATGTAGTCGATGGTCAGCGATTGAAAATCGTTGGGTACCATGAGGCCGCCCGCTCCCTCCAACAGGACATATTCGTACCGTTCGCGCAGTCGCTCGGTAGCCTGCGTGATGACCTGCAGGTCAATGGTACGTCCATCCTTGGCAGCCGCCATGTGTGGCGAACAGGGATAGCTGAAAATATAGGGGCAGGTCCATCCTTCCCGATCCTCTTCGGTGAAGGGGATGCCTTGGATGCGGCGGTGCTCCTCGATGTCTTCGGATACCTGCTCGCATCCGGTCTGGATCATCTTTTGGGTAATTACGCGTTTGCCGGCTTGTGCCAATGCCTTGGCGATCGCTCCGGTAGCAGCCGTCTTGCCGACACTGGTGTCGATACCGGAGATGAAATAGACGTTTCCTTTTGTATTCATGATCGAATTACTGTTTATTGTTTGATAGCTAATAGATAGACGGGGGTATAGGTCAAGGTAACCTGTCCGTCATCGGTCGAGAAGCAGTTGCGGTACTCTTCGCAAAAGCGCATCTGCTTCCCTTTGGTCCAGGTGCCACTCGCATTGGCCGTGACCCCGGTATATTTCAGATGGCGCAACACCTCCATCGGATCTGTAAAATGGAGCGTGATGCGTTCCTCTTCGTGGTGTAGCAGTTGGTAATCCCGTTCCAACCAATGGATGACCTCTTCCGGTTGGGGGTAGTGCAATCCTTCCCCTGTCAGCAACCGGATCTCTGCCAAGTTCTGGGGTGTGAATAGGTTGAAGAGCAACAATCCCTGAGACCGGAGTGAGCTGCTGAGCCGATGCAAGAAGGCCGGCAGGTCCTGCATCCATTGCAGGGCATTGGCCGATACGATCAGATCAAAGTTTCCGGGAAACAGCAGCTGTTCCGCATCTCCACCGAACCAATGCCATTGTTCACCGGCCATGTGCAGGGCCAGTTCGTCGGACCAACTCTCGCACAGGTCGTTCAGGCACCACTCATCCACCTGTCCCGCTGTCCGGAGCAACCGGGTAAAACCACCACTTCCGCAGCCGATTTCCAAGACCCGGCTAAACGACAGTCGTTGCTGTTGTCGGAGCAGGTTTAACAGGTGTACACAAATCTGCTGTTGGGCGGTTGCATGTCGGCTATACGTCTGGGCAGCCGCACTGAACCGTTGACAAATCCGTCGGGTATTGACTACTTCCATAAGCCTGTTTGTAATGCGGGTTGGAAAAAGGGCAGATGGGGTGCCTCTAGGGACTCGATCGTTGCTTTGCCGTGCCAATAGGCCTGCTGATGGGCTGTCGGGACAATCAAATCCGATTGGCTGATGATGGCCCGATTCCAAAAACAGGCGGCCTTGATGGGATCCATCGGAGTGGATTGGATGGCCTGATAGAGAGCCTGTAACTCGGTAGCTTTCTCCACATCGGGTCTCGATGGTAACTGCTGGTATCGTTGCCAGGTGTTGCGGTCACCACACATCCGGCGGTCGAACCGGCGGAAACCATCGGCATCCAAATGTTGGAGTGTCCCTTCGAAAATGGCAGGTGGGATTCCCCAGGTATCATGGATCGGGAAGGGTGTACCGTTGATGGCCGTTGTCGAGGTGAAGGATTCGGTTGAGCCCCAAAGGGTCGTAGCTACCCAGACACCTAACGACCAGGCGATCAAATGGACCTCTTCAAATCCAGCCAACGATTCCGGGAAGGTCAAATCCCGGTAATCGTACGCCACCCATACATCAGCCCCCTCCGGAAGAGGCAGCTGGTTGAACAGTTCCGGCGAGGCAGACCAACCGTTGAGAATCAGGTAGAGTGTCCTACCAGCCTGTTGCTGTAGTTGACAAATCTTCATCGTACCTCCTCCTGAATCGCTTGAATCAGCCGTTCCACCTCTGCGGGTTGGATAGCCGCTGTTAAGGAAAAACGAATACGGGATGTCCCTTGAGGAACCGTTGGCGGACGGACCGGTAGGCAGTAGAATCCCTTCCGTTGCAACTGTTCCGCCTGGACGATGCAGTCCCGACTATCGCCGATCAGGAAGGGGATGATATGACTCTCACTGATTTCACCTCCGCGACCCTGCAAGGCCTGAGCCAGTTGCCGGCTCATGCGATGCAGCCGTTCCCGTTCCGATTGCCAGGTGGGCAATTGTTCCCACAGAAATTGGGTCCAGGCCATTTGCAGGGGAGGGAGGGCGGTGCTGAAAATCAACGGGCGCATTTTGTTGATCAGGTAGGAACGAATCACTTCGCTACAGACCACATAGGCTCCCATGGAGGCCAATGCCTTGCCGAACGTACCGACCAACAGGTCGATCTCTCCGATACAACCACACTCTTCCGCAACTCCCAATCCCCGTTCACCCCGCACACCGATGGCATGCGCTTCATCTACATACAGCATCAGTTGTGGATAGTGGCGTTTGAGATCGACCAATCGCGGCAGGTCAGTCACATCACCGTCCATGCTGAAGATGCTCTCCGTCACCAAGATGATGGTCTCGTACTGGGAGGCCTGCTTGGCCACTATCCGTTCCAGTTGTGTATAGTCGTTGTGCCGATAACGTAGAAAGGGAGCGTCGCTCAGCCGGATACCATCGATCAGACTGGCATGGACCAGCTTGTCGGCCAGGATCAGTGTCCGTTTGTCGGCCAAGGCCGGGAGGATTCCATTGTTGGTATGATAACCACTGTTGAAGAGCAGGGCCGACTCTCGTCCGAAATCGGCTGCGATACGACGTTCAAAGTCTGTATAGACCGAAAAGTTTCCGGTCAAGAGTCGGGAGGACGAGGAGGAGAGGGGCCACTGTCGAGCCGCTTCGCTGGCTAAGAAGGCCTCTTGCAACGCCGGACGGGTAGCCAGTCCCAAATAATCGTTGGAAGAGAGGTTGAGCATCTGTCTGCCGTCGCGTTCGATAAACCGACTGACGTGTGTAACGTCAGGCAGGCTTCTCCGATTGCCCGACTTTTCCAGTTCTTGTAAGGCTTGTTGATAGTTCATACCTGTTTCTGTTCGTTTGAAGTTAATACACGCAGTAGTCCGCTGGTCAGCCGGGTCAGCTCCTGCTCCCGGATGATGAAGGGTGGCATGAGATAGACCAATCGTCCGAAGGGACGGACCCAGATTCCAGCTTCTACAAACTGTTTCTGTAGCGTGGCCATGCAAACGGGCTGACGCATCTCAATCACACCGATGGCACCCAACACGCGCACCTCGGCAACCTGTGCTAATTCGGCAGCGGGTGCCAACTCCCTTCTCAGTTGCTGTTCGATGCGTTGCACGTTGGCCTGCCAGTCACTCTCGATCAGGAGGGAGAGGGATGCGGAGGCAATGGCACAGGCCAATGGATTACCCATGAAGGTGGGACCGTGCATGAAGCATCCTGCTTCTCCACTGCAGATGGTATCGGCAATGGGCTGGGTCGTGATGGTTGCGGAGAGTGTCAGGTATCCACCCGTCAAGGCTTTGCCGATGCACATGATGTCCGGTTCCACACCGGCATGCTCCCAGGCAAAGAGCTTTCCGGTACGGCCAAAGCCGGTGGCAATCTCGTCGAAGATGAGCAACACGTGGTAACGTTGACAGAGTTCACGGGCCCGTACTAAATAGGTAGGTGAATAAAAATACATGCCTCCGGCTCCCTGGACGATCGGTTCCAAAATCAGGGCGGCAATCTCCGATCCCTTCTCTTGGAGCAACGCCTCCAACGGACGGATGGCCTCTTCCCGCCAAGGCTCGTCGAATTTGACAGCTGGTTGAGGCAGGAAATATTGGACAGGCAGACTGCCGGAAAAGAGTCCGTGCATACCGGTTACAGGGTCACAGACCGACATGGCGTGCCACGTGTCTCCATGGTAGCCGCTTCGGATGGTTGCGAAGTGATGTTTCTCCGGTTTGCCTTGGGACTGCCAATATTGAATGGCCATCTTGAGTGCCACCTCCACGGCCACTGAACCACTATCTGCATAAAAGATCTTGTCCATGGAGGGAGGAAGCAGAGGCAATAGTTTTTGGGCCAATTCAACAGCCGGCTCGTGGGTAAGTCCCCCGAACATGATGTGACTCATCCGTTTCAGTTGCTTTTCGGCAGCCGCATTGAGGACGGGATGGTTGTACCCATGGACCGCTGCCCACCAGGAGGACATGCCGTCGATGAGTTCGGTTCCGTCCGCTAATGTGATCGTCACCCCTTCTGCCTTGGCAACGGGATAGACCGGTAACGGATCGATGGTGGAGGTGTAGGGATGCCACAGGTGATCCCGGTCAAATTGAAGCAAAGTGGTCGTGTTCATCCTTTCCAGTCTGTTTGTTCCGTGAGTGAATAGCCTGCTTCACAGAAGAGGCGTTTATCTGTCTCTACCTGGCTTCCGATGGTGGTCAGCAGGTCACCGATGATGGCGGCATTGATACCGACATACAACGATTTGCGTTGCAACTCCTCGCTGAGTTGTGCCCGTCCACCTGAGAAGCGTAGATAAGCTGTCGGGTTGATCAGTCGGAACAGGGCAATGGTGGTGAGCCATTCCTCTTCGGAGAGGTGTACTTGTTCCTGTAAAGGCGTACCCGGAATCGGATGCAGCAGGTTGATGGGGATGGAGTGTACCTCAGCCTCACGTAGGAAACAGGCCATCTCGATCCGTTGTTCCATGCTCTCGCCCATACCGATGATGCCTCCGCAGCAGATCCGGAATCCAATCTCCCGGGCGGTACGGATGGTCTCCATCTTTTGCGCAATGGTATGGGTGGTACAGAGCTTTCCGAAATAGGAGGGGGCGGTCTCGATGTTGCAATGGTAATTCTCTACGCCACTGTCAAACAGCTGTTGGAGTTGCTCGCGATTCAACAATCCCATCGAGGCACAGCATTTGATGTCGCATTGCTGCTTGATGGTGCGGACCGTATCGGTGATCCGTCCGATCTCCGGACTGGACAAACGTTTACCGCTGGTAACTAAGGCAAACCGGCCAATACCCTGTTTGCGGTTATAGACTGCATGGCGCACACATTCTGCCGTAGATACCAAGGGGTAGAGCTGCACCTGCGTCGTATAGTGGCTCGACTGGGCACACCATTTGCAGTCTTCACTGCAGTTGCCGCTCTTGGCATTGATGATGGAGCAGGTGTCGAATTTGTTGCCCATGAACAGATGGGTGATCCGGTGGGCAGCTTCATACAGTGCCTCTTTATCCGGATGGTTGGCCAATTGGATCGCCTCGTCCGCTGTGAGCTGGCCCCCTTCGGTCAGCCGTTGGATGATTGTTTCTATTGTGATCATACGCGTTGTGTGTATTTGAGTGTATAAAAAAAGGCGGGATGTATCCTTTCGGATTCATCTCGCCTGGGTAGATTCTTCACATACAGACATGCCCATGCAGGACAAGCCGTTTCATCGCTTGTGAACAGGAGGTTGCACAGGTAGCCGTTTACCGGGAGGAGTGAGAAAAGCTCTTCCGATCGCTCTCGATCCTGTTCCCATGCTTGCAGTTGTTCGCGGCTATCTCCTTGCGACAAGCGGATACCGGTATGCAGAGACAACTGTTTCTGCTGCATCCGATCTGCGATGGCAATGGCCAGTTGGCCAATGATGATTTCCCTTTTCTGGCTGACAAATGCAGCATAACTCTTCCGGCTCCATCTGCAAAAACGAATGGCAGAGGGGCGGGCAGGCTGGGTATGAACCCCAGCAGGATGCTGTCTGTGCTTGATCTCGGAAATCTGTACCATCAATTGTCTTTATTTTCGCCTGCAAAAGTAATCATTCTTTTCATTCAACCACCAGTTCATCGATGAAAAACCAGGAGGCATGGCCTACACCGTAGTGCCAGGAGGGACATTCGATGGTGCCTTCCACCTCGGCTCGGATATACCGGGCTTGGGCTGCTTGTTCCACCTTGAACTCGACAAACTTGACACTGGGATCCCGGTCTTCAGGTCGGTAATACTCCCCATAGGGCGTGAAGTTGATACCGTCTGTCGAGATGCTGTACTTGACCCCTTTGGGCAAGAGAATCCAGGCTCCCAACTGATGCAGGCAGTCGATGCTGACGCTGTGGATCGGTTTCACAGCTCCTAAATCGACTACCCAATCGGCATTTTTGCCTTCCCAGCCTACCCATGACTCTACGAAGGTGGTACCTCCATACAGTCCATCAGTCAGTGCGGAGGCACCCATGTTGGCATACTTACCTGACGGCTCTTCCTGGAAACGGACCGGCATACCGGCTGCCAAATTGTTTCCACGCGGCACTAAGTAGCGGGTACGGTAGAGCTGGCAATAATCCACTGGGCTGTTGTTGCGTTCGTTCACGGTCGGCACGTTGTACGCTTTAACGCGGCTCTCAAAGAGATCCAGTTGACGGGCAATATCCTCCCGGTCTTGAATACCGGTGGCACGGGCAATCTCCAAGGCGGAATATTGTAGCGGTAAACGGGACAGACGCACGCGATCGAGGTATTTGGGCTCGTTGGCTACGGCAGCCTCAGCCTGATCGAAGAGTTCGTTGTATGCTTTCAGGCAGTTGGCATTCAGCATCCCGTCTTTGTGTGTCACGGGTGAATCGTAGATCCACAGATCCTTGCCACTGGCCAGCAGGGCTCCCTCCAGCATTTTTTCGTATTGATAGAGATAGCGAGCCGCCGGACCATAATAGCCCTGCATGAAGGACTGCATGAGCGAATCGCAATCAAGGTAGGGATTCCACATCAGTTTGCTGACCATGTAGGTGCGCATCTCGGCAAAGTCGCCTCCCCGCGAACTGGCAATCTGTGAGAAGTGCATGGTCACATGGTTCTTCTTGAACAACTGGATGTTCTTTTGCAAAATGTGGAAGTTCGGGAAAGGTGCCAGGTAATTATCGAAATTGATACCATAGTCCCACACGAAGATGTTGTCGGAAATACGGCTCCAGCCCTCCAGGGCCTTGACAAAGTCACGTCCCGAAGCGTTGTCGGTGAGGGGTACCTCCCGTTTACAGTCGATGTCGCACAGCATGATGTTTACGTTTGGCAAAGGCTTGACATGCTTCGGCGGGTGCATCGTGAACAGGTAGGCCAAGGTACTGAACTGTTTGTCAGGGAAACGTTCGGCCAGCTTGTTCATAAACCGGATGAAGTTGCCGGACAGGGCCCCCTCTTCCTGATCGACCTGTTCGCAGGCGGGACAATGGCAATTGGTGAAGTTTCCGTCGTTCTGGCTGACCGAAATCATGGTCTGGCCGGGATTGGCCCGAAAGATGGAGTCGATTTGGGCAGCTGCTGCCTCAAAGACCTCTGGATTGGTCAGACACCATTGACTGGCATTTCCAGGCCGTCGTTTACCATTAATAAAAGAATAGTATTCGGGATGGCTCTCTCCGAAACGGTCGGAGGGGAGGATCCGATTGAAGGTGTGTACCCACATACCTCCGGCAAATTCCTCTTTCGGCTCTTCCAGACGGAACCATAATCGGTAGAGCGGATCGCTACTCATGGAATAGTTTTGCGACTGACGATAGCGGAAGGCTGGATTCTCATGATGTTCTTAGAATCAGTTGGCTATAGCTGAGGAATTTAATAAATGTGGACAAATTGTCCGGTTTGAAACTGTCAATTTTACATTGTCTGTCAGCTGTTTGCTGGGCTGAATGTTCAACGAAGTTTGCATAGATTTAAATCCGTCAGGTGGGTGATTAATGAAGTTTGCACAGGTTTAAATCCCTTCTGTTTGTTTCCACCTCGTGCGGCGGAAGGCATACCCTTTGCAAGACTCTAAGCGAACAACGGAAGCCGAAAGGCAGAAGGAGTTCAACGATATTGAATGATTAAAGAACAATTAAAAATAGGAGATTTGAATTATGTCACAGATTAGAAAGTACAACAACAATTACAATCAGAATTGGATTCCGAGTTTCTTCAATGATTTCTTCGACAATGATTGGGTCGTACGTTCACACACAACGGCTCCGGCCATCAACGTGACAGAAGATGATCAGGAATATAAACTGGAAGTAGCTGCTCCGGGTATGACCAAGGAGGATTTCAACGTTCATTTGAGCGAAGACAATGAATTGGTTATCAATATGGAGAAAAAGACCGAGAACAACGAAGAGGATCAGAACAACAAGAAATACTTGCGCCGCGAATTCTCTTATACGAAGTTCGAACAGTCTTTTGTCCTGCCTGACAATGTGGATAAGGAAAAGATTGCAGCCAATGTCAATGATGGTGTCTTGACCGTTACGTTGCCGAAGGAGACTCCGGAACAGAAGGCCAAAGTGAACCGTAGCATTGAGATCCAGTAAGAGAGTGGGTTGTTCATACCCTCTTTTGGGTGGAGAACGTCTCTGATTGTATAACACAAAAGCCTTTCCCGATGAAAACCGGGAGAGGCTTTTTTTTCTATGGCATCTTGATGTGACCCTTAGACAAACAAATCTTCCAATGTCACTTGGCTTTGTATCATCTCGGCTTGTGCATTCCGCTTCAATCCGTTCGATGTGATCAGAGTGAGATGGATAGCTTTCGAAGTAGAGGTCGCCTGGCGAAACGCTTCTCTTCGCTCAATCAACTTGGCCAGATAGGAAGGAGTGATCTCGTATGGGTTCAACGAATACTTGATCTCGCAGAGGTTGACAATTTGGTCACGCCGGTCAAGAATCAGGTCAATCTGTGCTCCTGCTATCCCCTTTTCTTTATCTGCCTTCTGAACCCATGACGAAACGCTGGTAGCCACCCCCGAAATGCCAAGCCGTTGTTTGATTCCACTGATATGATGCAGACACAGTTGTTCAAAGGCATATCCGCTCCAGGCTCTGTGCGTGGGCGAATCAATCGAGTTGCTCCATCGGGTTTCGTCGTGAACAACACGGTCTTTTACCCAATGTAGATAGAACAACGTATAAAGATCTGTCAACTGATAAATGGAGCCCTTTGTAGTGCTACCGAAAATAGTGTATTTACGTAGGAAATCACACGACACGAGATTATCCAAGGCTTCTGTCAGCTTGCCTCCTGCCGACATCTTGATGGCAGACGTCAGTTGTTCACGTGTCATGCCCATGGCCTTTTTGGCCAACTGTTCCACGATACGACGATACATAGAGGCATCCTTAAACAGGGATCGAAACAACACGTTATACTCTTTGGACAGTTCGGCACCCTCTTCAAAAAACAGTCTGTCAATGTTGGCAGGTAACCCTAATGACTTGTCGATCATATCTAAATAATAGGGGGTACCGCCCATGATCATATAACATTCGGCTATCTGATGTTGATTCCATTCTACCCCTTTACTCTTTAAGAATTCAGCTGTCTCACCCAATGTGAACGGGGCAAGATACAGTTTACGCGTTACCCGATTATGTAATCCACCCCTGTCTCCCAACAATTTTCCTGTCATCCATGTCGTAGCCGAACCACAGACGATGAGTTTCATATTGTCTCTTTCCGATGCCCACCCATTCCAAAACAGGTCAAGGGCACGCAGAAAATTGGATTTAGGCGTGTCAAACCAAGGCAGTTCATCGATAAATACGACAGATGGTCTGTCTGCTGGCAACTTACAAAGATAGTCTCTCAATTGCGAAAATGCTTCAAACCAAGACTTGGGTTTTGGTCTCTTTTCACCGGAATAGGCCAACAACTGCTCTTGAAAGTAGGCCATTAGTTCCGACCTTGGACATTCATAAACACCAGTCATGTAGAAACAGAATACATTCCCCAGCAATTGTTTTACCAGGAAAGTTTTACCTACACGTCTACGTCCATAAATGGCTACAAACTCCGGTTTTGACGAATTGACACAATCCATCAACAATTCCTTTTCCAAACGTCTTCCAATAATAGGTTGCGGCATAACACTTTCTTTGGTTTACATTGTATAATTAGGATTTGGCAAAGATAGGGCTTTTCTTCCAAAAATAGGCGATAGTGGTGCGGAATCTCTCTTTTTTGGACACATTTCGCACCACTATCGCGATATGAACAGGTCAGACCTGCGCTGTCAGTGCCTTGGCATACGCCTTGGAGGCTTCGTCCTTGTTCATCTGATTGCTCAGCATGTAAACGGAATAATTGATCATCTGGTTGCCCATTGCCGGT
>JAFBIU010000032.1 GCA_021531775.1 Parabacteroides distasonis | reverse complement strand
GGGAGAGTAGGTAGCCGCCGTTTTAGAACGAAGGGAATCAGTCGAAAGATTGGTTCCCTTTGATTTTATGATAGCCTGCGTATGCATGAGGGATATCAACTGGAAAGAAATGTGAACTGAGATGATCGATCAACCGACGATAGATAAGATTTTGGAGGCTGCCAATATTCTGGAGGTGGTTTCCCAGTTTGTCACGCTGCGTAAGCGGGGAACAAGTTATGTTGGATTGTGTCCTTTTCATGCGGATAAATCTCCCTCTTTTTATGTTTCTCCAGCCAAGAATATCTGTAAATGTTTTGCTTGCGGGGAGGGAGGAACGGCTGTTCACTTCATCATGAAGCATGAGCAGTTGACCTATTTCGATGCGTTGCGTTGGTTGGCAAAGAAGTATCATATCGAGATTCAAGAGCGCGAACTGACACCCCGTGAACGTCAGATGCGTAACGATCGGGAGAGTATGCTCATCCTGAATACGTGGGCACAGAAATACTTTACCTCTACCCTGCTGGAAACGGAAGAGGGGCGTTCGATCGGTATGCGCTATTTCGCCGAGCGGGGACTGCGCGAGGATATTGTACGCAAGTTTCAGTTGGGCTACAGCCTGGACCAACGGGATGCGCTCTTCAAGGCGGCCTTACGAGCTGGATACAAACGTGAATATCTGGAGCGTACCGGTCTGGTCATTCCCCTTGACCGTGAACCGGGGCAAATGCTGGACCGGTTTCGCGGACGTGTGATCTATCCCGTCCATACCTTGAGCGGTAAGGTGGTGGCTTTTGGCGGTCGAACCTTGAAAAAGGGGGAGAAGACAGCCAAATATGTCAACTCGCCTGAGAGTGAGGTGTATCATAAGAGCAGTGAACTCTATGGCCTTTATTTTGCCAAGCAGGAGATCGTGAAGCAGGACCGCTGTTACCTGGTCGAGGGCTACATGGATGTGATTGGCATGCATCAGGTGGGCGTGGAGAATGTCGTGGCTTCGTCGGGTACAGCTTTGACCCAGGGGCAGATTCGTCTGATCCATCGCTTCACGAACAACATTACCGTTTTATATGACGGGGATTCGGCCGGTATCAAAGCGGCCTTGCGCGGTATCGACATGCTGCTGGAGGAGGGTATGAATGTGAAAGTGGTGCTATTGCCTGATGGTGAAGACCCGGATTCATTTGCCCGCAAACAGGGTGCGAGTGAGTTTGCCGCTTTCATGGCCGCTAATGAAACAGACTTTATCCGTTTCAAGACCAACCTGTTGTTGGAAGAGGCTGGCAACGACCCGATCCGGCGAACGGCACTTATTGCGGATATTGTCCGTTCCATCTCTGTGATTCCGGATGGCATTGCCCGTTCGGTCTATGTCCGCGAATGCAGCTCCACCATGGAGATTGCCGAACAGGTCCTCTTGGATGAGATTGCCAAACTCAGGCAGGCCAAGCGCGAACAGGATGCACTGGTGCGCAGTCGGAAAAGGGAACAGGAGATCCCGCCAACGATGCCTGGACTACCTGTTTATCCAGACTATGACCCTTTACAGCCCCTGGATCCGCAGCAGGGTGAGCCTGTTCCTCCTGCCAATTTTCCTCCACCTCCCCCCGAAGAGGAGGCGATTCCCGCCGGAGAGACTGAGCCGTTGCCTCTAGGCATTCCACTCCCGGAAGAGGCGGCTACACCTGCTCCCGTCGAGGGTCCCACCCGTCTATTGGATCAGGTCATACGGACGCCCCGCTCTCCTTTGGAACCCTTTGAATTGACGCTGATGCGCTATGTGGTGCGGTATGGCGAACGGGTGCTCTACGATTATCAAGACGAGGAGAGCGGAGAGCATATCCAACTGCGTGTAGCTGAATTTATCCAGCAGGATCTGGCGCAGGATGATCTGCATTTCTATACCCCTCTGTTGAAGCAGATGTTGGAGGAGGCGGTAGCGCACTGCAAGCAGGCCGGTTTTGAGGCTTCGCGCTATTTCTTGTCGCATCCCGACCCGACTGTCAGCAAGTTGGCTGCCGATCTGATCAGCGAGAAGTATCAGTTGAGTAAATATCATACACGCTACCGTGAACTGGATCGTGAGGAGGACATGCTGGAGACCCTGATTCCGCGCGAACTGTATGCCTTCAAGGATGCGTACATTATGCAGCAGATCAAAACCGTACAACAGGAGATCAAGACGCATCAGGAAGCAAACGACATGGAGGCCGTTTTTGAGTCGATGAAGAAACTGACCCGCCTGAACGAGATTAAAGGTGTGCTCAGCAAAGAACTGGGTGAACGTATCATCCTAAAAATGTAATGCGTATGAATGTAGTAGAGACGAAACAGATTGTCAAGCAATTCACGAATCATCTGGCATTGGATGGAGTCAGTTTGGCAGTGCCCGAAGGGAAGGTTTTCGGGCTGTTGGGTCCGAATGGGGCCGGAAAAACAACGATGATCCGGATCATGAACCGGATTACCTTGCCGGACGCTGGCGAGGTCTATTTCTGTGGCCATCCGTCGCATCCGGATGATGTGTATCAGATCGGTTACTTGCCGGAAGAGCGGGGACTCTACAAAAAGATGAAGGTGGGCGAACAGGCCATTTACCTGGCCCAGCTCAAAGGACTCACCTACCAGGAGGCACGTCACCGTTTACAGCAATGGTTTGAAAAATTCGATATCATGCCCTGGTGGAACCGAAAGGTGGAGGAGCTCTCCAAAGGCATGCAGCAGAAGGTGCAGTTCGTCATCACGGTGATTCATGAGCCGAAGTTGCTCATTTTTGACGAACCGTTCAGCGGATTTGACCCGGTGAATGCCGAACTGTTGAAACAGGAAATCCTGGCCTTGAAAGAGCAGGGGCATACGATTATCTTTTCGACGCACAACATGGCCTCGGTCGAAGAGATTTGTGATAACATCGCACTCATCAACCATGCACAGGTGGTTTTGTCGGGGGAAGTGAATGAGGTGCGCAACCGCTTCAAGAGCCATCACTTTACGCTCTGTTACAGTGAGCAACGACAAGGCTCATTGGCTCCGGAGGGTTATGAAGTGTTGGGAGAGACCCGTCGTTCATCGGGCATTACGGAATTGCGGATCCGGAAGGATGTCGAACTGCGTAACTCGGACCTGTTGCAACGGCTGGCACAACGCTACGAGATCCTCTCATTTGCCGAAGAGTTGCCTTCGATGCATGATATTTTCATTCAAACTGTTTCGTCTAACACCCAAACATCAACTGCGTTATGAGTAAGATAGGATTAATTGTCAAGCGTGAATATTTACGTCGGGTTCAGAAAAAGTCTTTCCTGTTGATCACCTTTCTCGCCCCCTTTTTGTTTGCCGCCTTGGTCTTTGTACCGCTTTGGCTGAGTACGTTGAAAGGTGACGAGGTTCGTCAGGTGGCCATTATCGATGCGACGGGGCACTATGCTCCGCTTTTCCAAGATACGGAGAGTTATCATTTTATAGCCGGAGAGGGGGATCTGGAGCAGTATCGGAAACGGGACAGCAAAGAGGTGTTTGCCATCCTGCAGATTACGGATGACCTGCTGGCCCATCCCCAAGCCGTCGCACTCTATTCCTCCAAGCAGATTCCCGGAGAACTGAGCCGTCTGGTCAATAGTGTCTTAAGCAAACAATTGGAACAGGAGAAGTTGGCTTCGTATGACATTCCCAACTTGGATCAAATCATACGAGAGTCCCGGGTGAAACTGGATGTGCAAACCATCAAGTGGGGAGATAATGGCGAGGAGACCCGCTCTTCGTCGGAGGTATCCTCTCTGTTGGGACTGTTTGCGACCGTGGCCATCTATATGTTCATCTTGATCTATGGAGCCATGGTGATGCAGGGGGTGATGGAGGAGAAGACCAACCGGATTGTGGAGATTATGATCTCCTCGGTACGTCCTTTCGATCTGATGATGGGCAAAATCATCGGGATCGGTTTGGTCGGGTTGACCCAGATCTTCCTCTGGGGAGTCATCACGGTGGCTCTGGTGACTGTCGGCGCAGGGATGTTCGGCGGTGGAGCAGAAGTGGATCCAGCCCTGTTGGCCCAGTCCAATCTGACCCCTGCCACGCAAGATGTGGCTCAATTGACCGATAACAACGTATTGGCCCTGTTGGCCTCCATCGATTGGCGTCTGATGGCAATCTGCTTTCTGCTCTATTTTGTGGGCGGATACATCCTGTATGCTTCGCTCTTTGCTGCCATTGGTTCGGCTGTAGATAGTCAAGAGGATGCCCAGCAGTTTGTGGCTCCCATGTCTGTTTTCATGGTCTTCGCCCTGTATGCCGGCATGTACAGCATTCAGAATCCCGATGGGCCGTTGGCCTTCTGGTGTTCAATGATTCCCCTGACGTCACCCATCGTGATGATGGTCCGCTTGCCGTTCGACGTGCCGTCGTGGCAGATTGCGCTTTCGATCGTGCTGCTCTATGCTTCGTTTATCGGAGCCGTTTGGGTCTCTGGCAAGATCTATCGGGTGGGTATCCTGATGTATGGCAAGAAGGTCAATTTGAAAGAATTGCTGCGTTGGATCCGGCAGGTCGGATAGGCCGCGAAAGATGAATCCATAAAAAAAGTCCTGAAATTAACTTTCAGGACTTCTGCCTTTTGAGAGGCGGTGCGTACGGGACTCGAACCCGTGACCCCATGCGTGACAGGCATGTATTCTAACCAGCTGAACTAACGCACCCTCGTGATATTGTTAGCTATTTCTCTTGTTTGCGATGCAAAGGTATATCTTTCTTTTGAATCTGCAAGAGTTTTTATCCAAAAATTTTGGGAAACAAATAAAATTCCTACATTTGTAACCTGTGAACAATATATAAGGTAGTATATCATGAAACAGACACCTATCGATTATCAACAGGCTCAGGAGGTGATCCGGAGCTATGGCATTGCTGATTTTGGCAAGGCAACTATTCGTGAGGTAGTGGCTGTCTCGGGCGAACTCGAACAGAAAACCGGAGTGGAGTTTATTCACATGGAGATGGGTGTGCCAGGACTGAAACCGGCACAACTGGGCGTGGAGGCCGAAATAGCTGCTTTGCAACAGGGGGTAGCCTCTGTTTACCCCAACATCAATGGCATTCCCGAAGTGAAACAGCAGGCCTCCCGGTTTATCAAGGCCTTCATTGATTTGGATATTTCTCCGGAATGCTGTGTGCCGGTGACCGGCTCCATGCAGGGGACCTATGCTTCGTTTCTCACGGCCGGACAGTGCGTCGAGGGGCGTAACCGGATCCTGTTTATCGATCCCGGTTTCCCCGTGCAGAAACAGCAGATTGTGGTTATGGGTTATCAATACGCCTCCTTCGATGTGTATGAGCACCGGGGTGAGAAGCTGCGCGATGAACTGGAACGTCACTTGTCACAGGGCGACATTGCCGCATTGGTCTATTCCAATCCCAACAATCCGGCCTGGTTCTGTTTGACCGAAGCCGAGTTGCAGATTGTGGCGGAGGTGGCCCGGAAATACGACGTGATCGTGATTGAGGACCTGGCCTATTTTGCCATGGACTTCCGGAAGCCGCTCGGACGACCGTTCGAGCCCCCCTATCAAGCCTCTGTCGGCCGATATACCGACCAGTATATTTTACAGATTTCCGGATCGAAGGCCTTCAGTTATGCCGGCCAGCGGATTGGTGTGACGGCTATCTCGGACGCACTGTATCATCGTGCCTTTCCAGGTCTCACCCAGCGTTATGGCGGAGGTACCTTTGGAACGGTCTATATCCATCGGGTTTTGTATGCCCTCTCTGCGGGTACAGGTCATTCGGCCCAGGTTGCCTTGGCTGCCCTGTTTCAGGCTGCTGCCGATGGACGTTACGATTTTGTTCAGGAAATCAGTGAGTATGGCAAACGTGCTGCCCGCCTGAAGGCTATTTTCCAAAAGTATGGATTTCACATTGTGTATTACCATGATTTGGATGAGCCGATTGCGGATGGATTCTACTTTACCATCGGTTATCCGGGCATGACGGGTAGCCAGCTGGTGGGCGAGTTGATCTATTATGGCGTCAGTGCCATCTCGTTGGATACGACCGGAAGCCATCAACAGGGCATCCGTGTCTGCACCTCTTTCATTCAAGAACATCAATATGCGTTGTTGGATGAACGTCTGGCCTGCTTTGCCAGAAATCATGCTTAGTTAGTTCGTCTTTTTCACCTTTTGAACAATATCCAGTATGGCAACCTATAAAAATATGTTTCGCGTATCACACAATGGTATCTTGCCCGTGGCTGGCAGTCAGTTGATTGCAGAACCCTTCTTGCAGGATGCCTATTTTCAGCGTTCAGTCGTTCTGTTGGTCGAGCACTCGCCCAAAGGTTCGATGGGGTTTGTCTGGAATAAAAAGACCGATTTGGTCGTTAACTCCTATTTTGCCGAGTTTGAGCATCTGCCGGATATGCCGATTTACCTGGGCGGTCCGGTACAGACCAATAAACTGTTCTATGTCCATACCTTGGGCGAGGAGATCCTTCCCGGATCCTATCCGATCAATGATCATCTCTTCTTTGATGGCGATTTCGAGTCTTTGAAGTATTATATACTGAATGGACATCCGGTGGAGGGGCGGATTCGGTTTTTCTTGGGCTATTCCGGTTGGGCTGCCGGCCAATTGGGTCAGGAGATCAAACAGGACTCTTGGGCCGTGAGTCGTCAGGAGGTTACGCTCGATCCCCTGTCGGAGGGAGAGTCCTATTGGAAACAGGTGGTGGGTACCTTGGGGCAGGACTACCGCACCTGGTGTTTCTACCCCAAGGATCCGATGTTCAACTGACCCACTTGCTGCGCAAACATTGCAGCAGCCATACGTCGGTGTAACCCTCCGGTGTCGAAAGCCATTCGGCCAGACGACCGGACGGGGAGAATCCGGCATGGGTGAACAGCTCGCGGCTGGCAATGTTATTGACCGGGATGTGGGCATAGAGTTGGTTCAGCTTCAGATAGACAAACGCATAGTCCATGAATAATTGGAGGGCTTGGGTGGCAAATCCTTTCCGTTGAAAGCCGGAGGCAATGAGAATGCCCACCCCTGCTTTGCGGCTGTGGGGATCGAAGTCGTACATATCGATGATGCCCACCGTCTGTCGTGGCGATTTGCGTTCGATCATCAGCCGCAATTGCTTTTGCTCGTACAGGTCGCGATGCGATTCGGAGATATACTCTTTCAAGATATAGCGGGAATAGGGAGACAAGGTGCTGCCTACCTGCCACAATGACGTATCGTTTTCCCATTTGTAAAGTAAATCCAGATCCTCCGGTTCCAAAGCACGGAGGCGTATATTGTTGTTGTTTAAGAGACTCATATATCCATTTTATTTGCCAGGCGAGACAATGCGTCCGCTGGTCGGGTGATAAATATGATAGGTTAAATTCTTGTTGCTCATTTGGTCCATGAAGAGCAACATCTGTTCGAACCGCGTGTCTGGATAACAGAAGAGATAGTCCGTGAAGCCCTTCATCAAGTTACTCCGACAGTTGGCTTCTTGCAAGCGATGCTGGTCCAGGTCCCATAGATTGATATGTTCCATGGGTGGCAATTGCTGCCGGATGGCTTGCTGAACTGATTCGAAGCGAGCCGGGCTACAGCAAACCAATAGCCGGCGATGGGCCGTTTTGGATCCTCTGCGCGGCCACAGACGGGCCAAGGAGGCTTGACCTTGTTTGAGGAGAATGGCAGTCTGCACCAACCCCTGCATCCACACGCTGGAACGCGGATAATACTTCCGGAAGAAGATGGACATGGCCCCATAAAAGGCGCGTATGTATTTCATGTCGTTATGTTTGGTGCATTCACCTTTGTAATGCAACAACCGTTCTGGCAGGTAGTAGTTCTTGTAGCCGCCCAAGACTAACCGATAGGAGAGGTCGATGTCCTCCCCATACATGAAGAAGTCTTCGTCCAGTAGACCGATCTTGTCCAACGCTTCGTGGCGCATCAGCATGAAGGCACCCGCCAGCACCTCGACCTCATGTGTCTTGTCGGCCGGCAGGTAGCGCAAGGCATAGCGGGCCAGGAGCGGGGAGTTCGGGAAAAGGGTCGATAGTCCAAATAGCTTGCAAAAGGAGACCCAGGGCGAGGGGAAGGAGCGTTTGCTCTCGACCAGAAATTGTCCATGCCCATCAATCATCTTCACCCCAAGACCGCCGGCTTCCGGATGTTCGTCCAGGAAGTAACAGAGGGAGCGCAGACTCTCTTCGCCTACCACCGTGTCCGGATTGAGCAGTAACACATACTCGCCTGTACAGAGGCGGATGGCCTGGTTGTTGGCTTTGGCAAAGCCCGGATTCTCCTGGTTGGCAATGAACTGTACCTCTGGAAAGCGTGGACGTAGATAGTCGATGGAACCATCGGACGAATGGTTGTCCACCACGAATAGCTCCTTCTCCAATCCCCGAGTGGCCGCCTCGACGGAATGCAGGCATTGCTCCACGAAATACTTGGCATTGTAGTTGACAATGATGATGGATAATTTGATCTCCTCGTACATATATATTATAGCTTCATTGTTTCATTAAAATCTGTTCGGCTGATGATCGACCGCCCGAGGGTAATCTCATCGGCATATTCGATTTCATCTCCGATGGAAACGCCACGTGCCAGCACCGAAATCTTGACCCCGTAGGGCGAGAGTTTCCGGTAGATGAAGAAATTGGTGGTCTCTCCCTCCATGGTCGTGCTGAGTGCCAGGATCACCTCCTTGACGTTGCCCGTGGCAACCCGTTCGACCAAACTGTCCAGTTGCAGGTCGCTTGGCCCAATCCCATCGACCGGCGACAGGATGCCGCCCAATACGTGATAGACCCCTTTGAACTGCCCTGTATTCTCGATCGCCATGACCTCCTTGACATTCTCCACTACGCAGAGTGTGGTATGATCCCGGCGCAGATCCTCACAAATGGGACAGATCTCTTCGTCGCTGATGTTGTGACACACTTTGCAGTAGTGGATCTCCCGTCGCATCCGGGCTATCGCTTCGGCAAACCGTTCCGCAAACGCCGGTTCGCGACGGAGCATGTAGAGTGCCAACCGCAGTGCTGTCTTCTTGCCGATACCCGGCAGGGCGGACAGTTCATTCACCGCATCACTCAAGAGGACCGAGGGTAGTTTCTGCTCCATCTCAATAAATTGCTTGCGCAATCCGACGGACACTGTCGGAAGCCATCATCGTATAGAAGTGGAGGCTGGGGACGCCGTGAGCCATCAATTCCTTACATTGCTGGATAGACCATTCGATGCCGACCTCCTTGGCCTCCTCATCATCTTTACATTTGCGCAATTCGGCTGCAAAAGGCTCCGGAATCTCGCTCCGGAAGATCTTCGGAAGCACCGTCAGCTGGTTCTTGAAGACAATCGGCTTGATACCCGGAATGATGGGGACAGTGATACCTTCCGCCCGGAGACGATCGACGAAAGAGAAGTATTTCTCGTTGTCGAAGAACATCTGTGTCACCAGATACTCGGCTCCCTGTCTCACCTTCTCTTTCAAATAGAAGATGTCAGACTCCATGTTGGGTGCCTCTTCGTGCTTCTCCGGATAGCAGGCCATGCCATACGAGAAGGGCGTCTCGTTGGCCTCGAAGCGGGAGCCATCGACGGCAATGCCCTGGTTGAAGTCGTTGACCTGTTTCTGGAGGTCGGTGGCATGTTCGTGGTATTGCGGTCCCATTTGATTCGGCTCCAATGTCTTGGTGTCGCCTCGCAACAGCAACAGGTTGTGTACACCCAGGAAATTGAGGTCGATCAGTCCATATTCCGTCTCATCTTTCGTGAAACCTTTGCAGATGATGTGCGGAACGGCTGTCACCCCATACTTGTTCTGGATGGCCGAAGCGATGGCTACCGAACCGGGACGTTTCCGGATGTTCACTTTCTGGAAACTGCCGTCCGGCATCGTCTTGTAAATGTATTCGCTATGGTGGGAGGTAATATTAATGTATTGGGGATCAAACTCGATGAGCTTGTCGATGATGTTGTACACCTTCTGGATGCTGTTCCCCTTCAAAGGGGGCAGAATCTCGAACGAAAACGCTGTACTCTTTCTGTTGTTGATAAGATCTGTTACTTTCATATCTGATACAAATTTGACGACAAAAGTAATCTTTTACGAAACAATAGGCAAATTATCGTCCCTTTTTGAGATTTTTGTCTATCTTTGCCATCCTTACTAAACCTAAGGCTTATAAAACAACTTTATAAATCTATTGAAATGGAAAGTATCAATTGGTCTGATCTGGGTTTTGGTTATATCAAGACCGATTATAACGTAAGATGTTATTACCGTGATGGCAAATGGGGGGAATTGGAAGTAACCTCTTCTGAAATCATCAACCTCCACATGGCATCTACATGTTTACATTACGGACAGGAATCTTTTGAAGGCTTGAAGGCGTTCAAGGGCAAAGATGGTAAAATCCGCGTGTTCCGTATGAATGAGAATGCGAAGCGTATGCAGTCGTCCAGTCGCGGCATCAAGATGGCCGAACTGCCGATCGAGATGTTTGAAGAGGCGATTCGCAAGGTGGTGAAGTTGAACGAACGTTTTGTTCCGCCCTACGAAAGTGGAGCAGCACTCTATATTCGTCCGTTGATGTTAGGTTTGGGTCAGCAGGTGGGTGTGAAACCGGCTCCCGAATACCTGTTTGTTGTCTTCGTGACACCGGTAGGACCCTATTTCAAGGGTGGTTTCCAACCTTCTAAAGTTTGTATTTTGCGTGAGTATGACCGGGCAGCTCCTCATGGAACAGGTACGATCAAGGTGGGCGGTAACTATGCAGCCAGCTTGGTAGCCGGTGACATTGCTCACTCGAAGGGCTATTCTGCCGTACTCTATCTCGATCCGAAAGAAAAGAAATACATCGATGAGTGTGGTCCGGCCAACTTCTTCGGTATCCGTGGCAACAGCTACATCACCCCGATGTCTCACTCCATCTTGCCCTCTATCACCAACAAGAGCTTGATGCAGTTGGCCGAAGACATGGGTCTGACGGTAGAACGTCGTCCGGTACCGCTGGAAGAGTTGTCCACATTCGACGAGGCAGCCGAGTGCGGTACAGCCGCTGTGATCGCTCCGGTATCGCAGGTGGATGATTTGGATGAGAACAAATCCTACATCATCTCGAAGGATGGCAAACCGGGTGCAGTCTGTGAAAAACTGTATCACAAACTGCGGGGTATTCAGTATGGCGATGAGCCGGATCCCTACGGTTGGGTAACGATTATTGAATGATTTGCCATCTCTGCATGACAATTTGACCAAGAATCACTATCTTTGCGTCGGTATTCATTAGATGAGTTAAGTAGTGGAATCATTCTTTCGAACACACCAGTATCTGGTCGAACATTTGGATGCACCGGTACGTCGTGGACTGATGGATGAGTTGAAAAGCCAGGATCGGTTGATCGGCATCAAAGGTTCACGAGGCGTCGGTAAGACAACCTTCTTGTTGGATTATGCACGGGAACACTATGGCGCCAACAACCGGGAGTGTCTTTACGTGAATCTGAACCATTTCTATTTCACGGAGCGTACACTGTTCGATTTCGCCCAGGAGTTTTGTGAACAGGGTGGTAAGGTCTTGTTGATAGACCAGATGTTCAAGTATCCGGGCTGGTCGGAAGAGTTACGCCGCTGCCATGATCAACTGACCGACTTGAAGATTATCTTTTCCGGTTCGTCAGTCATGCGTCTAAAGGAGAATCCGGATCTGTGCGGCAAGGTCGTGTCGTATAACCTGCGGGGTTTCTCGTTTCGGGAGTTTCTGAATGTGATGTCGGGCAGTCAGTTCCCCGTCTTTTCATTGGAAACGATTCTGCAGGATCATCAAGCGATCGCCCAGCATATTAGTTCGGTGCTGAACCCGTTGAACTATTTTCCGGCCTATCTGCATCATGGTTTTTATCCGTTTTTCCTGGAGAAACGCAACTTCTCCGAGAATCTGTTGAAAACCATGAATATGATGCTGGAGGTAGATCTGTTGTTCATCAAGCAGATCGAACAACGTTACCTGTCGAAGGTGCGTAAGTTGCTCTATCTGCTGGCCGTTAATGCTCCCGGCTCGCCCAATGTGAGCCAGTTGAGCCAATTGATAGGCACTTCGCGAGCTACGGTGATGAACTACATCAAGTATCTGACGGAAGCACGTTTGCTGAATATGCTCTATCCGTTGGGTGAGGATTTTCCGAAGAAGCCCGTGAAGGTGTATATGTACAATTCGAATCTGATGTATCCGATCCGTCCGATGGCGGTCGATCCGCAGTTGGTTCGAGAGACCTTCTTTTTCAACCAGCTGCTGAAGGATCATCAGGTGAATGCCGGCCGGAAGCAGGCTCACTTTCTGATCGACGGCAGCTGTTCGTTCCGAATCGAACCGGATGAGATCAGAGGCCGATGCAATCCGGATTTGTACTATGCGGTGCACAACCTGACGGTGGGGCATGAGCGTCAGATCCCCCTCTGGTTGTTGGGCTTTTTATATTGAGAAATTTATTATTATACTAACAGTTTATAAACTATGGCAAAAGAAAAAAAATTCATCACTTGTGATGGTAACCAAGCTGCAGCACATATCTCCTATATGTTCTCAGAAGTTGCAGCAATCTATCCCATCACACCGTCATCTACAATGGCTGAATATGTAGATGAATGGGCAGCACAGGGCCGTAAGAATATCTTCGGCGAGACTGTCTTGGTGCAGGAAATGCAATCGGAAGGTGGCGCAGCCGGCGCTGTCCACGGTTCATTGCAGGCTGGAGCACTGACTACTACATACACTGCTTCTCAGGGTCTGTTGCTGATGATCCCGAACATGTACAAGATTGCCGGTGAATTGCTGCCGTGCGTATTCCATGTTTCTGCACGTACTTTGGCTTCTCATTCACTCTGTATCTTCGGTGACCACCAGGATGTGATGTCCACTCGCCAAACAGGTTTTGCTATGTTGGCTGAGGGTTCCGTACAGGAGGTGATGGACTTGGCAGGTGTTGCCCACCTGTCCACAATCAAGTCTCGCGTGCCGTTCGTGAACTTCTTCGATGGTTTCCGTACTTCACACGAGATCCAGAAGATCGAAATGTTGGAGAATGACGACTTGGCTCCGCTGGTTGACCAGCAGGCTTTGGCTGAGTTCCGTAGCCGTGCCTTGACACCGGAGCACCCTGTGACTCGCGGTATGGCTGAGAACCCGGATACCTTCTTCACACATCGTGAATCTTGCAACACATACTACGATGCTGTTCCGGCTATCGTAGAAGAGTATATGGAAAAGATTTCAGCTATCACGGGCCGTAAGTATGGTTTGTTCGATTACTATGGTGCTGAAGATGCTGATCGTGTCATCATCGCGATGGGTTCTGTTACAGAGGCTATCCGTGAAGTGATCGATTACCTGACAGCTCAGGGTGAGAAGGTTGGTTTGGTGGCTGTTCACCTGTATCGTCCCTTCTCTGCTAAGCATTTCTTGGCTGCTGTTCCGAAGACGGCTAAGCGTATTGCCGTATTGGATCGTACCAAGGAGCCGGGTGCTAACGGCGAACCGTTGTATCTGGATGTAAAAGACTGCTTCTATGGTCAGGAGAACGCTCCGTTGATCGTAGGTGGCCGTTACGGTTTGGGTTCAAACGACACGACTCCGGCTCAGATTTTGTCTGTCTTCGAGAACTTGTCGCTCAATGAGCCGAAGAACCGCTTCACAGTGGGTATCGTAGATGACGTTACCTTCACTTCTCTGCCGCAGAAAGAGGAGATCGCTTTGGGTGGCGACGGTATGTTCGAAGCTAAGTTCTATGGTTTGGGTGCTGATGGTACAGTAGGTGCCAACAAGAACTCGGTGAAGATCATCGGTGACAATACTAACAAGCACTGCCAGGCTTACTTCTCTTACGACTCGAAGAAGTCAGGTGGTTTCACTTGCTCTCACTTGCGTTTCGGTGATACGCCGATCCGTTCAACTTACCTGGTAAACACACCGAACTTCGTTGCTTGCCACGTACAGGCTTATCTGCACATGTATGATGTGACTCGCGGTTTGCGCAAGAACGGTACGTTCCTGTTGAATACCATCTGGGAAGGTGAAGATTTGGCAAACAACCTGCCGAACAATATCAAGAAGTATTTTGCTGACAACCATATTACGGTTTACTATATCAATGCAACCAAGATCGCTCAGGAGATTGGTTTGGGTAACCGTACCAATACCATCCTGCAGTCTGCATTCTTCCGTATCACCGAGGTGATTCCGGTTGACTTGGCTATCGAGCAGATGAAGAAGTTCATCGTGAAGTCTTACGGCAAGAAGGGCGAAGACGTGGTGAACAAGAACTATGCTGCTGTGGATCGCGGTGGTGAATACAAGCAGTTGACGGTTGATCCGGCATGGTCTAACTTGGCTGCTGACGAGAAGGCTGCCAACAACGATCCGGCCTTCATCAACGAAGTGGTTCGTCCGATCAATGCACAGGATGGCGACCTGTTGAAGGTATCTGCCTTCAAGGGTATCGAAGATGGTACATGGCCTGTTGGTACGGCTGCTTACGAAAAGCGTGGTGTGGCTCCGTTCGTACCGACTTGGAATCCGGACAACTGTATCCAGTGTAACAAGTGTTCATTCGTTTGTCCTCACGCTTGTATCCGTCCGTTCGTGATGACCGAAGAAGAGGCTGCCGGTTTGAACGCTGCTAAGTTGCCTGTAAAGGCACCGGCTGCTTTGAAGGGCATGAAGTTCCGTATGCAGGTAGGTGTTATGGATTGTTTGGGCTGCGGTAACTGTGCCGATGTATGTCCGGGCAACCCGAAGGCTGGTGGCAAGGCTTTGACTATGGTTCCGCTGGAAGGCGAACTGGGTGAAGCTGCTAACTGGGATTACTGCGTGAAGAACGTGAAGAGCAAACAGGATCTGGTAGATATCAAGTCAAATCCGAAGAACTCACAGTTTGCTACTCCGTTGTTTGAGTTCTCTGGCGCTTGCTCAGGCTGTGGTGAGACTCCGTATGTGAAGTTGATCACCCAGTTGTTCGGTGACCGTGAGATCGTAGCCAACGCAACAGGATGTTCTTCTATTTACTCTGCTTCTATTCCTTCTACTCCTTATACAACGAACGAAAAGGGTCAGGGTCCGGCATGGGCTAACTCTTTGTTCGAGGACTTCTGCGAATTCGGTCTGGGTATGACATTGGCCAACAAGAAGATGCGTATGCGTCTGGTTGAGTTGATGACCAAGGCTCAGTCTTGTGAGCAGTGCTCTGACGAGTTGAAGGCTTTGTTGGCAGAATGGGTTGCCAAGAAGGATGATGCGGAAGCAACCAAGGCATTGGCTCCGCAGATCATTGAGAAATGTACCGCTTGTGGTTGCGACACTTGCAAGGCTATCTTGGAGTTGAGCCACTTCCTGGTTAAACGTTCACAGTGGATCATCGGTGGTGACGGTGCTTCTTACGATATTGGTTACGGTGGTTTGGATCACGTGATCGCTTCTGGCGAAGATGTGAACATCCTCGTATTGGATACAGAGGTTTATTCAAATACAGGTGGTCAGTCTTCCAAGGCAACACCGCTGGGTGCTATCGCTAAGTTTGCTGCTTCTGGTAAGCGCGTTCGTAAGAAAGACTTGGGTATGATCGCTACCACTTACGGTTACGTTTACGTGGCTCAGATTGCCATGGGTGCAGATGCTGCTCAGTGCTTGAAGGCCATCCGTGAAGCAGAAGCTTATCCGGGTCCCTCTATCATCATCGCTTATGCTCCTTGTATCAACCACGGTTTGAAGAAGGGTATGGGTAAGGCTCAGGCTGAAGAGGCTGCTGCTGTTGCTTGTGGTTACTGGCATCTGTGGCGTTTCAATCCGGCATTGGAAGAAGAGGGTAAGAATCCGTTCTCACTCGATTCGAAAGAGCCGAAATGGGAAGGCTTCCAGGATTATCTGAAGGGCGAAGTTCGTTTCGCATCTGTCATGAAGCAGTATCCGGCTGAAGCTGCCGATCTGTTCAATGCGTGCGAAGAGATGGCGAAGAAGCGTTATCAGAGCTACGTTCGTATGAGCAAGATGGATTGGAGCGAATAATTGATATCGCATTCATTATCATAGGGAAACGGGGTCTCCATGCGAGATCCCGTTTTTTTTATCTGGTCGGGTAGGAGGTCAGATAGGGAAAAAGTCGCTATATTTGTCTGTTAATTATCGTGTTGTCGTGAATGAACTGATCTTATTGTTAAAGAAATTCTTCGGTTATACCTCCTTCCGGCCGTTGCAGGCGGAGATCATCGGACGTATCCTGCAGAAGAAAGACTCCTTAGTATTGATGCCTACGGGTGGTGGCAAATCGATCTGCTATCAGTTGCCGGCTGTCTATCTGCCTGGAACAGCTGTTGTCATTTCACCCTTGATTGCCTTGATGAAGGATCAGGTAGAGAGTTTGCGTGCCAATGGCATACCGGCTGTAGCCCTCAACAGCACCATGTCTGAGGCGGAACAGCAGCAGGCCAAGTTGCTTTGTCGGCAAGGACGGATCAAACTGCTGTACATTTCTCCGGAACGGGTCAAGATGGAGGCTGACTGGTTTCTCCCCAATTTGGATATTTCACTGATTGCCATCGATGAGGCGCACTGTATCTCGCAATGGGGGCACGACTTTCGCCCGGAATATACCCAATTGGCTATTCTCAAGGAGCGTTTCCCGCAAGTGCCGATTGTGGCTTTGACGGCTACGGCCGACAAGACGACGCGTCAGGACATTCTGCAGCAGTTGAACTTGGTCGATCCGCAAATCTTCATCTCTTCTTTCGATCGTCCCAACCTGTCGTTTGAAGTGCGTCAGGGATTGAGCAAGCGGGAGAAGCTGTCAGATATTGTTCGTTTCATTCGTCAGCACAACCATCAGTCGGGCATCATCTATTGCATGAAGCGGGATGATACCGAGATGCTGGCTACCTACCTGCAGAGTTTTTCCATTCCGGCAACGGCCTATCATGCCGGTTTGACTGCGTTGGCCCGTGAACGGGCACAGGATGATTTTATCAACGATCGGGTCGAGGTGGTGTGTGCAACGGTAGCCTTCGGGATGGGCATTGACAAAAGCAATGTGCGATGGGTCATTCATTACAACATGCCGCGAAGCATGGAGAATTACTACCAGGAGGTGGGACGTGCAGGTCGCGATGGGCTGAAGAGCGATACCCTGCTGTTCTATTCCTTAGGTGACTTGAAGGTACTTTCCCATTTTGTGGAGGAGAGCGGACAAAAGGAGTTGAATCGGGAGAAACTGGAACTGATGCAACGCTATTGCGAATCGGATGTGTGCCGTCGTCGCGTGTTGTTGAGCTATTTTGGCGAAGAGACCCAAACCGATTGCGGTAATTGTGACATCTGTCGGAATCCGCCTCAGCGTTTCGATGGCACGATTCTGGTGCAGAAAGCCTTGAGTGCGGTCATACGTGCACAGGAACGGGTCGGGATGCAGCTGCTGATCTTCATCTTGCGTGGCCAGCTGCGGGCCGAAGTGATGGAACGCGGGTATGATCGGTTGAAGACCTTCGGTGCAGGCCGTGATCTGTCGTTCCGGGCTTGGAAGAGTTATCTGTTCCAAATGCTCCATTTGGGCTATTTGGAGGTCGATTATATGAATGGCATGACCTTGAAGGTGACCACGTTGGGACGCAAGGTGTTGTATGGGGAGCAAAAGGCCCTGTTGGCGGTTTATGTGGAACCGGATCGTACGATCGAATCGGGTGGTAGCAGGAACAAGCCCAAGGCGCAACCGATTCGTCCGCTTGCTACCGGATCTGTTGATGCGACCCTTTCAGATGCCCTCTATCAATTGCGCAAGCAAATCGCCCAGCGGGAAAGCATGCCGGCCTATATTATCTTTTCCGATGCCTCGTTGGAAGACATGGTGGAGAAGAAACCGATCACGATCGAGGCATTTGGTGAAATCAAGGGAGTTGGACAAATCAAGCAGGCCAAGTATGGTCGTGTGTTTGTGTCGTTGATCCGTTTTATTTTGAAACTGCCCAAGTTGCCCTGATCCAAGAACCCATAAAAAAAGAGGGAATGCAGTCGATGCAATCCCTCTTTCTGTAAATAATAGGTCAAAAAATTATTGATACCGACAAGAGGTCACAATGATTTGTGTCTTGTCTCCATCCTTTCGTAACTTGGTTCCGGAGGGTGACATATAGTTACCAATGCTGCTGGTAACCGTGGACGTATAATAATAAGAGCCTGTCGTTGTCACCTGACGTTTGATCGGAATGACCAACAGATTCACATCTTTCTTGTCTCCGTTCGCCAACTGATCCTTCAGCAGATTTGAGATGTTGCCGAACGAATAGGAGAGCGTCGATGAGACATACTGGGCAACATAGGATGTGTTGCTATTCTCGATCTGATTTGTCTCGAAGAAATTCTTCACCGAGTCTTCCGGCAGAATCAAGAGATCCGGTGCCGCTTCAAACGCATACTGCCAATTCTCCTGCGGCATGGCATAGAGTGTCAAGGGCAGGTCGTTCAGGATACGGCCCTCCAAGCGCGGAGCCATCTCCTCGACAGGTAAGGTAAGGCGTGTGCAGACGCCAGCCGGCGATTTGAGGTAGGTGTATTCCTCGTTCGGAATCAGCAACGTACTCATATCCGTATTCTTGAATCGGCTCAACTGGATCACCTCCTGTGTCGCATTGAACAACTCGCGTGCATGTACAATCGTATCCTGTCCGGCTGATCCGGTCGTCTTGTATTTGTAGAACATGCAGAAGTAGGATTTAGCCACGTTCAACAGGCAGCCTGTTCCAAAGTCTGTTGTCACATAGAAGCCAGGCATGAACTGGTTGAAATTCTCTTGCGAACTGAAAGTAGAGGGATTGTTAACCGTCTCGTCGTAGAACCGCTGTCCCAATTCCACCGGCAGGCGAACTACGATATTGGGGGAATAGCTGGTGAGATTCCGAATCGAGTCAGAGACGGTCTGGTCGTATGCCGTATAAGTCTTTTGTCCCAGCGGCTGCTGCAGGTCGCAGTACTTGGCCGGGTCAAAGTTTGTGTAGAAATTACGTTCCAGTTGCTCTGTGACGGCATAGACAGAAGCACGCATCGGGGTCAACGTATCCCCCAAGGCCGAGTAATAGACAATATCGAATGTGACAGAGTCTATCTTGCCGTCGATGGGCTCATGGGCAAATTGATACTCTTCCGGACAATACAATTGGCAGATATAGTCCGATTTCAAATCTCCGTATAACGGGTCATAAATCTCGCCTAACACGGCGGAGTCAGCTTTTGCATAAACACCATCCATTAACACGGTGGACATCTGGATATGGAATGTGTCGTTGTACACCGTAATGGCATCTTCAGGCGGCTGAATACTCGGTCCTACCAAACTTAAATCATCATTACACCCGGTTGCGAGCAAAGCTCCCAGACCGAGTCCAAGTATTAAAGGCTTGACTTTCATTTATGCTAACTTATTAATGTTATTTAGATTCCAATACCGTATCATAAAACTTATTGAATGCATCGATGTAAGTCTCCGGCGATTGGTAGGGCAAGAAGGGCAATTGCTCCTTTTGTCCGATGTAGGCCAACACCTCCGGATTGATCTCCGGGCTGCCTTGGATCACACCATCTGCAAAATCGACTGCAAGTTTACTCAATCCGACGAAACTGGTATCAGTTTTTAGATTTTTTAGATCGGCATCTTTCGCTCCATCTGTTTTCAGCTTCACAGCCAAGTTGGCTGACATCGGGGATTGGAAGTCGTCATCATATACAGAATAGACAATCTTGGCATTACGCAGACTGGGGTCATCTGCATACATTCGCTTGATATAGACACCGGTCAAGGCAGACATCCAACCATGGCAATGGATCAAGTCCGGAATCCAACGCAATTTCTTGACCGTTTCGAGTACACCACGGACATAGAAGATAGAACGTTCATCGTTATCTTCGTATTCTTTACCCTCTTTGTCCTTTACGGTTGCTTTACGTTGGAAGAAGTCGTCATTATCAATGAAATAGATCTGCATACGGGCTGCTTGAATGGAGGCAACCTTGATAATCAACGGATGGTCGGTATCATCAATAATTAGGTTCATCCCCGAGAGACGGATCACCTCGTGCAACTGGTTACGTCGTTCGTTGATATTACCGAATTTTGGCATAAATGTCCTGATTTCGCGTCCTCTTTCCTGAATACCTTGCGGCAGGTTTCTACAAATCGTCGCAATCTCCGATTCGGGAAGGTAGGGATAAATTTCTTGGGCTATAAACAAGATTTTCTTAGCATCCATTCTGTAAATTAGTTTTATAATACGCCACAAAGATACGAATTTTCTTTCAATTCACGTAATAATTTAGTTGCTTTGCACCGTCTTTAAGCATCTATCAGATGAAAATAGTAAATAGTATTTCAGAATTGAAGCGTTTTCTTGCCTCAGATCGGCAGGAAAAGAAGCAGATAGGGCTCGTTCCTACAATGGGAGCCTTGCATGCCGGCCATTTGAGTTTAGTGAAGCGATGCGTCGCAGAAAACGATGTGTGTGTAGTCAGTGTTTTTGTCAATCCGACTCAGTTCAATGACAAACATGATCTGGAAACCTATCCTCGGACCTTGGAGGCCGATTGTGCTTTGTTGGAATCGGCGGGATGCACCTATGTGTTTGCTCCGTCGGTCGAAGAGATGTATCCGGAACCCGATACACGCACCTTTGACTTCGGAACTGTTTCGCAGGTGATGGAGGGCGCACGTCGTCCGGGTCATTTCAATGGGGTTGCCCAGATCGTCAGTAAGCTGTTCTATGCGGTCGAGCCGGACAATGCCTACTTCGGTGAGAAGGATTTTCAGCAGATTGCCGTCATCCGTGCGATGGTCCAGCAGCTGCAGATTCCGGTTCGGATCAATGCCTGTCCGATTGTTCGCGAGGCAGATGGCCTGGCTTTGAGCAGCCGTAACACCCGTCTGACGGCTGAACAGCGTCAAAAAGCACCGGTTATTGCGCGTACCTTAAAAGAAAGTACTAACTTTGTGCCCGAAAAATCGGTGCAAGAGGTGATAGACTATGTGGTGAACACGATCAATCAGGTGCCTGACATGCGTGTTGAATATTATGAGATTGTCGATGGCAACCGGTTGGAGTCTATTCACGATTGGTCAGAGACCGATTATCCGGTGGGTTGCATCACGGTTTACTGTGGTGAAGTCCGTTTGATTGACAATATTCAATATCCGGTCCAGAAATAATGCCGGATCAGTTATTATTTTAATGTTTGTATAGAGGAAAGACAATGTTAATTGAGGTAGTGAAATCAAAGATTCACCGTGTCACGGTAACGGAAGCCAATTTGAATTATATTGGCAGTATCACGATTGACGCAGAATTGTTGGACGCAGCCAATCTGTTGCCCAACGAGAAGGTAGCCATTGTGGATAACAACAATGGTGAACGGTTCGAGACGTATGTGATTGCGGGCGAACGTGGTTCAGGTGTGATATGTCTGAATGGGGCGGCAGCTCGTAAGGTGCAACCGGGCGATGTGGTGATCATCATGTCCTACGCACTGATGGACTTCGAAGAGGCCAAACATTTCAAACCAGCAGTGATCTTTCCCGATACGGCTACGAATCGGTTGATTTGACACCGGCCTTTGCAGACGTTGAACAAAACATTGCTTATACCCGCCGGATCGGATTCCGACGGGTTTTTTTATGGACATTTACGAACGAATCCTGTATGTATAGTAACCGTCAAATTTGGACTATTACCTATCCGATCTTTTTAGGCCTCCTGGCCCAGAACATCATCAATGTGACCGACACAGCCTTTCTCGGACGTGTGGGCGAAGTGGAATTGGGGGCTTCTGCGATGGGCGGGCTCTATTATATCTGTATCTTTACCATCGCCTTTGGATTCAGTACGGGCTCTCAGATCTTGATTGCCCGTCGGAATGGAGAGCGGAATTATGCCGATATCGGTCCGGTCATGGTGCAGGGAATCGCTTTCTTGCTGTTGTTGGCCCTGCTGCTCTTTGCCTTTTCACGTGCCTTTGTTCCGGATGTGATGCGGCTGTTAATCTCGTCCGATACGATTTGGGAGACCACCGTACGCTTTCTGGAATGGCGGGTCTATGGCTTCTTTTTCATCTTTGTCGGGGTGATGTTTCGTGCACTCTTTATCGGTATCACGCGGACCAAGGTGTTGACGCTCAATTCGCTTGTGATGGCCTTTTCGAATGTACTGCTGGACTATGGGTTGATCTTCGGTCATTGGGGATTGCCCCGTATGGGGGTAGAGGGGGCTGCCATAGCGTCCGTGATCTCGGAGGCTATCTCGGTCCTGTTTTATGTAGTCTATACCTATGTGACGGTCGATCGCGCGAAATATGCCCTCAATCGGTTCCGACGTTTTGACATGGGCTTGTTGCGTCATATTTTGGCCATCTCCATCTTCACCATGTTGCAGTATTTGATCTCCATGTCCACCTTCTTCCTGCTGTTTGTGGTCGTGGAGCATTTGGGACAACGCTCGTTAGCGGTGGCCAATATCATCAGGAGTATCTACGTGGTCATGCTGATTCCGGTCAACTCCCTGTCGATGACAACCAACACCGTGGTGAGCAATGTGATCGGTGCTGGCCAGAAAGAGCGGGTGTTGCCGCTCATCCGACGCATTACGACCGGATCGGCAGGCATCATGTTGCTCTGTGTAGGGGGACTGTTGCTGTTTCCCCGTCTCTGGCTGTCGCTCTATACCAATGATGCAGCCTTGATCGAAGCCTCGTTGCCCGCCCTGTATGTGTTGTCAGTTGCCCTGATCACTTCCGCCGCTTCCAACATTGTGTTCAGTGGCGTTTCCGGGACGGGCAATACACAAGCCGCCATGTATATGGAGCTGGGCACACTCTGTTTCTATTGTTGTGCCATCTATTTGATTGGGGTCTATTGGCGGAAACCGGTGGCCTACTGCTTCCTGCCGGAGATACTCTATTACCTGGGCCTGTTGGTCGCCAGCAGCCTCTACCTGAAGCGAGCCCGCTGGCAAGACAAGCAAATTTGATCCGGGAGATGGATCAGACATACAGGGCCACTTCGCGACGGTCTGTCTGTACGGTCTCGAATTCCGAAGTGACCGCACTGCTGCCCATCGGCACCTCCTCGTTCCGGTAGGTCATTTGGGAGTAAATTACCCGTCGGGCAGAGGTATGGAACTCCTTGGCACCTGTGGCTGCTTCGATTTGTGCAATGTTGTTGGCACGTACGCCACAGCCGGGCATGATGATGATGCGTCCGGCTGCCCGTTTCACCAGTTCTGCGATCAGTGGGATGCCTTGTACCGCATCAGCCTTTTGTCCAGAGGTCAGGATCCGGTCGCATCCCAACTCAATCAGCTCTTCCAAGGCCCGGAAGGGATCTCGGCAGACATCGAAGGCCCGGTGGCAGGTGACAGAAAGGGGACCTGCAGCCTCTTTGAGACGTCTCATCAGGGGTACATCAATATCTCCCTCCGGTGTCAAACAACCGAAAACGACGCCATGGACACCCAACTGCTTACACAGTTCAATATCGGCCAGCATGGATTGGATTTCGGCTTCCGTATAGAGAAAGTCGCCCCCTCTCGGACGGATAATCACGTTGATGTCGATGTGGGAGGTGAGGGCTTGTGCCGTACGGATTTCGCCATAACTGGGGGTCGTTCCTCCCTCCGGAATGCCGGCACACAGTTCGACACGACTGGCACCACCGGCTTCTGCTTCTACACAACTCTGTGCAGAGTTCGCACAGATTTCAATGATTCGTTTCATCTGTTTTTTGCTTTGTGAATAGTAAATGATTCCTTTTGGGACAAAGGTAACAGATTATTTCTGGACTGCCTCTTTTTCGCGATCAAACTTCAGGAAGAGTCCGGCCAGAATCGTTCCGGAGATGGAGTGATAGGCACAGGAGAGCGCACAGGGAATGACACTCAGTACAGTCAGTGGATTGGCCGCCATGGCAGCCGGTGTGGCAAAGAAGTTGTTGGCCAACACCGTGGCCATCCCCGCATTCTGCATCCCGACTTCGATGCTGATGGTGCGTCGTTTGGCTGTGCTGAAATGGCAAAGCCGTCCGACCTGATACCCCAACAGGTAACCTAAACTATTGTGACAGAATACGACCGATAGTGTCAGCAACACCAACGAGAGTCCATTGGCCATGAGTTGCGGATGGACCTGATAGATGACCCCTCCGACGATGAGGGCCAGGGAGATCACACTGATACCCGGCATGATGCTTTGCAGTTGCCGGAAATCCTGCCGTTGGCCGAAGAGGTAATTGAATCCGCATCCGGCCGCAACGGGCAGGAGCGTAACGACCAACATGTTTTGAAACATGCCTAAGGTATCCACGTGAATATCGGCTCCTGCCAGCCAATAGACCATCCAAGGGGTGATGACGGGAGCCAGTAGGGTGGAGGCTGTCGTCATGCCGACCGAGAAGGCGACATCCCCTTTGCAGAGGAAACTCATGATGTTGCTGGATACCCCTCCCGGACAGCATCCCACCAGAATGATACCGGCTGAGAGGAACGGATCCAACTGGAAGAGACGGGTCAGGCTCCAGGCGATGAGAGGCATCAGAGTGAATTGAGCGACGGAACCGATGAAGATGTCCAAGGGACGGCTGAAGAGAATCTTGAAATCCTGTGTGGTCAACGTGCAACCCATGGTGAGCATGATGATACCCAAGATGATGCTCGGACGACTTCCCTGTTGCACCCAGGCAAACAGTTCGGGAAACAGGAGAGAGACGCATGCTGTAAAAATGACAAAGTAGGAGGTGTAATGGGCTAACCAGCGGCTGGCCGTTTGCAACGATTGTATAAGCATTGTGATCATATATAATAATGTATATTTCAATAAACGTGCAAAGCTACATTAAATATTCTTGATTGTTTCATGTAAGATTCAATAATTTCATGTACTTTTGTGAAAGAGATGTTGTGATAAACCTATAATCTATTTATTCATTATGACATATTATGCCGACGTGGAATGACGCCATCGAAGATTATAAAAGAGCTGAAGGAGCTTTGAGGCGAACGGATCGAATAGCCTACATGCGCCATATTCGTCCCTTTTTGGAAAAGATTGCTTATTTATTGGTGGAGTGTATGATGCCCGATGAACTTTTCCGTAAAATCATGAATCACGAAGCCTATATCATCCTGACTGAAACAGTTCCCCTGATCCGAGATAAGGTGGGGGCTCGTATCCCGAAGGGGCATGAACTGTTCAGTTTTATTCAGGCCGGCTATTTTTTTACCCATGCGGTGGCCTGTGCTGATCCCAATTCGATGGAGTCCAGGATCCGAAAGCGTCTCCACTCATTTGGCGAGTCACTCTATTTAGCCTACTGTACAGCCAGTGAAGTCGCTATGCACTCCCAGACAATGGATATCGATGTTGCGATCAATCAATCACATATCGACTATTTGATTCGTACCCTGTTCGATTATCTCGAAAAGTTGCGTCTCGCTGCACTACCCCATTACCTGTTACGGATCCTGCATATTCAACCCTTGAAAAATAGATACGAGACACCACTCAAGCAGTGGGTTGCCTATTGGGAGCGGATGTCTCCAGCGATTCCCTACTCCTTGTCCGAAGATCTCTCGTGGAATCCCCAGCAGCCGGATCCGGTCTTGGAACAGGTGGAGTTCTTTACGGAACGTTACCTGGTGCTGTTGGGTGATAGTGGTACGGGTAAGACGGTGGCTGCCCTCTATAAAGCCTACCAATGGACGCATCTGGGGAAACGGGTCGCCTACATTACTGGCTCCCGTAACCAGCTGACCTATTTACAATGTCAGACACCGGAAGGATTCTTTCCCTTCAAAATGTACGATGTCTCGCTTTATTTGCGGACAACAAGCAAGGAGTACGATTGTGTGGTGATCGACAATGCCCATGAGATTCAGATGAAAACATTGCAACTGATCGTCCGGCATACCCAGGAACAGGTACTGATCTGCTCCCATACCTGTGCCACTTCGAAGTGGAATCGTCCGAAGGACATTCTCCACTACTTCTGTTGTCCCAATTGTGTGTTGGCCACCAACTGGAGGCTTTCACGCAAGCAATTCAAATGGGCTCGCCAACTCCTGCGCGATCAGCAAGGAGTCAATCAGATGCAGTTTTACTCCGACAAAGTCCTGGAATTGAGGACCATTCACTATGGGTGTCCACAGGAACGTTGGTCCATGCTGTTGCAGTTGATACAGCAGCATACGCGGGAAAAGATGGCTTTGCTGTTCCATACCGACCAGCAAGTGAAGGATGCAGCCGATTTTCTGATGAGCTTGGGAATCGAAGTGGAGTATCAGTACAGTTTCCGGTGTCTCAATCACTTCAAGGTACGATGCAACACGTTGAATTTTGCGACCAACATCTTGAAGATTCTACGGTATGACCAAGCGTCAGGGCTCCAGTTCGATACGGTTGTTCTACCGGTTTTTGACCACAGCTCCCAGGCCGGGAGAGGGCAACAGCTCTATATCGCGCTGACCCGGGCCAGCCAGCATTGTTACATCTTTCAGCAGAACTCCCGTCGGAAGTTTTGAAGCAGTTTGGTTCGGAGAACTTGTCAAATGGCCGAAAAGCATTATTTTTGTGCTCTAATTTAGATGAAAGATGGCACTTCCTGAAGATTTTATTCGTCGTACGCGCCTGTTGTTGGGAGATGCGTATGAGGCCTTTGAACGCTCCTTGCAGACAGAGGCTCCCGTCAGTATCCGGTTGAATCCCGGAAAAGGGTTGGTTGCACCCGCTGAGGCGGAACGTGTACCTTGGTGCGAAACCGGTTATTACCTGCCTAACCGCTGGGCATTCACGTTTGACCCGCTCTTTCATGCGGGAGGCTATTACGTCCAAGAGGCCTCATCCATGTTTTTGGAGCAGGTGATCCGCCGGTATGTCACCGGTCCCGTCCGTTGTCTCGATCTCTGTGCCGCACCGGGTGGAAAATCGACCCATTTAGCCTCGTTGTTACCTGCCGGCTCCCTGTTGGTGAGCAATGAAGTCATTCGTACACGTAGCCAGATTTTGGCTGAGAACATGGCCAAGTGGGGCCTGTTGCATACGGTTGTGACCAACAATGACCCGGCCGAATTAGGCGAGTTACGCCATCTGTTCGATCTGATTGTGGCCGATGTCCCCTGTTCCGGGGAGGGCATGTTCCGGAAGGATACAGACAGTACCGGCGAATGGAGTGTGGCGAATGTCCAGTTGTGTGCCGCCCGCAGTCGTCGGATCATCCATGACATTTGGGATGCCCTGCGTCCCGGCGGTCTCTTGGTCTATAGCACCTGTACCTACAATATGGAGGAGGACGAAGAGAATGTCCGTTACTTTGTCGAGGAGTTGGGTGCAACCGCCCTGCCTGTTCCGACCGATCCGGCTTGGCAGGTTACGGGGGCCTTGCGCTATGATCATCCGGTCTATCATTTCTTCCCCCATCGTACACGGGGTGAAGGCTTTTTCTTGGCTGTCCTGCAAAAGGCGGCAGGCGATTGGGATGAGTTGCCCTTACCCACGAAGAAGAACAGTAAAAAGGGCAAACGGGAAGTGGTACCGGTAGATCCGACGGGCAACCGCCTCTTGTCGCAATTGTGTACGACCAATCCCTCCATACAACCCTGTTCATCCGCTTCCGGCACGTTGGGGATCGCCACGCCAGAAATAGCCGCATTCTTGCCCTATTTGTCCACCTGTCGGGTGTTGTCGGCTGGGGTTCTATTAGGAGAATCCAAGGGCAAGGATTTTGTACCCTCGCAGGCCTTGGCACTCTGTACGGCTTTGCCCGAAAACCTGTTTCCTCGGGTCGAACTGACGTGGGAAGAGGCCATTCGTTACCTGAAGAAGGAGGCCCTTCTCCTGTCAGCTGGGGTGGAGAAAGGCTTCCTATTAGTTACTTACAAAAACATTCCTTTGGGATTTGTCAAGCAGGTGGGGAATCGGGCCAACAACCTCTATCCGCAAGAGTGGCGCATACGTACCGGCTACCTGCCTGAAGAGCGACTCATTTATCCAGGCGGAAGGTCGTGAGCGACGCTTCCAACTTGTGGATCAGGGGAGCCTTGTTGCTTTCGGGTGCATAGACGAACCCTTCGACCACGATCATCCGTTGTTGTTCCGCATCGTAGAGGGCTCGGCTGACAAAGGGGCCACCCATCATGTCGCCTTGCATGCGCCAGAGTCCACGGAGCGTTCCGCCCAGACCATCGGTTGCTGCCGTTGCCGTAAAGAGGGGAGGCATCCGTGTCTCGGTCGTCATGTAGGATCCCTCAAACGATCCGGGCAGGTTCCGTTGCAAGACAGAATCACGTCGGGCGATCCAGGCCGCTTCTGTCCACGGCTCGTCGGCTTGCCAGGGGAAACTATAGACCAACAGGTCACTTCGTCCCCGGTTGGTATTGTCAGATACCCACAGAAAATGGCTTCCTGTTTTGGAGGAGGTCATCTCTTCCGGGGCCAGCAAGGTGGCGCCAAATTGGGTATGAACCTGCTCCTTCACCCAACTGTTATGGGTCTGTTGGAGGTACGCCTTCCGTCGCTCCTGTTCGGCTTGATCGAAACGGGCGGTCAGATCGATCTGCTGTGCGGCCAAGCTGGCCAGTAGTTCGGTCGTATCGGGAGCCGTCAACACCTGTACCAACTGTCCGGAGGCCCACTCATCCTGTTTCGACTGCAAGGAGACCCGGGTATAGCGTTTCGGATTGACATCCACCAACAGTACATTCCGTACATATTTCATCAGTCCGTTGAAATCATCAGACGTGACGTGCATCACCTTCATCTTCGGTTCGCTCTGGGGCAAAGCCGGCACGGGAGCCGTTAGTTGTGCATAGACGGCATCCCCTACATGGCCCTTCCACAGTCCATTCTCCATGACCACGACTACCTCGTAAGGAAGTCCTGTTGCTCGTTTCTCAAATAGCTTGCCCGTTCCCGGTCCGGGACGGTTGCAGGCCACCAGTGCCAGGATGATTCCGATCCCGATGATACAAATCTGTTTCATTGTTTGCTCCTTTGATTGGTTTGACAGGGGCAAAGGTAGGGTGGTTGCCCTGTATCCTCCAAATTTTCATGCCGGACAAAGTGTTTTTGCTCTAAATTGCTGGAATATAGTTGTTTGAGATGGTAGGAAAGGCCGGATTCCTCCTGTTTTCCGGACAATGCAGGACTTAAAAGAGACGGATAAAGGTATCAATATCCTCTTTTTCGGTCAGCTGAAGACGTTTTTTGAGGCGGCTTTTCGATTTGGTGAGTGCATCGGTCGTGTTGTGGAAGATGGCCATCTGCTCTTTGCGGGAGAAGTTCCATTTCAGCAGGCAACAGATCTCCTGTTCATGGCGCGTCAGTCCCGTCTCCCGTTGCAGCTGGCTGATGAATCCATTGAAGAGCCGATCGGTCGTTTCAATGAGGGCATTCCAATCCTCTTTCGACAACTGGGTATGGAGCGGATCCCGTTTCATATCCACCAACCGTTGCAGCACATCCATGTCAGCATGCTCCTCCGGTTCGACCGGTTCGTGCGATTGCATCTGAGCAGCCTGTCGTTCCATCTCCTGTTTGAGCTCCTCGATGTGTTGCTGGAAAGCCCGTTGCTCCCGATGATTGGCCAGCCGGTTTGAACGCTCCTGCCGGATCCGCAATTTGGTTTGCGCATAACGCTCCCTTCGGCTTCCGCCCCAATAACCCAAGGCGAAGGCCATACCTACCAAGGCAATGGCCCCCATCCAGCCGATGTAGATCCACCACTCGTTCATTGCTTCTGCTTTAAATAATGGTAAATGGCCCATTGTGCCCGTACAGGTGGTTCTTGGGTGGCCGTTTCCCGTTTGAAGCAATTGTTCAGGTGCTCATCCAGGCGGCAAGCCTTCACGTTGTCTGCCAACTGGATCTGGAGAATATCGCGGATCTCCTGTTTCAAGGCAGGCACCAGAATCGGGAAGGCTGTCTCAATCCGTCGGTTCAGGTTGCGACGCATCCAATCGGCCGAAGCCAAATAGAGCTCATCCTCCCCATCGTTGTAGAAATACCAGGCCCGTGCATGTTCGAGAAACATATCCACGATACGGGTCACGCGGATGTTTCGGCTGTAGGGCTGATCAGGTACCAGGCAACAGATGCCCCGTACAATCAGATCGATCTCGACCCCCTGCTCACTGGCCCGATAGAGCGCATTGATCATCTGCTGGTCATGCAGTCCGTTCATCTTCAGCAACAGATAGCCTCGTCGGCCCGCTTTCACATGCTGGATCTCCCGTTCAATGAGCCGTTGCAATTCGGGCACCATGTTGAAGCGTGCGACCAGCAGATGCCGGAACGAGGGATTGGAAATCTTTCCCTCCAAGATCGCAAACACCTTGCTGATGTCGCTCACCAACTCTTCGTTGGAGGTCAGCAGGGCCACATCCGAATAGATCTTGGCTGTCTTTTCGTTGAAATTGCCCGTGCTCAGGTAGGCAAAGTTGCGTCTTTTGCGTCCATCCTCCGCATCACGTCGGAGTATGACAGCCACCTTGGCGTGTACTTTCAGTCCGGGGATACTATAGATAATACGGATACCCGCCTGCTCCATCTTTTGAGCCGTACTCAAATTGTTCTCTTCGTCGAAACGCGCCTTCAACTCCACAAATACCGTCACTTTCTTCCCGTTCTGGGCGGCACTGATGAGGGTGTTAATGACCGCTGAATTTTCAGCCACCCGATATTGCGTGATCTTGATCTCCTCCACCTTGGGGTCGAAAGCTGCCTCCATGAGGAATCGGATCAGGTAGTCGAACGACTGGTAGGGGAAATGCAGCAGGATGTCCCGTTTCTTGACTGCCTTGAATACCGATCCCACCTCATCCAAGTAGGAGACACGCATAGGTGCCGGAATCTCCTGCACCAAGGAGGCACCTACGGGATTGGGCAGTTGGGCCAGATCCTGCAGGTTCAAGTAGCGTCCCCCGACCACCAGATCGTCCCGTTGGATGTTGAATGCTTCGCACACAAAGTTCAGGAAATCATCCGGCATGGCACCGTCATACATGAAACGGCTCAAGGCACCGATTTTCCGTTTACGTACCTTTTTCTTCAGGCTCTCCACCAATTTCGAGCCCTTCTCGTCTTCCAGGTAGATGTCCGCATCACGTGAGATCTTGATACTGTAGCAGCTGTCGATCTCATAGCCGGGGAAGATGCTGGCCAGGTTGGCCCGGATGATGTCGTCAATGAACATGATGTAGTGTTTCCCTTCGTGGGGCGGCAGTTCGATGAACCGGGGCACCTTGGAGAAGGGAATCTTCATCAAGGCATAATGGAACGGGTCTTGCTCCGAGCAGGCCCCCCGTTTCCGCATCCGGATAATGAGGTAGAGCCGTCGGTCGCGGATGAAGGTCCGGATGTCGCCCACTTGGATCATGACCGGCGAGAGGAAGGGGAACACCTCTTCGTTGAAGAAGTTATGGACAAACTCCTCGTGGAAGGGTTCCGGCTGGCAGTCGGGATAGAGTTGGATATTCTGCCGGTTCAGTTCGGCCAGCACCTCGTTGAAGATGCGGTAATAGTCCCGTTGCTGCCGGTTCACCTCGTTGGTGATGGCCGTCAGGGTCTGTTCAGCCTCATCTGCACTCTCTTCGGCATAGTTCTTCTTGAAGATGACACTTCGATGTTCGGCCACCCGGATCTCGTAGAACTCCTCCAAATTGGACGAGTAGATGGACAGGAACTTGATCCGTTCATAGACCGGCAAAGAGCGATCTTCCGCTTCTAAGAGTACACGATAGTTGAACGAAAGCCAACTGATGTCTCGCCTGATGTATTGGTATGTCTGTGTTGTCTGATCCATGTCTGAACTGATTGTGTAGGGCAAATATAGGAAGAATTCGAAGATGAATGCTATTTTTGTGCCATCAAACAGTATTAAAATGATAAAAGTGGGATTATTGTCGGATACCCATGGGTATTGGGACGACAAATATGTGGAATATTTGGATGGTTGTGATGAAATCTGGCACGCAGGCGACATCGGATCGCCGGAGTTGGCTGCCCGGTTGGCGGCTTGGAAACCCTTGCGTGCCGTGGTGGGCAATGCCGACGGCGGTACGTTGCGGATGGATTATCCGAAGGTAGCGCACTTTGCCGTCGAGGGTGTGAGGGTTCTGATGACCCATATCGGAGGGTACCCTGGCCGCTACAATCCGGCCATTCGGAAAGAGTTGTACGAGACACGTCCGGATCTCTTCATTGCCGGCCATTCACACATCCTGAAGGTGGTGTACGATCCCTCCTTAAACTGTCTGCACATCAATCCCGGAGCTGCAGGCATCAGTGGCTTCCATGTGGTTCGTACCCTAGTCCGTTTTGCCCTGCAAGCCGGCAAGGTGACCGATCTGGAGGTAATCGAATTGGGCAAACGAGGGGGATAGGGTATGCCCGTTTGAGCGTTTTTTTCAGAAAGAGGGGGTGGGTTCAGAAATATATTTGTATCTTTGCAACGGACTACATGGCCTTGTTCGCGTGTTGTCCCGGTCAGATGCGTTCTGCCGGACGACAAGCAAGGCGGTCTACGCCGAGCTAAGTATGGCGGAGTCTTTCAAAGACAAAGCAGTACAAAGCGGGTATTGGGTGGGTGAAGTAGTCCAGACATATTGAAGGCGTTTACTCGACGCTGTGTTTGAGACGGTCTGAAATCTAGCAAGTTACAGAATTTTGGTCTTGAACGTAGCAACGGTAGATGTCCCGGGTGTGATTTATATCACAATCCCAGAGATCCTGCTAGCCGGAGTTGTGCCCTTTGGGGTGCAACTTCTGAGATCTATGCAGGTCTATAGGGGAATGTATATAGTTCATATCGGCGTGGGCTCTGACGTTGTCTGTTCAACCAAAATAGGCAGTTGCTAGAGCCTCAGATCGTGGAACGGACAGCAGTACGATCCACGCTTTTTTTATGTCCAAAACATCCTTCTGATCGGACATAAAATGACCGATATGAGCGCATTGTTCAATGCTGATTCCCGACGAGGCGGGCAAGCACCTCCCAACGTTGGACTTACCTCCAATGTCATCCCCGAAGCGAAAGGCTTACCAAGAGGGGTGTCGGTAGAGTATGCTTTGGACGCAACGAAAAAGTGGTATGTGTTGCGTGTCTCTTACGGTCGATCCATCAAAGCCGCCAGACACATCGCCAAGTGTCAGATCGACTTCTATCACCCTTTACACAAAGTCATGAAGATGGTGAACAACAAGCGTCGGAAAGTGACCGAACCGTTGCTCCCCAACCTGATTTTCGTGTATGCCCAAAATGAAATAGTTGAGCAATTGGTGAAGGATCTCAATCCCGATGGTCTGCTCAGTTATTATTATAACCATTTCCAGGAGGACTTTTTCGGTAAGAATCCCCCTTTGACAATTCCGATCCACTGCATGGACAACTTCATCCGGGCCACCAGTGTTCCTGATTCGGACATCTTGGTCGTGTCGCCTTGTTATTGTCATTTCAAAAGTGGAGATCGCGTCCGCGTCATCGAAGGAGCTTTCCGGGGAGTAGAGGGTCGTATCGCCCGGGCTGCCGGCCAACAGCGCGTGATCGTCGAGTTGGAAGGCCTCTGTTTGGTAGCCACCGCCTACATCCCCACTGCCTTTTTACGACCGATCTCTTTGGGAAAGTGAAGGGGGAAAAGAACATTCCTCCCTATACATTATATTATATAGGTAACAACCATCATACAATGAATCATCAATAACTACATAATAGCATGTCTATATTTCAAGACAAAGTCCTCCTGATAACGGGAGGCACCGGCTCATTCGGCAATGCCGTATTGCGTCGCTTCCTCGATAGCGACATCAAAGAGATCCGAATCCTGAGTCGAGACGAGAAGAAGCAGGACGACATGCGTCACTTCCTGCAGGCCAACCGTTCGGATGTGGCCCACAAAGTCAAGTTCTACATTGGTAATGTACGCGACCGTCAGGCTGTGGATTTCGCGATGGCAGGAGTCGATTACGTCTTCTCGGCGGCAGCCTTGAAGCAGGTACCCTCCTGCGAGTTCTTCCCGATGGAGGCCGTTCGCACCAATGTGGAGGGCACGAACAATGTGCTGCTTTCGGCCATTGCCCATGAAGTAAAGAATGTGGTGGTGCTTTCGACCGACAAAGCCGCCTATCCGATCAATGCGATGGGTATCAGTAAAGCGATGATGGAGAAGGTGGCGATTGCCCAAGGTAGAGCTTTGGGACCGAATGCGAAGACTACCATCTGCTGTACCCGTTACGGCAATGTGATGGCCAGCCGAGGAAGTGTCATTCCTTTGTGGGTGGAGCAAATGATGGAGGGCAAACCCATCACCATTACCGATCCGAACATGACCCGCTACATGATGACCCTCGATGATGCTGTCGATCTCGTTATCTATGCTTTCGAACATGGCAATAATGGAGACCTCTTTGTCCAAAAGGCACCGGCCGCCACTTTGGAGGTATTGGCCCAAGCCTTGAAGGAGGTCTATGCCATGGTTGATCCGAAATATGGCGAAACGGAAGTAAAGGTGATTGGTACCCGCCATGGTGAGAAACTCTACGAGACTTTGGTAACGCGTGAAGAGATGCTTCGCTCCGAAGATATGGGCAACTATTTCCGCATTCCTTGCGATTCGCGCGACCTTAATTACGACAAGTTCTTCACCGAAGGGGATGATGCCATCAGCCGCATGGAGGATTACCATAGCCACAACACCCGTCGTCTCGATGTTGCCGGCATGAAAGAGTTGCTTTTGAAGCTCAACTTCATCCGTGAAGACTTAGGTCTGCAGGCAAGAGCCAAATCGAGAGATTACCGGAGTGAATGATAAAAGTTATTATTCAAAGAAAAGAAATGAAATAATATTGCTTTTTGGATGAGATTCTCTATATTTGCGTTGTGTTTACATAATCAATATCGTTATGGGTCAGTTGCGCAGAAATATCAAATCTAAAGAACAACTCCAGATAGAAGTGGAGAAGCGTTTCGATTACTTATCAAATGATGAGCGTGAAAAACTCATATATGGTAATGAATTTGTGAAAGTACCCTCTCGTGAGTTGAAACGGCTTAAAGTAAATGTATATCCCTATTTAATGTAATGAGGCTCGTTCATTACCCATATCGATTCGTGCAACGGGTTGATGACGCGGATTGTAGCAAGTTGTCATTTTTGAGGTACAAGTTGCTCTATACCTTCAAATCACCCAAGTCGCATCAATGGTATTGGGTATGGGTCGAAGTGTATGAACATGATTTTTATGCCGTAAAGTTTCATTTGAAAACACATCGTGATAGTGCGAACAAATACAGTTTAATGACAGGACTCCATGAAGCCCGTCCTGTTATTTGTACTAGTATTGCAATCATGGATGAAATAGCGCATATAAATCCTCGTTCATCGTTTGGATTTATTGGTTCAAATATGCAGAATGAATCGACTTTCATGACCAAACGCTTTAGGGTATATAGTTCTTTTATGGCCACCTATTTTACGGAAGAGGTATTCGAACACTATATGATGATTGATAAGAGTGCCTACCTACTGGTTCGTAAAACCGAATTGGAGAATAATCCAGAATTGCTTCCTACACTCAGTCGGAAATTCAATCAAATGTATGATTTTTTTGACTGATTCATTTCCATAGTATTTGTTGGATAAAATGAAAATCTTAGTAACCGGTGCCAAAGGCTTCGTGGGAAGGAACCTTTGTGCCCAACTCAACAATATCAAGGAGGGGAAAGCCCGTTGGTATGGCGACTTGCAGATCGAAGCCATCTATGCCTACGACATCGATTCGACTCCGGAAGAACTCGACCGATGGTGTCAGGATTGCGACTTCGTCTTCAATCTGGCTGGAGTCAACCGCCCACAAGACCCGAAAGAGTTCATGGAGGGCAACTTCGGCTTTGCCACCACCCTGCTCAACACCCTCAAAGCGCACAAGAACAACTGTCCCGTGATGATCAGCTCCTCCATCCAAGCCACTTTGGCCGGCCGTTTCGGAACATCGGAATATGGCAAGAGCAAGAAGGCGGGCGAAGAACTGATGTTTGAATATGTCAAGGAGACCGGAGCCAAGGTATTGGTCTATCGTTTTCCGAACCTCTTCGGCAAATGGTGCCGTCCCAACTACAATAGTGCGATTGCCACCTTCTGCCACAACATTGCGAACGACCTGCCCATTCAGATGAACGACCGGAGTGTAGCCATGGAATTGCTCTACATCGACGATCTGGTGGATGAAATGATGGGAGCCCTAACAGGCCAAGAACATCGTTGCGAGTTCGTAGGAGTCGAGACGGTTGCAACCCCAACAGGCCGGTACTGTTACGTTCCCGTCACCCACAAGACAACCTTGGGTGAAATCGTTGACCTCATTAACGAATGTGCCCAAGCTGCCGCCAATCGGGATGGCATCAACATGATTGAACTGCCCCAAGGCAGCCTGAAATATAAGTTGATGACCACCTATCTGAGTTACCTCCCGCAGGAGAAGGCCATCTACGATCTGAAGATGAACGTCGATCCAAGAGGCTCCTTTACAGAACTGATGCACACCTTAAATTGCGGACAAGTCAGCATCAACATCTCCAAACCGGGGATCACCAAAGGCGAGCATTGGCACAACAGCAAGTG
>JAFBIU010000031.1 GCA_021531775.1 Parabacteroides distasonis | reverse complement strand
AGAGGAGGCGGCCCGTCTCTACTATGCACTCTGGAAGGCTTATCCCGACCGGATAGGCATCCTTCATGCACTTTGGGAACTCTATCCGTATGACCATGTTGATCGGTTTGAGAATCCCAAGATCAGAGAGCAAGGACTCTTCGTCAACCTGCTCTATGTCCGTCATCTGGTCGAGATGGAGCAACCACCTAAACGTTTGGAACACTTTATCCGTCTCTTGGAGTCCATACACCAAGATCTGTTTTTCCGAGGGGAAAACACCCAATCATTACAGGCACCGGATGGATCCAAGAGCCAAGTATCTATGGAGGAAATCAATCAGTTGGTGATTAGACTGAAAAGTATCATCTCATAACTAACCTACAAGGCTGCAATCACATTTATTCGCGTAACATTGTGTTACGTTACGCATCCAGACACATTGTCTATGGACAACAACTGCGGGTCGCGTAACGTAACACGATGTTACGCTGAAAAATGTAGTGACTTCAAATCTTTTTACCAGAGGAAAACTGTCCCGAAAGGTTCTCGAAAGGCTATCGAAGAACTTCCGAAGAAGTCTTCACTTATGTCCGTAGTGGGTCATCAGTGAAGACCGTCGGCCGTCCTAAGTAGTGGCCATTGCCTTCGCTCTTCCTTCGCTCTTCCTTCGCTGTGACGTCGCTTTTTCTGTCTGGACAGATCGATGAATCAAGGAAGGAGTTTGGAAGGAAGAGTTGATCATCACGATTGCGGACTTGTTCGTGAGACAGTATTCAAAATAATCCTTATATTTGCCGTGCCAAGTAGTGTAGGATAGTGTATTCATCAACGATTATGGAACAAGTAGAAGATAGGAACGAACAGTTGCTTTTGCAACAATTGTCAGAGGGTAATGCAGAGGCCTTCCGGCATCTCTATGTCCGTTACTATCCAAAAATCTATTATTTTGTCCAAGGATTGCTTAAGTCGGAGATGGATACGGAGGATGTGGTGCAGGAGATTTTCTCCAAGCTCTGGGTCAACCGCACATCGGTTGTCAACATCCGGAATTTTGATTCCTATCTATTCATCCTTTCCAAGAATATGACATTGAATTATCTGGAGATCCGTAATCGTCGGGAGGGCCAGACCTGTGATGAGTTTCCGGATGAGTTAGATGATCATTCACCCCATGAGCTATTGGTAGCGAAGGATTTGCAGCTCTTGGCTGATCTTGTTGTCGAACGGATGTCTCCGCAACGCAGGTTGGTATATGAACTGAGTCGGAAAAGCGGATTGTCGAATGCGGAGATTGCCAATAAATTACAGTTGAGTCCAAAGACTGTGGAGAATCACCTCAATTTGGCATTGAAGGAGCTGAGAAAGGCACTTTTGCTGTGGATGTGCCTATTTTTTCACACCTTGCATTAGGGGTAAATCGGTTTTAAGCGGTCTTTATAAATAAGGAGAATTAGCAAATGAGTTATTTGAGACAGATTATCGATTATTTCTTCCATCATACGTTCGCTGGAGAACTGGAGAAACGGGTACATCAACGACTGGTTCAATCCGGTGATGAGCCGGAACGGGAAGAGGCTTTCCGTTCTCTCTGGCGCGAAGCGGAAGAGGCCCAGATGCCACAGGCAGCAGTTGACCGCTCTTTTCAAGTGCTTCAGGAGAAACTCCAGCTACCGTTGTCGGCTTCGTCCCGAACAGGGAAGGTGGTCCGTTTCCCCGGCTGGCTCAAGATGGCTGCCAGTTATTTGATACCCATCTTGTTGCTGTCCGTTTCGGCTTATCTCTATCGTGAGAGCCGGCAGGTTCAGCCACGTTCTGTGGAGTTGATGAGCCATTTCGTGCCTTATGGCAAACGGGACATGTTGATACTGCCCGACAGCAGTCGCGTCTGGTTGAATGCAGGGAGTACGCTCTTCTATCCAGCTTCCTTCTCAGGCTCCATCCGCCAGGTGTATTTGTCCGGTGAGGGTTATTTTGAGATTCAGAAAGACAAGAATTGTCCCTTTGTCGTCCGTTCGAAGGCTGTTGACATTGAGGTCTTGGGCACACGATTCAACCTGATGAGTTATAACGATTCTGATCGGATTTATACGACGTTGGAGGAGGGATCGGTCTGTGTGCACCTCAATAACGTGCAACGGACGACCTATCACCTGTCGCCCAATGAACAGCTGGTCTATCAGGCCGGAAGTGGTAAGGCAGAAATCCGTCAGGTGGTCTCTGCCGACTATTCTGACTGGCGCGAGGGTGGCTTGCTCTTTGACAATTATTCTTTCAACCAGATTATTCCCATCATCGAGCGTTCGTATGGAGTGAAAATTCATGTGAAGAATTCCAGTTATAGTTCCAACAAGCTGACGATTCATTTCAACAAGGATGAGTCGATTGAGAACGTATGGATGCTTCTCAAAGAACTGATTCCTGAGATGGACTATCAGATTGTCGGGAAGGAGATTTATATCGAGTAATCGAAGTGTATGCGATTCTGTTTAGTATGTACAGGCAGGCTCTTCTCGGAGGGCCTGCCATTTTTTTTAAAAAAAAAACGAAGTTTGGCTTGGGGGTAAACCGGGGAACAGCTGTCTTTAGAGTGAAAAATGCACAATTAATCATATATCAAAATGAACAAACACAAGTCAAGACGGATAGGAGCCTTTTGTTTGAGCCTATTGATGGCGGGATGCTTGGAAGCCCAGGCACAGAAGGTCTCTTTTAACGCAGGTAGTGTAACGTTGAAGGTGGCATTTCAAAAGATTGAGGCCGTTTCGGCGTACAAAATTGCCTACAATGGTAGTCAATTGGATGTGAACCGGAAGGTGGTGTTGAATCAGCAGAACAAGGAGGTGCTTGATGTGTTGACTCAGATCCTTTCCGGTACGGGATTCACCTATTCAGTGAAGGGGAAATACATCGTCATTGCTCCACAGCAGGATGAAAAGGCCAAGAAATCCAAGCGGATTTCAGGTAAGATTGTGGATGAGACGGGTGAACCGATCATTGGTGCCAATGTGCTGGTAGCCGGTACTACACAAGGAACGATCACGGATTTGGATGGTAATTTCGCTTTGGAGGTGCCCGAAGGTGGGCTGTTGGATGTCTCCTACATCGGTTATCTGACCCAACAGATCAACACGAAGGGCCAGAATCATGTACAGATTGTGTTGCGCGAAGACACCCAGAAATTGGATGAGGTCGTGGTGGTTGGTTACGGTACCCGCTCGCGGAAGAGCATCACGGGTTCGGTCGATCAGGTCAGTAATGAGGTGTTTGAAAACCGTCCTGTAACGAATGCAACCCAAGCCTTGCAGGGTGCATCGGCCAACTTGATCATTCAGAGCAAGAACATGAATCCGAATGACAACAGCCTGAACATCAATATCCGTGGTGTGAGTACCATGGGAAACAATGACCCGTTGATTGTGATTGACGGTTTGATTTCCAGCTCTTCTACCTTGAATAACCTGAACCCGAACGACATTGAAAGCGTCTCGGTGCTGAAGGATGCTGGTAGTGCGGCCATCTATGGTTCACGTTCGGCCAACGGTGTCATCTTGGTGACAACCAAACGGGGTTCCAAGGGGGCCAAGCCCATTGTCTCGTTCAGTGGACAGGTGGGTATGCAGGATCCCCACATTCTCTTCTCACCGGTCGAGGGATGGCAGAATGCCATGTTGCGTAATCAGGCCAATATGAATGTGGGCAGTGCTCCACAGTTTACACCCAGCCAGATACGGGATCTGTATGAACATCGTGACGAGGAGGAGTGGCTCTATCAACAGATTATCCAGACGGGTCTGCAACAGAACTATAACCTGAACCTATCCGGTGGTAGTGAGAATACGACATACATGGTGTCGGCCAACTATTTCAACCAGGAGAATAACTTCAAGGGCAACTTTGGGATGGAACGGTACAATTTCCGCACGAACCTGACGACTGAGTATGGCCGTTTCAAGTTGACCTCCCTGATGGCCTATAACCGACGGAAAGACCGGACCATTGCCGGTGGTACGGGCAACACCATCATCAACTCGTCACGTGTCCCTTCCTATTATTATTATAAGTTCATGGAGGGAGATAAATACTTGGTGAATGATGTCGTGGGTGATGACAACCCGCTGGCTTTGCTGCAAGAGGGTGGCTATGAGAAGAAGGCAGACGACAATTTTATCGGAAGTGCCAATCTGGATATCAAGATCATCGAGGGGTTGAAGGCAACCGGTTTGGTCGGTTTGGATTTGACACAACATTCCCGGTTCCGTCGGGATCAGAAGGTTCCCCTCTATGCATCAGCCGATTTGGAGAATCCGGTGCTTTACATGCACTCCAACACATTGACACAGGATTACAACGAAAAGCGTTATACGTTGAGTACACAGTTTTTGTTGGATTTCAACCGTACGTTCAAGGATGTACACAACGTAAGTGCCATGGTAGGCGTTTCGAACGAGTCTTATACCTTCAAGGCCAGCCAGATCGCTTGGGAATATACCGATGATGACTTGGGTTTGCCGACTACGGATGAGTCGATCCAGAACAAGAATAACTATAACTCGAACAACAATACCGATCAGACCAGCATTACCTCTGTATTCGGACGTGTCGGTTATAACTACATGGACCGTTACTATGGGGATGTTTCGTTCCGTTATGATGGTTCCTCCAAGTTCGCCAAAGACCAGCGTTGGGGATTCTTCCCCTCTTTCTCAGCCGGTTGGCGTCTGTCGGAAGAGGCCTTTTTCGAGCACTACAAGAACCATGTGGGTGATTTGAAGCTTCGTGCCTCATACGGTGTGTTGGGTAATCAGAATGTGGATAACTATTCGTACCAAACGGTTTATCAGATGTACAACAATACCTACATCTTCAACAACACATCGGTGCCGGGTACCGGCTATACGGATGGTAACCCCTATCTGACGTGGGAAAAGTCTGCCAACTTCAATGTGGGTGCCGATGCAACATTCCTGAATGGAAATCTGTATGTCTCATTGGATTACTTCAACAAGCAAACCTCCAATATCTTGTTGACTCCGGAGGTCTCTTCGATCTATGGCGGTTCGGCTGCCAAGGAGAATGCCGGGGAGATGAAGAACCAGGGTTGGGAAATCACGTTGAACTACAAACTGAAGTCCGGTGATTTCCACCATGTCTTCAATCTGAATTTGTCCGATTCAAAGAATAAGGTGACCGATTTTGGCGGCAAGGAGCGTATCGACCAGTCCGATCAGATGTACAAGTTGATTCGTGAAGGAGAGGCATTAGGATCTTACTATGGATACCAGAACGCTGGTTTGTTCCAGAGTTATGAAGAGATAGCCGAGAGTGCCCTGCCGGTAGGGGCCAGTGTACAGCCGGGCGATGTCAAGTATGTCGATCAGAATGGGGATGGTGTGATCGATGAAAAGGATCGTGTGGTGTTGGGCAACGCCTTCCCGCGCTATACCTTTGGTTTTACCTATGGATTGACTTGGAAGGGTTTGGACTTCAACTTGATGTTGCAGGGAGTTGGCAAACGCTCCATGTATCTGCGGGGTGAATTGATTGAGCCCTTCCACTCGAACTACTCCTATTGTATCTATGAGCACCAGCTTGATTTCTGGACTCCGACCAATCCGGATGCACAATGGCCGCGATTGGTGGCACCGGGTTCATCCTCTTCGACCAACAACTGGGGTATGAACGGTTCGGATATCTATCTGCTGAATGCCGCTTATGTACGTGTGAAGAATGTACAGGTGGGCTATACCTTACCCAAAACGTTGACCCAACGCTTTGGTGTACAGAAATTGCGTGTCAGTCTGAATGCGGAAAACCCATTGACATTGACCAAGCATGCGTTTATCGATCCGGAATCGTCCGAGTTTGGCAACAACATGGGCGGTATCGGTGGTACGGGTGCGAACAGTGGACGTAACTATCCGACATTGAGCTACTATGGATTTGGTTTGGATATTGAATTTTAAAACGATTGACTCATGAAATTGAACTGGTTAACATATAGCGCAGGTATCGTGTTGGTACTTGCATCGTTTACGGCCTGTAACGATTTGGACCTGGCTCCGACCAATAAATTTACGGAGCTGAACTATTGGACCTCCGACGCCAAAGCATCGGCTGTATTGAGTATGGCCTACAGCCAGATGATGACCTCGGGCAAGTTCTTCGGTGATGAACGGCTGACAGATAACCTGTATGAGGGTCGTGGTAATACGGACGAAAAACTGATCACCTCCGGACAGGCCAATGCGGCATTGGGACGTTTCGCATCGGATTGGGGGGATGCCTACAGTGGTATCAAGACCTGCCATACCTTCTTGGAAAATGTGGATCGGGTGCCCAATATGGATGAGACCTTGAAAAACCGGATGAAGGCGGAAGCCCGTTTTATCCGTGCCTACCTCTTCTTCCGTTTAGCCAACCAATATGGCGATGTCCCCTTGTTTGACTATGCGTTGAGTGTCGAGGAGGCCAACACCATTGCCCGTTCTCCGAAATCGGAAGTGATCGCTTTCGTTCGCTCCGAGCTGCAGGCCGTGGCTGAGATCTTGCCGACGGTCGAGGAATATAAGGAGAGTGACAAAGGGCGTATTACGAAAGGGGCTGCCATGATGCTGTTGGCGCGTACCTATCTGTATGAGAATGATTATCAGCAGGTGGCTACCATTTGTGAGGCATTGATGCAGGGCCAGTATGGCCAGTATGCCCTCTTCGGAGACTATGCCGGTATTTTCTTGCCGGAAAATGAGTATAACTGCGAGGTGATCTTGGATTTGGGTTATCTGCTGAACACACGTACCTGGATGGAGATGTATGATGCCATCCCGTTGTCGGTGGGTGGACGTGTCAACGGTTTTGCTCCGACACAGGAGTTGGTGGATGACTACATCATGATGAACGGAAAGGCCATCCAAGAGGCTGGTTCGGGTTATCAGGAGGAGAATCCCTATGTCAATCGTGACCCGCGTTTCAAGGCTTCGATTGTGTATCATGGTTATCAGTGGACCGATGGAGACGGTAAAACCTCAACCATCTACATCAAGCCGGGTTCGTCGGCAGATGCGGGTGTGGCCAACTTGGATGAATATGCCGGACCGGGTCAGAACTCGACGGCTACCGGTTATTACATCCGTAAATGGTTTGATCCGACCGCTCCGGAGGGCATAGAGGCTGGTTTGAATCTGATCCTGATGCGTTATGCGGACGTATTATTAATGTATGCAGAGGCAAAGACCGAACTGGGGGCCATGAATGAAGCGGTTTGGAACCAGACCATTCGTCCCCTTCGTGCACGTGCCGGATTCAAGGATGCATCGGCTTTGAACTATCCGACGGAGGGTGATATGCGGACGATTGTTCGTCGGGAACGTCGGTGTGAGTTGGCTTTCGAAGGGTTGCGTCTGTTTGATATCCGTCGATGGGGAACCATTGAAACGGTGTTGAACGGGAATCCGCATGGAGCCATGTTTGCGGCCGACAATACACAGTATATCCAATTGGACAAACGGGCTTTCAACAAAGAACGGGACTATCTGTTCGCCATCCCGCAGTCACAACGTGATATCAATAAGAGCCTGACACAGAATCCGGGCTATTAATGTTCAACTTTCAAAGATACTATCAGGAATATGAAACTGTTTTCAATCAAATACATGCTACTGACCCTAGGAGCTGCCTTGCTGGCCGCTTGTAGCAGTGACGGAGAGGTACGGGATTTGCAGGTGACGGCCGTGCAATCGATCTATGAACCGGCCGATGCCAAATCGGTGGTGCTGCAATCCTCTTCATCGGCTTCGCTCTATTTCGAATGGGAGCCTTCGCTGGCCGAAGATGGTGGAGCCGTATTGTATGAAGTGGTATTCGACAAGACGGATGGCGATTTTTCCGATCCGTTGGCCATCATCGCTTCCGATAACAATGGGGCCATGAATCATGCCACCATCTCACACAAGACACTGAACCAGATTGCCGCTTCGGCTGGTGTGGAATCGGCAGAGACGGGTACCCTGAAATGGACGGTCTATGCTTCGAAAGGAATCTTTCCCGTGAAAGCTCAGGAAGATCGCACTTTGACGATCACCCGCTTGGCTGGTTTTGCCGAAGTGCCTGCCCAATTGTACATAACCGGTGAGGCAACCGAAGTGGGTGGCGAACTTTCCAAGGCTATGCAGATGAAGAAGGTGGCTGATGGCGAGTTTGAGATTTACATGCAACTGACCGCTGGACAAAGTTTCCAGTTTGTCAGCTCCAATGCGGGTACCCCGACCACCTATTCCTTGCAGGGCGAGAAGTTGGTTGAGGGTGGTACAACTACGGTAAGCGAGACCGGTATCTATCGGTATTATGTCGATTTCAATGCCGGATCATTCACCTCCAAACAGGTGACGAAGGTGAGTCTCTTCTTGAACTGGTCTCAACGGGAGATCGAATTGGCTTATCAAGGCCTGGGTGTTTGGGCTGTTTCGGACTATAAAATCGAAGGTTTGTCGGGTGGCGACAATGACGATGACCGCTATAAGTTCCGGATGCAGAGCACAGCCGGTGAAACGGAATGGCGTGCCATCAACAACGACAGCAAGCCGACTGGTAACGAGTCCTACTACTACATGGTTGAGAAGAGCAATGTAGAACAGTGGACCAACAATGAGATTTGGAAGAATCCGGCAACGGATGGTTGGAGCGGCAAGACCTACGATGTCACCTTCTCCTTGAATCCGTCGGGTGAATATACGCACAATTTAGTCATCAAATAAAAGGAAGAACGGACATGAAAACAATGATAACAACGGGAATGGGGCTCATAGCTCTCCTGTTGACCTTTGTAGGATGTAGTGACAACATGGGTGAGACCGATAAACGGGTGGCTCCGGTGGGGCAACTGGTGGAACCGGCCGATGGAAAAGAGGTGGTCTTGGAGCCTTCCGCTTCGTCGAATGTCTATTTTGAATGGAACTATGTCGATGTGGAAGAGGCTGGTACGCTGACCTATCAGGTGGTCTTCGATACGCAAGCGGGCGATTTCTCTCAACCGATTTATAAATTGCAGGCTGACAATAATGGCTTGAAGAACAATCTGACGTTGACACACAAGCAACTGAACCAGATTGCCAGCAAAGCTGGTATTAAACCGGCGGAGAAGGGCACTTTGAAATGGAGTGTCATGGCAACCAAAGGGTTACAGACTCTATTGGCGACCACCGAGAACCGGTTGACGATTACGCGTCTGGCTGGTTTCGAGGAGATTCCGGTGGATGTGTTCATCACGGGTGAAGCTACGGAAGGGGGTACGGACCTGGCCAAGGCACAACGGATGAAGGCGATTTCCAACGGTGAGTTCGAGATCTATACCCAGTTGAAGGCTGGACAACCCTTCTATTTTGTGGATGCGAAAACGGGTACACCGAAACAATACTCCACTCAAGCGGGTGTCGTGAAGGAGAGTGGCAACTCGACCGTACAGCAGGAGGGTATCTATCGGATTACCTTGGATTTCAATACTGGAGCCAGTACTTATACGTTGGTTACCCGTTTAGGCTTCTATTTCAGTCCGGAAGGAGCCATCCTGTTTGATCTGCCCTATGTGGGTGGTGGCGTTTTCCAGACTCGGGCAACGGTCACCTTCAAACAGGAGAGTTGGGGACGCGACGAACGTTATAAGTTCCGTATGTTCATTAAGGAAAATGGAGGTGCGGATGCTGAAAAAGAGGTTGAATGGGGTACACTCAATCAGACCGATTCACGTCCGACAGCCAGCTCACCGGAATCGTACTACTACCTGTTGTGGCTGACCGATCTCTCACAGTGGGACAACAAGTGGAAATTGATGGAAGACTTTGATGGGGTAGAGGCTACCTATACCGTCTATCTGACGGCTGACCAGCCTTACACCCATTCCATAACGAAATAATCATTGTTATTTTATTTAAGTGAGTGAGAAGGAAAGGAAGTTTACCACTTTTTTGTGGTAAACTTCCTGTTTTTAATTCACTTTTTTCTAAATTAGCACACGCAAATTGACAAATAAAACATGTTTAAAAGATTCTTTGTGTTCGTATGTAGTTGTTGCAGCATCATCTCTTGTGGAGCTGAGAATGATCCCCAACCTGAGTTGCCGTCTCAGGAAGAGGAGGCAACAATTCAATGGACTGCGGCAGCGGACAGCAGCTCGCAGGCTTTGCTCCAGCATTTTTGGAATGGGGAACAGCACTATTTCAATTATAACAGCAATGGTCAACTGGATTTCCACTATTGGCCTCAGGCGCATGCGTTGGATGTCTTGGTCGATGCCTATCTCCGGACAGGTGATTCGAAGTATGCCGGTTATTTCCCCCTCTGGTTGGAAGGTGTGAAAAAGAAGAACAACAATGGGTGGTGGAATGAGTATTTCGATGATATGGAGTGGAATGCATTGGCATTGCTCCGGGTGTATGAGGCTACCCATGAAGAGAGCTATAAAGCGGCTGCCTTGGAATTATGGGGGTATATCAAAGCGGGTTGGAACGACCAAGCCGGTGGCGGTATCATGTGGAAAAAGGGACAACCGTACAGCAAGAATGCCTGTTCAAACGGTCCGGCCTGTATTTTGGCTGCCCGTCTGTATCAGATTTTTGGCAATGAGGAGGATAAGGAATGGGCCTTGAAGATTTATCAATGGGAGAAGAGCACCCTTTTCAATGCCAACAATGGGGCCATTTATGACAATATCAATGGTGATACGGGCAAGTTGCAGGAGTGGTTCTTTACCTACAACCAGGGTACGTTTATCGGATCGGCCGTCGAATTGCATCAGATTTTGGGTGAGAAGTCCTATTTGAACGATGCGGTACGGGCTGCCGATTACACCATCAGTACCTTGGTCAGCAATTCCATTCTGAAGAGTGAAGGAACGGGGGATGGTGGACTTTTCAAAGGGGTCTTTATCCGTTATTTTACGAAATTGATCCAGCAATCCCGTTTGGATAAGGCTGACCAGCGTCGATATTTGCAGTTCTTGAAGGTGAATGCCGAGACATTGTGGCAACAGGGAACCCAGAAGTCGTTGGTACTCTTTGGACCGGATTGGCGCACGATGCCGACGGGTGAGACGGGCCTGACCGAACAGTTGAGTGGTTGTATGCTGATGGAGGCGGCTGCCTTATTGACTAAACAACAGTTGTTTTAATCTTACTTGAAATCCATGAGTTGCATGAAATTACCTATTTGTATTAGTTTGGTTGTCAGTTGTCTGCTGTCCAGTTGTGTGGAACGGGGCACGTTGACGCGTTATGTGAATCCTTTGTTGGGAACTGCCACCTTGTGGGAGCCGGAGGATTTGGGCTATGTGCGTACATGGGATGTACGTACTTGGGGAGCAGAAGTGTTCCCTGGATCTTCCCTGCCCAATGCCATGGTACAGGTGAGTCCAGTGACCCAATTCCGTAGTGGTGCAGGCTATCAGTATGAAGATACAGTCATTTATGGTTTTTCCCATACCAACAAAGGGCATTGGAATCTGCTGCATGTACCGGTGATGCCCGTTACAGGATCTGTCAGTCCCAGTGATTATTGTTCGGGTTACAGTCATGAACGGGAGACGGCCCGTCCTGGCTATTATCAGGTCTTTCTGGATCGTTATGGGATTGATGCGGAATTGACATCGACCTTGCGTTGTGCCTTCCATCGCTATACGTTCCCTTCGGAACATTCAAAAATGGTGATCTTCGACTTGACCCGAACCAATAATCCGGTGAAGAGTTGGTCGATTGAACCGATCGATGAGCATACCTTTTCCGGACATCAGGATGCGGAGGGTGATATCTATTTTTATGCAGTGACCAACTATCCGATCGAGGCCATCCGGGAGGTGTCGGATAGCGAACGAAGGGTTTCGATGGTCTATTTTGCGGATAGTAAGGGAGAGAAACCCTTGGAGATGCGGATCGGTTTTTCCTTTGTCAGCACAGAGAATGCAAAGTTGAATTTGGAACAGGAGATGCTTTCCAAGAGTTTTGAAGAGGTTGAGCAGGAGGCTGATGCAACTTGGCAACGGCTGTTGGTGCATGTGCAAGTGACAGGTGGAACCGAACGGCAGAAGGGGCTGTTCTATTCCTGCCTCTATCGTTCGTTCTTGTGGCCCGCTTTGCGTAGTGACGTCAATGGGGAGTATCGGGATGTCAAAGGTGCTGTGGTAAATCCGGGTTACCACTATTATACCGATCCCTCCTTTTGGGATGATTATCGGAATAAATTGATTCTGTTGGGACTGATCTCTCCACAAGTGGCGAATGATGTGATCTGTTCAATCATTGACAAGGGGGAGAAGCGTAACGGTTATATGCCGACCTTCTTCCATGGCGATCATGCCTCGACCTTTGTGGCGGGTAGTTACCTGCGGGGGCTTCGAGGCTTTGATCTACAACGTGCCTATCGGTTGCTGCTCAAGAACGCAACGGTTCCGGGCAAGGGAGGACGTCCCTACTTGGATGAGTATATAGCACAGGGGTGGATTGCCGAAAAGGATACGACCGATGTGCCGACCTGGGATGAATACAAAGCTGCCGTCACCAAGACGGTCGAATATGCTTATGATGATTATGCAACAGCCTTGATTGCCAAGGAACTGGGTGATGAGGTACATTATGATACCTTGATGGCTCGATCGGCCAATTACAAGCATCTGTTTGATCCTTCTACCGGTTTTTGGCGTGGAAAGATTGCCGATGGCAGCTGGATCCAGCAGTTTGACCCCTATTATCCCTATTTTGCCTACATGTACAGGGAGGCTAACGCGTGGCAGTCGCTCTTTTTCGCACCGCATGATCCGGAGGGGATGATTGCCCTTTATCCGAGCAAAGAGGCGGTCGAACAAAAGTTGGATTCGCTTTTCTCGGAACCTTGGCGAGGCTATGAAGCCCACAATATGACTGGATTTATGGGCAATTATTGCCATGGTAACCAGCCGGACCACAGTGTACCCTATACTTATTATTTTATCGGTAAGCAGGAGAAGGCACAATGTGTGATTGATAGTCTCCTGAACCATTATTACGATATGGGCAAGGAGCATTTGGCGTATGCCGGTATGGATGATGCGGGAGAGATGTCGGCTTGGTATGTGTTCAATGCCTTGGGACTCTATACCTATTCACCGGCTGACCCGGAATATATTGTGACGGTTCCGCTGTTTGATCGGGTAGCCTTCACGTTGGGAGATAGTACGACCTTTACCATCCGTAAACAGGGACAGGGACGGCAGATCGAATCGATCCGATACGATGGCAAGCCGATCGACGGCTGGTTCATTTCGCACGATCAGTTGCGACAAGGCAAGGAATTAGTGATTCAAACCAACTAATAATATATAATAAGTTAATAGTATGACAACACGTAGAGATTTTTTGAAAAACGGTAGTTTGGCGATGGCGGGATTACTCGTTGGACAGCATTCAGTGGCGGGTTCCTTCTGGAACGAGCCGACACTTCCGTCAGCAGCTGAGGTATTGGCGGATTATGTGTGCCAACGTCCGGCTCCGGATAAACGGCAGTTTACCTCGGAGGCTGTCGAAAAGGCTATCCGGGAAACCAAGGCCCAGTTGAAGGACCCAAAATTGGCTTGGATGTTCGAAAACTGTTTCCCCAATACGCTGGACACCACCTGTGAGCATAAGAAACGGGACGGTAAACCAGATACCTTTGTCATCACAGGTGATATTCATGCCATGTGGTTGCGCGACTCTTCGGCTCAGGTATTCCCGTATGTACAGTTTGCCAATGATGATACACGGGTGAAGTACATGTTGTTGGGTGTGATTCATCGACAGACCTGGTGCATCAACGTCGATCCCTATGCCAATGCCTTCAATGAAAGTGCTACGGGTAGTGAATGGGAGAGTGACCATACCCAAATGAAGAAGGAGTTGCACGAGCGTAAATGGGAGATCGACTCGCTTTGCTATCCGATCCGTTTGGCTTATCACTTCTGGAAGAAGACGGGAGATACATCCGCTTTCACGGCCGATTGGGAAAAGGCTATGCATGCGATTTATGATACCTTCGTGGCGCAACAGCGGAAAAATGGCTTGGGACCGTACAAGTTTACCCGTACCACCAACCGCCAAGGCGATACATTGCTGAATGATGGATGGGGTAGTCCGGTCAAACCGGTCGGATTGATTGTCTCTTCGTTCCGTCCTTCCGATGATGCTTCGTTGTTCGGGTTCCTGATTCCGTCTAACCTGTTTGCCATTACCTCCTTGCGTCAGTTGGCTGAGATGATGCGTCAGATCAAGCAGGATACCGCTTTTGCCGGTCGTTGCGAAGCGTTGGCGAATGAGGTAGAGGCTGCTGTCAAGCAATATGGTATCGTTGAACATCCGAAGTTCGGTCGCGTCTATGCCTATGAGGTGGATGGTTTTGGCAATCATGTCTGCATGGATGATGCCAATGTGCCGAGTCTGTTGGCATTGCCCTATTTAGGTTGTGTTTCATTGGAGGACCCGATCTATCAGAATACCCGCAAATTGCTCTTGAGCGATAGCAATCCCTATTTCTTCCAGGGCAAGTCGGGCGAAGGAATCGGTGGTCCCCATATCGGATACGATTTCGTTTGGCCGATGAGCATCATCATGCGTTGTAATACGACCCGTGACAAAGAAGAGATCCGCAAATGCGTCAAGATGTTGCGCGACACGGATGCGAATACAGGATTTATGCATGAATCCTTCCACAAGGATGATCCGAAGAATTTCACCCGTAAATGGTTCGCTTGGGCCAATACCCTGTTTGGTGAGATGATCTACCGACTCGTTCAAGAGGGTCAGTGTGATCTGTTGAATAATCTGGGTTAATCCCTCCCCTTCCTTCAAAGAAAATCCCCCATGTGTTGGACAGGCACATGGGGGAATCATCTGATAAAACAACGTTATAAAAATAAAATGCCACCAGGGTCATTTTATGGTTTAGTCGAGGCTTTGGTAAAGTTATGCTGAATGATTTTACTGTAAAGTAACAACCTGTTGTTGACACTTCAAAAAAAATGGTGTGTAGAGCGGTTGGAAGGGATAAAATAGCCTATTTAGGGGTGAAATCTGTGAATATGGGGTGAAATTTTGGTGATATTCCGTCTATTGTTGTACTTTTGTAGCCTGAAAACAGCAAATCTTATCGACAGTTTATGGCATTATTAGATCGGAATATTCCTACCTATATACATGAAAGAGGGAACATCGTTCGGCTGATTTTGTGGACCGCCTTTTTTGCATTGGTCTTCATCAACATCTACAAGCCTTTCAGTTCCTCTTCGTGGTATGCTGTTTCCGAATTCAAATTCTTTGTCTTTTCCAGCCTGATCATTCTGACCGGAGTTTTGGTGGTGGTCATCAGCCGCATCATCCTGTACAACTGGGGCAAGCGGCATCGGATCACCTTACTTCGCTATTCAGTCTGGATCGTGTTGGAAATCTTTTTCATGTCCCTCTTTTATACAGTTTATACCTTGGTGTTGAATCCGGAGAATGATTATTGGGAGAGTTTCAAGGAATCGGCTGTCAATACCAGTTTAGTGCTCCTGTTGCCCTATTCCGTGTTGCATTTAGTTTTTTCTTATCAGGAGAAAGAGCGTCAGTTGAAGCAGTTGGAGGAGGAGCGGGCCGAAGCAGCTTCCCGTCCACAGGTTATCTCCTTTTGTGATGAAAAGAATGATCCTCGTTTTTCGGTGAAACGGGCCAATTTGCTCTATTTGGAGTCGGCAGATAATTATGTATGCATCTGGTACCTGAATCGTGGACAGCTGTCCAAGTTCCTGCTCCGGAACTCTTTGAAGGGCTTGGAGGAGAGTCTGGCCGATACCAATGTGTTCCGTTGCCACCGTTCGTATATGGTCAACTTTGATCATGTCAAAGTGATCCGTCGGGAGAAAGAGGGGGTTTTTCTGGAGTTGGGTGTAGATGGTGTGCCCGATATTCCACTCTCCAAAACATACGGAGACAAACTGACTCGTTGGTTTATGACCTGTACGGATTAGTTAATAAATACAAATGTAACTTAGCCCATTAAACTTTTCCATTTTTGTGCAGTCTATCCCTCCAAAAACGACAAATTGGTTTATCATGAAACTAGGAAGAATTCTAATTGTATTGTGTATGTTGTGTCTGGTCGGATCAGTGTGGGGACAGAATAGTTCCGTTGATTTGACAGGCCGTGTGGTTGAGGAGGGTACAAATATGCCGATCGAACAGGCAACTATCCGTTTGCTGCAAGTGAAGGATAGCACATTGGTGCGAGGTGTAGCCAGTGGTGCGAACGGTAATTTTACTCTCAAAAATGTGCGTAAGGGAAATTATCTGCTTCACATCTCGTTTGTGGGTTTTGATCCCTTGTATAAACCGGTACGGGTGACGGGAACAGCCAATCCACAGAAGTTGGGTACGATGACATTGGCGGATGGTTCGATTCAATTGGGTGAAGCTGTTGTGGTCGGGAAGGCTGCTGAAGTGACGGTCCGGAACGATACCGTTGAATACAATGCGGAATCCTATAAAGTGAGTGAGGGTGCTGTGTTGGAAGATCTGTTGAAGAAGATGCCGGGTGTCGAGGTCGATAGCAATGGTAAGGTGATGGTCAACGGCAAAGAGATCAAGAAGGTGTTGATTGATGGTAAAGAATTCTTCTCCGATGATCCGAAGGTAGCTTCCAAGAATCTGCCTTCGAAGATGATTGATAAGGTACAGGTACTGGATAAGAAGAGCGATATGGCGTTGATGACCGGTTTTGATGATGGCGAAGAGGAGACCGTGATCAACTTGACTGTCAAACCGGGTATGAAACAGGGTTGGTTCGGTAATGCCTTTGCGGGTTATGGTAGTAAAGACCGTTACGAAGGCAATGCAATGGTCAACCGTTTCATCAACAATGATCAGATAACCTTTATGGGAGGAGTGAACAATACCAACAACATGGGTTTCTCGGATTTGGCCTCTACCATGTTCTCCGGGATGCAGGGTGGTCGTCGTATGGGACGAGGTTCTGGTAGCGGTATTACAACTTCGGGTAATGCCGGATTGAACTTCAGCAAAGAATTTAGCAAGCAGTTTACGTGGGGTGGTAATGTGCGTTTCTCTCATTCAGATAACGATGCCCAGAGTAAGAGTACGGCTGAAAACATCCTGCCAGGCGATAGTTCCTATATTTCGTTAGACCGGGTCTCCAACAATACGGTAAATAATAACGTGGGTGTCAACTTCCGCATGGAGTGGAAACCTGATACATTGACTCAGATCCTGTTCCGCCCGGATTTCAGTTACAGTAATAGTAACAATACGGAATTGGGTTCGACTATTACAACGGATAATCATCGGGATACGATCAATACCCAACAGACCAGCAACAATTCGGAGGGCAATGGCTACAATGTGAGTGCCCGTTTGGAATATAGCCGGAAGCTCAACAGTGCCGGTCGTGTATTCAGTGCCTCGTTGTCGGGTGGTGTGGGTGACTCCTACAACCAGGGTTTCAACTATTCAGATATCCAGTATTATCGTCAGAGTGATGCCGGTGCAAATGAACTGATTGATCAGAAATACCGTTTCGATAACAACAGTTTTAACTACCGGGCCTATGTCTCTTGGGTGGAACCGATCGGTCATAATAACTTCCTGCAGCTGACCTATAGTTTCAGTCAGAAGAACCAGAAGTCGTTGAAGAACTCGTTGAATAAGGATCTCGATGGCGAATACAGTGTGTTGGATACGGCCAACAGCAAGAGCTACCGCAACAATTTCTATTCACAACGTGCCAGTCTGAGCTTCAAGGCGCAACGTCAGAAATACAACTATACGATTGGTGTAAACTTCGACCCCTCCCATTCGAAGAGTGAGAGTTTCGTGGGCGATACGATCTTGTCAACTATCAAGCGGAATGTTTTCAATATCTCTCCGATGGCCCAGTTCAACTATATGTTCGACAAGCGGACCAACTTGCGTGTCATGTACAACGGTCGCACCAGCCAGCCCAGCATGACTCAGTTGCAGCCGGTGGCCGATGTGTCTGACCCGTTGAACATCAAGGTGGGTAATCCGGATTTGGATCCGACCTACACCAATAGCCTTTTTGTCCGTTATCAGCGGTTCAAACCGGAAAAGATGAGTGCGTTGATGGTGATGTTCAATGGTAACTATGTGTTGAATGACATTGTCTCCTATTCGACCTACAATGACAATGGTGCGCGTGTGACGACCTATAAGAATGTGGATGGTAACTACAATGGCAATTTGCGAGTGATCATGAATACACCGTTGAAGAACAAGAAGTTCTCCATCAACTCCATGACGATGGGCTCTTTCTCTAACTCCAACGGATACATCAATGGAGAAAAGAATACCAACCACAACCTTGTCTTGTCGGAGCGAGGTGGAATTGATTTCCGTTCGACCTACTTGGATTTGGGTGTAAATGGAAACATCCGTTACAACCGTTCGTCGAACAGCTTGCAGTCCCAAAACAACCAGAATACCTATAATTATGGGGTGGGCGGTACGACCACGATCTATTTCCCGTGGGAAATCAAATTGGAGAGCGATATCAACTGGTCTTCCAACTCCGGTTATAGCGATGGTTTCCAGCAGAACGAGGTACTTTGGAATGCTTCACTGAGCAAGTCTTTCCTGAAGGGTAATCAGGCCACCTTGCGACTGAAGATCTATGATATCTTGCAGCAACGAAGCAATATTTCCCGTAGTGTGACAGCCAGCAGTACCACGGATACGGAATACAATACGTTGACCAGTTATTTCATGGTGCACTTCATCTACCGTTTCAGCATTTTCAAGGGTGGAGCTACGATGAATGATGTTCGTGGCCCGGGTCGTGGCCCGATGGGACCTCCTCCGGGACGCTTCTAACTGCTTTAATTAACAATCGAGGGGCAAGATTTTTACATATTTTGTGTGAATATTAAACTAAAAGGAGCGTAATTTGCCCCCGTTGTTTAAAGTGATGAGAAGGATATGAGGAAATCGACAATTTGGTTACTGGCCGTGGTGATGGCATTTGCTTTCGCCTGCCTGCTATACTTACAGGTCAATTACGTAAGTATCATTCTGAAGACACGTAGCGAACAGTTCAACGAGACCGTCAAGCGGAGTCTGCACCAGGTTTCAAAGAATCTGGAACAGGATGAGACACGCGCCTATTTGGAAAATGATATTCGTGAGAATGCGAACAATTTCATGTATCAGAATTCTCCCGATGTCAAAAGCCTGGGTCAGGTGATGAACAACGAGAAGTATCAGTTGCAGATTACCGATTCGAATGGATCCGTCCAAACCATCGAACTGAATCGGTTCAGTAGCCAAAAGTTCGAACCTCTGTCGGGACTGCCTAAGCCTCAATCGGCTAATAATATTATCAATACTTCCCGCGATTTGCAGAAGACGTTGAAAAGACGCTATCAGTATCAGGGTGGGTTGATTGATGAGGTGATCTTGAACATTCTTTATACAGCCAATTTGAAGCCGATTGAAGAACGGGTCGATTTCAAGAAGTTGAACACGTATTTGAAGACAGAATTTGTTAATAATGGTTTGAACCTGCCGTTCGTTTTTTCTGTTATTAATAAAGACGGGAATACAGTTTATCAGAGTGGTGAGGTCAAGCAGCAGCCGATCGCTTCGGATGTGATCACACAGGTCTTGTTCCCGAACGATCCGCCCTCGAAGTTGAACTATTTGAAGGTCTATTTCCCGACGAAAGGGGATTACATCTTCAATTCGATCACCTTTATTATGCCCTCGATCTTCTTCTCGACCTTGTTGTTGGCTACCTTTATCTTCACGATCTACATCGTCTTCCGTCAGAAGAAGTTGTCGGAGATGAAGAATGATTTCATCAACAACATGACGCATGAGTTGAAGACACCGGTATCGACGATTTCCTTGGCAGCCCAAATGTTGAAGGATACGGACATCACGAAGAGTCCGGATGTGTTCCGCCACATTTCGGGCGTGATCAACGACGAAACGAAACGATTGGGATTCTTGGTTGAGAAGGTGTTGCAGATGTCACTCTTTGAACGACAAAAAGCAGCCTTGAAACTGAAGGAGGTGGATGCCAATGATTTGGTGGTTTCTGTAGCCAATACCTTCCATCTGAAGGTGGAGAAGTATGGCGGTACGTTGGACATTGATCTGCAGGCGACTGAATCAGACATCTACGTGGATGAGATGCATATTACGAATGTGTTGTTCAATTTGATGGACAATGCAGTGAAATACCGTCGGAACGAGGTGCCGTTGACACTGATGGTCCGTACGTGGAACGAGAATGGCAAATTGCTACTGTCAGTGGAAGACAATGGTATTGGCATCAAAAAGGAGTACCAGAAAAAGGTGTTCGACCGTTTCTTCCGGGTGCCGACCGGCAATGTGCATGATGTAAAGGGCTTCGGCTTAGGTTTGGCGTATGTCCGCAAGATCATCGAAGATCATAAGGGCACGATCCGAGCTGAAAGTGGCGAAGGCAATGTAGGAACGAAATTTATTATTACTTTACCTCTTATAAAAAGTTAGATATGGAAGAAAAGCTGAAAATCTTCTTCTGCGAAGACGATGAAAATTTAGGTATGCTTTTAAGAGAATACTTACAAGCAAAAGGTTATGTGACGGATCTTTTCTCTGATGGAGAAGCTGGTTACAAAGGTTTCACGAAGGGTAAATATGATTTGTGCGTACTGGATGTCATGATGCCGAAAAAGGATGGTTTCACCTTGGCACAGGAGATCCGCTCAATCAACCCAGAGATTCCTATTATTTTCTTGACGGCTAAGACCATGAAAGAGGATGTTTTGGAGGGATTCAAGATTGGAGCGGACGACTACTTGACGAAACCGTTCAGCATGGAAGAGTTGCTGTTGCGTATCGAGGCAATTTTGCGTCGTGTCAAAGGTAAGAAGATGAAAGATATACCTTTCTATAAGTTGGGTAACTTCTTGTTCGATACACAGAAGCAGACATTGACCATCGAGGGTAAGGTGACCAAGTTGACAACCAAGGAGTGCGAGTTGTTGAGTTTGTTGTGTGCACATGCCAACGAGATCTTGGAGCGTAACTATGCGTTGAAGACCATCTGGGTAGATGACAACTATTTCAATGCCCGTAGCATGGATGTGTATATCACGAAATTGCGTAAGTTGTTGAAGGATGATCCGGGTATCGAGATCATCAATATCCACGGTAAGGGTTATAAGTTGATCACGCCTTCAGGTGATGAGGCAGCTCGTGAGGAGGGTATCCAGGTGCTCTAATCGGTAGCTGAAAGCCATCAGGGGAATGGGAAAATACATTTTTTCCATTCCCTTTGCTTTTTATAGGCTCCTATCTGAACAATATATGGGCTGGATGACCGTTCAATAACAACGTAAATGATTACCTTTGCACTCGCATTTATTAGCAATTAATTATCACAATTTATAGAATGGCAAAGTATAAACTGATCAACAATGCGTTGGGGTGGATTGTTTTTGTGATTGCCTCAGCTGTTTATTTGATGACAATGGAACCCACAGCCAGTTTTTGGGACTGCGGTGAGTTCATCTCTTCAGCATTTAAGCTGGAGGTGGGGCATCCTCCTGGAGCTCCTTTCTTCATGTTGGTGGCGAATCTGTTCACCCAATTTGCATCGGATCCCTCGAAAGTGGCGGTCATGGTCAATACTATGTCGGCCTTAGCCAGTGGATTTACGATCCTGTTCCTGTTTTGGAGTATCACGCACATGGCTCGAAAGATCATCGTAGATCGGACGGAAGAGATGACCTTGGCACAGATGATTACCATTTTGGGAGCCGGTTTGGTGGGTGCGTTGGCCTATACGTTCAGTGATACCTTCTGGTTCAGTGCGGTTGAGGGTGAGGTGTATGCCTCTTCATCGCTTTTTACAGCTGTCGTTTTCTGGCTGATTCTGAAATGGGAAGAGGTGGCTGACCAACCGCATGCCGATCGTTGGATTGTCTTGATTGCCTATCTGATGGGTCTGAGTATCGGTGTGCACCTGCTGAACTTGTTGTGTATCCCGGCTATTGTCTTGGTTTATTATTATAAGAAAGTGCCCGATCCAACCATTAAAGGAACGTTTGTCGCTTTGCTCTTCTCTTTTGCTATTGTCGCTTTGATGATGTATGGAGTCGTGCAGGGTCTGGTTGAAGTGTGTGGCTACTTCGAATTGTTCTTTGTCAATGTATTGGGTATGCCCTACAATACAGGTGTCTATGCCTACGTAGTGGTCTTGGCGAGCGTATTGATCTGGTCCATTTGGGAGACCATGCGTGACGAGGTGAATCCGATTCGCATGAAGTTGGCTTTTATCCTGTCCGTTGTCCTGATCGGTATTCCGTTTATTGGCAGTGGCTATCTGATCGCTATCTTGCTGACGGCAGCTTTGTCTGCTTGTCTCTTCCTGCAAAAGGAGGTGAATGTGAAGTTGCTGAATACAGCTCTGGTTTGTTTGATGGTGATTGTGGTGGGCTACTCTTCGTATGCACTGACGTTGATTCGTGCTACGGCCGATACCCCCATGAACCAAAATACACCCAGTGATATCTTTACGTTGCGTACCTATTTGGCGCGTGAACAGTATGGAAAGACTCCGTTGATCTATGGTCAGACCTATGTATCGGAGGTGAAACGGGAGAATCAGGGGGGAGCTTGTGCTGCTGTCACCAAACAGGGTGCACCTACCTATAGCCGGGTGATCAAACAGGATCCGAACGAAAAGGATCGTTATTATATCTCCCATTACGATACGGAATATGAGTATGTGGATGAACTGAACATGCTGTTCCCACGTATGTTCAGTAGTGATCCGCGTCACGTCTCGGCTTATAAAGAGTGGGCCGATGTGAAGGGTGTACCAGTCAAATACAGTCGTTGTGGAGAGATGACTACGGTCATGAAGCCAACTTTCGGTGAGAATCTCCGCTTCTTTTTCACATACCAGCTCAATTTCATGTATTGGCGTTATTTCATGTGGAACTTCTCTGGACGTCAGAACGACATCCAGGGCCATGGTGAGGTATTGAATGGTAACTGGATCACCGGTATCAAGTTTATCGACGAGATTCTGGTAGGTCCGCAAGAGGATATGCCGTCTGACATTGCTGACAACAAGGGTCATAATGTCTATTACATGTTACCACTGTTGTTAGGTATCTTGGGTCTCTTCTATCAGGCCTATGCCGGACAAAAGGGTATTCAGGGTTTTTGGATCACCTTCTTCCTCTTCTTCATGACCGGTATTGCCATTGTGCTGTACCTGAACCAGACACCCTACCAGCCGCGCGAACGAGACTATGCTTATGCCGGTTCCTTCTATGCCTTCTGTATTTGGATTGGTTTCGGTGTGGCTGCTTTGGCCAAGGGATTACAACAATACGGTAAATTGCCGGCTGTTGCGGCAGCTTCGGTCGCTACCCTATTGAGTCTTTTTGTACCGATTCAGATGGGGGCTCAGAACTGGGATGACCACGATCGTTCCGGACGTTATGTGTGCCGTGATTTCGGCTCGAACTATCTGGAGTCTTGTGAGCCCAATGCTGTGATCTTTACGAATGGTGATAACGATACGTTCCCCTTGTGGTATGCACAGGAGGTCGAAGGCATCCGTACCGATGTCCGTGTCTGCAACACCAGCTATCTGCAGACGGACTGGTATATCGACCAGATGAAGAAGCAGGCCTACGATTCGGATCCGTTGCCCATTTCATGGACACGTGCCGATTATGTGCAGGGTACCCGCGATGCTGCTTACGTTTTCCCGATGACCGATCAGGCTATTGACTTAGGTACGGCCTTGGACTTTGTCCGCAGCAACGATCCGAAGTTCAAGAAGATTCCGGGTTATAACCAGCAGTTGGATTATATTCCGTCGCAGACGATTACCTATCAGGTGGATTCGGCCGCTGTGATGGCAGCAGATGTGATTTCACCGGCCGATACGGCAGCCCTGTTGAAGCAGATGACTATCAATCTGAAAGATAAGGATTATCTGGGTAAGCAGGAGCTGATCATTCTCGACATGCTTCGTACGAATAATTGGCAACGCCCGATCTATTATGCCATCACGGTCAGTCCGGACCAGTTTGTCAAATTGGATCCCTACTTCCAGCAGACCGGTTTGGCTTATCAGTTAGTACCGATGGAGGTGAAGGGTAAGGCTCGATCGGTCAATACCGAAAAGATGTATGACAATATCATGAATAAGTTCAAATGGGGTGGTGTGGATAAACCGGGCATCTATTTGGACGAGAATGTCATGCGTATGTGCAAGAGTTATCGTGCCTACGTCTTTGGTCGTTTGGCTGCCTCGTTGATCGCTGAGGGTCAGAAAGAAAAGGCGTTGAATGTATTGGATAAAGCGATGCAGGTATTGCCGCCGGAAAATGTACCGTTGGACTACAGTGCCCTGTCGTTGGCTGAGATGTATTATGAACTGGGTCAACAGGAGAAGGCAGAAGCTGTATATACGGGTATTGCTGATGCGGCCATGCGCAATGTCAACTGGTTCTTCCGGTTGAGCCCGCAGCAGTTTACCTCTGTCTTGGGTGAACTGGAACACAACTTGGCGGTAGTACAAGAGGTGTTGCGTGTATCCAAACGGTATCATCCGGAGTTCGGTCAGAAGTATCAAGAGGAGTTTGACAATTATCGGATGGCCTATAATGCCTTGCAAGGCAAAGAATAAAACAAGTTGATATGTTTATAGAACAACCGCCCTGGTTCTACAGGGCCTTGTTTCCGGGGGTAACCTGGCGGAAGTGGAGCGAATCGAAGTGTGTCTATCTCACCTTCGACGATGGTCCGATTCCCGAGGTTACCCCTTGGGTTTTAGAACAACTGGATCGATATGGAATCCGGGCTACCTTTTTCATGGTGGGTGACAATGTGCGGAAGCATCCGGAGGTGTTTCAGGAGGTAGTTACCCGGGGGCACCGGATCGGGAATCATACTTTCAATCATATCCAAGGGATTCATTATTCTACAGCTGATTATATGGCGAATGTGGAAAAGGCTGCCCAATGGATTCCGTCTGATCTGTTTCGTCCACCCCATGGGCACCTGATGCCGGCACAGACACGTGCCCTACGCCAGCGTTATCAGGTGATCATGTGGGATGTGGTCACCCGTGACTATAATGTGCGACTGACCCCTGAACAGGTCTTTGGGCATGTGCGGAAATATGTACGCGATGGTTCGATCATTGTTTTCCACGATTCCTTGAAATCTGAAAAGAACTTGCGGGTGGCCTTGCCGCAGTCGATCGAATGGTTATTGGAACAGGGGTATCAATTCAAAACCCTATAAGGAATGCTTACAGCTACTCATATTAAACAATTGGCTGCGGAAGTGGGTTTCTCCGCCTGTGGCATTGCCCGGGTTGAACCGGTTCCGGCTGATGAGATGGACCACTATGACCGGTGGATCACGGAGGGTTGTCATGCCGGTATGCACTATATGGAGAATCATCGTCCCATTCGGTTGGACCTGAATGGATTGGTTGAAGGGGCACGAAGTATCGTTTCGGTGGCGTTGAACTATTTTCCGAAGGAACGACGGGATCCGTTGGAACCGCACATAGCCTATTATGCATACGGGAAAGACTATCATATTGTAGTGAAAGAAAAGTTGCGTCAGCTATGGCAACGTTTGGCAGTCGTGGGAGAGGAGGCCCGTTGTTTTACCGATTCGGCACCCCTCTTTGAACGCTATTGGGCTTGGAAAGCCGGCTTGGGATGGATCGGCAAGAACACACAACTGATACTGCCGGGTAAAGGATCCTATTTCTTTTTAGGTGAGATCGTGACGACGGCAGAGGTGGATCAGTACGATGAACCGATATCCTCCCGTTGTGGCCGTTGTACACGTTGTTTAGAGGTTTGTCCGGCCAAGGCCTTGACTCAGCCCCATCGGTTGGATGCCCGTCGTTGTCTCTCCTACTTGACCATCGAACACCGGGGGGAGTGGACTGCCGAGCAAGCAGCCTGTTTGGGGAATCGGCTGTATGGTTGCGATACGTGCCAAATGGTCTGTCCGTGGAACCGGTTTGCTACTCCTACCTGCGAATCTGCTTTTGATCCGTCACCTGACCTGCTTTCTTTGAAAAAAGAGTCCCTTGCAACGCTTACACCAGCGGAATATAATCGTATCTTTGCCCAATCGGCTGTCAAGCGAGCCAAGTATGAGGGCATGATGCGGACGATCAATCATTTACTAAATACATAAAAAGACATGAAAAGAATCCTGAGTTTACTGTGGTTGGCCCTGTTGTGTGTGGTCACCACCTGGGCAGCTCCCGACGAGTTGCGGCAGAAACTGGCTGCCTTGCAAGGCATCAGTGGTATTGAGAAATTGGAATCGGAGGTCTATCCGGAGAAGTATCTGGTGCGTATCACTCAACAGGTCGATCCGAAGAATCCTGCAGCAGGTACCTTTACCCAGCGCGTAGTGATTGGCCATGTAGGTTTCGATCGCCCGACGGTCATCGTGACCGAGGGATATGGTGGAGCCTATGCCCTGAATCCCAAATATCAGGAAGAGCTTACCAAATTGCTCAATGCTAACTTGGTGTTTGTCGAATACCGTTATTTCCTGGAATCAACTCCGGAACCGAAGAATTGGGATTATCTGACTGCTGAGAATTCGGCATACGATTTACACCACGTCAATCAGACCTTCCGTCAGCTGTATCAGGGCAAGTGGATCAGTACCGGTATCAGCAAGGGTGGACAGACAACCTGTCTCTATCGCGCCTATTTCCCGGACGATGTGGATTTCTCGGTTCCTTATGTGGCTCCGTTGAACCGGGCGGTAGAAGATGGTCGTCATGAACCGTTTTTGCGTCAGGTGGGTACGAAGGCAGAACGGGATCGTATCTTGGCCTTTCAGAAGGCGGTCTTGAAACAGAAAGCTGCCATTGTGCCGATGCTGGAAAACTATTGTCAGGAACATAAGCTCACATTCCGAATTCCGATGGCGGAGGTGTTGGATTATTCCGTTTTGGAATATCCGTTTGCCATTTGGCAGTGGGGCACACCGGTTGATCGGGTACCGGAACCGACCGCTTCCGCAGCGGATCTCTTTAAACATCTGATGGAGATTAGCGAACCCTCCTATTTCTCCAACGAGCAGCCCTATGTGTCGTTCGATGTGCAGGCTTGTCGTGAGTTGGGTTATTATGGCTACGACACCGCTCCTTTCAAAGGCTTGTTGACGATCAAGAGTGCCAAGGGCTATTTGAACAAGTTGATGTTACCGACTGAATTGATCGATCAGGTGGAGTTCCGTCCTGAGTTGTATCATAAGGTCTATAATTTCTTGAAAGATAACGATCCGAAGATGATTTTTATCTATGGTGAGATTGACCCTTGGAGTGCTACACGTGTCCCGACTTTCCGCGGTAAGAAGAACGAACAGATCTACATCCAGCCTCGAGGCAGTCACCGGTCACGCATCGGCAATATGCCCGAGGAGATGAAAAAGCAGATCATGGATCAGATTCACGCTTGGTTGGCTGAATAACTGTGGACCGGCATTCTTTTACGCTATGATAATTGTGCAGGATTACACATCCCTATGGGAAAAAATGTGTAGTTTTGCACAAAAATCATAGTTATGGGAATGAAAACAAATATATTAACTTTGTTATTGTGCTGGGCTATTGCTTCAGCCATAACCGCACAAGATAAGCCAGATGCTGCTTGGTATGGAACCGGCACGTGGGACGCCGACTCGTTGGGAAACCATCGGGTGGTGGTGGCAGTGGATCAACCGGCAGATGCTGTCGTAGCTACACTGAATTGGCGACGACGCGACTTACATCCTGAACAAACTGGAGTCATTGTGGTCGATGCAACGACTGGACAACGGGTGATGAACGTGGCCCGACTCTATGCCGATCGTGAACGAGGTGAGATTGCTTTCCAGCCACAGACCGTTCCCGGCAACTACTATATTTATTATCTGAAAAGTATTTCTACGGGTAGCCGTTATTACCCGACCGTCCATTATCCCGACATGGAGCCAACTGCTGCTGCCACTTGGTTGGAAAAGAACCGATTGACAGGACGGAAACATCCTTCGTTGCCTGCCGCCCGATTGATCCAATATCAGGCTATCGATGCCTTCCATAGTTTTTATCCGATGGAGATCATTGCCACGGAGGCTGAAAAGTCCCATTTACTGAAGCAAGCTCCTGCAGAAAAATACCTGTTGTTTCCTGAAGATCGTCGTTTCCCGATCCGCATGACACACGACCTTCCCTATCGGTGGATCGAGGCCGGCTCACAGCACCTTTTTACAGGAACAGCCGATAAAGGTGAATATTATGTATTTCAAATAGGTGTCTGGGCCGCTCGCGAATCATTGCAGCAATTGAACGTGGCTTATTCAGGCTTGCGGAATACCGAGACAGGAGAGGAGATCCCAGCCTCGGCTTTCACCTGTTTCAATACGGAAGGGATTGATGTGACAGGTACTGTTTTTGAAAAAAATTGTTCCGTTGAACAGGGAAAAGTACAGGCCTTGTGGATAGGAGCCATGGTGCCGGAACAGACCTCTGCTGGTTTGTATCGAGGAACGGTCACAGTTTCCGCAGCGAATGTGGCACCGAAGCAGGTGGAGGTCGAATTGACTGTGACGGATCAGCTCATTGCTGATCATGGGGATAATGAACCGTGGCGTCACTCCCGATTACGTTGGCTCAATTCGCAGATTGGGTTTGACGATGAGGTGGTGGCTCCCTATACACCGGTAGTCTTGCAGGACAAGCAACTTTCCATATTAGGTCGTACGGTCCAGTTGGCTGACAATGGATTTCCCCAATCCATCACCAGCTATTTCGAGGAGACCCTGACACGGATTGGAACGGAAGGGCGTGCTTTGTTAGACCAACCGATCTGTTTGGAGGCTGATGGTGGTGCCTGGGAAAATCTGGACTTCGCCATTACCAAGCGTAAACCGGCTGCCGTGGCTTGGAAAGCCATGAATCAGAATGATCGTTTTCTGATGCAGTTGGAGGGTGAATTGGAATCGGACGGTAACATGACCTACCATGTCACCCTGATTGCCCGTACCGATGGTGTGATCAACGATGTCGCTTTGCGTACCCATTTGGCACCCGGTGTAGCCAAATACATGATGGGCTTGGGTGAAAAGGGTGGCTATTGTCCGAAACAGTTCGATTGGAAATGGAATGTGGAAAAGAATCAGGATGCGATCTGGACTGGCGATGTGAATGCCGGTTTGCAATTGCGTTTCTATGATAACCACTATGAACGTCCGTTGAATACGAACTTCTATCATCAGAAGCCTTTGCACATGCCTGCCTCTTGGAGTAACGAGGGCAAAGGTGGTATTCGCATTGTCCCTGAAGGAGCCTCTGCCTGTGTGGATGCCTATTCGGGACAACGTACCGTCAAACGAGGTGATCGGCTCTACTATTATTTTAATGTATTGATCACCCCTTTCCGCACCATCGACACCAACAAGCAATGGAAGAATCGTTTCTATCACGGTTATCAGTTCATTGATGATACCTACAATTTTGGGGCGACTGTGGTCAATATTCACCATGCGAATGCCATCAACCCCTATATCAACTATCCCTTCTTGCGTCCGAAAGAGATGAAATCCTACATTGATGGCGCACATGCCAAGAACATGAAGGTAAAGATTTACAATACGGTACGTGAGTTGTCAAACCATTGTGTCGAACTGTTTGCCTTGCGTAGTCTGAATGGCGAGATCTTCTCACAAGGGAAGGGTGGAGGCTATTCGTGGTTGCAGGAGCATTTGGACCAAGATTACATTGCGGCTTGGTTCTCCTACAAGGTACAGTGTGCAGCCATTGTCAATACAGGTGTTTCGCGTTGGCACAATTATTATATGGAAGGGCTGGATTGGTTGTTGAAGCATGTCGGGATTGACGGCATCTACATCGATGACTTGGCGTTCGACCGGATGTCGATGAAGCGTGTACGGAAAATCTTGAATCGGACCAATCCGGGTGCTTTGATCGACTTACATTCGGCCAACCAATACAATGAACGGGATGGATTTGCCAACAGTGCCAATCTCTATCTGGAACATTTCCCCTATATCGATCGTTTGTGGTTCGGCGAGTACTTTGACTACAATATGCCTCCGGAGTTTTGGATGGTGGAGGTGTCTGGATTGCCTTACGGCTTGATGGGTGAGATGTTGTGGGAAGGCGGTAACAAATGGCGAGGCATGCTGTATGGTATGACTGGTCGTAACCCGGGCTATGGTGTCGATAACCGTCCCTTGTGGCAGTTCTGGGATGCATTTGGTATGCAGGACAGCGAGATGATCGGCTATTGGGTCTCCAACAATCCGGTAAAGACGGGCCGGGAGCAGACCTTGGCAACACTGTATCGTCATGCCGACGGCAAGAAATGGTTGGTTTCCTTGGCGACCTGGGAAGCGTCAGATGTGCAGGTTGAGTTGCAGATTGATTGGAAAGCCTTGGACGTCGATCCGCAAAAGGCTACATTCCATGCACCGGCCATTGCTGATTTCCAGGAGGAGCAATCCTGGAAAACGGGAGAGGCAATCACTGTACCGCAAGGAAAAGGATTATTAATTGTGATAGAATAAAATAGATTGCCATGAAGAGACTAATGATCATTGCCTGTGTGGCCTGGGCGGCAGTTCCCCTGTGGGCACAACAACAAGCATCGGTGAAGGAAACGGTTCAGACCGTCAAGACCTATCCCTTCTCCGATCCGGATCCGGCTGCTGATCCGACGGATATGTATTATCCCTATTTCCGCTTTGACGGCTTTTCGGCTGAGGGCGTAGATCAGCGTTGGAAAACCGTGGAGCTGGAGAACGACTATATCCGCCTGTCGCTCTATCCGGAGGTGGGAGGCAAGATTTGGGGAGCTATCGACAAAACAACGGGGCAAGCCTTTATCTACAACAACCATGTGGTGAAATTCCGCGATATTGCCATGCGAGGTCCGTGGACTTCGGGTGGTATTGAGTTTAATTTTGGTATCATTGGTCACGTGCCGACCTCCAGTACACCCATCGATTACTATACGGCCCACAAGGAGGATGGAAGTGCCAGTTGCTATATCGCTTCCTATGAGTGGGTGACCCGTACCTATTGGTGTGTGGAGGTCAATTTGCCGAAAGACAAAGCCTATTTTACGACTACGACCACCTGGTTCAACCAGTCGGATCTGGATCAGCCCTATTACCAATGGATGAATGCAGGTTACAAGGCTGCTGGTAAGGCCCATTTTTGTTATCCGGGTAATTCCTACATCGGTCATGGAGGCGAGCTGGCCTCTTTCCCGAAAGATGAACAGGGTCGTGATCTCTCTTGGTATGACAACAATAATTTCGGCAGTTCCAAGTCGGAACATGTACTGGGCTTTTACAATGATTTCTATGGCATCTATTGGCAGGACGACAATTATGGATCGGTTCATCATGCTGGATACGATGAGAAATTGGGTATGAAGATTTTCCTTTGGGGACAGGCCCGTGATGGTGGTATTTGGGAACAGCTGTTGACGGATACGGATGGACAATACATTGAGTTGCAGTCAGGACGTATGTACAACCAGCCGGCATCGAACAGTGCCTATTCCCCCTTCAAGCATTATGCCTTTGGTCCCGGTATGACCGATCGCTGGACGGAGTATTGGTATCCTGTGAAAGGAATCGGTGGCATTTCCAAGGCGAGCCGGATCGGAGCCTTGCATGTTACACGTGAAACAAATGGAACGTTACAATTGGCCTTCTCTCCATTGGCGGCCCTGTCCACCGAGGTGAAGATCTACGATGGAGAGCAACTCCTGAAACAGTTGCCGATGCAAACCCAGGTCCTGGAGCCTTGGACAGAAAGCCTACCCGATTTAGGCCGCATCCCGGAGGGTCGTTTACGTGTCGAGATTGGTCAACATGATTTGGTCTATACGGAGGTACAGGATGATTATTTGTTAAATCGCCCGAAACAGTTACCCGAAGATTTTGATTGGAATTCAGCCTATGGCCTTTATACGCAAGGCGAGCAATGGATGAACCAGAAATACAACGATAAAGCGGAACACTATCTGCTGTTGGCCTTGGAGAAGGATACCTATTTTGCACCGGCTTTGAATCGGTTGGCTTCACTCTATTATCGACAAGGACGTTGGGAGGATGCCTTAGGGCTGCTAAAACGGGCTCTCAGTCTGAATGCGTATGATGGGGAGGCGAATTACTTGTATGGTTTGTGTAATCGGGCCATAGAACATACGGCCGATGCCAAAGATGGCTTCTCGGTAGCTACCTATTCGCCCGCCTTCCGAAGTGCAGCCTATGCACAACTGGCTGAAATGAATCTGAAGGAACAGGATTGGAAGAAGGCTGAGCATTATGCCCAAAAGAGTTTGGATTATAATCGCCTCAATTTGGATGCCCGTCAGGTACTGATGGTGGTTTATCGGAAGACGGAACGCTTGGCTGAGGCGCAACAGCAGATCAAGGCGGTATTGGCCGATCTGCCTTTATATCACTTTGCCCGTTGGGAACAACTCTATGGTGCTGCAGGAACAGGTCATCCGATGGATGATTTCCAGTCGTTGGTACGGAATGAGTTGCCTTTCGAGACCTATCTGGAGTTAGCCGGATGGTATGAATCGGTTGGCTGCTATGACGAGGCATTGGCCTTGCTCTCCTGTGCCGGATCCTATCCCATTGCATGCTACAAACGTGCCTATCTGTTGGATCGGATGGGTAAGTCTGCTGAAAGTCAACAGTTATTGCAACAGGCAGCTACGGCTTCACCGGAGATGGTTTTCCCCTTCCGGGTAGAGGATCGGGCCGCCTTGGTTTGGGCTGCTGCCCAGACGGACGATTGGAAACCTCGTTATTACCAAGGATTGATCGCTTGGGCGAACCAGCAGAAACAGGAGGCCTTGCACTTGTTGGAGGCTTGTGGACAACCTGCTTACGCTCCTTTCTATCTCACACGGGCGAAATTACGTCAATTATTGCCCGACGAAGCAAAGGGCTCTGTGATGGAGGATCTGTTGGCAGCCGAACAGACCGAGCGCTCTTGGCGTACCGGCTTCGAACTGATCAAGGCCTATACGGATCAACAGGATTGGCAAAAGGTGGTGGAGATTGGCAAACGCTATATGAAGTCTTATCCCACCAATTATTATATCGGTCTGAAACTGGCCAAAGGCTATTGTGAAACGGCTCAATATGCTGCTTGTATCCAGTTGTTGAAGCGGATGCAAGTGTTGCCGAACGAAGGGGCCTATACCGGCCGGGCTGTCTATCGGGCTGCTAACCTGTATGAGGCGATGGACTATTTGCAACGGAAGAATTGGACAAAGGCTGCACGTGCTCTGACAGCTTCGTTGGAGTGGCCAGAGAATTTAGGTGTCGGCAAACCGTATGATGATCAGATCGACAGCCGTTTGGAGAATTACCTCCAGAGCCGTGTCTGTATCGGTCGTGGAGAACAGGAACAGGCGCGTCAGTTGTTGCAACAGGTTGTGGATGGCAAACGTTCGGAGGATCAGTTTGTCTCTGCTCATTTGCTGACGGCTTTGGCTTTGCGCGAATTGGGGCGTGAGGCAGAAGCGAATCAGTGGGTAACCTCTTGGAAACAGCAGTATCCTGATAATCGGATTGTAGCTTGGAGTATCGCTGTGTATGAAGGACGTTTGCAGGAGGCTCGTACGATGCTGGCTAAACGGGATAGTGAGACCGACACTACCCCTTGGGAAACCTCTTATCGCGATGTGGATTTTGATCTGATTGCCCGTTATTTCAGTCGTTGAGTTGGTTGACAGTATAAAACTGTTTTTATTCTGTCACAAAAAGTAGATTTGTACGTCTTCTGTATGATGATAAAAACAAAAACAAAATGAAACAGGTATTATGTATGCTGCTGTTTTTACTCGTCACACAGATGGGTTACAGCCAACAGGGTGTAGAGCAATTGGTCAAACGGTTCGCCCGATCCGAACAGGTCGAGCAGGTACACGTAGGTCGGATGCTCCTGACAATTGCAAGTCTTTTCACTGAGACGAATGGGGTGAAGAGTGTCAATGTGATGGACTTCAGTGCGTGTGGGGATGATGTTCGAAAAGAGTTCCAGCAGGCGGTCAAAGCGTTGAAAGATCCAGCCTTCGACATGATGGTCAACCATAACGAGGAGGGAGTACAGACGCGTGTGTTGGTACGTATCGAGAAAGAGTGTATTCGAGAACTGGTCGTACTTACGACCGGAGCGGAGAATGCGCTGGTACATATCAAAGGAAAGATCCAGCCATCGGACATAGAACATGTCATGAACGATCACAAACATGGACATTGATGCTTTCAAACAACATTATTTGCCTCTCCATCCGAAGCTCTATCGGGTCGCATTTGCCTTGGTCGGGAATCGGGAGGATGCCGAGGATCTGTTGCAGGAAATCTATGCGAAATTGTGGAGCCGTCGTGAGGAGTTGGATCAAGTCAACCATCCGGAGGCTTTTGCGGTGACACTCTTGAAAAACAGTTGCCTTGATGTTCTCCGCGCTGCCCAACGACATGGAACAGAGGATGAAGATCTCTTCGAGCGGTATGAAATGGCGGCTTCTCCCTCTCCCCAACAGCGATTGGAAGAGCAGGAACAGGTGCAACAGGTGAAACGGATCATCCGGCGATTACCGGCTAACCAACGACAGGTCATCTGTCTGCGAGGCTTACAGGACTATTCGTTGGAGGAGATTGGCGAACTGACGGGTTTTTCGGCTGCTAACGTTCGGACGTTGCTCTCCAGAGCGCGTAAGACAATTCGTGAACAATTTCAAAAATGGTACGCAATATGAAGGAAAAAGAGTTAGATCAACTGATACAACAGGCTATCGAGCAAGAGACAGAACTGCCGGAAGGACTCTCTCAACGATTGGAACAGTTTGTTGACAAACTGCCGGAATCATCGCACAAGGAGGTTCCTCTTTCTAAACGTAAACGTCCTGCTTTGTGGGTTCGGTATGCCCGTATTGCAGCTGCCATCGTAGTAGCCGTATTGTTCTACTATCTTCCAGAAGATAAGGAAACAACTCCCAAAGATACCTTCTCGGATCCACAGGAGGCGGCACTCTATGCTCAACAAAGGCTGACGGAAATCTCTCTGACGCTCAACCAAGGGATCAGTCAGATGAAGGAGGCCCGCGAGGAGATGAAACAGATCAATCAGATTGTAAACAACCAATTAAACAGCAAGTAAATCTATGAAACAGATAAATCATGTAATAGGGCTGATCCTTCTGCTGATCAGCATGACAACAGTTCCTGTTATGGCCCAACAGGAACTCTTTGACAAGTTTGCCGATCGGGACGGAGTTACCTCGGTCTATATTTCGAAAGCGATGTTCCAAATGATGAGTGGCATTGAGACTGCCAGCTTGAACTTGGCCAATATGAAAGGTAAGGTCGAATCCTTGCAGGTACTGGCTACCGAAAAACCGGAGTTGAAGGAGGAGATACGTAAGGCCTTTCAGCCGCTCATCGGTAAACAACATGAAGAATTGATGCGTGTGAAATCGGACAAGACCAAGGCCAATTTCTATATGCGTAAGAAGGGTGATCTCATTCAGGAACTGATCATGCTGGCCGATACAGGAGATGAGTTCGCTGTCGTACAGCTCTTGGGTAACTTCACCTTAAAGGATATTCAGGAGATTACGGAGTCGGTTCAATAACCGACTCCTTGAAATAACCTAATGTTCAGCCTATTAGCCAAATTCCAGACTTGGATATGTCTGATGCCATCTCGGGAAGCCAAGAGCAAATCGTCTAACGAAACAATGTATTTCTCGTAGTTGTCGTCAATCAGTTGGAGTGGACTGTATTCACGTTGGATGGTGGCTTCATCAGCCAAGATGTAGGTTACTTGTGTCTGTAAAGTTTAGGAGCTCCGGATATCCACCATCCTGCATGTAGGTCAGTATGCGCGTACATTACATTATATAATATAGGTAGATTACTTCGCCTGGTAGCTTTGCCGAGTGACGGATTTGCCATCGGTATTGAGCACTTCCACTTGCATCTCCCGGTTGGCCACTTGAACCGAAACGACACTGTTGTTGGAGTTGACCAGAATAGGGAAGTGGATGGCGGAGCTGGGAGCCTCGTAGAGGGTCCGATGCAGATGGCCGCAAAGCATCAGGTCAATGCCAAGCTCATTCAGGATGGGAACGAACTTCTCCAGCACCTCTTTCTGACCATGCCAGATACCCGGTTCGGCAGAAGGGGGCATGTGGGCAACGACCACCCGGAACGTAGCCTGTTGGAAGTCCGGGTTCTCCTTCAAGGTCTTCATCCATTCAACCTGCTCCGATCGGTAATTGTCGTAGTCCGTGATACCGCTGTACTCAATATCCGAATCCGGTTTGTCTTCTCCGGTATCCAACATGATGAAGCAAACAGGTCCCTGTCGGAATATATAATATAGGTAGGGCTCTTTCGGTGAAAAATAGCGTTGGAACGAGGTGGCAAACTCTCCGCGTGTCTCATGATTGCCGCGAGCATAATACATGGGCTTTTCCGCTGCAAACAGGTCGATGCTCTCCTTCATGAATCCGTTGAAGATGGTTTCACGGTCTTTGAAGATCGATACCATATCCCCATTGAAAAGAATTAAATCCTTGTCTTGAAACTTGCCTACGTTCAGCAGTTGGGTGATCAGCCCCTCCCGCCCGTGAATATCATTGACCATCAAGAAGGAGGTCTCCTTTTTATTCCGGTCACATGTTGTGAATGTCAACGGCTTTTTGGAATAGACATCGGTGGCAGCTACCCGTCCGTAATCGACGAAAATACCTTCGTGACCACGCACCTCTTGTGCATAGACCCGGTAACGATAGGTAGTAGCCGGTTTCAATCCCTTCACCTTGACTGTGTGCAGGGTAGCCGTGTTCTTCACACCATTCGTCGTGTCGAAATACTTGGGACGTTCGTCCCCATAGAAATGTGAATCGTCGTTGGGGGCAATCTCAACCCAACCAACAGAGGGCTTGTCTGATTCCCAAACCAAGGTAACCTCGGTATCTTTGACATTCTGCAGGTAAGGGCCATACAGGATTTTGATTTGGGCTGCAGTTAACTGAGACATGACAGCTAACAGACATACAAGCGTCATTCGATAGATAGATGGCATATTCATAGATTTTTAAAATTGTTTTTCTTCCCGACAAAGATAGTCCTTTTTACTGTATATTTGCAACCAAATACAATACAAATGAAATCAATCAAACAATGGTGGAAGGGACTGAAAGCAAACGAGTCCTTGAAAAATCGATTATATATTATTATTTTCGAATCAGACACACGCGAAGGAAAACTCTTCGACACCGTCTTGATCGGCTTTATCGTATCCAGTATTCTGGTCGTGATCTTGGATAGTGTCTTTCGATTCGACACCTATGCCAACATCGGCTTTCAGGTGTTGGAGTATCTCTTTACAGCTTTCTTCACCTTTGAATATCTGGTCCGCCTCTACTGTTCACCCAATCCCCGACAATATGCATTCAGTTTTTTCGGCATTATCGATTTGCTTTCCACACTGCCGCTCTATTTGGGATTTTTCCTTCAGGGAGCCCGTTATCTGCTGATTGTGCGCTCTTTCCGGTTGATACGTGTGTTCCGCGTCTTCAAGTTATTCAGTTTCCTGAATGAGGGGAATCTGCTGATGCAGTCGTTGTGGATCAGCCGGGCCAAGATCGGTGTCTTCTTTCTCTTTGTCTTGATCTTGAATATTTCAATCGGGACATTGATGTATGTGGTGGAGGGGAACCGGCCCGACACCCCGTTTACCGATATTCCCGCCAGTATCTATTGGTCGATTGTGACCATGACGACGGTCGGGTATGGTGACATTACACCGATTACCGGTATGGGGCGTTTCCTGTCAGCGGTGGTGATGCTGTTTGGCTATACCATCATTGCCATTCCTACCGGTATTGTATCTGCTGCACTCTTTGAGGAGGGTCGCCTGCGGAAGCAGGAGCGGAGTTGTCCCCATTGTCGGAAGCAGATCGATGATACGGATGCCCGGTATTGTCCCTATTGTGGTCAGCTGTTGTCTCCTCAGAATTAATAATCTATAATGTTTGCACAAAGATGCACTTTTTTGAGCAACAAAGTTTTTTTTTTCAGGGAAAAGCCATACCTTTGCAAGCCGATTATTATCAGAACGTACTAAGTGTTTAGTATTAAGCATATTCGTCGCTTCAGTGTCCGTTGCGGCGGTGTGCTGGGATAGTTTTTTGAGTTATTAATTAATTTAATTTTTAAGCAGTGGATACTTTAAGTTTTAAGACCATTTCTGCAAACAAAGCAACTGTAAACAAAGAATGGGTCATTGTTGACGCTGAAGGACAGACATTGGGTCGTCTGTGCGCAAAAGTTGCGAAGCTTCTGCGCGGTAAGTACAAACCCAACTTCACTCCGCACGTTGACTGTGGTGATAATGTAATTATCATCAACGCAGAGAAAATCGTTATGTCTCGTAACAAGATGAACGATCGTATTTATTTGAGATATACCGGATATCCCGGTGGACAGATCGAATATACTCCGGCCGACTTGATGGCTAAGGGTGCAGACCGTCTGTTCCGTAAAGTAGTAAAGGGTATGTTGCCGAAGAATCGTCTGGGTGCCAAATTGCTGAACAACATGTATGTCTATGAAGGTTCAGAGCACAAGCACGAAGCACAGCAACCTAAGTTAATCGATATAAACTCATATAAATAATCACAATGGAAGTAGTTAATGCAATAGGAAGACGTAAGGCAGCAGTTGCCCGCGTGTTCGTTAGCGAAGGTACAGGAAAGATTACGATCAACAAGCGTGACTTGGCTCAATATTTCCCTTCTTCTATTCTGCAGTTTATCGTGAAGCAGCCGCTCGCAACTTTGAATGCAGCAGAACAGTATGATATTCAGGTGAACTTGTGTGGTGGTGGTTTCAAGGGTCAGTCTGAGGCTGCTCGTTTGGCAATCGCCCGTGCATTGGTGAAGATCAATCCGGAAGACAAGAAGACCTTGCGTATGGAAGGCTTTATCACACGCGATCCGCGTGCTGTTGAGCGTAAGAAACCGGGTCGTCCGAAAGCTCGTAAGAGATTCCAGTTCAGTAAACGTTAATGTTTGTGAGTCCCTTACAAGCACAAGTAAGCGTTTAGTATCTAAATTGCGGGGATTCCTTTTACAAGTAGATTTGTGGGAAGACTACCCGGCAGTTGAAAACAACAAGAATGTAAACGATTTAAAAAGAAACAAATGTCAAGAGTTAATTTTGATCAATTATTAGAGGCAGGTGTTCACTTTGGACACTTAAAAAGAAAGTGGAACCCCGCTATGGCTCCGTATATCTTTATGGAGCGCAATGGTATTCATATCATTGACTTATATAAAACAGTTGCTAAAGTTGACGAAGCAGCCGAAGTAATGAAGAACCTGGCAAAGCAGGGCAAGAAGGTGCTGTTCGTTGCGACCAAAAAACAAGCTAAACAAGTTGTTGCCGACAAGGCTGCATCGGTTGGTATGCCGTACGTAATCGAGCGCTGGCCGGGTGGTATGTTGACCAACTTCCCGACTATCCGTAAGGCTATCAAGAAAATGGCTACCATTGACAAGATGACGAAGGATGGTACGTTCGATAATCTGTCAAAGAGAGAAAAATTGCAAATCACTCGCCAGCGTGCAAAGTTGGAGAAGACATTGGGTTCAATCGCTGACCTGACTCGTCTGCCGTCTGCTTTGTTCGTAGTTGACGTGATGAAAGAACATATCGCTGTTCGCGAAGCTAACCGTCTGGGTATCCCCGTATTCGGTATGGTAGATACTAACTCAGATCCGAACAACATTGACTATGTAATTCCGGCTAACGATGACGCTACCAAGTCTGTAGAGGTAATCTTGGGTGCTATCTGCGAGGCTATGAATGAGGGTCTGGAAGAGCGTAAGGCTGAGAAGGTAGATGCTGAAGCTGCTGGCGAAGGCGAAGCTCCGAAGCGTGAGCGTAAGGCAAAGGCTGCTAAGCGCAACAAGAAGGAAGACGACGAAGCGTTGAACGCTAACGTGGCTGACAAGTTCGCTAAAGAGGAAGAGTAATAACAACCAAGTAAAGAGAAAAGAAGACTATGGCTGTAACAATGGCTGATATCACCAAGCTTCGCAAAATGAGTGGAGCTGGTATGATGGACTGTAAGAAGGCGTTGACCGAAACAGACGGTGACATCGAAAAGGCAATGGAGATCATCCGCAAGAAGGGTCAGGCTATCGCTGCAAAGCGTTCTGACCGTGATGCTTCTGAAGGTTGCGTATTGGCAAAGAAGGATGGTGGTTTTGCTGCTGTCATCGCTTTGAAGTGCGAGACTGACTTCGTAGCAAAGAATGCTGATTTCGTTGCTTTGACACAGGCTATTCTGGATGCTGCAGTTGCTAACAAGTGCCAGACACTGGACGAGATCAAGGCTATGCCGATGGGTCACGGTACAGTACAGGATGCCGTAACTGAACGTAGCGGTATCACAGGCGAGAAGATGGAGTTGGATGGCTACAGCTTCGTTGAAGGTGCTTATACAACGGTTTATAACCACATGGGTAAGAACCAGCTTTGTACAATTGCTGCTTTCAACAAGGAATCTGAGGAATTGGCTCACAACATCGCTATGCAGATTGCGGCTATGAACCCGATCGCTATCGATGAGGCTGGTGTACCTGAGTCTGTTAAGAATCAGGAGATCCAGGTGGCTATCGAAAAGACAAAGGCTGAGCAGATCCAGAAGGCTGTTGAGGTTGCTTTGAAGAAGGCAGGCATCAACCCGGCTCACGTGGATAGCGAAGATCACATGGAGAGCAACATGGCGAAGGGTTGGATCACAGCTGAGGACGTAGCTAAGGCTAAGGAAATCATTGCTAAGGTTTCTGAAGAGAAGGCTGCTAACCTGCCGCAGCAGATGATCGAGAACATCGCTAAGGGTCGTCTGGGTAAGTTCTTGAAGGAGGTTTGCTTACTGAACCAGGAGGATATCATGGATGGCAAGAAGACTGTGAAAGAGGTAATGAAGGAGTCAGATCCGGAGTTGCAGATCCTTTCATTCAAGCGTCTGACTTTGCGTGCTGAGTAATCGATATTTCGATACATATCTAAAAAGGCTCTCGAAAGAGGGCCTTTTTTTATGTCCGTATGGTTATTCCGTTATTTACTTCGCGGATGACAGGTCAGGATCTGCTGACGTAATGATTCACGGTCGAGATGGGTATAGATC
>JAFBIU010000030.1 GCA_021531775.1 Parabacteroides distasonis | reverse complement strand
GGGTCTTATCGACATAGTAATAATTGTCCTCGCGTATAGCCACGAAGTTCATCATTCCGTAAGGAATCTGTTTGACCGCTTCCTGTGTTGTCCATTCTTCCATATCCCTGACAATTTATCTATTTCGCCGTAAAGGTAGTAAAAAATGGATTGGGTGAAGGAATGAGGAAATAAAAAAATGGAACACAAACGTAGGCTGTTTTTACAATGGTGTTATCCTGTTATGAATCAGATGATTGAATTGTCGATATCCCTTTTGAATCGGTTAATCTATATAAATTATAACTTTATTTAACTATGATAGAGAGCGGAAAGCCTTATCTTTGTCCTGTGAATTTTAAACTTATTCTCTAATTATAAACTTAAAATGATTGCCTAATGAGAAGAACGCCGTGTGTTGCTTCGTTAGCAATACTACTTTCAGCCGCATCGCCTGCCGCATTTGCGTTAGGTAATGATGCTTATGGGGCAGCCTTAGAGGTGAATGCCCTGCAGCAAGCGAAAAAGGTAACAGGTGTCGTTGTGGACCAAGCGGGAATTCCCGTTGTAGGTGCAAACGTAGTCGTGAAAGGTGGAGCCGGTGTCGGAACCATTACCGACATTGACGGTAATTTCACACTGGACGTAGCCAACGATGCAACCTTGATCGTTTCGTATATTGGATACCTCGACCAGGAAGTATCAGTGAAAGGGAAGACCTCTTTACAAATCACGTTGAAAGAGGATACGCAAGCACTGGACGAAGTAGTGGTCGTAGGTTATGGTGTTCAGAAAAAGGTCAATATGACCGGTTCTATCTCGAATGTGAAGTCAGACGATTTGACTGCCATTCCTAACTCCAATCTATCTAACTCATTGGCCGGACGTGCTGCCGGTGCTACGATTACAGGTAACTCAGGTTTGATGGGTGCCTCTTCCGAAATCCGTCTGCGTGGTGGTTTCGGCGACCCGTTGTTCGTTATCGACGGTATCATCCGCGAGAAGGAGGATTTCGACAAGTTGGAGCCGTATGAAATCGACCAGATGAGTTTCTTGAAGGATGCTGCAACCGCTTCTATCTACGGTTCTGCTGCCGGTAACGGTGTCGTATTGGTAACGACCAAGGGCGGTGTGAAGAACCAGAAGCCGACTTTCAACTATCAGGGTACTTATTCGTTCAGCAAGCCGACACAGCAGCTGTTCTCGAACCGTTGGACCGCTATCGACGAGTTGGACTATCAGAATGCGGTGGCTCGCTTCCGCGGTACGGCCGAACCGAACGGTGAAGCTGAATATGCTTACTTCCGCGACAACAACATCAACTATGACGTAAACGACTGGATCTGGCAGAACCCGTGGAATACGAAGCACTCACTGAGCGTGACGGGTGGTTCGGAAAAGACACAGTATTACGTGATGGGTTCATTCCTGGCCGAAGAGGGTTCTTACGTATCCCTGGAAAACAAACAGTATTCGTTGCGTTCGAACATCACGACGGAATTGTCGAAATACATCAAGATGAACGTGAACTTGTCAGCCAACCAGTCTAACGACCGCCGTTTCTACTGGCCGTTCGACTCGGCAGACGACCAGGCTGTCTATGATATCTACCGTTGTACGTTCAACGCCTTGAAGACCACTCCGTTCTATTCCTATCTGGACGGTACGCCGGCCAACGAGCGGACCGAATATCCGATCTATCCGGACTACGGTTCATGGCAGGGCTGGAACCCGGTTGACCAGGTGATCGGTGACCGTTATGTGAAGACACGTCGTCGTACGATGAACGGTATCGTTTCGTTCGACATCGACTTGAGCTTCATCACGAAAGGTTTGAGCACCAAGATTGTCGGCAACTACGTGGGCAAGGACTACAGCCGCAAGAAGTTCATGACCTTCCAGAAGAACTACAAGATGCAGCAGGCTGACCCGAGCGGTAACCGCTTCTTGCCGGGTCCGTTGAACTTGAATGAGTACAACACCTTCAACTTCTCGAACAACTACGAGAACCTGGAATATCAGACCAAGCAGTTGTGGAGCGAGCAGTTCAACTGGTTCTTGAACTATGCGAACAGCTTCGGCAAGCACGACGTGTCGGGTATGGTCGTATTCGAGCAGGCTTCGAACGGTGGCGAATATGTACGCGCGAAGGGTGAAGACCCGACGACCAACATCGACCAGATGTTCGTCTATTCGAGCGATACGGAACGTCGTTATGGTGATGCGGTGGAATATACAGGCGGACGTCTCTCTTGGATCGGCCGTTTCAACTATACATTTGACCAGCGGTACATTGCCGAGTTCTCCTTCCGTTACGACGGTAACACGCTCTTCCCGGACGGACACCGTTGGGGCTTCTTCCCCTCTGTATCTGCCGCTTGGCGTATCAGCCAGGAGCCGTTTATGGCCAATGCCAGCAACTGGTTGAGCAACTTGAAGCTGCGTGCCTCTTACGGTACAACCGGTAACGACTTGGATGTAAACAGTAAAGAAATTGCAGCCTTCTCTTATTTGCAGAAATATACCACTTCGAACAACTATATCTTCGGTAGCAACTTGGCTCCGGGTATCGTGGCCGGTGCCACTCCGAACACAACGTTGACGTGGGCCACTTCCCGCACTTTCAACTTCGGTTTCGACTTTGGTGTGATCGACAACAAGTTGTCCGGTACGTTCGATGCGTTCTACCGCAAGGAGACCGATATCTTGGGTGCCCGTACGGTTTCACTGCCGAGTACGTACGGACAGGCTTTGGCTCCGGAGAACTATGCAGAACGTTCTTGGCGAGGCGGTGAGTTGACCTTGACTTGGATGGACAAGGCAGCCGAAGGCGAGATCGACTATTCTGCTTACGTGAACTTAGGCTTTGCTCGCGACCAGTGGGATGTGCTGGATGAATCAGCCATCTACAAAGAGGGCGGCAACTTGGCAGACCTGTCTCGTGTAGGTATGGCCGACAGCCGTATCATCGGTTTGATCGCTGACCACCTGCTGACGGATCCGGCCGAAGTAGAGGCTTTGAAGGCAAAGGGATTCAAGCAGTTCGGTCGTGACCCCTACTTGGGTGGTATCTTGTATAAGGATACACGTGGTGATGGTTATGCTCCCGGTCCGGACGGTAAGATCGACGGCAACGATAGCTATAACCTGTTGACCGAGAACTCAACTCCGCGTATCAACTACGGTTTCGGTGGTAGCATCAAGTGGAAAGGCATCACGTTGGATGTTCACTTCCAGGGTGTCGGCAAGTATGACCGTATGGTCGGTGGTGTAGATGGTGGTTTCTATCAGCATGGTGGAGCCGTTCGTCCCTACTTCCCGATCTGGACAAGCGACAAGGTGTATGACCCGGAGACCAACCCGAACGGTGTTTATCCGCGTATCGTAGGTTCCAGCTGGTATGAATCAGGAGCCGGCAACACCAGCTACTGGTTGCGCAACGGTGCTTACCTGCGTCTGAAGAACTTGAACATTGGCTACGACCTGCCGAAGGTGGTATTGCGTCCGTTGGGCATCACACGCGCTCAGGTATTCGCCAATGCAACGAACCTGTTCTGTATATCTTCCGTGACAGAATTCTTGGATCCGGAGCAGAAATACTACGATTCATATCCGTTGATGAAGACATTCTCATTCGGTCTTAATTTCACATTCTAAATCAATAAAACAGGAAGTATATGAAACTAAATAAATTCAAATTTGCCATTGCGTCGGCCGTGTTGGTGTGGGGAGGTTTGACCACCAGCTGCGACACGTTGGACATCAAAAACTTGGAAAGCTACGATGAATCCATGGTTTGGGGTGACGTCAATCTGGCAACTGCATACGTCAACAATTTGTATGCAATCACGTTTGGCAACTGGTCTTATTCGGCCGACTACAACTCCGATCAGATCACAGGTATGCCCTGGTATTTAGGTACGATCACAGAGACCGGTAGTGCTTACAAGAAATGGACTTATACACAGGTACGTCAGATCAACGAGGCTATCAAGCGTCTGGAGAATGCCGAGATTGACCAGTCAAAAGCCAATGACTTGTTGGGTCAGGCCTACTTCATGCGTGCCTATACCTACTATTGGATGGTATTGCATCATGGTGGTGTGCCTTACATCAAGGTGCCGCAGGATAAGGACACAGACGATTTGATGGTGAAACGTAATTCAACGGCTGAGTGCTTCCAGTTCATGGTGGAAGATTTGGACAAGGCCATCTCGTTGTTGCCCGAAAAGATTGCTGCCGGTTCTTCGGATTATGGCCGCATCGACCAGTGCTTCGCCAAGGCTTGGAAGGCCAAGACCTTGTTGCTGAAGGCTTCTCCGCAGTTCAACCCGTCGAAGCCCTACACCAATGCTTATTGGAGCGAGGCCTACAATGCTGCCAAGGAGGCTTACGAGTTCTGTGTGAACCACGGTATTGCCTTGACAGAGAACTATGCTGACATCTGGTTGAAGGAGCAGGGTCCGGAAGTTGTCTTCCCGGTGGTGAACTCCAACCCGAACAAGACCGTTTATTATGAGGCTGGTATGCGTCCGGCTTCTGTCAGCCGTGGAACGAACTCCTACAACCCGACTTGGGAATTTGTGAAGGACTTCCCGATGCTGGACGGTAAGCGTTTCGACGATCCGACAGGTAAGTATTATGTAGGTGACGAACAGGCCCTGTTGAAGAGCTTCTGGAAGAACCGTGACCCGCGTTTCGACGAGGTGATCATGTACAATGGTGACCTCTATCCGGTGGCTGGAAAACCGGCTGGTTATCGTCAGTACAATGCGTTGGGTATCAGTAGTGGTGACGACCAGTATGGTATCAACCCGGCTGCTCACACCAATGCTGTAAACAACGATGTTTATTCTGGTTTCTATCAGATGAAGGGTGCTGACTTGTCTTTGACGCAGGCCAACATCTTGACGTACGACATCGACTACATCCTGATGCGTTTCGTAGAGGTGATGTTCATCTATGCAGAAGCTGCTAACGAGATGGGTCATTCAGATGTGGCTATCGACATGTTGAAGCAGATCCGCAAGCGTGCTGGCATCGAAGCAGGTGCTGATGGCTTGTATGGTCTGAAGGTGGCTAATCAGGAGCAGATCCGTCAGGCTATCCTGGACGAGCGTCACATCGAGTTGTGCTTCGAGGGTCACCGCTTCTGGGACTTGCGTCGTACACGCAACATGATGAAGTTGGCTGGCTGGACGAAACATGGTATCGAGGCTATTCCTATCAATCCGGACGGAACCGATATGGACTTGACCGAGGCTAAGAAGAAGGCAGATGCATTCGAACTGACAACGGGCGATTTCCGTTACTCCATCCTGCAGGTGCCCTTCAACGAGGCTGCAGAGCGTGAGTTCGTGATCGAAGAGTCGTTCTATTTCTTCCCGATCCAGAAGGTGAATTTGGATGAGAACCCGAATTTGGAACAAAATAACAATTGGGGCGGTACATTTAATCCAACAATGGAGTAATTTTGTAGCGTGAACAACTAAAGGAGGAGGCGGAGGCTTGGTTCTAAGCTTTCGCCTCTTTTTGGATAGATATAAATCTGTTTGGATACATATAAATAAGAAATAAGATATGAATTGGAAAGCAGTTTGTGCGGCTATGTTGCTGGCCGCTTGCACACCGGTTTGTGCACAACAGGAGATCACGATTGGTGTGATCCAGTATGACTGGAGCAATCTCGACAAGAGTTTTGAAGATTTGCATAAGCAGGGCTTCGGCTCGTGTGAACTGAACTATAAACGGGGGGCGATGACACAAGCCTATGCCGATCAGGTGAAGGCTGCCTCCAAGAAACATCAGATCAAGGTGACTACGTTGGTGGGTGTTCCGGGAAGCAAGAGCCAGTGGAACTTCCGCAAGGGGCCGGCTACGATCGGTCTCGTTCCGACGGACGAACGGGAGGCCAAGATTGCCACCTATCACGAAATGATCGATTTCTGCCAGATGGCTGATATTCCGGCCATGCACTCGCACTTCGGATTCATTCCGGAAGATCCTTCATCGGAACAGTACATCGACTTCGTGAAGGTGATGAAGGACTTGGGCAACTATGCGAAAGAGCGTGGTGTGATGATCTATTTCGAGACCGGTCAGGAGACTCCGACGACACTGATTCGTGCCATCAAGGATATTGGTACAGGCAACCTGTTCATCAACTGCGACTTGGCGAACCTGCTGATGTATGGCAAATCCAACTCGTTGGATGCTGTGAAACTGTTCGGTCCGCTGATCAAGGAGTTCCATGCGAAGGATGGCAAATATCCCGATCCGAACAATCCGTACGAATTGGGAGCCGAAGTGCCCATTCCCACAGGTGACGTGAATTTCCCGGCTGTCATTGCCGAATTGAAGAAGCAAGGATTCAAGGGAGCCGTGACCATCGAGTGCGAATTGAATGGTGCACGACATGATTATGTGGTTAAAACCCGTCAATATTTGCAGGATTTGCTGGATAAGTAGTATATTTGTCCAAACTCTAATAGTAGGTATATAAATGATTATTCTATGAAGACGAATAGAAGAGACTTTTTAAAGACAATGGGTGGGATCGCTCTGTTCTCCATCGTTCCCCGTCAGGTGTTGGGTAAGGGCTTCATCGCCCCGAGTGACCAGCTGACAAAAGGTATCATTGGTACCGGCGGTATGGGTCGCGGACATTTGAACTATGGCGGCACCCGTCTGGTGGCAGTCTGCGATGTAGATAAGAACCACCTGGAATTGGGCAAGAATCTGGTGAAGGAAAAGATTGCTGCCTATCACGATTTTCGCGATCTGATCTTGGATCCGAATGTGGATATTGTACATATTGCCACACCGCCTCATTGGCACGGCATTATGTCGGTAGAGGCTGCCAAGGCTGGTAAGGACATCTGGTGTGAGAAGCCGATGACCCGTACGATTGGCGAGGGAAAGCGTGTGATGGAGGCTGTCAAGCAGTATGGCCGTATGTTCCGTCTGAACACCTGGTTCCGTTTTGCTGATCCGTTCTATGGTTTGGGAACCCCTGTCAAACCGTTGAAGAAACTGGTGCAGAGCGGTCTGTTGGGTTGGCCGTTGAAGGTGACCATCAGCAAGCATACCGGCTTCGACTGGAAGTTCTATTGGGTAGGTAAAGAATACCTGGAGCCGCAACCGGTTCCGGCTGAACTGGACTACGACATGTGGTTGGGTCCGGCTCCTTACAAACCCTACAATGCCCATCGTGTGCATCAGACCTTCCGTGGCTATTGGGATTATGATGGTGGTGGTCTGGGCGATATGGGTCAGCACTACATCGACCCCGTACAGTACTTCCTGGATAAGGATCACACCAGTCCGGTGAAGATTGAAGTGGATGCTCCGCAACAGCACCCGGATGCAGTAGGTACTTGGCGTTCCATCACGTATACCTACGAAGATGGTTGCCAGATTGTGCTGTGGGGTGGTGATTATGGCGATCCGAATACACCCTACATTGCAGGTCCGAAGGGTAATGTCTATAAGAACTTCGTCTGCGACATTCCCGATTGGGAGAAGAAGTTGGCTGACTATCCGGAACCGGAACCTCAGGTCACTGATTTCATTGAGTGCGTGAAGACGCGCCAGCCCTTTGCCTTGAACGAGCGCAACGGTTTTCGTTCGGCAACGATCGTGAACTTGGGTGCTGTGGCTTTGCGACTGAACCGCACCCTGCATTTCGACCCCGTGAAATTGGAATTTATCAACGACGAGGCTGCTAACCGTTTGTTGGACCAGCCGATGCGTGCACCGTGGAATATCTAAAAAAGGAGTCACAATGAAGAAAACATATATAGCGATAGCAAGTTTGTTACTGTGTGCCAACTTAATGGCGCAAACTCCGGCACATCGTACGGCACAGACGGTTACAGCGGATGTGTTGGCACAAATGCCGGCTGAGACACAGCAAAAATACAATCAGTTGATCAATGACCTGAAGGGTACAGGCGAAGAGGGTGTCCTGGCTTTGGTCAAGATGATCAACGCTCCGGGCAAGGGCAGCAATGCACAGGTGGATTATGCGTTGAGCGGTTTGACCCACTACGTGATGGCTAAAGGCGAGGAGAGTGCCCGCGAAACAATTGCCAAGGCGTATGGTAAGGCATTGGGACAGGTATCTGAACGCGAGACAAAGGCTTTCATCATCCGTCAGTTGCAGATTTGCGGTGGTGATGAGTCCGTAGCTTTGTTGCTGGAATATGCCAATGATCAGGAATTGAGCGGTCCGGCTGTTCGTGCGTTGGCTTCCATCGGCACGAAAGAGGCTGCACAAGGTTTGGTTGGAGCTCTGAAGAACCGGATGGGCTCACCGGAAACCAAACTGCACATTGTCCGTGCGTTGGCTGACTTCGAGGAGGCAGAAGGAGCCGAGCCGGTTTTGTTGGGCTTGCGCGAAGGTGCTGACGAAAAGATGCAGAAGGAGATCAATTATGCCTTGAGTCAGCTGGGTTCGTCGGCTTCATTGAAGGTGTTGGCCGAGGCTGCTGCAAAAGCCAATTACGTGATGGAGAATACAGGAGCCAATGAGGCTTACATCATGTTGATCAAGCGTTTGGCTGCTAAGGGTGATACGAAGACAGCTCAGAAGGCGGCTGCTGACCTGATGAAGAAGGCAACCAAGGCTAACCAGGTACAGAGTCGGGAGGCTGCTTTGGAGATTTTGTTGAGCGTACAGCCGGCAACGGCTCAGAAGCAGATTTTGGCTACGTTGAAGGATCCGTGTAAGGCTTATCGGAATGCGGCTTTGAATTTTGCCTCTGATTATGCAGATGCAACGCTCTACGTCGAGTTGCTGAAGGCCATGGACAAGGCCAAGGACGAAGTGAAAGTGGATGTACTGAACTGGATTGGTCGGGAGAGCAAATGTCCGAACAAGAAGGATATCCTGAAGAAACTGGAAATCCGCTTTGACCTGTCTGCTGAGCAGTTGATGGTGAATCAGCTGAAGAATGCCAACTTCGACGTGAAGCAGGCAACGGTCTGGGCTTTGGTCCGTATCGGCAATGAAAGTGTAATTCCGGTCTTGGCTGATCTGTTGACGCAGGAGGACAAGCAGGTGGTGCTGTTGGGACAGGATGCATTGGCAGCTTTCCGTGGTGACATTGATCAGGCGGTTGCCAAGGTGATTCCGACAGCCAAGAGTGATGCCGGTAAGATAGCCGGTTTGGAACTGTTGGCCCTGCGTAAGGCAGATGCGAATCTGAATACCGTGCTGGAACAGACCAAGTCGGGTTCGAATGAGGTGAAGAAAGCTGCCTTCGACGCATTGAAGGATGTGGTGGCAGAAAAGGATTTCACCCTGTTGTGCGGCATGTTGGAAGTGGCTGAACCGCAAACAGTCGATCAGTTGCAGGCGGCTGTCATCAGTACACTCAGACGTTTGACACCGGCTCAGCAGGAGGAGAAGGTTTCTCGCCGGATGATTCAGGCAGGCGACAGCAAGAAGTATTTATATTATAAGGTATTGGCTTCAACGGGTGAACCGAAGGCTTTGCAGACGATCGTGGCTGGATTCAATCAGAGTTCGGGCGTTGCCAAGGATCAGGCGTTAGGTGCCTTGGTGGCTTGGAAGGGTCTGGATGCAGCGGAAGAGCTGTTTACCATCTGCAAGCAGCCGTTGTCAGCCAGTGCATTTGACCAGGCTTTGAACCGTTACGTGGAATTGGTGGCCAGTCCGACCTTGACAGGTGAGAACCGTCTGATCTTCTTGCGTAAGGCGATGGAGATTGCCAAGACGGATGAACAGAAGGTCAAAATCTTGCGGACCATCTCACAGGCTGGTACGTTCCTTTCGATGATGTATGCAAGCGAATTCCTGAATGGCAGTCCGGCTGTTCGTTCGGCTGCTGTCTATGCCATCTGGAACATTGCCCGTAACCATCCGGAATATACGGGAGACAATGTGAAGGGTCTCTTGAAGAAGATTCTGCCGATGTTCGACGGAGAGGATGCCCGTTACGATCACGATGCGTTGGTTCAGCATATTGAAAAGATGCCGGATGAAACAGGCTTCGTTCAGGCGTTCAACGGAACAGACTTGACAGGCTGGAAGGGCATGGTCGGCAAAGATGGTGACGGCAACCCGTACAAGCGTTACAAGATGACTCCGGCCAAGTTGGCCAAGGAGCAGGAGGCTGCTGACGAGCGGATGCGCAAGGATTGGTTTGTCAAGGATGGCTGCATTGTTTTCGAAGGTTCGGGTTATGATAATCTCTGTACAGCGAAAGCCTATGGTGACTTTGAAATGTACGTCGATTGGATGTTGGATCCGAACGGCAAGGAACCGGATGCCGGCATCTATTTGCGTGCCACACCGCAGGTTCAGATCTGGGACACTTCCCGTGTGAACGTAGGAGCACAGGTGGGTTCAGGCGGCTTGTACAACAATGCGAAGAACGAACGGAATCCGCTGAAGGTGGCTGACAATAAGTTGGGCGAATGGAACAGCTTCTACATCAAGATGGTGGGCGACCGTGTAACCGTCAAGTTGAATGGTGAACTGGTTGTAGATAATGTCATCATGGAGAACTACTGGGATCGTAGCCAACCGATTCTGCCGATCGAGCAGATTGAATTGCAAGCACATGGCAGCCGTTGTTCGTTCCGCAACATCTACATCAAGGAGTTGAAGCGTGTCGAACCGTTCCAGCTGTCTGACGAAGAGAAGAAAGAGGGCTTCAAGGTGTTGTTCGATGGTACGAACATGCACGAATGGACAGGTAATACGGTCGATTATACCTTGGAAGATGGTTGCATTTCCATGAATCCGAGCAAGAGCTTTGGCGGCAACCTCTATACGAAAGATGAGTATGCGAATTTCGTCTATCGTTTCGATTTCCAGCTGACGCCGGGAGCCAACAATGGTGTGGGTATTCGTACCCCGATGGAGGGCGATGCGGCTTACGTGGGTATGGAGATTCAGGTGCTGGATTGTGAGCATCCGATCTACAAGAACATCACGAAGTTGCAGCACCACGGTTCTGTCTATGGCATCATTCCGGCCAAGGATGACCATCCGAAAGCCTTCAAGCCGGCTGGCGAATGGAATACCGAAGAGATTTATGCGGATGGTGACTACATTCGTGTGACAGTCAATGGAGTAGTCATCACAGAAGGCAATATCCGCGAGGCTGTGAAGAACGGAACTCCGGACGGTCACGAACATCCGGGCTTGTTCAACAAGAAGGGCCACATTGGTTTCTTGGGTCATGGTTCTCCGGTGAAATTCCGTAATATCCGTATCAAGGAATTGAAATAAGTGAGATCAAGCAGTTCCCTTTTGGGAATGGAATACAAAAAGAGCTAAGCGGATTCCGGTCTGCTTAGCTCTTCTTTTTTATACCGTCAATAGAGCTGAATCTGATTCTTGAGGGTAGAAACGCCAATCAAACGGTCAAATCGTGCACCAATCGGACGGTAATAGACATAAATCGTATATTCGTTTTCAGTCTGATAAAAATCACCCTCTGTCAAAACTGTCCGTCCTTTTGTCTCACCCTCCGGCACGAACAGGTATTGGTAGTTGTAGTTGCCCTGTTTCAACATCAAATAGTGCTCATACCGCTGGCTCTCCGGATTGTAATGCATTTCGTAGGGCTCGGACAACTGTTGTTGGGTGAGTTCTCCTGCAATGTACAGTTTGCCGGCAGGAAGCGGATCGGAATCCAACGCAAAATGAACGACAAAATAATCCGCCTCCAGGTCCGGATCATCACAACCGCTGCAGTTGACGAAATAACGTCCGTCTTGGTCCTGATCATACTGATAGGTAACCATTTGTCGCGAATGGTCCGTTTGAAGATCCAGATGGTAATAGGGGTTATGGAAAGAGATCCCTTCGACATGCATTCCATTGTATTTGGTGCTCAAGAACTCCATACGTCGGAATTCGTTGCCGGCTTCAAAAATCAGTTTCCGGTTGTTCGTATAGTCAATCTGGTCGTTGGAAATAAGGGTCGGAACCAGGTCAGTGACCACATTGTCGGTCCGATTGTTCTGTGTGACGCGGATTTTCAGATCGCTTTGCGGATGGGTGATGGGAAAACGTTTCTGCAAAATGGAAAAGTCCACCTGTTGATGATCCGCATTCGTGTCAATATCCGTATTCCCTCGGATTTGTCCGCTGATGCTGACCAACGGCTCAACAATTGAAAAGCAGGCTACAAAAGCCGTCTGATCCGGTTCGTCTTCCGGATAGACCCGTACTGCATAATTCCCGGACACTTTGAAATGAACCTCCTCGTTGGGCAGACGGAACTGATAGTTGACATACTCGACAGTCGTTGTCATGGAATTGGCAAAGTCGTCAATGGGAATTCCTTGGAATCCATCCAGATATTCGATTTGCGAAAGGGTAGAGGGTGTCCAATCCGCATTGCAATGGACAATCGAGTACGCGTAACGCACGGCCTTAGGTGAAAGTGCATCAAACGAAATTTCGATCTGCTGATCCGATCCAGCCTCTATACAAGGAATAGACATGAGCTGGTCGGCAACGTGTACTTGCAATGAGTGGATCAACTTGTCGAAGACCTGTGTCCGACAAGGTTGTTGAGCCCAAGCCGAAGCCAAGGAGACAATCCAAAAGACAATAATTACGGTAGATTTCATGGGTAATAAACTGTTTATTCAATCCTTTCTGCAAAAATAAGTATCTTTCGTCGTTACAACAGTTGTGCAGGCGAAAAGTTTTTCATGATTTATTTAGAAAATCATTCCTTTGGGCTGAAAAAATGTTTTACATTTGCAAGAAAATTATACGTAAACAATTTTAGTTGTATCATGGCAAATGTGATTAAGATTAAAAAGGGTTTAGACATTAATCTGAAAGGCAAGGCCTCGGAGGTACTGATGACAGGTAAAAAGAGCGAATCGTATGCGATTGTGCCCGACTGTTATGATGGTGTGCTTCCGAAAGTGGTTGCGAAAGTAGGTGACAAAGTCAAAGCCGGTTCTGTGTTGATGATCGATAAGAACCGCCCCGAAATCAAGTTCGTCTCACCTGTCAGTGGTGAGGTTAGTGCCGTCAACCGTGGTGCGAAGCGTAAGGTTCTGAGCATTGTGGTGACGCCAGATGCGCAGATCGAGTATGAAGCCTTCGGCAAGAAGAGCCTCTCTTCGATGAAAGCAGACGAAGTGAAAGAGCTGTTGCTGAATGCCGGTATGTGGCCGTTCATCAAGCAACGTCCTTACGACATCGTGGCTACACCGACTGAAACCCCCCGTGACATTTTCGTTACGGCATTTCATTCAGCCCCGTTGGCTCCCAGTTTCGATTTCATCGTGAAGGGACAGGAGGCCGATTTCCAGGCTGGTTTGGATGCGTTGGCTAAGCTGACAGCTGGCAAGGTCTATGTAGGCGTGAAGAAGGGTTCTGCCGTTAAAGCATCAGGTGTAGAGGTAGTTGAATTTGAAGGACCGCATCCTGCAGGTAATGTGGGTGTGCAAATCAACCAGATCAAACCGGTCAACAAGGGTGAAATCGTCTGGACGGTCAAAGGTACGGATGTGATTGTGATTGGTCGTCTGATCAACAAGGGCATTGCTGACTTTAGCCGACTGGTTGCCATCACGGGCTCTGAAACGACTGAAAGAGGTTTCATCAAGACCATTGCTGGCTGTACCATCGAGAGTCTGGTTGCCGGCAAGATTCTGGAAGGAGACAAGCATGTACGTATCATCAGCGGTGATGTGCTGACAGGAACCAAGGTGTCCAAGTCCGATTATCTCGGTGCTTACGATTACCAGATCACGGTCATTCCTGAAGGTGATGATGTAAACGAGTTCTTGGGATGGGCAGCACCCGGCTTCGGCAAGTTCAGTATGAGCCATTCTTACCTTTCTTGGTTGACAGGCGGCAATAAGGAATACACGATTGACGCTCGTATCCGTGGAGGTAAGCGTGCGATGATCATGTCGAACGAATACGACAAAGTGTTCCCGATGGATATCCTGCCGGAATACTTGCTGAAGGCGATCATCACGTTTGATATTGACAAGATGGAAAGCCTGGGTATTTACGAAGTTGCACCGGAAGACTTTGCCTTGTGCGAATTTGTCGATACGTCCAAGATCGAATTGCAGCAGATCGTTCGTAACGGTTTGAACTTGTTATATAAGGAAATGAATTAATAACATTAAAACAATAATACATTGAAAGCGTTAAGGAATTATCTCGACAAGATTAAGCCTAACTTTGAGGAAGGCGGAAAGCTGGCGATGTTCCGTTCTGTTTTCGAGGGTATGGAGACCTTCTTGTTTGTCCCCAACGAAACCTCCAAATCAGGCGTGCATATTCATGACAGTATTGATTCAAAGCGCACCATGACTGTGGTCATCATCGCTTTGTTGCCTGCTTTGCTTTTTGGTATGTACAATGTCGGTTATCAGCACTATGCTGCGATTGGCCAGTTGGCAGAAGTCGGCTTTTGTTCTACCTTTATTTATGGTCTGTTGGCTGTTTTGCCCAAAATCATCGTGTCGTATGTCGTTGGTTTGGGTATTGAGTTTACCGTAGCACAGTGGAAGAAAGAGGAGATTCAGGAAGGATTCCTGGTTTCCGGTATGTTGATTCCGATGATTGTTCCCATCGACACTCCGTTGTGGATGATTGCCGTAGCTACAGCGTTTGCGGTTATCTTTGCGAAAGAGGTGTTTGGTGGTACAGGTTACAATATATTTAATGTAGCATTGGTGACACGTGCATTCCTGTTCTTTGCCTATCCGGCAGCCATGTCAGGCGACCAGGTATTCGTCCGTACAGATGCAACATTTGGTATGGGTGCTGGTAACGTAGTGGACAGCTTTACAGGAGCCACTCCGTTAGGACAGATTGCCATTGCCGGTAAGGAACTGATCGGTTCTTTCCAGGTAACGGATATTTTGGGTAACCCCATTTCTACGTGGGACTATTTCGTAGGTCTGATTCCGGGTTCTATTGCTGAAACTTCTGTAGCAGCCATCTTGATTGGTGCTGTCATTCTGTTGGTAACAGGTATTGCCAGCTGGAAGACGATGGGTTCTATCTTCGTCGGTGGTGCTGTGATGGCTTTGATCTTCAATGCAATCGGCACAACTGTTTCCATGACTGTTTCACCGGTTGACCACTGGTGCTTGGGTGGTTTTGCCTTTGGTGCTGTCTTCATGGCAACTGACCCTGTCACGTCAGCTCGTACAGAGACTGGTAAATACATCTACGGATTCTTGGTAGGTGCAATGGCGGTCATCATCCGTGTGCTCAACCCGGGTTACCCCGAGGGCATGATGTTGGCAATCTTGCTGATGAACGTATTTGCTCCGCTGATCGATTACTATGTGGTAGAGGCAAACGTAACTCGCCGATTGAAACGTGCAATCAAATAAGGAGGTAAAGGAGTATGGCTAAGTTTAAATGTAAAGTATGTGGTTATATCCACGAGGGAAATAAGGCTCCGGATGTTTGTCCGGTATGTATGGCTCCCGCTTCTGAGTTTGAAGAGGTAAAAGAGCCGGGTGCAGCCGGCAAGAAGGGTTTGAACCGTGACAGCAATGTCTATACGGTTGTTTATGCAGCTGTGATGGTATTGGTGGTAGCTGTGTTGTTGGCGTTCACCTCTCAGTCTTTGAAGAGTGCACAGAAAGCCAATGAAGACAACGACAAGCGTCAGCAGATCTTGCGTTCTATCAACGTGTCTGTTCCGGCCAACGAAGCAGAAGCCAAGTTCAACGAGTTGATCAAGGAGGGCTTCCTGATCAATGCCAATGGTGAAGAGCTGGGTCAGTTGGATGCAGCTTTCGCTGATGCAGCCAAGGATCGCGAAGCATTTCCGGTGTTCGTAGCCAATGTCAATGGTGAGAAGAAGTACATTCTCCAGTTGTACGGTGCTGGTCTTTGGGGACCGATTTGGGGATACATTTCTGTCAATGCCGACAAGAACACGGTGTATGGTACGGACTTCAGTCACGCCAGTGAAACACCGGGTCTGGGTGCAGAAATCACCAAGCCGGCTTTCAGCACACAGTTCGCAGGCAAGCAGTTGTTCAAGAACGGTGCGTTCAAGTCAATTGCTGTTGTCAAGAAGGGCAAGAGTGCAGAAGGTCAGGATTATGTTGATGGCATCTCAGGTGGTACGATTACCAGCCAGGGTGTTGATAAGATGCTCCTTGATTGTTTGAGTGGCTATTCAAAATTTTTGACTTCACAAAATTAATTAAGTAGAAGATGGGATTATTATCTGAAAAGAATAAACAAGTGTTGTCAGGCCCGTTGAGCGTAAACAATCCGGTCGTTGTTCAGATGCTGGGTATTTGCTCTGCGCTGGCTGTAACATCGAAATTGGAGCCCGCCATTGTAATGGGTCTCTCTGTGACTGCCGTTGTGGCATTTGCTAACGTGATTATTTCTTTGATTCGTAACACCATTCCCAATCGTATCCGTATCATTGTGCAGTTGGTGGTTGTAGCTGCTTTGGTAACGATTGTCAGTGAAGTGCTGAAGGCGTATGCTTACGATGTGAACAAGCAGTTGTCTGTGTTCGTCGGTTTGATCATTACGAACTGTATCTTGATGGGTCGTCTGGAAGCCTTTGCCTTGGGCAACGGTCCGTGGGAATCCTTCCTGGACGGTATTGGTAACGGTGTAGGTTATGCCTTGATCTTGATCATTGTCGGATTCTTCCGTGAATTGCTCGGTTCAGGAACGTTGTTAGGTTTCCAGGTGATTCCGCAGGCACTCTATGATCTGGGATATGCGAACAATGGTTTGATGATTCTTCCGCCGATGGCTTTGATCACGATCGCTGTGATCATTTGGGTTCACCGTTCGAAGAACAAGGAACTTCAGGAAAAATAATGCTAACGATTAAAGGAATAATAGAATGGAACAAATATTAAGCACATTCGTCCGCTCCATTTTTGTAGATAACATGATTTTCGCATACTACTTGGGTATGTGTTCTTTCGTGGCTGTCTCCAAGAATGTGAAAACGGCCTTGGGATTGGGCATGGCTGTTACTTTTGTACTTTTCTGTACGTTGCCGATTAACTACATGCTTGAGAATTATGTCTTGAAAGAGGGCGCGTTGAGCTGGTTGGGAGCTGACTTCAACGAAGTGAACCTGAGCTTCCTTTCCTTCATCATCTTTATTGCAGTCATTGCCTCTTTCGTACAGTTGGTGGAAATGGTGGTTGAGAAATTCTCACCCTCTTTGTATGCCTCTTTGGGTATCTTCTTGCCGCTGATCGCTGTGAACTGTGCCATCTTGGGTGGTTCTTTGTTCATGCAGCAGAAGGAATTTGCCAACGTAGGTGTTGCAACCGTTTATGGTTTGGGTTCTGGTTTAGGCTGGATGCTGGCAATTGTCGGTATGGCAGCTATCCGTGAGAAATTGGCCTACTCTGATGTTCCGAAGCCCTTGAAAGGTTTGGGTATCACTTTCATCATCACTGGTTTGATGGGTATGGCATTTATGTGCTTCTCAGGTCTTAAGATTTAAGTTTAACGCATTAAAGAATAGAGTAAAATGATTATATTAATGTCGGGCGGACTTACAATCGCTGCCAGTGCGGTCGTTTTCTTATTGATCACACTGATCCTGGTAGGTGCACTGTTGTTCGCTAAAGCAAAATTGGTTCCCTCCGGCAATGTGAAGCTGGAAGTGAATGGTAAAAAAGAGATCTCGACACCGATGGGAGGAACTTTGCTGGGTGCTCTGCAAAGTGGTAATATTTTCTTGTCTTCCGCTTGTGGTGGTGGTGGTAAATGTGGCCAGTGCCGTGCGCAAGTCCTGGAAGGCGGTGGTGAGATTCTGCCGACTGAGAAGGGCTTCTTCTCTCGTAAGCAGCAGAAAGATCACTGGCGTTTGGCTTGTCAGACAAAGGTGAAAGAAAACATGACCGTCCAGGTGCCTGATTCTGTATTCGGCGTGAAGGAATGGGAATGCGAGGTAATCAGCAACAAGAACGTGGCTACCTTCATCAAGGAGTTCATCGTGGCTTTGCCGAAGGGCGAACACATGGACTTCATCCCCGGTTCTTATGCACAGATCAAGATTCCGGCTTACACCATGGACTATGACAAGGACATCGACAAGAACCTCATCGGCGACGAATACCTGCCGGCTTGGCAGAAGTTCGGTTTGTTCGGTTTGAAGTGTAAGAACGACACACCGACCATCCGTGCTTACTCAATGGCCAACTATCCGGCCGAGGGCGACCGCATCATGTTGACCGTCCGTATTGCAACACCGCCGTTCAAGCCGAAACCTCAGGTAGGATTCCAGGATGTAATGCCGGGTATTGCCTCTTCTTACATCTTTACGTTGAAGCCGGGTGACAAGGTAACCATGAGTGGTCCTTACGGAGACTTCCATCCGATCTTCAATTCGAAGCGCGAGATGATGTGGATCGGTGGTGGTGCTGGTATGGCTCCGCTGCGTGCTCAGATTATGCACATGACCAAGACACTGAAGACAACCGACCGCAAGATGTCCTACTTCTACGGTGCTCGTGCGTTGAACGAAGTGTTCTATCTGGAAGACTTCCTGGCCATCGAGAAGGAGTTCCCGAACTTCACCTTCCATTTGGCACTCGACCGTCCGGATCCCGCAGCCGATGCAGCTGGCGTAAAATATACAGCCGGTTTCGTTCATCAGGTCATCTACAACAACTACCTGAAGGATCACGATGCTCCGGAAGATATCGAATACTACATGTGTGGTCCGGGCCCGATGTCGAAAGCAGTGGAGAACATGCTCGACAGTCTGGGTGTGCCGCCTGAAATGTTGCACTACGATAACTTCGGTGGTTAATCAGTCTTTTGCACTGGACAGTAAAAAACCAACTATAGGACGGGAGGAAGTCAAACGGCTTCTTCCCGTTTTTGTTTGGATAGCCGGCCTACCCAACTTTTTTGACGGATTGGGAAAATAAGATGCAGCATTTTTCGTTCTTCTTACATCTGACAGGATGTAGAACGAAAAAATTGAACTTGCGATGAAACTGTTGATCATATCTTTTTTCATGGCCCTTTTGGCCTACTCTTGGTTGTTCGATCCGGAGCATCCGACCGTGCAGACAGACAGACCTGCGGATTCAAACGAATGGGTCAGTTGGAATGGGGTGAATCGGACGAAGCAAGCCCCCGATTCAAGCCTCTTCTTGCTTGCTAATCCCTACCACCAGGTAGTGGCTGAACTGGCTCGCTAAGTCCCGGGATGAGCTGGCACGTTAGGTAGTGGGCTGAACTGGTTCGCTAAGTGCTGGGATGAGTTGGTTCGTTTGATAGTGGCTGCGCTGGCACGTTAGGTAGTGGGCTGAACTGGTTCGCTGAGCAATTCTTCGTAGGCAGGGATTGTCGGCAGGAACCTGTAGGAACCCGCCTCATAATCGACCCGACAGCAAAAATGGCGCAGTCCGTTGCTGACGATCAAGTAACGCACATGCAGAACCATGTTATAACGGGCAATTTGGGCGAATACAGCGCTTGAAATCCCCACGGTGGGGGCTTTATACTCGACAATCATCAAAGGCTCTAAAAAGCGATTAAAAACGACCGTATCGCAACGCTTCGAAGTGCCATTCAACTGGATGGGTACCTCATTTCCCATCAGCTCCTGCGGATAGCCCCTTTCAGCCATCAGGTAATGCACGAAATGCTGCCGAACCCATTCCTCGGGTGTCAAGACCACATATTTCCGCCTGATCGCATCAAAAATTTGCCGTTTGTCTCCCTTGACAATGACTTTCGCCGGAAAAGATGGTAAGTTTAATCCAATCATTTGCTATATTTGCTGAGTTAAATTCGAGACCAAAGGTAGCGAATAAAAAGAGGAATCGCGGCATTTCTTTGGCAAAATTGGAAATTGTATGGCAAAAAAAGAGGCAACATTCGAATCAATCAGTCGGGACATTGCAGCTCGACAGTTTCAGCCGGTCTATGTGTTCATGGGCGAAGAGCCCTATTTCATCGACAAGCTGACCGACCTCCTCATCGAAAACGTCCTGGACGAAGCGGAACGTGACTTCAACCAGACGATCTTTTACGGGGCTGACACCACGGCTGTCGATGTGATCCAAGCAGCCCGTCGTTTCCCCATGATGTCGGCCTACCAGCTGGTCGTGCTCAAGGAGGCCCAGCTGATGCGCGATCTGGAGACATTGGCGCAATACGTGAAGAAACCGCTTGCCTCGACCATCCTGGTCATCAACTACAAGTACAAGAGCCTCGACCGCCGGAAATCCCTGGCCGCAGCTGTCGAAAAAGTGGGCATACTGTTCGAGTCCAAGAAGATTTCCGACTACCGGATGCCGGCCTTTATCTCGACTCTGCTGCAACAGCGAGGTGTAGCCATTGACGCAAAAGCCTCCCAAATGCTCACAGACTTCCTTGGAAACGATTTAAACCGGCTGGATAAGGAATTGGACAAGCTGGCACTTTTAATGCCTCAAAACGCCCCAAAACGAATCACCCCGGAACTCATCGAACGCAACATCGGAATCAGCAAGGACTATAACAATTTCGAGCTGCTCCGAGCCATTGCGACGAAAGACATCCTGAAGGCAAACCGCATTGCCAGCTACTTCGCGAAGAACCCCAAGAGTAATCCCATTCAGGCCACCCTGGCCGTCCTCTTCAACTACTTCGCCAACCTGATGATTTGCTATTACACCAAGGACCGCTCCGAAGCTGGACTCATGGTCGCCTTGGGACTTCGAGGCAGTTTCCAGGCGAAGGACTACCTGATCGGACTGAAGAACTATTCCGCCATGAAGGTGTTCAAGCTGATTGGAGAGATCCGGGATACAGACGCACGTTCGAAGGGAGTCAACAACAGCTCCGCAACGGACGAAGAGCTGCTGAAAGAACTGCTCTACCGAATCCTGCACTGAGAAAGACTGACAAACGACCCAAAAGGCTCTGTTTAGCTGGTTGGAACTAAAATCCAGACCAGCCGAACAGGGCCTATTTTATTGATTATAAAAGTGAAAGATCGGATAAAACCACCGAAAGAATCCCATATTTCGGACCAAGCGACCGGAAGGTCGGAAATATCGTCCAAATCAGCAGTTAACGCCGAAAAACATCGCATAGGAGAGGGGTGATGCACATCGAAAATGAAAATGACATTTTGACACTTTGACCAAATGACACCTCGATAGGGGGTAGTGTACAATCATCAACGAAAATCCGTTTGTTATTTCTGTAAACACATACAGTTTGTAAACAATCGGATCCAAAACGTTACATTTGTATCAATGTTTCGAGCAATGATACAAAAGTAAACCTATTACATTTGTATAAAATAAGTCGATGTAAACAGCCTTGTCGGCAATCCAAATTTACATTGTATATATCGCTATATACCAGCTAAATGACGAATGTAGTTGACCCTTTACTTGAAGAAAACAGCCGATTCTGTATAGGATTGTCAACAAATGGCCGTTTTTGAGCCCTAATATTCCTATTTACAAGTTTCTAACCCATATCATTCGCCCCTTTTGCTGATCTTTTGCTTCAACCAGGTTTTTCCCCTAAATGGCCGCTGATACATCTGTAACGACACATTTGTAACATAACAAATGTATATTGATGGTTACAAATATATCCAACTATAATTTGCACAAATGGAAACAATGGTTTATTTTTGTATCGTCAATCGAACAAGCCATTCCGCGTCTAAAATCGGACAATTTGGCATGTTTCTCATACATCGAAAAACATTCGTAGAGCAAAAATGAAAGAACGTATTCAACAAATTATGCAACGCGAAGGACTGTCTCCTTCCCGCTTTGCCGAAGAGATCGGCATTCAACGTTCCGCCATGTCGCACATCATCTCCGGACGTAACAATCCCAGCTTGGATGTGGTGATGAAGATCCTGGAGCGTTTCAAATACATCCAGTCAGACTGGCTGCTGACCGGTCAAGGAACCATGGTGCGCGAAGAAGGGAGAACCTCTGCTGATTCAACGCCGGCTGCGGCCGATATTCTGCCGGAAGTACAGTTTCGTTTCGAAAATGGCAAGGAAACAGGGGTTGAGAACCCGCCTGTTGTGCCTCAAACCCCTATTGTTGAAAAGGTTATCCAGCCCCAAAAGCCAGCTCGGACGGTCACGAAAATCGTGGTCTTTTATTCCGACAACACCTATGAGACGTTCAAGTTGGAAAAAAGCCCCGCAGAGTAGCTCGCCTACCACTGGAATCATGTATATTTGCAAAAAAAATGAATACCTATATTAAACGCGTATGAAAAAAAATCTCATAGACATGCATGTGGTTGCCAACGATCATCCACATCCGAACTACTGTCTGCTGAAGCTCACAGCTGATCAGGCCCTGCCTGAAATGCTTCCCGGACAATTTGTCGAAGTGCTGGTCGAAGGCTCCTCCACAACCTTCCTCCGTCGTCCCATTTCCGTCCATTTTGTCGATCCGCAAGCCAACGAATTGTGGTTGCTGATCCAGCTGATTGGCGATGGAACACGTAAACTGGCCACCCTCCAGGCTGGCGACAAACTGAATGTCCTGCTGCCGTTGGGCAATGGTTTTACCACCTCCGATTTGCAGCCGCAGAGCCACTGTCTGCTGGTGGGCGGTGGTGTCGGAACCGCTCCGATGCTCTATTTGGGAGCCTGTCTGAAGGCACAGGGAATCACCCCCAACTTCCTGTTGGGAGCCCGTTCGGCTGGCGACCTGTTGCAGTTGGACCATTTCCGCGCCTTGGGTCCTGTCTATCTGACTACGGAAGACGGATCGATGGGTGAAACGGGATTTGTCACCAACCATTCTGTGCTGAAAGAGGTGCGTTTTGACCGGATCTACACCTGCGGACCCAAGCCTATGATGATGGCTGTAGCCCGTTACGCAAAGGCTGAACAGATCGATTGCGAGGTGTCGTTGGAGAACAAAATGGCCTGCGGATTGGGAGCCTGTCTCTGTTGCGTCGAGAAGAATCACGAAGGACACCATGTGTGTGTTTGTACGGAAGGACCAGTATTTAATGTAAAGGAATTGTCATGGCAGATTTAAGAACATCCATCGGAAATTTGCAGCTGAAGAATCCGGTAATGACCGCTTCCGGAACGTTCGGCTACGGTATAGAATATGCAGACTTGTTTGACATTGCCCGTCTCGGAGGCATCTGTGTCAAAGGAACAACCATCCAGCCGCGCGAAGGCAACAACTACCCCCGAATGGCTGAAACGCCCTCCGGCATGTTGAATGCGGTCGGCTTGCAGAACAAGGGTGCCCACTATTTTGCAGAGCACATCTATCCGACCATCAAGGATATTGACACACAGATGATTGTCAATGTCAGTGGATCGTCGGTCGAGACCTACGTCGAATGTGCCGAAGTGATTGCCGAACTGGAAAACATCCACGCCATTGAGCTCAACATCAGCTGTCCGAACGTGAAGCAGGGCGGAATGGCCTTTGGTGTCACCTGTTCCGGTGCGGCCGAAGTGGTTCGGGCAGTACGCAAAGCCTATCCGAAAACACTCATCGTGAAGCTCTCGCCCAACGTGACCGACATCACCTCGATTGCCCAGGCGGTCGAAGCCGAAGGAGCCGATGCCGTTTCACTCATCAACACCATGCTGGGAATGGCCATTGATGCGGAGAAACGCAAACCGCTCTTATCAACCGTAACAGGCGGATTGTCAGGTCCCTGCGTAAAACCCGTTGCCCTCCGCATGGTTTGGCAGACCTATCATGCCGTGCAGATTCCTATCATCGGATTGGGCGGAATCTCTAACTGGAAGGATGCCGTTGAATTCATGCTGGCCGGAGCGACAGCCATTCAGATCGGTACGTACAACTTCGTGGATCCGACCGTTTCCGTCAAGGTGATTGACGGCTTGAACGACTATTGCGACCGTCACGGTTTCAAGTCCGTGCAAGAGCTGGTGGGCGCATTGGACGTATAATCAACCCATAGAATCAAGTATAATCAACAAGTATAATCATTAACAGGATATATAGACCCCAAAGCAAAAAAGATTGTTTAGGCTTTATGAGTACGGCAAAACTACTTTTACACTGCCCGGACAGACCGGGTATTTTGGCTGATGTGACCAATTTCATCACCGTCAACAAGGGAAACATTGTCTATCTGGATCAGTATGTCGATCACGTAGAGAACATTTTCTTCATGCGAATCGAGTGGGAATTGGAGAATTTCTTCATCCCGAAAGAGAAGATCTACGACTATTTCGACACCCTGTATGCGCAAAAATATGAGATGAATTTCCGCCTCTACTATTCGGATGTGAAGCCCCGGATGGCCATTTTTGTCTCCAAAATGTCCCACTGTCTCTTCGACATGCTGGCGCGCTACACGGCTGGCGAGTGGAACGTCGAGATTCCCTGCATCATCAGCAACCATACGGATCTGCAACACGTGGCCGAACGCTTCGGCATTCCGTTCCACCATTTCCCCATCACCAAGGAGACCAAGGCGGAACAGGAGGCCAAGGAGATGGCCCTGCTGGAAGAATACAAGGTCAATTTCATCGTGCTGGCGCGTTACATGCAGGTGATTTCGGAGCAGATGATCAATGCGTTCCCCAACCGGATCATCAACATCCACCACTCCTTCTTGCCCGCTTTCGTCGGTGCGAAACCCTATCATGCAGCCTTTGAGCGCGGAGTGAAGATCATCGGAGCCACCAGCCACTACGTCACCACGGAGCTGGATGCCGGTCCGATCATCGAGCAGGATGTTGTCCGCATCACGCACAAAGACTCCATCCAGGACCTGGTGAACAAGGGCAAGGACTTGGAGAAGATCGTCCTCTCGCGAGCCGTGCAGAAGCACATCGAACGGAAGATTCTGGCTTATAAGAACAAGACCGTCATATTCAGTTAAAAAAGCAGCCGTGTTATGTGGGAACAATTTCGAGAAATAGTCGATAGTACGACGATTGATGCCTATACGGCAGCCATGCGCCTGATAGTCAGCTTCGTCTTGGGCGCACTGGTCGGCAGTGAACGGCAGTCCCGACGTCGGGATGCCGGGATGCGAACCTTTACGTTGATCTGTATGGGATCGGCCACAGCCATGCTGATTTCGATTTGGATTCCGCAGATCTATCCCAACTTCCTGAATGGCGACCCCGGCCGAATTGCCGCACAGGTGCTGACCGGTATCGGATTTCTGGGAGCCGGAGCCATCATCCAAAGCCACGGAAGCATTCACGGACTGACCACAGCCGCCTGCATTTGGGTCATGGCTGTGACCGGTTTGGCCGTGGGTGCGGGTATGTATCTGGCCGGAATCCTGACGACCCTCTTCACCCTCTTCATCCTCATCACGCTGGAGCGGTTGGAGAAGCGGATGCTGTTGGACGGAGTCAACAAGATCCTGTCCATCAATTGTTCGACGGCCACTCCGGAACTGAAGCAGATGCGGCAGATTCTAGAGAAGCACAACATCTTCATTGTCAGTCTCTCGTACGAACACAACTACGAGCACGACACGTCGGTGATCACCTACAAGGTCAATCTGAAGTCCAAATCATCCTATACAGACCTGTTTGCGGAGTTGCGCGCCTTGGGCTACATTACGCAGGTTCGCTTGCTGGCCTAAATAAGAACGCCCTGAAAGAGCCAAGCAGCCAGTTCGCCTGCTACTCCTCTCAGGGCGTTCTTCGTTTATAAAGACACTAAGACACTTACTTCTCCTGCGGAACCAGTTTTCCCTGCAACATTTCGCCAGCAATGCGAGCTGCAGCTGCCACGAAACGTCCGCAAGGACGCTTGAAATAATAGGCCTGCGTCCGTGCATCCGGAGTCGGATTGGTCTTGGCCGCATCCTGCGGAGCCAGCAATTCCCGACAGATAATCGTTCCGAACTGCTCCTTGAACAGGGTTGCCATCTGCTGCACCATCGCATAATTGCGCGTACGAGCCTTCGCATCCGACGGATCCGGAACCGGATAGTGGAATCCGGCCAACATCGCCATTCCGCTCACCGTTCCGCACACTTCGCGCATCCGGCCCATGCCGCCTCCGAACGAAACAGACATCTTCGAAGCTGTCTCCGCATCCACACCGAACAGATCCGCATAGGCCATGAAAACCGATTGCGCACAGTTGTGGCCACTGTTGAAGAGATCCACAGCCTGTTGCACACGTGCTTCTAAATCAAATGTTTCCATACGTCAATCCGTTCAAAAGGCATAATCCACGCAAGCCCGATCAGCCTTGACCGGACCGATCACCTGTTTCGCCACAGCCACATGTTCCGGATGGGTGGCGTAGGTGTTCACATCCTCCAAAGAGGCCAGTTCCGTTGTCAGGATAATGTCCCACGTTTCAGCCGGATTGATGTTGAAATCGACCCGGATCGACTGCAAGACCTCGATCTTGTCTTGCAAAGCCTCTAACTTTTCCTTGATCTCCTGCATCTTGGCCAACTTGTCGGCTGGCGTTTCAAATGCCGTCAGTTTGAACATAACAATGTGTCTAACCATCGCTTCTTTTCGTTTTGAAATAAAACCTCTTATTGTAATGAAAATATAACCGCTTATTATAATAATGTAAGACGAAACCCTACATCTGCTCGTCCAAATAGGAATCCTTGTAACCCAAGAAATAGAGAATACCATCCAGGCCAATGGTCGAAATGGACTGCTTGGCCGTTGCTTTCACCTTCGGTTTCGCATGGAAGGCAATACCCAGACCGGCAATACTGATCATCGGCAGGTCATTCGCACCGTCACCCACAGCCACGGTCTGTCGGATGTCCACATTCTCCACCTGTGCAATCAGCCGCAGCAACTCCGCCTTCCGTTTGCCATCGACAATGTCGCCCACGTGACGGCCTGTCAGCTTGCCGTTTTCCACCTCCAGCTCATTCGCATAGACGTAGTCGATGTTGTATTTCTGTTTCAGATAGTTACCGAAATAGGTGAATCCACCGGAGAGAATGGCAATCTTGAATCCCACCTTCTTCAGGATGCGCATCAGGCGATCCACGCCCTCCGTAATCGGCAGGTTTTCAGCAATATCCTGCATCACCGAGACATCCAGTCCCTTCAGCAACGCACAACGCTGGCGGAAGCTCTCGCAGAAATCGATCTCGCCACGCATGGCCGATTCCGTGATCGCCTTCACCTGGTCGCCCACACCCGCACGCATGGCCAATTCGTCGATTACCTCCGTCTGAATTAGGGTCGAGTCCATATCGAAGCAGATCAACCGACGCATCCGGCGATACATACTGTCCTCCTGAAAGGCAATGTCCATCGCCTGTTCGTTCGACAATTGCATGAAAGAGGCCTTCATCTCCTCCTTGTCGCGTGGCGTTCCTCGCACCGAAAACTCCACACTCGCCTTCGGAGTACGGGCATTTTCGTCCAGCGGAATACGTCCCGTCAGACGCTTGATGTCGTCGATGTTCATGCCCTGATCCGCCACGATGTGCGAGATTCCGGCAATCTGTTTGGCTGTCAGTTTGCGGCCTAAAATGGTGATAATGTAGCGGTTCTTGCCCTGCATTTCCACCCATTCCGTATATCTCTCCTCCGAAATCGGAGTGAATCGGATGTTGACGTCCAGCTCATAACTCTTGAAAAGCAGCTCCTTCATGATCGCACCCGAGTTCTGCTCCGTGCTCTGAAAGAGGATTCCCAACGAAAGATGATCGTGGATGTCTGCCTGGCCGATGTCCAGAATGGCTGCATTGTTCTTAGCCAAAATATCTGTTAGCTTGGCTGTTACACCTGGCTGATCCTTACCGTTAATGGTGATCAAGATAATCTCTTCTTGTTCCTTTTCCATATCTTTTTTGTTGTTTGTAGGCAGCAAATTTACACAAGAATTGCGAATTTCTATATGTTGTAAAACATTTGATTAATGATAAGAATATGCGATAAAACATACGAAAATATTTGCGTAATTGCGGATTTATCGTAAAAGCCTCTATCTTTGCACCCGAAAATTGTAAAATTTGATTATATGAAGGTAAGAACTTACGTTCTCGCTATTCCGGTTGCCCTCACCTTGATGGCCTCCGGCAATAAGCAGGCAAAGCCGACAGTCGGGTTAAACCCTGGAGACCTTGCTCCGAGAATAGAGTCGTTGGAAAAGGGCTGTTCGGTCCGTTTCCAAAACCAGGAAGGACGTTACACACTGCTCAATTTCTGGGCAGTTTACGATGCTGAATCGCGGATGCGCAACGTCCGATTGTCGAATGTGGCGAGTCAGTGTGACACGCAGAAAGTGATGGTCTGCTCCATCTCGCTCGACGAGATGAAATCGGTTTTTGAGGAAACCGTCAAGACGGACCAGTTAGAGGGGACCATTCAATGGCAAGAAGCAGCCGGCAAAGCCTCTCCGGTGTACAAACAGTACAAGCTGAAGCAGGGGTTCCGTAATTTCTTGATTGATGACAAGGGGGTGATTGTGGCAGCCAACCTGACGCCTGAGCAGTTGGCCGCCCGTTTGAAAGCAATCTGATCAAGTCCGGCTTTTCCGTTCGCGCACCACGCAAAGGGTCTGCATGACCACGGAAAGGATGATGATGGACAAACCGGTGTAGAAGGCTGTGTTCAGCTCTTTCGCTTCGCCGAAGAAGAGAATGGCGAGGATGATGCTATAGACCGGTTCCAAGTTGTAGCTGAGGTTGACCGTGAAGGCTGAGACTGTTTGCAACACGATGATTTGCAGCAGGTACAGCCCGATGGTACAAACCGAGGCGAGCAACAGCAAATAGAGCAGATCGGAGGCAACTGGCAAAACCGATTCCACTGGGAAGAAATGCAAATAGACAGGCATACAGCAGGTTAGCCATAAACAGCCACCGATCATCTCATACAGCAACATGGTTGAAGCCTGATGGCGAACACCGACACGTTTGTTGGTGATGGTGAAGAGGGCCGCCAAGGCGGACGAGATGATTCCCATCCCGATGCCTAAGCGGAAATGGGTGTCGAAATGGAAAATCAGCAGGATGCCGGCCAGGGTGAGCAGACTGAAGAGCACTTCGCGGATCGAGATGCGGTGCCGGTTGATCAGTGGCTCGAAGAAGGCGGTAAAGAAGCCCACCAAGGAAAAACAGACAACCCCCACCGAGATGTTCGAGGCTTTGATACTTCCGAAAAAGAAGACCCAGTGGCTGCCTAACAGCAGACCGGCTCCGGCAATCTTCAGGATCTCGCGCCACGTCGTCTTTTCCAGCCGATGGCTGAACCACAATACGATATAGAGTAGGATGGCTGCGAAAAACATCCGATACCATACCAACAGTCCCTCATTGAGCGAGACCAACCGTCCGAAAAGTCCGGTCGTTCCAGCTATCAGAATGGAGATGTGCAATTGGATAAATGCTTTTTTCATTGTTATTTATTTACACGTTTGACAGATATTTGTTTTTGGGGTGCAAAATTACAGAATTCTCCTCATTTGTGCCGGATGATTTTGCAAACTTTCTGCTATCTTTGGTGCCTAATTTAAAATAAATGGCATTGGATATGGAATTGCAGATTCGGAAGGGGTCGCTGGCCGATTTGCCTCGGCTGATGGAGATTTTTGCGTATGCACGGACGTTCATGGCGCGTAGTGGGAATCCGAACCAATGGATCAACGGGTATCCGTCGGAGGAGCAGATCGAACGGGAGATTCGGCAGGGGCATTGTTTTGTGATGGTGGATCCGGAGGAGGGTGGCGTTCATGCGACCTTCTGCTTCATGCCGGGACCGGATCCCTTCTATGGGGTGATCGAAGGGGGTGCCTGGTTGGATGATGAGCCTTATTGGGTGATTCATCGGTTGGCTTCGGATGGAACACGCTCGCATATTTGGGATCAGTGCTTCCGCTGGTGTCATGCGCAACAGCCTCATCTGCGGGTGGATACGCATCCGGATAATCGGATCTTGCAGCATGTGGCGGAAAAGAGTGGGTTTGTCCGCTGTGGGATTGTTTATGTGCATAATGGGACGGCAAGGATTGCTTATCAGTTGCCGTCTGCTGCTCAGTAATCCATTGGGGGGTTGTCCCCCAAAACCTCTTTTTCATTTTGACATCTTGACATTTTGACACCTTGACTGTGGTATCTGTTCTTTTGGCTTGAAAGTATCTGTTCTTTTGGCTTGAAGGTCTCGTTCTTTTGGCTTGACCCAAAAGAACCAAAAGGTCAAGGCTGCACCGTCTGGGCTACTCCGCTTTGCTGCGGGCGGGAAATGGATGAAACTCGCTTCGCTCAAACAGCATCCATTTCTTTTCCGCCCTCCGCGTCGCTCCGCTTAACGCCCATCCGCTGAGGCCGGTCCTTTCTTGCTGACTTCGGACTGTTTCTGCTCTGAGGCTGGTTCCTTTCCTTCTCGCTGGAACCATAGTCTCTCGCTGACGCACGAAGAGCATAAGATCTATGAGCGTAGTCTGCGACATTATCTTGATAACTATAATTGTATGAAGAGTGCTCAAGAGGAGTCTTTTAAGGAAGGAGTTATGCAAACAGCTCGTAATTTGAAGCAGATGGGATTGTCCACCGAGCAAATCATGAAAGCTACTGCTCTCACAGCAGATGAGATTGCAAAGTTGTGATCACCCCCTTTTTCATTTTGACACTTTGACATCTTGACACTTTGACCAGATGGTCGTTGGAATCGGTGGAAAATAGGAACGTCCCCATCGTCCGAGGAAAATACCTGGATGATGGGGACGTTGCATAGATTGCTGTCTTGAAATGGTTGTCGGCCAACCTGGAATGTCTATCGGGCCAACCGATTGCGCAAGGGCTCATTTCGTCAGCCGCTTCACTTCATGACGGTTCTCTTCGGGATTAGACTTGCAGGAGACATGAATCCATCGGGTGGAGCCGGAACGTTCCCAAATCAACTGATCGACGTTGGTGTTGTCCATCAGCCATTTGAACCATTCACGGCCCTCTTCGATGCTGTCGAGATGGATGTCGGCGGCTTCTCCTGTCAGGTGCTGACTGGTGGCTACTCCACCTACGGCTTTGTTCAAAGCTGGACATCGGTAACCGCTGCTGATCCGTATGGGCTTGCCAACATGCTGACGCAGTGGCTCCAAGACTTCGCGACAGAGGGTCTCCAAGGAGGATACGTATCGCACGGGTACCCGGTTGTCAATCTTCAACGCTCTGGCTTTGTCGGATCGTTCAAATTCCGACAGGGCAAAGTGTTCGCTCAACTTCCGATCTCTGTTTCTACCAGCCTCCTTTTCAACCGGCAGCTTGCCTTCCGGCTCCTTCAAACTGGAACGGGTTTGGCCAATCGCCTGCATTCCTTCCAACCCTTTCCTCTGGCAACCGTTCACCATCGTTTGTCCCATTTCGGAACCATCATTCGGTTCTAAATCGTCCTGCTCACAACGAGCTGGCTTAGCCGCCTGCTTTCCTTCCAACCCTTCCGAACTGGAACGGGCTTCTCCAATCGGCTGTTTCCCCTTCTTATCCAGATGGATGGGAGTCGATTGGGGGAAGACCTCCGAATAGGCAGCATCCACCGCCTTACGGTCGGGAACCTGCTGCAAGACCATCCGGATCAAGGCCAACAGGAAACGACGAGCCGGCTTCGGATCCTCCGCTGGAGCCGGCAACTCCTCATAACCGCCTATCTCACACCACGAACAGACGTCGAAAATGAAATCGTCCGTGGCCAAGTCGGGCAACCAACTTTGCAGGATGCGACGGATGCAGAAGCGTTTGAGGGTCTCTTCAAAGGCCAGCCGGGTGCGCTCCAGCTCCTGCCAGAGACGCACATAACCGGCTTTTGAATCTGCCACTTCCAACCGCTTCTCCTGGGCTAAGAAAGTGCGCTGGCTCATGACAACTTATGGTATTTGTTGTCCGGTGCAAACCCAATCAACCCCTGTTTGCGCCAGTTCTTCAGCATCTGCGAAACTGCATTGCGCGTCACCGTCGCACCCTTCTTCATCACACTGAAGTGCATGGCCTGAGCGAAGGTAAACTCCTGATCCAAACTGTTGAAAATCGAGTCGTTCTTGCCTCGTTTCGAACGGTCGATCGCACACGTGCTCACATAGTTCGACGAAGCGAATGCCTGCTCGATACGGCTGCGGAAGAAGTACAAAGCGTTCTCCATCAGCATATCGGCTATCAGATCATAGATGTCGAGCAAGGGCGTTTTCTCGGCCTCCAACAGCTGCTCTTTCCACAGACCCGGATAGAGCTTCAGACGTTTCTCAGCACCCTCCAGACCATACACCCGGATCAGCTCTTCACACACCTGACAGAGCAACAGGCAGCAGGTCATGCGCTGGGCCGTCACACAGATGCGGAAACGCTGGCGAGCCTTCACCTTGTCGTCGTTCTCTAACGTGGCGAGACGGATCCGTTCCAGCCAGGCACGACCGCGCGACTCCAACTTCGGCAACACCACACTTCCGCTCATCAAGGGCAGCAGGTGAGCTACCTGACGGATCTGTTCGGCCAATTCGGGCGTCAGCACGTAGGGCTTTTCCGCCAACGGAGCGAAGGTGTTGTCCGGTGTACGGGCCACAGCGATACGGCTCTGAAAACCATCCGTATAGTTGTTCACCACACGGTAGAGTGCATCGGGTGTTCCGCACATCGTGATGTTCCACAACAGCTTGTCGATGTGCACATTGACGGCCTCGGCCGAACGTGCCTCCCGTTCATAGCTCGACCCGTCGTAGGACTGGCGGATCATCACCGAGAAGTCGCTCATGGCCGATTTCCATTTCTGTGCCACCGTGTCAGCCTCCGGCGTGAAGGAGAAAGCATGCTTACCATCCGTATTGCCCAGACGTTCAGCCAGGTTCGCCACCGTGTTGTTGAGCGTCAGGCAACGGATCGGCAGTTTCGGCTCCTTCGGCTGTTCCTGCCTGTTCTTGGCCGCACGCTTCTCCCGTCGCCAATCCTCTTCCTCCTCCAGATACACCTTGTCCTGAGCCTTCTGTTCGCTGAGCCAAGCGGCAATCACCGGATCGACACTGCCCTTGCCGGATGCAAAATCGCCGGCAATGTAGGCGATCAGGTTCAGATTGCGAACCACCCCATGCACATCCAGCTCCACACCCGTGGCCAACATCCCGATGACCGGACAAATGGCTGTCAAGACACTCATAGCCAAGGTCGGACCGACAGCTTCGACGGATTCACGTACACCTTGAGGCAGCTTCGGCAGATGTTCGTAGTAGTACAACTCGTCAACTGCCAGCGGATCGTCCCATCCCTCTGCTGACGGTTCCGCGGATGAACTACCGTAGGATCCATCGGCCATCAAGGCCTCCAATACAACGCTCAACCGTCGTGGCATCAGCGTCCGCTTCTCCGTCAGGGCCGAGTCGATGCACTTCATCTTCTGTGCTTCCGGAAATCCGTCGTAACAGGGGATGACGCGAGCGAGCAGGTTGCGGTCGAAACCGCAGATATGTCGCAGGTTGACAGCCAGTTCGTAGGTCAACGTGTCGCGGTTCGAATGGACCGGCTCCCGACCGTTGTAATGGATCTCCCACCATTTATGGATAATATCCTCGTAGGATATTCCCAAGTAGCTCAACGTGTCGATCAACGTTCCTGGGTTAGCCGATGAACCAGCTTCTTTGATTGCCGAAGCCTGTCCGACTTCTGACGATGAACCGGCTCCATCGGCTGACGAAGCTGGTTCTTCAGCCGACTGACCATCCGCGTCATCCATCACATAGGGCTTGAAATGCTTGTTGGCCTTGTGCGCCTCCGGCGGAAGCTCCTCCTGTCCGAACTCCTCACGCTCCTCCAGCGTATTCGCCTCCTCGCACGCCTCGAAAGGATCATACGTGTCGGTAAAGAGTGCCGGTGAGAGAAACAGCAGATCGTCCGGATCGGCCGAAGTGGTGAAATAGACCCGATTGATGTCATGGGCCGACGTGTCCATCTCGCAACGCAAAGCGGTTGCAATACGCACCTGGTTCTCCAGAATCGTACGCCCCTTTTCCCGTTTGAAGATCGCATGACCTCCTTGGTTCACACTACGTTCCAACATCAGCAGACCATACTCCTCCGGATGGGACAGCAGCTCACGGGCTGCCTTTTCAAATGCTTCCCGATCGTCAATGTCAAAGCCGAAAGCGGCACTGGGCAACTTGCAACCCTTGACAACGCCCTCCGGATAGTGGCCCGAATAGTTAAACTGTACCAACCGACGCTTGGCTGCCGCATTGCCAGCCCGCGCCAACCGCAAGTTGGCCAACTGAGCCGACGAACCACGCAACTGCAAATACTCCTCCTTCGAGGTGATGGGACGGGCCACCTTGTGACCCTTCTCCATCCGAATCAGATTGCAACTCATACTGAAAACACCTCCTGTTAATGCTTCAACTGATAGTTGCGGATCGCCTCAATCGCCTCGAAAGATTCACGCGACATGGCATCACTGATGTTGATCTGCTCATGCTTGAACACTTTCAGTGTCAGCTGAATGGCCCCGTCTTTGGTGACACTGGCACGTCCGTGGGCAAGCTTCAGGATCAGGGTGCTCTTCGGCCGTTCACGAGGTTTCGCTACGAAGTCGAAGGTTCCGTCCGTCATCTGTTGCGCAATGCCGGTGACACGAAACCGCATCACACTGCCCGGCGCAGGCTCGTCCGGTGAGAACATGAAGTAATTAGGGGCATCAAAGAAGGCCATACCGCCCAACTGTACGTGATTGCACTGTCCGTCCACAACAAGACCATTGGTCTGATTGAAATTGTTTGTATTCATACTTGAAACTTTTTGCGAGAAGAAACCTGTTTGGATTCTTGTGCACTTTACCCGGGAATATCTTCCGCGCAATGTTTCAACTCTGGTGAATTGAAAAATGTAAAAGATCGCATGCAACCGGATTTTGGATGCAGACCTGACTGGCAGGAGCTGCTTTCGTCTGATTGCACTGCAAAGATGAAGGGATTATTTGGGATGGACTGTAATCCTATCGATAGGTAGCATCGATGCGCACTGGTGCGCACCAGTCGGGTTGTTACTGATCAATTACCGGAAATGGAGGATTCCGTTCTTTTGGCTTGACCCAAAAGAACCAAAAGGTCAAGGCTGCACCGTCTGGGCTATTTCGCTATGCTGCGGTCGGGAAATGGATGAAACTCGCTTCGCTCAAACAGCATCCATTTCTTTTCCGCCCTCCGCGTCGCTCCGCTTAACGCCCATCCGCTGAAGGCCGGTCCCTTTTTGCTGACTTCGGACTGTTTCTGTTCTAAGGCTGGTTCCTCTCGCTTTGACTTGATCTGTTCTTGCTCTAAGGCTGGTTCCTTTCCCTCTCCCTGGAACCTGCTGTTCGGATTGTGACTTATCCATCTTAATATTTGCTAATTCGATAACTTCGGACCGATTCCTGATGGGATATTTGAGACAAATTGATTATGTTTGCCTGCGAGAATTTATTCAATTGATTTATAAACCTATTCATTCATAACGTTAGCTATGAAGAAATACATCAATCCGTTTACCGATTGGGCGTTTAAACGCATCTGCGGTTTATCTATCTCTATTTACCGTTGTTCCCCATCAAGGAGGCAGCGGATTGTAGGACGAATTTTGAACGTTGGATTTATATTTTGAAGAATATGGAAACGATGGAAAAGATGCCTTATCAGGCAACAAATGCTGCCTTCCGTAAGTTGGAGCGGGTGATGAAACGTCTCTCGCTGACGCACGAAGAGCACAAGATCTACGAGCGTAGTCTGCGCCATTATCTTGATAACTATAATTGTCTGAAGAGTATTCAGGAGGAGTCTTTTCAGGAAGGTATGGAAAAGGGTGAAAAGAAAGGAGAGCAGAAAGGTATTATGCAAACGGCTCGCAATATGAAGAACAAAGGGTTCTCAATGGATCTGATCATGGATGTTACCGGCCTCACGGCAGATGAGATTGCAAAGTTGTGATCACCTCCTTTTTCATTTTGACACTTTGACATCTTGACACTTTGACCGGATGGTCGTTGGAATCGGTGGGAAATAGGAACGTCCCCATCGTCCGAGGAAAATACCTGGATGATGGGGACGTTGCATCGGCATAACTAATCTGATCAAATCCCAACCCATTAAGCCTCAACAAACGAAGTTACGGATTTGAGGTTATTTTCGATTCCATAGTCATAATCTATCTATTTCATTAAAATTGTTAATATGTGAATTGCTTCTCTGTTTGCCAAATTTATAAGTGACATTTAATTTTATTTGTCTAGTTTCACCTTTTCCCCAATTCCATAACTGAAAACCACTGAACGAACTGTAATTATCCCATTTGCTTGTCCTGAATATATCACTCATGGCAAGATTCACTGTCCATCTTTTATTTGCAAAACTCTTGCTGAAACCTATATCGACATATCCTGAAGGGTCTATATATTCATTTGAAGTTCCGAGCCTCTTTGTCACATACGAACCGTTCAACTCCATTTGTATCTGCCAGGGCAGTCTGATAGTATTATGTATGGAGAATATACCAGCAAAACCATCAAGATTGAACTTTCTATACTGATCAAACGCAATGTCATTCTTTACATAATATCCTATCAGATTAAGATTCATTTCCCACCAGCGTGTCATGTTTACACCCTGATACAAAGTAAGTGAAACCCTTTGCTGTTTTCCGATGTTTCTTGGTGTCATAATTACCTTATTCACCGAAAGTGTATCCGTTATCTGAGCCTTGTAATCCTTCATGTATGAATAAGATGCAGTGATTGCTGTACGGTTATATGAGTAATTCAAAGCTACCTCGTGGGATTTCTGAGGCGTTAAAAACGGATTGCCTTTCCAGTAGGACAATTCATCAAGCAGATATTCAAAGGGATTAAGGTCTTGATATGCAGGACGGTCTATGCGGCTTGCATAGCTTAGAGTCAGTGCATGACTGTCGTTTATCTGATAGTTCAAATTGAATGTAGGAAACAGATTGATATAGTTTCTTTTGTTGTTTTCATCACCATCCCCGTCAATAGTGTACAGCAGACCGTCAGAAAAAGTATATTCTCCACGTAGTCCAGCTTCCATACTTATTTTATCGCCTAAAGAATGAGAATACAAAATATATCCTGCTAGAATCTGCTCCTTGTATCTGAAATCATTTGATTGTGATTTGTCTATTGTCTCTTGACCGTTATCTACATCATAAAACTGAAATCCATTATCTGCATTGACTGATGAAAACTTCAGTCCTGATTTTAGCTCTCCGTTCCACAATGGATGTTTCTGGTCGTATGATACGGCATATATGTTTATATCCCTGCTGTTTACAGACTTATATAGATTATTCTGTAGTTCAGAACCATCAGGCAATACATATTTATTAGGCTGCCAATTGCCGGAACCACCATCAAACCAAGCATAGTTAAAATCCAAGTTATAGCTGACTCCTTCTTTGGGTGTTGCCATATAGTAAAGGTTTCCGCCATATCTGTTTCCTTTCTGAGTATAATAGTCATTACTTGCATAAAGAATCTGTTTCAGTTCCCTTGTATTTGCATCTCTGATTTCAGTAACAGTGTTGGTTTTTCCAGGTCCGAACAGCGTATTTGCATCAATTCTTGCGCCAATCAAATGCTTGTCATTCAAGGTGTATTCCATATTCAGATTGCCCGATATAGTCTTACGCTTGTCTGTATCCTGTGTGGGACTGTAATAATCCTTTCCTTCTTGAATGCGGTGCATACCATAGTCCATATTGTAATATCCGAAAGCATGGTTATAGTTTCCCGACAAGCTGAATCTGTTTTTGGTATAGCTGAAAGAAATCTCCGTGTTCTCTCTCAAGTTTTCCCAATATGAGACACCATTGTTCAGAGAGAAGAAGAAACCTTCAGATTTTTTTCTATTCATATTGATGTTTATGATGCCTCCTGATCCTTCTGCATCGTACTGTGCTGATGGGTTGTGCATCACTTCAACTGAAGTAACGGAAGATGATGGAGTAGCTTTCAGTAGTATTATTAGTTCATTCTTCTGCATATATGTCTGTTTGCCATTAAGTATTACCAGTACGCTGTTCTTGCCTCCTATACTGATGTTGTTCTCTCCATCTACAAATACTCCAGGAGTTTTTTTCAGGACTCCAAGAGCTGTACTTCCAGCTATGATACTGCTGTTTTTGGGAATAAAAACCATCTTTCCTTTTTCTATCTTTACAGACGGAGATTGCTTTTCTCCTATAATCACTACATCATTTAATAAATAGTCTTCTGGATTTAATTTAATGGTATGTAATACTGTGTCTGATGATATGACAAATGGTGAACTCACATATTGCTTATATCCTAAACAACTAATAAGAAGTTGTGCTTCCCCTTTAGCATTTAAATTATATTCACCCTTTATTGTTGTAATACCTTGTTGTAATGTCATACCATTTTGGGGATTCATTAAAACAACAGCTGCAGCTTCTATTGGTGTTCCAACACTATCTGTTACGCAACCTTTGACAAAATATTGCGCATTTATTTCTATGCTGATCAATAGTAAAATAAATAAAATATTTTTTTTCATACCCTTAATTCCGCAACACTTTGATTTAAATTAATTTATAAGTTCCTGAGCAACAAAAAGTTGCCCAGGAACTTAAAAAGTTATATTTATAATAGTGTTGCGGAATTAAGGTATATAAGGCAAAGAGGATAATTTTTCTGTCACTGATTGAATAATATTATCTATCATACGAACACGCCCTTTATTTTATTTTGCATCTAATTTTCTAACCTCAGTTATCATGGGGCAAGCTATGGCAATGCCAATAATTAAAACACCTGATAGTAAAAACCAATGATTTACACCGATTCTATCAGCAAAGAACCCAGATAGAATTAACCCAATTGGCATAGCAAGTGACATGATACTTCCGGTCAAAGAAAATACACGTCCTAAATATTCAGGCTTAATTTTCTCCTGAAAAAGAGCTGTTTGCACACCGCTATAAAATGGCACCGAAAGCCCCATTATTGCACAGCAAACTACAAATATTACAAATCCATTTGGAGGAAGTATTCCCGAAACGGCTAAACTGGCCCCCATTATAAAAAAAGAACTTGTTATTAGTAATACACGCTTTTCGAAGCTCCCTAATCTTCCTAACAATAAGCCTCCTGCTAACATTCCAGATGCAAAGGAAATTTCCGTAATAGAAATATGCACAGGTGTTCCATTAAAGTAATCCATGCTTATTAAAGGAAATAGTGCATTAATTGGCATATAAACAAAAGTATATAGTGTTCCTAAGAGTAATAAGGCAAACAATCCTTTGTTTTGTCTCAGAACGACAATTCCTTCTTTCATTTCTCTTATGAAATTTGGTTCCAAACTTTGCACTCGATCACCCAGCTTAGGTATACGTACAATTGCTACCGTAATAGATGCAATCACAGCACCCAATACGTCGATGGCAATAATAGCATTTAAATCCCAAACGGAGTATAAGAGTGCTGCAACTGCCGGACTAACAATATAGCTTATAGACTGCAAAGACTGACTATAGCCTGCGCATTTCGTTAGCTGCTCTTCTGGTACTAAAAGTGGTGTAACCGAATTGAGTGCTGGGGTATGAAAAGCTGTTCCAATGCTACGGATAAACAATACTATCATAACCATCCAGACAGGTAGCTCCATATAGAATGCAACAATAGCAAGCACTGCACCAGCTGCTGCGATAATTAAATCAGCACCAATCATTATCTTCTTCCTATCATGACGATCCACTAATACACCAATGGCTGGTCCAAAGACCGCATAGGGTAAAAAACCTACAAGTGAAGCCATAGACAAGACCATCGCAGATCCTGTTTTTTCTGTAAGGTAAAAAATAATCGCCATTTGCAGGATGGCACTAGTGATTAATGATACTGCCTGCCCTGCCCATATTGTATAAAACTTAAGTTTCCAATTGTTGTATTTTTCCATTTATATTATCTCCTAAATTCTTATTTGTATCAGCGTATATTTTAACACAACAAGTCGTTTTAAGCAACTTTAAAATTAAAAAAATCCAATATTACCCGCCAAAGGGTGCTAGCCCCTAATTGGCGGTTAATATTCTATATCCCTTAATTCCGCAACACTATTATAAATATAACTTTTTAAGTACCTGAGCAACAAAAAGTTGCCCAGGATTTTGCCGTGTCAGATTTTTCACTTATCTTAGTGTTGCAATTAGAAAACAAGCGAAAATCGTAACAAGGCATGGCAAAGGTACAAATAAAATCTGAGAAACTCACACCTTTTGGAGGAATTTTTTCAATCATGGAGAAATTTGACTCCATGCTTTCACCCGTTATCGGCTCAACACTGGGTCAGAGATGCCGCAGTATCATCGGATATCAGTTCAGCGAGATAGTCCGTTCGCTGATGAGCGTTTATTTCTGTGGCGGCTCATGCGTGGAAGACGTAACGTCACAACTGATGCGCCATCTCTCGTATCATCCTACCCTTCGTACATGCAGCTCTGATACCATCCTCAGAGCCATCAAGGAACTGACACAGGAAAACATCTCCTATACTTCCGACCAAGGCAAGACCTATGATTTCAATACTGCAGACAAACTCAACACATTGCTTATAAACGCTTTGGTTTCTACAGGCGAGTTGAAGGAAATTGAGGAATACGATGTTGACTTTGACCATCAGTTTCTTGAAACGGAGAAGTATGATGCAAAACCGACCTACAAAAAGTTCCTCGGCTACAGGCCTGGCGTATATGTTATCGGTGACAAGATAGTCTATATCGAGAACAGCGATGGCAACACGAATGTGCGTTTTCATCAGGCAGACACCCATAAGAGATTCTTCGCTCTTCTGGAATCCCAGAACATCCGTGTAAATCGCTTCAGGGCAGACTGCGGTTCCTGCTCGAAGGAAATCGTCAGTGAGATAGAGAAGCATTGCAAACATTTCTACATCCGTGCCAACCGATGCAGTTCGCTCTACAATGACATCTTTGCTCTGAGAGGATGGAAGACGGAGGAGATTAACGGCATCCAGTTCGAACTCAATTCCATTCTCGTTGAGAAATGGGAAGGCAAGTGCTATCGTCTTGTCATCCAGAGACAAAGACGCAACAGTGGCGACCTTGACCTATGGGAAGGCGAATACACTTACCGTTGTATTCTGACCAACGATTACAAGTCATCGACAAGGGACATTGTTGAATTCTACAATCTGCGTGGCGGCAAGGAACGTATCTTTGACGACATGAACAACGGATTCGGTTGGAGCAGGCTCCCCAAGTCATTCATGGCGGAGAATACTGTCTTTCTTCTGCTTACTGCATTGATACACAATTTCTACAAGACCATCATGAGCAGGCTTGACACCAAGGCTTTTGGGCTCAAGAAAACGAGTCGCATAAAGGCTTTTGTCTTCAGATTCATCTCCGTACCTGCCAAGTGGATCATGACTGCAAGGCAATACGTGCTGAATATCTACACAGAGAACCGCGCTTATGCAAAACCCTTCAAAACAGAATTCGGATAAGAATCCTTTCTTTCCGGTTAGAATCTGCGTATTTCCTCAAGTCGCATCGTGGGGTAAGGGGATGTTGGCTACATATTGATGTTGTGCTGTTGCTTTTTACTGAAAGCTACTACTAACGACTCATAAATCTACCCTTAATCGTGTATTGGATGATAGTTGCGGATTTTAGGTATAAATATTTTCATCTGAAAAAAGGATGATCCTCAATCCCTGTAAGTGATCAATTCCAATGTAGTTGAGAAGCTCATTGATAGCGAATTATGTTTGATCAACGGTCAAGCAGTGACCCGATGGAAGTGTGCTTATCGTTTTGATTTTGACATCTTGACATTTTGACCCAATGACAGGCTTAGTTCTTTTGTTTAAGAACTAAGCCTTGTTTTAATCTCATGATATAGATCTGAGTAATAATTAGTTCCCTGTGAGAGAACCCACTTCGAAGCCATCTTTTTAATACCCCAAAACTGTTCGAAAGGAGACCATCGAACCTTCAATTCTAAGAGTCCAGCCATTACATTCGCCAAGATCGTTGCCTGATAGTCAGTCAACGTCGGCTGTAAACACCGGTCAACCCATCCATTGGCTTTTGCCCGTTTCCAAAGTTCCCACGCCTTTTCCGTATTCAGAACAGGCGGAATATGGGAGGGAACTACAAACTCGGGGTCGGGCTGTATGGTCCGAACTTCCGGGTTCATCCGATCTTCTGCATTCATCGTTACTTCCGGATTCTTCTCAACTTCTGATTCGAGCCGATCCTGCGAGGAGCATCTGGGGGCAAACTGCTCACGAACCTGTTGCGCCTTGGCCAAAGACTGATGCACTGTAGCCGTGATTTGCGGCTGGCTTCCACCATAGGGATGCTGTCCGTTGCCATCCGGAACACAGGGTCCATTGCCATCATAAGTGGGGTGGTTGCCGGCAGCATGGGGCGGCTGGTTTCCACCATAGGGATGCTGTCCGTTACCATCCGGAACACAGGGCTCATTACTGTGATAGCCAGGCTGACCTCCAGCGAAATGAGGTGGCTGAACCCCATGGTAATGGTTGTTCTGAATGCCAATGCCTCCCGATTCTACGTGATCAATCTGATTCTCTACAACCTTGAACGACACCACCGTACGGTCACCCAACAATTGTAACATGCGTTGAGCCAATTTCTCAAAATCTTCCATAACTGAATCCTCCTTACTGCTTGATTAACTATTCCTTATCCATGTTCACCGCCCCGACAGCACCCGAATTGACCGTCCCAATCTGCGTCCCAATATGATTGATCACGACCGACTGACCCTGCGGCAACTCCGGTTCCTTTTTAAATTTCGGGGCAAACAGACGCATGACTTGTTCCGAGTACTTATTGCCATGTTGGAGATTGACGTAAGCCAACAAACTAGTCAACTGGTTCAGATCAATCTCTGTCCCCTTCCACGCAAGAGCCGTATCCACGATGAAATCCATCAAAGCAACGTCCGGAGCCAATTGCTGCCCGGGAACCGCTTGAGAAGCTCCCGGCTGTTGGTGAGACGGCCCGTTCGTCCCATATCCGTCGGTCCGGCCCGTTGACGCTCGTTCCGACGAAGGATGTTGCGTCTCTTTACCACTCGGGGGCAGGTTCGCCTCCTCCCGGACAGCCGATCCGTCGGGCCCGGCTTCATTTGGCAGCAGAAAAGCACCCTCATCTCCAACCACATGGAGCGACCCGTTCGGGTGCAACGGGAGGAATCCACAACGTGTCAACAGGCTCGACAACAGGTACAACATGCGCCACCACTCTTCCGCCAACTCCATAGGATTCAGCTCGTTCCATTCCATCTTCATCCACTCGGAGCCATGCAGCAGGAGGGAGATTGCCAACAACACCAGCAGTACCTGGTTCTGATTAATCCGGTTTCGCTCCAGAAACGGTTGAATCGTTTTCGCATTCGCAATGGTACGTACCGAGGTCAGGCAGATACCGAAGGCATCATCCGAGGAAAAAATGGTAACGACTGCCACCAAATTCCATTGTCCTTGATCTGTAAAAACCCTTCCTCTATTCATTTCACTACCATTTGGAATAACGTTTCGCTCAAAGTTCTGTATTCCTTTTGAATCGTGCAACTATTATTTGACTAAATTTCATATTTTATTACTCATTAGTTCATTGTTGATATTCATTAACTCACTGAAGGGTTCTTTCGAGGTTGTCAAGATGTCAAAATGTCAAAGTGTCAAAATCAAATTTAGGGGTAGTGAAGAGGAGGAAAAAGAGAATCTATTTATAATATATAATATATATAATTATATATATATTATATAAACT
>JAFBIU010000002.1 GCA_021531775.1 Parabacteroides distasonis | reverse complement strand
CCCATTGAACTATCCGGTTTCTGATGTAAAAGTGTGGGGGCAGAACATAACGTACGGTCTTTATGACTAACGCTAAATCGGCCTTATTCCACACACGTTGATGTTGAATGTTTATGCAAATGTACAACGATAAAATAATATACAACGCCCAAAAAAAGGTCTGTCCTGTCAGCCAAAAACAGGGGAATATTGATCAAGTTGCCATCTTTGCTCAGATTGCGCATAGAATAGCGTAAGCGCAATGAAGGGGAATACTTCTTGTCAAATTCTATCAGACTTCGGCCATTGATATTGGTGTCACTCTTCACCTCAATGGGTATCACCCTGTTGCCATATTGCATTAGAAAATCTACTTCAGCCCGATTGCCTGACGACCAATAGCGCATACAGTTCAGTCCGTTAGCTGTTAGCGACTGTAGAATATAGTTCTCGGCAAGTGCCCCCTTGAATTTGCTGAATGAGGGTAATGTGTCCAAATATACACTGGCATCTATTGTATTTGAGCGAACTGATGGCCTCGGGGCATGACTGTATTTCATCGAGAATCAACAGCGTCTTGCCCGCTGTAATGGGTTTGTCGGAGAGAAAAGAGAGTTGCTCGACAATCATAATACTTCTTTTAAACATGGTCTGATCAGCTTTAAGTGCGGAAAATGTGATTCTGTACACATTTCTGATATCAATTATGTGCAAAATTACACATTTTCCGCACTTGAGCCAAATCTGATTCTTTTAATTCTGAAAGCTAATATATAAAAAATAGTATCTTTGCAGTCGAGATTTATTAATAATTACATTGATTGCTTAACAGTAAAACGTCATGAATAGATGGATTGGTTTTATCTTGATGGCCCTTTTATGGCAGCCGATGACAAACAAGGCTTGGGGGCAAGAGCAGGACGAAGATCGGAATGCAGTGTTTAAAGTGGCTGTGGGTGAGTTTACCTATACTCCCAAACAGCAGAAGGAAAACGTGGGCTCTGTCTTGGGGGCCGTTGGGGAGGCGTTGCTCTTGGGTAAGACGACCCAGCGGCATGAAAATTACAACGAGGCTGTACGGGCGAGCATCGTCAAGGGGCTCAGCGAGGTCAGACGATTCAATACCATTGATGGTGCTTTCCAGGAAGGGGAGGTACAGTCGGGTATGCATGCGCTCTATGTGGATGGTACCATCATGAATGTCTCTACTACGACACAGATTGAAACGCATGAGGATTCGAAAAAGAAGACCTACACAACGACCTATTATAAGGCTATTATCGGTGTGACCCTCAATGTGAAGGATGCAACGAATGACTATGTGGTGAACACCCAGATTTTCAATGTTTCGGATTACGACCTCTCTTGGGTGGAAACGACCGAAGGGGCCATCAACAATGCGCTCACTGTTCTTTCAAAACAGATCACCAAGTTCTATAATCGCTTTTTCCCGCTGAATGCACAAATCATCGAGCGTGGCAACGAAAAGAAGGATAAGCAGCAGGAGGTCTATATCGACTTGGGTGGACAGCATGGGGCCTATAGCGGAATGCATCTGACTGTCTATTCGGTGAAAAGTATTGCTGGTCGATATGCCAAGAAGGAGCTGGGCAAATTGAAAATCAAGGATGTGATGGGCGACGATATTAGCCTCTGTAAGGTGACGAGTGGTGGCAAGAACATCAAGGCAGCTCTTGAAGAGGGGCAGACCATTGTGGCGATCACGACAGACTAAGATTATAGGCACTTCGCCATCTTCAGCAACAATCGCTTGCGGGTGGCGAAGTCTTTCTGACAAAGAAAGACTGGTGACTTGGCAGAAATCTATTATCTTTGTCCCCATTCATTAAATGGACTATCGAATTATGTTTTCAGGAATCATTGAAGAAACGGCGAAAGTAGTCGCCATTGAACATGAACAGGATAATATCCACATTACGATGGAATGCTCCTTCGTGGATGAGTTGAAGATCGACCAGAGTGTGGCACACAATGGCGTTTGCCTCACCGTGGTGCGGAAAGAGGGCAATACCTTTACAACGACTGCGATGCGTGAGACACTCGAACGCTCCAACCTTGGCTTGCTGAAACCGGGATCCCTGGTGAATCTGGAACGGAGCATGCTGATGAACGGACGTCTGGATGGCCATATCGTGCAGGGACATGTCGATCAGACCGCTGTCTGTACACAGGTAGAGGATGCCAACGGCAGTTGGTACTACACCTTTGAATATCCGTTCAATGCCGAGATGGCTAAGTTGGGCTATGTGACGGTAGAGAAGGGATCGGTTTGCGTGAATGGTGTCAGCCTGACCGTCTGCAACTCACAGCCCAACTCGTTCCAGGTGGCCATCATCCCCTACACGCATGAACACACCAACTTCTGCCAGATTGAGGCCGGAACGGTGGTGAACATTGAATTTGACATTGTCGGAAAATACATCAGTCGGATGATGCAGTTCCGTTAAGGCTTGTATTTGGCTTGGGTGAGCAGGCTTTGCGCATCGTTGAGCTGCATCAGTTGAGCCGGTGTCGTGTTCGTCTCTTGCATGAAACGGGTAACCAGCTGCCATCCGATCCATTTGCCTAAGCATCCGGGAGCGTCGGTAGCCATGAACTGGCTCGGCGCTTCCTCGAAATAGCGATTGGTCGTCGAGAGGTCGGGCGTGTAGAGATGCTTGCGCTCGATGATCGTCTGCCACAACTTCTTTTCGTTGGTCTGGACCCATGCCAACTGTTCCGGTGTGTAGCCCAACAGTCTCTCCGGACGCATCTCCGGCAGTGCCTGTGCCAGCAGGTAGAGCAGTTTCCCTTCATAGACCATCCGGTCCAGTAATACATTCTCTTTTCCTTCGAATGGAAATTCCGCCATCAGCCAACCTGTCAAATAGTCCGGTGCCACATTGTCACGTTGCATCTTTTCGGTCTGGTAGGGGTAGAAGAACTCCTGATAGAGCGGGTAATCCTTGCCTAAGTATTTGTCGATGGAGAGCGAGAGCAGTTCATCCGTCACCAACACGTTCTGGTTCAGTCCCGATACATGCATGTATAGGCTCGGCATCTGTCGATCCGGGAAACAGCTGAGCAGGTAGTGGAAGCCACGGCCCAACTGTTGCTGCAGTTCGGCTACCGTTTCAAAATGGGCAATAGACTCCACATAAAGCTGGTGCAATGTGGGTTCTGCGTAATAGTTCCGAAGCTTATCCTCGAATCCGGCTGCTTCCAAGTTGGGCAGGTTGAACAGGCTCTTGCCTAACACCTCCAGCATCGGCCGGTTCTGTTGTTGTAAATCCCGGTAAGCGGCACTGTCTCCCTGCTCTAACCAATGCAGCAGGAGTTTGTCGAATCGATGGATTTGGATCGGTTCAGCCTCTCTATCAATAGTCTGTCCGTTCTGTCCCTGGCAGCTGCTGAAACAACCGCAGAGGCAGAGTAGCAGGAGGAGTTGTCTTTTGAAACGCATATACAATGTCATTTTTTGTTTCTGCTAATAACGAAAGGCTCGTTCAATTATTGTCAACGAGGAGCAGTTAGTTGGTAACTATGGCTGAAAGTGGTGCGTCTTGGACTAATTTAACACGGCTTGGATGGGTTTGGCACATACTTTGTGACGTTCCTGATACGTAATAAATAATATAGGAGATTGATACAATGGGAGCAGCAGGTAACAAAAAGCCGAAGAAACCGGGTAAGAAAAATGGTCCCTCTTATATGGAAGAGGAGAATACCCATGAAGTTCCTTTGAAGAATCAGAAAAAGAAACTCCATTAAGCAAGGTTTGAGGGATGGTGGATGACCGCAACGGTTCCACCATCCTTTTTTTATCGTTACCCCTGTTGGCACAGGTCGTTCATTTTCGGATCCATACGGTCAACTGGAGGGCTAGATCGAAGAAGACCATCTTGGCATTCACATTCTGGGTGATGTGATCCTCTGCCCGACTCAGCTCCTCCATCAGTCCCATCACATTCCGCTCATTGACAAAGGGGGCAAACTTGACCGAGAAGGAGGCCTCTGCCCGATTCAAATAGGTCATCTCAGGAGCCTGGAACCGATACATGAAATTCTCCCGAATCAGGTGTTGGCAGTAGGCCAGGAAATTTTTCTGCCGTTCCCGCCCGATGCCTGCCAAGGTATCTGCCAGTGCCTTCATCTCTTTGACATTGCGTGCCCAGGAGTTGCGCATCATGCCCTTGAACATTTCCAAATAGAACTGATTCTCCTCGTCGAGGCTGATGGTTTCAGTGGCCCGCAGGAAACTGCCATTGGATAGGTGGGCCACCTCGGCAGCATCCTCTGGCGACAAACCATAGTGTGAAACCAAAGCTTGCCGGATCGCCTCATCTGCAATCGGAGGCACCGGGATCCGCTGTACACGTGACTGGATCGTACCCAGGATCTGGTCGGGATTCTCGGAGATCATCAGGATGACAGTTTGGGCAGGAGGCTCTTCAATCATCTTCAGCAGTTTGTTGGCACAAACCGGATGCAGTTTCTCGGGCAACCAGACAATCAGTGTCCGATAATTGGCTTCGTAGATCTTCAGATTGAGTTTGTGGATGATCTCGTCACTCTCCTTTGAGTAGATGAGCGCTTGTGAGTTACCCGCCTCCATGCAGGTCAGCCATTGGTCAAGGTTGAAATAGGGATGCTCCTGCAGGAAACTACGCCATTCCGGCAGGTAGTCGTCACAAATCTCCTTTTTTCGATCCTTCTTCTGTACGATGGGGAAGACAAAGTGCAGGTCGGGATGGGCCAACAGGTCAAACTTGGTGCAGGAGGGGCAATGCCCGCAAGCATCATGCTCGTCCCGATTGGGACAGTTCAAGTAACGGGCGTAGGCTAAGGCCAACGGAAAAGCGCCATAACCATTCTGTTCGGTAAAGAGTTGGGCATGAGGCACCAACCCGGTCTGGGCCGATTGGATGAGCCGTTGCTTGACGGCTTCTTGGCCAACGATCTGCTTGAAATACATGATGCTTCGGATTTTAACGGGTGAAACCAAGGTCTATTTTGTACGTTTTTTCCACAACTGCCACGAGTTGAAGATGTTCTGCCACAACACGTAGGTGCCGGGTGCAACCGACGAGAGGGGTGTCAGGTAGGTATAGGCCATCCAGATGGCCAAAACCGTATTCTTCTGCCCCAATGCCTGTCCGGCACTGATCCGGTCGTTGTATCGGCTACCGGTCTTTTTGCCGATGTAGAACTGGATCGCACAGGCAAAGAGACTGGCTAAAGCCACCAGCAGCTGTACCAGCAGTGGGGCATCACTGTGGAGTAGGGAGCGGACGGTCTGTCCGGTCACGATGGCTAAGGCAACGGCCCAAAGATAGAAGGCCATGTAGCTATAGCGCACTAACAGTGCATGCAACGGCTTCAGGAACGCACGCAACAGACACGCCAGCAGGAAGGGACAAAGCAACAAGGGGAACACCTTGCTTAAGATAAGGAGGAAGGCCCGGATGAAACTAAGTCCTTCGTGGGGCTCTACCAAGGGGAAGAGCAGGGGAACGGCTACGGCTGCCAAGATGTTGGACAAGAGGGTGTAGGTGGTCAGGCTGGAAGCACTGCCTCCCAATTTGTCGGTGATGACAGCTGCCGCCGTAGCGGTCGGACAGATGAGGCAGACCATCAACCCTTCACCAACCGACTCGTAATCTTTCGATAGGGGGATCGTCAACAGGAGAGCCACCAGCAGCAAGGTCGTGAGGCTCTGTACGAGCAACAACCAACCGTGCCAAGGGGTCGGTACCAGTTCACGCGGCTTTACCTTGCAGAAGGTCAGTAGCAGTTGGGCAAAAATCAACGAAGGTGTCAGAAAGCCGATGAGCGAAAACATCATCGGTTTGGTAGGAGCCAGCCAAGCAACACGGGCAAAAAGAAAATAGCCCACGGTGCCCATCAACATCGAGATTGGCAGCGTCCAGTTTTTGAGAAATTTCAGTAACATGACAAACTATCTTTCCTTTTTGAGAGTGCAAAATAAGAGATTTAAGTTGAGAAGGACAAACAAAAAAAGAAAAGATATGTATATTTGCAAGCATCATTTATAATATGTATAGACCCCATTGGATGACGTATGAATGAAACGATCTTAAACGGACTGCTCAATCTTTTTTCCATCTTTGCCGCTTTGGTGCAGGTGGAACCGACACGCGCGAAGCGGGCTGTCCATATCTACCTGACCAGCCATTTTGGTATCCGTTCCCACCAAGAATATATGGCTCTTTTCGAAGAGCTGCAAGAGATGTACAACGATCCCGATTTTCCGATGGACAAACGGGTGCTTATCCAAAATGTGTGTACCCAGTTGCAACCCAAACTCATGCTGGAGGAGCAGGTGTTGCTGCTCTTGCGCTTCATGGAATTTGCCTGCTATAACAATCCGTCGGGCTATCGTACCCATCGGGATGTTTTCGAGACGGTAGCCTCGATCTTTCAGGTGCCGGAGGCTATGTATGACGATCTGGCTGCCTATGTGGAGGGCAAGAACCGTCCACACATTCTCACGTTGGGTGGCGATCCAGCAGATACGACCTTGGCTCTCTGCCGCCCCGGGCTGGAGGGCAAGATACGGGTACTGTGGCTGGCTGACTTCGACCGTCTGCTGTTTACCTACCGGGGCCTGGGAAGGCTGTTTCTGAATGATATCCCGGCCACCGAGGGTATTTTCTATACGTGGCAACGTAGTAGCGTGATCAAGAGTCCTCACTTCCGCCCCATCTACTTCAGGGATGTGATGGACTGTTTCAACCAGAAGGAGCAGAAGCAGGTCTTCCAGCTGACGGGTGAAGAGATTGATTTTCATTTTCCGGGTAGTAGCAACGGTCTGCATGACTTCTCGTTTCAAGTGGAGTCGGGACAGTTGGTGGCCATCATGGGAGGCAGTGGTGTCGGCAAATCGACCCTGTTGAGTCTGCTGACCGGTAGCCTGCGTCCGCAACGGGGCCAGATTTGCTTGAATGGCCATCCCATTACGGAGGAGTCCTGCAATCAACGGATCGGTTTTGTGCCCCAAGATGACCTGCTGATCGAGGAACTGACCGTCTATCAAAATCTCTGGTACACCGCCCAACTCTGCTTTGCCGGCTTGGATCGGGCGCAATTGAAACAACGGGTGGACCATATTTTGATGGAATTGGAGCTGGAGGCGATACGTGACCTGCCGGTCGGTTCGCCGATTCGCAAACGTATCAGTGGTGGCCAGCGCAAGCGGTTGAACATTGCCTTGGAGTTAATCCGTGAACCGGCCATCCTCTTTCTCGACGAACCTACCTCCGGACTCTCCTCGGCCGATTCGGAGAAGGTGATGATGCTGTTGAAGGAGCAGACCCACCGCGGACGCTTGGTGGTTGTCAACATTCACCAGCCTTCGTCGGAAATCTATAAACTCTTCGACCGTCTCTGGTTGTTGGATCAGGGTGGTCTTCCTGTCTATGACGGCAATCCGATCGAAGCCATCACCTATTTCAAGCGGTTGGCCAACTATACGGATCAGGAGGTGAGTGTGTGCAGTACCTGCGGTAACATCAATCCGGAACTGATGCTGAACATCATCGATGCCAAGAAGATCGACGATGCGGGTAACCAGACGAACCAGCGCAAGTGTACGCCACAAGAGTGGCACGATCTCTATCTGCAGTCGCGCCCTGTGGTTCAGAAGCCGGAACGACAGCCCTTGCCGCCCAACCGGCAGCGGAAACCGTCTGCCTGGAAGCAGGGATGGATCTATCTGCGACGTACGGTTCATACGAAACTGACGAATCGGCCCTATTGGATAATAGCCCTGTTGGAGGCACCTCTGTTGGCCTGTTGCATTGCGATGCTGACACGCTATGCGGGTGAGGAGGGCTATACGTTGTTAGGCAACAAAAATCTGGTCTCTTACCTCTTCATGTCAGTCCTGGTGGCTACCTTCATGGGCATGAGCATGAGTGCAGAGGAGATCATCAAGGAACGGGGATTGCTGAAGCGGGAACGTTTTCTGCGGTTGAGCCGGATCAGTTATTTGACCTCCAAGATGATCTATCTGTTGTTCGTTTCGGCCTTGCAGAGCGGACTCTTTGTGGCCGTCGGGCATACGTTGTTGGGCATAGGTAGCGAACTCTTCCTCCGAAGCTGGTTGGTGTTGGGTGTCACATCGTTCCTGGCGAACCTCACCGGCTTGTGGTTGTCCCAGACGTTGACCTCAGTCGTGGCCATCTACATCACCATTCCGCTCTTGCTGATTCCACAGATCCTCCTCTGCGGAATGGTGGTTCGGTTTGACGATCTCAGTCGGGAGGCAGCTGCCCATAACCGGGTTCCCCTGGTCGGCAACTTGGTGCCCTCGCGCTGGGCATTCGAAGCCTTGGCGGTGGATTTTTTCCGTAGCAATGCCTATTTTGCCCCTATCTATACGATTGAGCGTGAGAAATACCTGGCCCAATATGATGCCAACATTCATACGAAGCAGGTGCGTAACCTGTTGAGCGAGGCGGCCTGGAATCAAGAGACGCGGATGGATGATCTGCGGACGGCCGATTGGGAACTGACCTTGATGGCACGTCGGGCACGGGTTGAACCGAGACGACCAACAGAGACGGCTTTGGCCTGTCTCTCCCGCGTGGAGAAGGCACTGCGGAATCGAGCCGATAATTTTGTTGCCTTGCTGGAAAAGGTGCAGACGAAACGGGCCCAGCAGTTGGGCAATGACGGGCTGAACCAGTTGAAACGGCAGCACCACAATCAGGCTTTGGAAGATCTGCTGTTGAATACCGGATCCACGGAGTATTATAGCGAGACGGACCACCGGATCTATCCGAAGTTGGGAACCGTCTATCTGCATCCCGAGAGCAATTGGGGAGGAGGACCCTTCCTGATTGGTGAAAAAAAGTGGGCAGGACGGATTATTTCTACCTATGCTTTTGATTTATCCCTGTTGGGGTGCTTGGTGCTGTTGGCGATTCTCGTTATCTTTGCGGAGTTTCCCAGCCGATGGATGCGGAAATCAAATCAATGAACAGAAAATATGAAACAATTTTAATTGGAGAAGATATGAAAAAGTGTTGCATAAGCATGTGGTCTGTCGTTGTCTTGAGCTTGGGGCTGTTCTCGTGTGGGGGAAGTGCCAACCAGCAAGCAGAGGCAGAGGAGAAGCTGGAAGTAGAGGCTGTGATTGCTGGTGACGTGGCACGTAATATGCTGACGGACGAGTTGAAGATGGAGGTGACCCAGTTCTTGAAGGATATGCCCATCTCGGACTTGGTCTATCAATTGGCAACGGGCGAGGTACAGGTGGCCTTGGCCAATACGGATTTTATGTTGCCTGTCAGTCGGGTGTCCGACCTCAACACACGGGCCCAGCAGGCACGGGCTTGTGGCATCTATTTTGCCGATATGAATGTCTTGAAGGTGTTGGGCAAACCGACGGCCGAGGTAGAGCAGGTGTTGTTGCAACTGACCACCGACCTGAATGTGCCCTTCGTGGTGGATGTGATGGGTACGGAGGTGCCGGAACATGCGACGCGCGAAGAGTTGAGTCACTTTATGAAGCAGCAGGAGGATAAGCTGATTGACGTGATGATGGAAAATGACAAGGCCGACTTGGAGATCGAGTTCTTGGGAGGTTTGGCCGTCGAGTATGCCTACATCCTGGCCAATCCGGGCCTCTCCATCCAGGGGGATGCCACGACGGCTGGTTTGACAACCAACATGGCGAAGCGTCTGGATGTCTTGATCGACATCACCAAAGATTTGGCCCAGTTCTATCCGGATATGACCGAGTTAGGGCAGATCATCGCTCCATTACGCCAAATGACCACATCGGTGGAAACGGCTCGTGAGCATCAGAAAGATATCGAGGCCATGCGGGCCTCTCTGTTGAAATAGGGGATCATCCGTTCCTCCTCTCCTTTGAAAAAAAACTTTGCATATAGGTGCATATTATTGGCATATTTCTTTGGTGGACTCGTTAGAAAAGTGTAGTTTTGCAGCTGTCAATATGTCGTTAATCATTTTTCAAACGGATGAGTTATGGATCAAGAGAAGCAAAAGTTGACTCAATCATGGGAGGTATTGAAACAGTGGCAATGGTGGCTTTCGTGGTTCGGCATTTTTGCGGGTAGCACGGTGCTGGCAGCTGGATTTGTTTTTTTTATTAACCCTTATAACATCGTACCGGGAGGTGTTTATGGTGCCAGCATCGTGCTACATAATTTGTTTCCTTCTATTCAGGTGGGCACATTCGGCTACATGTTCGACATTCCGCTATTGATTCTTTCCGCCCTGTTGTTAGGGGCCAAATTGGGTGTCCGTACGATGGTGGCAGCCCTGATCACCCCGGCCATTATGAACTTGATGTCGAAATGGGTCTATCCGACCCAAGCGGCCTTGGAGGCATTGGATCCGACCCAACTGCTGGGTGGCTGTATAGACATGACGCAACATCTGATGTTGACCTGCATCATCGGTGCCGTTTTGATTGGCATAGGAAGTGGCATCGTAGTTCGCAACGAAGCCACGACCGGTGGTAGCGATATCATTGGGATGATTCTGCAGAAGTATTGTCATATCCGTTTCTCGACGGGTATTCTGCTGGTGGATGCGACGGTTGTACTCTTCGGTCTGTTAGTCATCGGTTTTGGTATTGGGCAGGATGCGGGACAGGTGACCAACCAGTCTTGGCATCTCTCGTTTTATTCCTTGATTGCCATTTTTGTGACATCGCGGGTGGTGGCCTATGTCTTGAACGGAGCGAAGGAGGACAAGTTGATGTTTGTCATCAGTCAACAACCCATGCCGGAACTGCATCGTTTCATCCTGAAAGACCTGGATCGGACAGCAACCTGCATCAAAAGCAGTGGTCTCTACACAGGTCAGGAGAAGGAGATGCTCTTTTTGGTGGTCAGCCGGAAAGAGGTACAGTCCGTGAAACAGAAGATCAAGCTGGTCGATCCGCATGCCTTTGTGGTGATCACGGATGCCTACGATACTTTTGGTGAGGGATGGAAACCGTTACCCTCGGCTACGGATCTTCAGCCGGAATAACACCAAAAAAGCATAAGGAGTCATTGGTATCAGATCTCCTTATGCTTTTTTTATAGGATTGGATTCTTGTGAATTTTATTCCTCATCCTCTTCGTCCTCTTCATCCTCATCTGGTTTGACGAAGAAGGCACTCAGTTCATACAGGCCGTAGAGTGGCAAGAATACCACACTCAACGTGAATGGGTCACCACTCGGTGTGATGAATGCGGCTGCAACCAATAATCCTACCACGGCATGTCGGCGATATTTGTGGAAAAACGAGCGATGCAATACACCTACTTGCGACAAGAGCCACGAAAGCAGAGGCATCTCGAACACGATTCCCATGACAAAGATCAACAGCAGGAAATTATCCATGTAAGAGTCCAACGAGACCTGTTCCGTAATGGCCGCACTCAATTCGTAGGTGGCCAAGAACCGGAGGGTCATCGGGAAGACCAAGAAATAGCCTACGGCACAACCGATGAAAAACATCACGGTACCGAACAGGAATACCCACCGTACGCTCTTTTTTTCGTTCTCGTACAAAGCCGGACTGACAAATTTCCAGATTTCCCACATCAGATAGGGGAAAGCCAACAACAAGGCAAACCAGAAAGAGGTTGTCATGTGTGTGAAAAACTGGGAGGCCAGCTTGATGTTGACGATGTTTACATGAAAATCATCGTTGCAGAAATCGGGTAAGAACGAGAAGTAGCTACTGATCTTGCACAACTCGCGATAGAGGATAAAATCGGATGAACAGGGTGCCATCACCACGTTGTCGAAGAGCCAAGGCATGATGGCAAAGCCTCCGATAGCGAAGATGAAGAGCGCAAGTACCGATCGGAATAAGGTCCAACGAAGTTCTTCCAGGTGGTCCCAGAATGACATTTCTTCCTGTTCCATCGTCCTTATTTTGCAGTGTCCGTAGTATCGTCTATCTTGATATCGTCTTCAATCCCTTTTACACCATCTTTGAAATTCTTCACACCCTTGCCGATGCCACGCATCAATTCGGGGATCTTCTTGCCTCCAAAGAGTAATAAAACAACCATGGCGATGATGATGATTTCGCCGGTTCCCAAGTTTCCTAAAAATAGTAAGTCCATTTTGTTTGTGTAATTTTAAATGATACAATAACGTCATTTGACAGGACAAAGATACTATTTGAAATGAATAGTCGTCACATTATTCCAATTTTATTAACTTTGCACCGTATTAAAAAAGTGAAATTAGAAAAAGGTTAGAAAGATGAAAGCTTATGTATTTCCGGGTCAAGGAGCACAGTTTGTAGGAATGGGTAAGGAACTGTATGATACCAATTCGCTGGCAAAGGAGTTGTTCGAGCAGGCAAATGAGATTTTGGGATTCCGTATTACGGACATCATGTTTGCCGGAACGGATGAGGATTTGAAGCAGACGAAAGTGACACAGCCTGCCGTTTTCCTGCATTCAGTTGTCTTGGCAAAGACATTGGGCGCAGATTTTCAGCCGGATATGGTGGCTGGACACTCGTTGGGTGAGTTCTCTGCTTTGGTAGCGGCTGGTGCTTTGTCGTTCGAAGATGGCTTGATATTGGTTTCCAAGCGTGCGATGGCTATGCAGAAGGCTTGTGAGATGACTCCATCAACGATGGCGGCTGTCTTGGCTTTGCCGGACGAGAAGGTGGAGGAAGTGTGTGCCGGTGTTGCCGATGAAGTGGTAGTTTGTGCCAACTACAACTGTCCGGGACAGGTGGTTATTTCCGGAACCGTTCCGGGTGTGGATGCTGCTTGTCAGCAACTGTTGGCTGCTGGTGCCAAACGTGCCCTGAAGTTGAAGGTGGGTGGTGCGTTCCATTCTCCGTTGATGGAACCGGCCCGTGCCGAATTGGCCGCTGCGATCGAATCGACAACGTTCCATGCTCCGATTTGTCCGGTTTACCAGAATGTCAGTACGCAGGGTGAGCAGGATCCGGAGGTGATCAAGACGAATCTGATTGCCCAGTTGACAGCTCCTGTTCGTTGGACACAGAGCGTGCAGCACATGGTGGCTGATGGTGCCGATCATTTCATTGAGTTAGGACCGGGTAAGGTGCTTCAGGGATTGGTTGCCAAGATTGCCAAAGGTGTGACAGTAGAAGGTCGTCAATAATACCTGTATATATTAAGGTATAGGTAGCATGGAAAAGGGTGAAATAGCACAGCTGTTTTGCCCTTTTTTCTTATTTTTAGCCATCGAATGAATAGAATTTGGCAGCCATCGACTTTTGAATTAAAAAAACATCCTTAACTTTGCAGAATAAAACGAGTATTAACTAATTAAGGGGTTTTATCATGACATCTTACATTTCGCGTATATCTCGATGGTACTTTTCCCGTAGAGCATTGCCCTATTGGGGGATTTTGGCATTGGATTGCGTTATCGTTTTTCTTTCTGGGTTGATTGTTCATATATTGAATATCGGTCTGTACAGTACCTTGGGGCAGTTTTGGCCGTTGATGGGTACGTATGCCCTGTATGGAATCTTCTATTTGTTGGGTTTCTGGATCTTCCGTACCTATTCGGGTATTATTCGTTACTCCTCTTTTGTTGATTTGCAGCGATTGGCGTTTGCGATGTTGTTGGGGACGGGTTGTATCATCATCGCCCGCTTGGCTATTCCGACGAATGAATGGCTGGTTTATATCCGGATTCGTGACCTGTTCTTTACATTCATCTTGGCAACGACCTTGATGTGGTCGGTGCGTGTGGTGGTCAAATATATCTATGACCTGACCTATCATACCCGTTTTGCCAAACGGGTGTTTATCTATGGTGTTCGTCAAGGGGGAATCGCTTTGGCCAAGAGCCTGCGGAATGAGGATTTAGCTCCTTATCGCTTGGCCGGTTTTGTGAGTCATGAACCGGAGATGCAACATCACCTGTTGATGGGGGTGAAGGTGTTTCCCGATGACGATTCCTTGGTAGAGCGGATGCACGAAAAGGAGGCAAGTGTACTGTTGGTCTCTCCGCATCAGAGTACCGTGTTCCGGAATAAAGACCGGTTGATCAATCAACTTTCCGAAGCCGGTATCCATATATTCATGATGCCGACAGCTGTCGAATGGGATGGACGGTCCGATGTGGGTATCTCTCAATTGAAAGAGGTGGAGATCGAAGATTTGTTGCCGCGTGATGAGATCCATGTAGATATGGATGCTGTTGGTAAGCTGCTGGAAGGTAAGAAGATCTTGATCACAGGTGCTGCCGGTAGTATCGGTAGTGAGATGGTACGTCAGATTGCCATTTATCATCCGTCCGAAATGATTCTGATCGATCAGGCCGAGACACCGATGCATGATGTGCGCCTGTTGATGCAGCAGAAATTCCCGGACGTTCCGTCTAAGACCATCGTAGCCAGTATCAGTAATGAAACCTACATGGAACAGATCTTTCGGGATAATCGTCCCGATTACGTGTTCCATGCTGCGGCCTACAAACATGTGCCGATGATGGAGGATAATCCCAGTATGGCGGTACAGAATAATATCTATGGTACACGCGTGGTGGCCGATTTGGCTGTCAAATATGGGACGAAGAAATTTGTGATGATCTCGACGGATAAGGCGGTCAACCCGACGAATGTGATGGGTTGTTCGAAACGCATTTGTGAGATCTATTGTCAATCATTGAATAAGGCTATCTTGGATGGTACATCCGGCTTGCAGACCGTGGATGGACAGACACCGGTGACTCAATTTATCACCACCCGTTTCGGAAATGTGTTGGGCTCGAATGGTTCGGTCATTCCGTTGTTCCGGAAACAGATCCAGGCGGGAGGTCCTGTCACGGTGACACATCCGGATATCATTCGCTATTTCATGTTGATTCCCGAGGCCTGTAAGTTGGTTCTGGAGGCAGGCACGATGGGAAAAGGAGGTGAGATTTTCGTCTTCGATATGGGCAAACCGGTGAAGATAGCCGAATTGGCTCGTCGGATGATCTTGTTGAGTGGTGCCAAGAATGTGGAGATTCGTTACACAGGGTTACGCGATGGTGAGAAACTCTATGAGGAGATGTTGAATGATGCAGAGGTGACCAAACCTACTTTCCATCCGAAGATCAAGATTGCAGCAGTACGTGAATATGCTTATGCGGATGCACTGGAACAAGAGCGGAAGTTGTATGAGTTGAGCTTTACGTACGATGATATGGCCATTGTCCGAGCTATGAAACAGATCGTTCCGGAGTACAAGAGCCAGCATTCGAAATACGAGGTGCTGGATTGACCCTGAGGAGGATGATACAAGGGAATCTCGTTTGATGGCGAGAGAGTGGAGCCTGATTGGAACTCAGTGATATCGTAAGATAATAAAAACCTTTTTTAAACCAGAAGACTATGAGTTTTTGTTGTTTAAATTGTTGCAAGGTACGTCAGATGGGCCTATCCTTGCTTTTGATGCTGGGAGGATGGATCCTTTCCAGTTGTGCTAAGACCGAAACCCTCTTGGATGAAGAGACTGAAACCGAGACTGTTCAGGAAGATGGGTTTATGATCACAGCGGATGCTGTGGCGGAAGATGTGTGGACTACGCTTGCTACGCGGGCTGGGACACCTCTCTTTATGTTCTATATCTTTGATAGTGAGGGAGAGTGCCTCCAGAATGGAGGTAATTATGTCTCTGAATCCATGTCCCTCAAATTTTCAGGTATCAAAGAGACGGGTACCTATACCATTTGTTGTGTGATCGGTTGGTATGCGGGCGAGTTCCCTTCGTTGAAGAATGGGCCGATTACGATGGAAGACGAACTGCCGATTCCGGCTAGTCAGGAAATGTATCTGGGTTCAACTCAGCTGAGCATCAACAGTGGTCAGAAGAGTTATACCTGTTCGATTGTTGCCAAGCCGATCATGGCCAAAGCCTCGTTTACGGTCCGGAATGTGGAGGCTGATTGCCAGTCTATCCGAATTACCTTGCCGCAGCAGGGTAACAGGTTCCTGTTTAATGGCACCATTCTGGCGAGTGGAACGATCTCCCAGACCTATACCTTGACAAAGGCTACAGAGGTCAATGCGGATGGCTCGTATGACTGGTCGATGCCCACTACGCTGATTTATCCCACCCTATCGAATGCGTTGAGTATGCCGATCGAGATCATTGCTACCAATGCACAGGAGACCCTGACCTTCAAAACTTCGACTACACACCTGAGCACGGCCGGTCGGCAGACCAACTATCAGACCAATTGGCAGACGGCACACTCCTCCATGAAACCTTCGGTGACCCAAGATGAATGGGAGGAGGCAACAGATGCCGATGTCGATATGAGTGGCGATAACCAGCAGGGCTCATAATCAGCCGAAGAGGCTTGGGAGAACAGCATCTGTCTTGGTAATGAACATTACGATAGGACTGAGGAGAGACAGATGCTGTTTTTTTAGGAGGAATCCCTATCTTGCACTATCTTTGCCCACCAAAACAGCAAAGATATGCATCAAGAACAGAGCAATGAGGTTAGGAACCGAATACTTCTCAGTTTGGGGTCGAATTGGCAGGCTGAACAGCACATGCAGTTGGCTATGCAGTTGCTGCAGGCTCGTTTTCACACCCTGCGCTTTTCCGAAGCCATCTGGATGGAGGCACTGAACTATCCACAATCGGTAGGTTCCTTTCTCAATCGAGTAGCAGAAGGCTGGGTCTGTGAACGTCCTGAGGAGATTCAGGCCTGTTTGAAGTCCATCGAACGTCAATTGGGACGTCGTTCAGAGCAAAAAGCGGCGGGTGTGGTCATGATTGATCTGGACCTGTTGCAATGGAATGATCGGATTTTGAAACCGGCCGATCTGCAACGGCCCTATGTCCGCTCGGGATTAGCTTCACTGGGGATCCCGACTGATCAGGCATAAATAGCCCAGTTTGTAGGCGGCAAAGAGGGGCAACCAGGGATGGGCACTGGTCAATTGTCGTTCCAGTAGGGGACGAACCAGGCGGAAGAGATGAGCCACGCAGGCCTCTCCATGCCACTGCCGGATCTGGGCATGCCATTGGAGCAGGCGGACACACGATGTCAGTTTCTCCCGGTGTCGGGCCACGTTCTGGATGGATCGACGGATCTTGCCCAAGTAGTCGGTCGAGCTGTCCATGTTGAGATGATAGACCGGGTTGTCGATGTGCCGGATGGAAATTCCCTGTTGTTGCAGGCGGAGGCCGAAATGGGCATCCTCATAGCCAAAATGGAGGGTCTCGTCGAAACGGACCTGTTGGAAACTGGTTCGGTCGATCAGGAAACTCATACCGATGAAACGCGCATAGGGTTGCAGTTGTCGTTCTGCAGCCTTTTTTTCTTCTACCTGAATCCCATATTGATAACGCAAGACGCATTGGCTGGCGGGTTTCTGCCGTTGGTAACAGAATCCTCCGCAAACAACCCCCTGGGGCAACCGTTCCTCCCAATAGGATTGGATGAAATGGGGGGAGACGGGTAGGGTGTCGGCATCTAAGAATAGCAGATAGGCCCCTGTCGCTTCCGCTGCCAAGCGATTCCGGATGCGTGCCGGTCCCACATTTTCCGTGGTGGAGTGGTAGTGGCAGTGTGGCCAGGTGGCCATCACCTGGTTGATCGATTGGATTTCCGGACGTGAGAGGTCGTCAGCTATCCGAATCTCAACAGAAATCGATAGTTGATGGATCTCTTCCAACAGGCGTTGGACCAACGCAATGCAGGACTGGTTGTAGGTAGGAATCAGAATGGACAACTGCATCATGGGTGACAGACCTTATCAAACAGTTCGACAAATTGGGCAGCTTGCCCTTTTCGGGAATAGCGGTAGAGCCTCTCTTTCCGCGTGTTGGACGTGGTAAATCCCTTTGTTTTCCATTCTTCCCATTTCTCTAACAGGAATTGACAAACCGTCGCGACATCCCGTCCGGCCAGTCCCGCTTGGGTCTCCTGGAGAGCTGCCTCCAGACACCCCTCATCACTGCGCACACAGAGGATCGGCCGACCCGTAGCCAACGACTCGAAGAATTTGGTAGTCATGATCCCTTTGGGACCCGTTCCGGTGGAGCGGTTCGTCAGTAAAAGCAGGATCGAACTGTTGTTCAAGATGGCTGGAATCTCTTGGGCAGGCACATATCCCGGGTATATCATGAAATCTGCAACCCCGGCTTTTTCGGCTTCTCCTCGGATGATTCGTTCCGATTCAGGATCGACATACCACTGCACACCACACTGCCGAGGAGTCCAACCGGCTGTTTCCCGTAGGCAACGGAGGGCTTCGAACAGCAGACTCGGATCACGCATGGCCGTACTGAGCAATCGCCCGGTATAGGTGATGATAAACCGATCTGTTTGGCGGATTTCCGGTTGGAACAGCTCCGGATCAAACCCATTATAGATGAGGTATGTATGGGGATTGTAAGCCCGTAGGGTTTCGACATGCCATGGCGAGACGGTTGTCACTGCTGACGCCTGCTGCAAGACCTCATTCCGTACGGCTATGCTCTTCTCCTTGAAACGTTTGGCTATGATCTTTTCGAGTCCTCCGACATGCGGGAGGGGACGGGCAATGTATTCCGTACCGGTGTATTGCTCCACGATGTCACGCAGATCGACTATCAGTGGAATGCCGAGCTCCCGTGCCAAGCGGGCTGCCGATTGTAGGGGAAATGTCCGGTAACTGCTGCAGAGAATCAGGTCAAACCGCTGTTGGCTGATCAATCGCTGGGCTGCTTGATACATTTTGGTCTCTTTCGAACCATATAGGAAAGTACCCAACCATTGAAACTGGCGCATCCAAGGCTGTTTGGCTGGATAGAAATCAACGTAAGTAACCGGTGCATAGCCTGTCAACATGGCAAAGGTCTGATCGGAAATTTGTTCTGTCAAGACAGTCGGATGCCAATTGGTTTGTTGAAGATATTTACAGAGGTAACCCATCCGGGGCCCGAAAGCCGGTGGAAAGAGATCGCAAATCAGCAATAGTTTCATGAGAGGGGGTTGAATAAATATGCATGGTTCACACCGAGGTATGTTAGCCTACGGATATGAACCATGTATCTATAGATTGTTATCCAAAAATGGAATTAGAATAATTTGTTTGGATATTCACCGGCATCTACCAACGCCTGGATCTTGTCAACCACACCTTGACGATCGGCAGCATAGGTAACACCAAACCATTTGGCAGTTGTATCCAATACCTTGACAGTTGCGATACCCTTCGTGATCAGTTCGTTGACAACCAACGGAATGAAGAACTCGCTCTTCGGTTTGTCGATATTCTCTTTCAAGAAATCCACGAAGTACTTCTCCGAGTGAACAAAGTAATCGGGTGTGAATCCCCACATGTTCATGGATACCGGTACATTCTCTTCCAAAACGACCTTCTGTCCATTTTCGTCGATGAATTGGATATCACCGTCGATCCGTTCGATGGCTGTACGTTCTACGACACCTGTCAGGTAACCGGCTTCGTTGGTTTCGCATACACCACGGGCAACAGAACCGCTTTCGCTCAAGGTGTTGCCGACGCGATAGCCGACCATGCAGTATTCGTTCTGCTTGTCACCCATTTCGGACAACTGCTTGCCGATCACGGCAAAACTGTCACGACCGTAGAAATCGTCTGCATTGATCACGGCAAACGGCTCTTTGATGACAGACTTACCCATCAAAACGGCATGGTTTGTTCCCCACGGTTTCTGGCGTCCTTCCGGACAGGTGAATCCTTCCGGCAGATCGTTCAGATCCTGGAAGACCAATTCGCACGGAATATGGTTCTCATATTTGGACAGGATCTTGTTGCGGAAATCCTCTTCAAAAGATTTGCGGATGACAAAGACTAATTTGCCGAATCCGCCACGGATGGCATCGAAGATGGAGTAGTCCATGATTGTTTCACCGTTTGGTCCTAGTCCATCCAACTGTTTCAGACCACCGTACCGGCTACCCATACCGGCTGCCAAGACAAATAATGTAGGTTTCATATTCAAAATATCGTTTAATAATAGAGATAATTAGTCTTTGGCGGCAAAGATACAATAAAAACGACCACTTTTACCTGTTTTCCCAAGATTATTCGATAACTCTTGGATCGTTTGGAAACAGTTTTATACCTTTGCCTACAATTAGATCCATCTCTGACCAAGAGATGAAGAGAATCGAAAGCAACAAATGTGTTGAATTTAACAAATAAAGTGATTTTACACATCAGTTCTTAAGAAATAATGAAACTTTTCGTTTTTATGGGTCCTACGGGTCCTAAATGACCGCTTACTGCTGTTTTTTTTGCGTAACAACGTGTTACGTTACGCATCGCAAAACAGCCAAATGACTCAAAAACCGTTCGATAAGGATTCGAGATCCTCTCAGATGCCAATCTTCATATTATGTTAGACCAGCGTGATAAGTTAAGACCAACGTCAGGCATCACTTATGCTGAAATCAAGCATAACTCCCCGAGGAAAATTTTGCTACCTCGCGAGGAAACAAAAATAAATCAGTTTTGGCAAGCGTAACGTAACAAGTTGTTACGCTAATAAAAGAGTTAATAGTGACGGAGGACCAGATCGGACGGTTATAGTTGTATGAAGGATGTTGTTGTCTGCATACTGTGCGAAATGCAGAAGAAGCGGTTTGATTGGAAAAATCGGAGTATGCTGTTACTGTTTTGATGAATAACTTTGCCTCGTCAGAGCTATAACGGACTATTCCGTTTTTACTACGTTAAAAGAATATAATTATTGAAGGATTTTAGGGAAAGTATTGTGAGGATCAAAAGAAGCCTTTATCTTTGCGGTGTAATAAAGAAAAAACACGAAATAAACAGAATAAATTATTGTTTTTCATTGGTTAAAGTTAAGGGTTAGTGTAGGAGGCTGTTAGATGTGAATCTGGCAGCCTTCATTGTTATAACAGGAGGCTCTCATTATGAGAGCCTCTGTTGTTTATTCTTCGGTGTATAATCCTTCGCGTGAGAGTTGTTTATCTAAATTGGCAACCCCCAAGGCAACGATGGCCGTGACGGTAGCTGCCTGTTCCTGGTATTCCGGAATGTTCTTGGTGTAAAGGTCATTCTCGGTGTGCCAGATTTCAGAATAGTTGAAATTATAGCCTTTGAAATCCGCTTCTTCGAATCCCAACGTCGGTACGCCCTGTATGGCGAAGACAGAGGCATCGGTTCCACCCAATCGGGTCGGTCGTTTACGAGGTTCGCGTACTTTGACTTCAAACGGATAGTCCGGACGGATCTTCTTGATCGGCTCACAGATCTTTACAAAATCCTCATAGACTGCTTTCGGTACAGAGATACCTACGGGAGGTGTCGGACCGCCATCGCGGTTGAACATGTTCGAGATCTTTGGCAATAAATCGGCATGTTGTTTGGCCCAGGCTTGTGCTCCCCACAGGCCAAACTCCTCGCCTGCAAATCCGATGAACAGGATGGTACGCTTCGGTTTGGCTCCGGAGAGGGCGATCATGCGGGCTGCTTCCATCATCGGACCAATACCGGTACCACAATCAACACCTCCGGTGGCTACGTCAAAGGCATCCAGATGGCCACTGATGATGACATATTCGTCCGGGTATTTGCTGCCTTTGATGGAGGCTACGACATTGTGGTATTTGACCGGGCCCAACTTGAAATGGTTGCGAATGTCAAATTCCAGTTCTACGTGACGGAACTCTTTGATGGCCTGTTCAATGCGTGCAAACTGATGTTCATCCAGCTTAATGTCGGGTTGTTCGGGCAGGTTGTCGAATGTCATGCTGTCTATCATCTTCCTGTCGTAGAGCGCCCGAATCGGCGTGGATGCTGCTTGGATGAATCCCAAGGCTCCTGCCTCACACATTTCGCGGTAGAAGAGACCTGGAAACTCCTTGTAGGACAACATTTCATTTTTCTCTCCATTCTCCCAATTCCGACGCATCAAATCGCGGTTCTTGGCATCAATCTCTTCATTCTCGCGGCGAATCTCCTGACGGATGGAGTCTGCAGCTTGAGTGCGGTCGATCGGCCAACCGGTGTTTTTCCCGCTGATCAATACCCAGGCACCCTTTAGTTGATGCTTGATCCGATTGAACTGGTCTTGGGTCAACGGTTCGGCTACCACATGCCCGCGCTGGACACCTTTCGTACCCGACGTATAGGAAGGGGTGGCGAAATGCAGGTTGTCCATTCCTTCAATACCCAACACGCGACCAAACCAGGGACCTCGGTTAAACCCGACCTGTAGTTCTCCGGCCTCTTCCAGATGAGCCTCCAGACCCCATTTCTTGAATTCACGCAACATCCATGCAACTGCATTATCATACGCATCTGAACCGATGGGGCGTCCGCCAAATCGGTTGGTCAAGATATCCAATTGGTGCATCACCTGATTGTCTGTCTGACCGATTTCGATGATTTTCTTGACTGCACTATCTTGTGCTGTCAGAGGAGCAATGGTCATGCAGGCCATTGCCGCACAAAGTAATAATGTCTTATTCATTTTTGATAAGAGTGATTAATTGTTGTTTAAAACCATGCAAAATAAGAGAGAAAAAAGGAACTTGGCAAATTTCAGACTTGCTTTCTTAGGCTAATCAGCATTTCTTTTTTAACTTTGTCCCGAAAAAGTATCTTACACAGATGAAATATAATACAGAGGAAAAGAGATTAAAATTGCCTGAATATGGCCGGAACATCCAAAATATGGTGGATCATTGTGTGACGATCGCAGACCGTGAGGAACGCAAACGGTGTGCGGATGCCATTATTACCATCATGGGTAACATGTTCCCTCATTTGCGCGATGTGAATGACTTCAAACATATTTTATGGGATCATCTGGCTATCATGTCCGATTTTCAGTTAGATATTGACTATCCGTACGAGATTGTCAAGAAAGAGGATTTGTACACGCGTCCTGATCGTTTGCCGTACAGCAACAACCGGATTCGTTATCGGCATTATGGTAAAACCTTGGAGTTGATGATTCGTCGGGCTACCGAATATGAAGAGGGGCCTGAACGTGACCGTCTGATTCGTTTATTGGCCACACAGATGAAGAAGTCATTCCTGACTTGGAACAAGGAGTCGGTGGATGACCGCAAGATTTTCAAGGATCTGGCTGAATTGTCGGGAGGTAACATTCTCCTGAATGAGGAGGAGCACAAATTGATGGAGAGTCGTGATTTGCTTCCTCGTGCGAATGCGAATAACAATCAGAAGAAAAATAATTTCCAACGGAAGGGTAGATGAGTTCGTTCGTGATAGAAGGCGGTCATCGCTTGTCGGGTGAAATTGTTCCCCAAGGTGCCAAGAATGAGGCGCTGGAGGTGATTTGTGCGACGTTGTTGACATCGGAGCCGGTCACGATCCATAATATCCCAGATATCTTGGATGTCAACAATCTGATCCTGCTCTTGAGCGAGATGGGGGTCAAGGTGGAGCGTATTGCCTCCGGTTCCTATCGGTTTCAAGCAAACGATATCGATTTGTCGTATCTTTACACGGATGACTTTTTGCGGAAAAGTGCCTCTTTGCGAGGCTCAGTGATGATCGTAGGACCCTTGGTGGCCCGTTTTGGACGTGCAATTATCCCGAAGCCGGGTGGTGATAAGATTGGCCGGCGACGATTGGATACGCATTTTGTCGGTATCCAACAGTTGGGAGCTCGTTTCGAATACGATGCCGATCGGCACCTTTACACCATCGAAGCCTCTCATCTGAAAGGTACCTATATGTTGTTGGATGAGGCTTCTGTCACGGGAACGGCCAATATTCTGATGGCATCGGTTCTGGCAGAGGGGAAGACGACGATCTATAATGCAGCTTGTGAACCCTACTTGCAACAGCTCTCGGGAATGCTGATTCGGATGGGTGCCCGTATTCAGGGTGTCGGTTCCAACCTGTTGACCATCGAAGGGGTAGAATCGTTGGGTGGTACGGAACATACGATCTTGCCGGATATGATTGAAGTGGGTAGTTTTATTGGAATGGCTGCCATGACCGGCTCTGACCTGTTGATTAAGGATACCGGGTATGACAAGTTGGGCGTGATACCCGCTGCTTTTCGTCGGTTGGGTATCTCGGTCGAGCAGCAGGGTGACGACATTCATATTCCGGCACATGACAGTTATCAGATTGATACCTTCATTGATGGTTCGATCATGACCATTGCCGATGCACCTTGGCCAGGCTTGACACCCGACCTGTTGAGTGTCTTCTTGGTGGTGGCTACACAGGCTGTCGGCAGTGTACTGATTCATCAGAAGATGTTCGAAAGCCGTCTCTTCTTTGTCGATAAACTGATTGATATGGGAGCGCAAATTATCTTGTGCGATCCGCATCGGGCTACGGTGATCGGTTTGGGACATCGCTTTCCCTTGCGCGCTTCTACGATGGTCTCACCTGATATCCGAGCAGGTATTGCTCTGCTGATTGCAGCGATGAGTGCCGAGGGAACCAGTTGCATTCACAACATCGATCAGATCGATCGGGGGTATCAGAATATTGATATCCGGCTGAATCAGATTGGTGCACGTATTACACGTGTATAATATATATTAAGGTAAAGAATGGTACGATGATCAAGAAGGAGGAAGTTTTCAAAATCGGACAGTTTGCCAAGCCGCATGGCATCAAAGGGGAGATCGCTTTGGTGACTGACAGTGATTTGTTGGACGATGTCACAGAGGATACCTACATTGTCTGTGAAATGGAGGGGATTCTCGTTCCCTTTTTCGTGGAATCTTGTCGTAACAAGAGTACTCAAGTGGTATTGGTCAAATTGGAGGGTGTCGATTCGGAGGCGGATGCGCGAGATTTTGCTGGTCGGGATGTCTTTTATCCCTTGGATGAACTGGATGACGATTGGAGCATGGCTGACATGACATGGGACAACTTGATCGGTTATACCTTGGTGGATGCGAAACAGGGGGTACTGGGACCGGTTACGCAAGTCGATGATAGCACACAGAATGTGTTGCTTTCGGTAGAGCGCGACGGAGAAGAATTGCTGTTGCCGGCTGTTGAAGCCTGGATTGAAGAAATTGATCCGCAGCAACGTCGATTAGTGGTCACGTTGCCGGAGGGTTTGTTGGACTTATAAGGGAGGATAGGAACATATGGCACAACAACCGCATAGAACAAGACATAAATCATTCTGGCATCAGATTCGTTTCAAGTATAAGCTTTCCTTTTTCAATGAGAATACGTTGGAAGAGGTATGGTCGTTTCGCCTTTCGCAACTCTCAGCTCTGTTAAGTGTGGCACTCTTTGCCATCTTTTTGGTCTCTGTAACGGCCTTTATCATCATCAAGACGCCTATACGCAACTATTTGCCCGGCTATCTGGATGTCGAGGTACGGAAAGAGATTGTGCAGAATGCCCTGCGGGCTGACTCGTTGGAACGGATGATTGAGATCCAGTCGCTTTATCTGAATAATGTGATGGGCATCATTTCCGGCACCATCGAGTTGGATTCGATTCGGCAGATTGACTCGTTGGCGCGCCACGATGCGGACTTTCAGATTCCGAGAGGCTCGCATGAAGAGGCGTTTGTCAATCGTTTTGCTGAAGAGGAGAAATACAACTTGACAGTGTTGAATCCTGAATCAGTTCCAGTGGATGCCGTCTTTTTTTATAAGCCCGTCAATGGACAGGTGACATCGCACTATGAGGTTGATATTCGTCACTTTGGGGTGGATATAGCAGCTGCTGAGCGGGAGAGTGTCTTGGCAACTTTGGATGGCCGAGTCGTCTTTACCGGTTTTGATCCCAACTGGGGCAATGTCATTCAGGTGCAGCATAAGAATGGATTCCTTTCTGTCTATAAACATAATGAGCTGTTGCTGAAAGAGACAGGCGATCGGGTCTCGGCGGGTGAGGCTATTGCTTTGGTGGGTAGTACAGGGGCATTATCGACGGCTCCCCATCTGCATTTTGAATTGTGGTATAAAGGGAATCCGGTGAATCCAGAAGAATATATAGCTTTTTGATAGGTCATGAAGAGACAACTTGCAATATTAGGCTCGACAGGTTCGATAGGAACCCAGGCTTTAGAGGTGGTACATGAACATGCCGACCTCTTTGACGTATATGCGTTGACCGCCAATAATCAGGTGGATAAGTTGATAGATCAGGCACGTCAGTTCATGCCGGAAGTGGTGGTGATCGCCAATGAACAGAAGTATCCGGAGTTGAAGGAGGCCCTGGAGGATCTGCCGATCAAGGTGTGGGCTGGGGCGGATGCGATTGCCCAGGTCGTACAGTTGGAACCGATCGATATGGTGCTGACGGCCATGGTCGGCTATGCCGGATTGCGTCCAACCATAGCAGCTATCCAGGCTAAAAAGGCCATTGCATTGGCCAATAAAGAGACGTTGGTCGTGGCAGGCGAGTTGATTACGGACTTGGCTACTGCCAATCAAGTGCCTATCTTGCCTGTTGATTCCGAGCATTCGGCTATTTTCCAATGTCTGGCAGGAGCGTGGGAAAACCCGATAGAAAAGATCTTGTTGACTGCCTCTGGCGGACCTTTCCGAACAAAATCGTTGGCGGAATTGGCTTCGGTTACCAAGGCGCAGGCACTGAAGCATCCGAACTGGACGATGGGAGCTAAAATTACCATCGATTCGGCTTCGATGATGAATAAAGGGTTTGAGATGATCGAGGCCAAGTGGCTCTTTGGGGTGACTCCGGAACAGATTCAGGTCGTTGTACATCCACAATCGGTCATTCATTCGATGGTGCAGTTTGAGGATGGTGCCGTGATTGCCCAGTTGGGGATCCCCGATATGAAATTACCGATTGCCTATGCCTTTTCCTATCCGAAGCGGTTACATAGCATGGCTCCTCGGTTGGATTTCCAGCAATATGCCACACTCACCTTTGAGGAGCCGGATATGGAACGTTTTCGGAACTTGGCATTTGCCTTTGAGGCTGTCCGGAAGGGTGGTAACATGCCCTGTATTCTGAATGCGGCCAATGAGGTAGTGGTAGCTGCTTTTCTACAGGATCGGATCGGCTTCTTGCAGATGAGCGATGTGATTGAACAAACGATGGCAAAGGCCACTTGGGTGACCAAGCCAACGTATGAGGATTATGTGGCCACGGATGCGGAGGCTCGACGCATTGCGGCCTCACTTTTTTGAATGTGACTAAACGAGCAATTAGAGGATATGGAAACAATTTTGATAAAGGCTTTACAGCTGATTTTGAGTTTGTCGATCTTGGTGGTTATCCATGAGTTCGGCCATTTTATCTTTGCCCGAATCTTTCATGTGCGGGTGGAGAAATTCTATCTTTTCTTTGACCCTTGGTTTTCGTTGTTCAAGTTCAAACCCAAGAATAGCGACACGGAGTATGGAGTTGGTTGGTTGCCGTTGGGCGGCTACTGTAAGATTTCGGGAATGATTGACGAGAGTATGGACCGCGAACAGATGGCCTTGCCACCGCAGCCCTACGAGTTTCGTTCCAAACCGGCTGGTCAACGGCTGATGATCATGATCGGTGGTGTCTGCTTTAATTTTATCTTGGCTCTCTTTATTTATTCAATGGTATTGTTTGCGTGGGGAGATACCTACTTGCCGTTGAAAAATATGAAGATGGGTATGAATTACAGTGAGACATTCCATACGGTTGGTTTTCGCGATGGCGATATCCTGTTGAAAGCGGATGGTATTGCTTTGGAACGGTTTAATAGCGACTGCTTCCGCAAGGTGGTGGAGGCCCAGACAGTGACAGTCTTGCGTAATGGTGTGGAAAAGACGATTGCTATCCCCTACGACATGATGCAGCGTTGTATGCGCGATGGCAAGGGATTTGCCGATCCGATGCGTTTCCCGATGGTGATCCGGGAAGTGGTAGCCAATCGTCCTGCAGCTTTGGCTGGTTTGCAGCCGAATGATAGTGTCGTGGCCGTGAATGGGCAATCGATGGCTACTTTTGATGAAATTTCGGCATTCTTGGCCTCTCATAAAGAGGAGACTGTGGAATTGGGTTTCTATCGGGAGGGTGTTGCGCGAACTGTCTCGTTGCAAACCGATACGGCAGGTACCATTGGTGTACGGGTCAAGTCTCCCGCTGATCTGTATCAGACCGTCACACGTACGTACGGTTTCTTCGAATCGTTCCCGGCTGGTGTGATGTTGGGGCTCAATACTTTGCAAGGTTATGTGAGTGATATGAAGTATGTCTTTACAAAAGAGGGTGCTACCAGTTTAGGTGGTTTCGGTACCATTGGAAATCTCTTTCCCTCCGTTTGGAACTGGCGCTCTTTCTGGATGCAGACCGCTTTCTTGTCCATCATTTTGGCCTTCATGAACATCTTGCCGATTCCCGCTTTGGATGGTGGACATGTGATGTTCTTGCTGTATGAAGTCGTTACACGTCGGAAGCCGAGTGACAAGTTTTTGGAGTATGCGCAGATGGCCGGTATGTTCCTGTTGTTTGCCCTGTTGCTCTACGCGAACGGAAATGATCTGTTCCGTTTCTTCTTCAAGTAACCCATTCCCTTTGGGTAATCATAACAATGCCCGGAGTATCTCCAGTCAGAGATGTCTCCGGGCATTTACATATAGACATACAAAACTACTGAATCGATTCAAGCGGTTGATAGGGGAGTCCAAAAGCGGCAGCAACGGCTGGGAAGGTGATCTGACCATCCACCATATTCACACCTAAGCGGAGACCAGCATCGTCCGCACAGGCTTTTTGCCATCCCTTTTCGGCCAATTGAATGGCGTAGGGTAACGTTGCATTGGTCAATGCCAATGTAGAAGTCTGCGGAACAGCACCTGGAATATTGGCTACACAGTAGTGGACAATGCCTTCTACTTCATAGATGGGCTCTGCATGTGTTGTGGGATGTGAGGTCTCGAAGCAACCTCCTTGGTCGATAGCTACATCTACCAGTACACTTCCTTTGCGCATCAGTTTCAACATATCCTTCGTGATCAGATGGGGTGTCTTGGCTCCAGGGATCAAGACGGCACCGATCACCAAATCTGTTGTAGGCAACTCCTGCTCGATGTTGTGTACCGATGAGTAGAGTGTCTTGACATTCTTGGGAAGGATATCAGCCAACTGGCGTAACCGGGGCAGTGAGATGTCGGCAATGGTTACGTCAGCTCCCAATCCAGCCGCCATACGTGCTGCATTGTAGCCTACAACACCACCACCTAATACCAATACTTTGGCCGGTTTGACACCCGGTACTCCTCCTAATAGAATTCCTTTACCGCCTTGCGGTTTCTCCAAGAAACGAGCTCCCTCTTGGATAGACATACGTCCTGCCACTTCACTCATGGGAACCAGCAATGGCAGGCTGTGATCACGTGCTTCCACGGTTTCATACGCGATGCAGGTTGCACCGCTTTGTAACATGGCATGCGTGAGTTCTTCATCAGAGGCAAAGTGGAAGTAGGTAAACAGCAGTTGTCCTTTGCGTACCAAGGGATACTCTGCAGCTATCGGCTCCTTCACTTTGATGATCATCTCGGCTCCCTCATAGACAGCTTCGATGGTGGGCAAGATCTGTGCTCCTGCCTGAAGATAGGCATCGTCTGCAAATCCGCTGTTTTCACCTGCCGTATGCTGTACGTAAACAGTATGGCCTCTTTTGACTAACTCTTTGGCACCGGCTGGCGTTAAAGCCACTCGGTTCTCATTGTTTTTAATTTCTTTTGGAACACCAATAATCATAATGGTAACGTTTTACAAGGTTTACGGGCGCAAGGTACAGAAAAATCAAACAAATTGTAATTTGGGAAATCGTATAAACTTTTAGCAATTAAATACATTTAACATTGCTATGATTTGTTGGGTTGTTCGTTCCAATTGTTGTGCTGCAAAAGTTGGGTCTAAGGCCTCTGTCAACGTCAATGGGGCAGGGTGGATGGGGAAAAGAGCCGTCAATCCATCGCTGGAAAGTTGCGGATCGTAGTCGAGGCAGTTACCGGTGAGGGCTACCACCGGAATCTGCTGGGCACGTGCCGATTTGAGTACACCCGCGATGACTTTGCCTTGTCGTGTTTGCTGATCCACTTTGCCCTCTCCCGTCAGAATCAGATCGGCACCTTGGATGACCTCGTCGAACAGCAAGGCCTGTTTGACTACTTCTATGCCCGACTCGACGGTTGCTGGCAAGAAAGCCATGCAACCTCCTGCCATGCCTCCTCCAGCACCAGCTCCCGGTTGGTTGATGTTTCGATTCGTTTGTTGCTGTACCAATTGGGCAAATCGTTGGAGTGCTTGGTCTAATTGCTCAACTTGATCAGGTGTCGCTCCCTTTTGGGGTGCAAAAATGTGGGCTGCTCCGTTGGGACCATACAGAGGATTCTGGACATCCGTCAGCAGATGGAAATGGCAGGCCGATAATTCAGGAAGAGCCCTTTCTGTGTGAATAGAGGCCAGTTGACACAAGCCTTCGCCGGTGGGAGGGATGGGCCTGCCTTGCACATCCCGAAATTGAAATCCTAAGGCTTGCAATAGGCCGATGCCTGCTTCATTGGTGGCACTGCCGCCGATTCCCAATAGAAAATCCCGACAACCGCGATGGATGGCATCGGCTATCAGTTGGCCAGTTCCGAAAGTTGTACAATGCATCACTTGTCCGCTTCGCGATGGAATCAGTGCCAAACCACTGGCAGCTGCCATTTCAATGACCGCTTGACGTCCGTTACCGAGAATACCATATCGGGCTGCTATGGGTTGTCCCAACGGGTTTTGTACGATGGGAGAGATGTAGGTCCCCCCTGTGGCTGCTACCAGTGCATCTACCGTTCCTTCACCTCCGTCTGCAATGGGTAATTGGACCACTTCACAGTGGGGCAGAACAGACCAAATGCCTCTGGCCACCGCCTTGGCAATGGCGGCAGACGAGAGGCATCCTTTGAAGGAATCGATTGCAATGACAATCTTCTTCATTAAAATTCCGGCATTGGGGTGACATTTTCCGGATAACCCGGTTTAACCGGAATACGAGCATTGTCCATGGCGGCATTCAAAGCCAACCAGGCTACAATGGCTGCATCTACCTGCAAATCGGGGATGGAAAGACGTTCGTAGGTGTCCATCACCGTGTGATAGGTTCGGTCGTATTCCAATTCATCTTGGATAAACTGATATGCCGGCAGCCCTAAGAAATCGAAACTCATGTGGTCTGTACCACCGGTCTTCCGCAACGTAAGCGTCTGGAATCCTAAAGATTCGAACGGCTTTTTCCACGCTTCAAAGAAGGGAACAGCCAGATCATTTTCCTCTAAATAGATACCGCGGAAACGACCGGAACCGTTATCGACATTCAGGTAGAGGGCAAACTTGTCATAACCGGGCAATTTTTTCTTGTTCTTGGTATCGTACAGTTGATTGGCATAGCCGCGTGAACCATACAATCCCTGTTCTTCACCACCCCACAAGGCTATGCGGATCGTACGTTTCGGAGCTACATTCAAACTTTTCAGAATACGCATAGCCTCCATCATGACGACACAACCGGAGGCATTGTCCGCAGCTCCGGTACTTCCATGCCAAGAGTCCAGGTGAGCACCGATCAGAACAATTTCGTCTTTCAGTTTCGGATCTGTGCCTGGAATCTCCGCAATGACATTGTTGATCTTTTGGTTGTCAGTGAATTTGTTCTGAATATCCAGTTCCATTTCTACCTTTATCCCCTTGTTGGCTAAACGTACCATGCGGTTATGGTCTTCGATAGGTAACACGATTTCTGGCACAGGTTCTGGATCACCCACTTTGTATTCAACACCTCTTGATGTGGGTACATTGAAGGTACCGCCAGCCTGTACAACGGCCAAGACCTGTTCGTTCTTCAAAAAGGCACTGATGGCTTTTTGTAATTCCCGACGCGCTTTCCATTGCTCCAGCATGGCCGGATCAAAACGGAAGCCAGCTTTGGGACGTGGATCTTGGGCTATTTCTTCCAATTCCTCTTCTGTATAGCGTTTGGCTAATGGTTCGAACTTGATTTCATATTTATCCTGGGTCGGCATCAAGATGATCTTACCTGCCAATTTGCCTTTATATTGCTCCAAATCGGCCGCCTCTTTCACTTGAATAGCTACACATTCACCTTTCATCAGTCCCTTTGTACTTCCTGACCACGCTTTGGGATTGGCAGCAAAACTGCAATAGTAGGGTTGTGTCATGGCCACGTAGGTCTTTTCGTTGTCCCAACCGCCCTTCTCAAAATCGTAAGCAAATTCGGTTCGGACATTGGAGAGTCCCAGCTCTTTCAGTTTCTCCATGACCATCTTTTCGGAACGGAGTTTCATCTGAGAAGCAGCCAGACGAGAACCCAATTCGTCAGTCATAAACTGAGCCAATTCATCCATTTGGGAATGGCTGAAAGCCTCATTCTTCACTTTGTAGGCCCATTCGGCCGGCAGGCAAGTCTGTGCCTGAGCCCAACCGCCGAGACAAAGAGCGGCCGCTAAAGAAGCAATATATTTTCTCATTGTACATAGAGTTTTTGGAAAAAGGGCACGTCTTTTGTTAGACGTACCCTCTTTCATTGTTATAGATTATGAAAAAAATTACAAACCTTGTCCATGACAGTTCTTGTATTTCTTGCCACTTCCGCAGGGACAAAGATCATTCCGTCCGACGCGCTTTTCAGCACGTACCGGACCCTGTGCGGGCTGTTCGGAACTACTTCCGTCGCTGTTGGCCTTCTCAGCACGATATTGGCTCATGTCTTCGCGCTGTTCAGGTTCAGCCTGCTTTACCTCGATCCGTTGACGCTCTGCAGCAGCAGCTTGTGCGGCTGCTTGCTGGGCTGCTACACGGGCTGCCTCAGCCTGGGCAATGGCTGCCTGACGTTCAGCAATGGCTTGGCGCTCCTCTTCACTCGGTTCTTCACGCACTGGAATCTGGCCACGCATCAAGATTGCAACGGTCTTGCGGTTCATCGTATCAACCATCTGCTTGAACAGGTTGTACGATTCCAACTTATAGATCAGCAACGGATCCTTGTTTTCGTAACTTGCATTTTGAACGGAATGGCGCAATTCATCCATTTCACGCAAATGCTCTTTCCAGCTTTCGTCGATGGTGTGCAGGATGACAGACTTTTGGAACGACTTGGCAATGGTCTTACATTCGGTGTCATACGCCTCTTTCAGGTTGCAGGAGATGTTGTACATCCGTCGGCCGTCCGTAATCGGAATCATGATGTTGGTGTACATGGCACCTTGATTCTCGAATACCTGTTTGATGACCGGATTGGCCACTTGTGTCATCCGTTCCATACGACGTTTGAAGAGTTGAAGAACTGCTTCAAACAGCTTTTCGATCAGCTCGTTCTGACGCATGCCTTTGTATTCCTCCAATGTGAAAGGCGACTCCATGGCGAATGTTTTGAAGAGTTCCATCTTGAAGCCTTCATAGTCCAATGTGTCGGCATATTGATCAGCAATTGAAGTGGCTGTATCGTAGAGGGTATTCAAGACATCCAGGCCGATACGTTCACCCATCAAGGCGTGGCGACGACGCGTATAGATCACTGTACGTTGGGAGTTCATGACGTCGTCATATTCCAACAGACGCTTACGAATACCGAAGTTGTTCTCTTCTACCTTCTTCTGGGCACGCTCAACCGATTTGCTCAGCATATTGTGCTCCAATACTTCACCCTCCTTGAATCCTAATTTGTCCATCAAGGCAGCAATGCGTTCGGATGCAAACAGACGCATCAAATCATCTTCCAGCGAGACATAGAAAACAGAGGAACCCGGGTCTCCTTGACGACCAGCACGACCACGCAACTGACGATCGACACGACGGCTCTCGTGACGTTCTGTACCGATGATGGCTAATCCACCTGCCTCTTTCACCTCTTTCGAGAGTTTGATGTCGGTACCACGACCCGCCATGTTTGTTGCAATCGTTACCGTACTGCTTTGTCCGGCCAGTGCAACGATTTCAGCCTCTTTCTGGTGTAACTTAGCATTCAAGACATTGTGTTTGATCTTCCGCATGGTCAACATACGGCTCAACAATTCTGAAATTTCAACCGAGGTTGTACCAACCAAGACTGGACGACCGGCTTCGGTGAGCTGTACGATCTCATCAATGACTGCATTGTATTTCTCACGCTTCGTCTTATAGATTCGGTCGTTCATGTCGATACGGGCAATCGGACGGTTGGTCGGGATCACGACAACATCCAATTTATAGATATCCCAAAACTCACCAGCTTCTGTCTCTGCCGTACCGGTCATACCAGACAGCTTATGATACATACGGAAATAGTTCTGCAGGGTAATCGTTGCAAAGGTTTGTGTAGCAGCTTCTACTTTTACATGCTCCTTTGCTTCAATGGCCTGGTGCAATCCGTCTGAATACCGGCGACCATCCATGATACGGCCTGTCTGCTCATCCACAATCAGCACCTTGTTGTCGATCACCACATATTGGATATCCTTTTCAAAGAGAGCATACGCTTTCAGCAACTGGTTGATGGTGTGTACACGTTCGCTCTTGACCGAGTAGTTGGCCAAGATGGCATCCTTCTTCGCCTGTTTCTCTTCATCGCTTCCCGGCATCTTTTCCAACTGAGACAACTCTGTGGTAATGTCTGGAAGAACAAAGAAGGTCGGGTCGTTGGTCTTACCGGTCAACAGGTCGATACCCTTATCTGTCAGCTCGATGCTATTGTTCTTTTCATCGATGATGAAGTACAGTTCGTCCGTTGCTTCGTGCATGTGACGCATGTTTTCAGAAATGAAGTACTCTTCTGTCTTCAACAATTGCGTCTTAATACCCTCTTCACTCAAGTACTTGATCAACGCTTTGTTCTTCGGGAAACCTTTGTAGGCACGGAACAACTGGATGCAACCCTCTTCCACTTCGGCCTCATCACTGCTGGCCATCTTCTTTTTGGCCTCAAGCAACAGCTTGCTACAAAGATCACGTTGTGCATTGACGACCACCTCCACATTCGGGCGGAACTGTTCGAACAGTTGAACTTCACCACGGGGAATCGGTCCTGAAATGATCAACGGTGTACGTGCATCGTCAATCAAGACAGAGTCCACCTCATCGACAATGGCAAAATTGTGTTTACGTTGTACGAGATCATTGGGACTGGTGGCCATGTTGTCTCGCAGATAGTCGAAACCAAATTCATTGTTGGTACCGAAGGTGATGTCGGCATTGTAGGCGCGACGGCGGGCATCCGAGTTGGGCTGATGCTTGTCGATACAATCGACGGAGAGTCCATGGAACATATAGAGCGGTCCCATCCATTCCGAGTCACGTTTAGACAGATAATCGTTGACTGTCACCACATGTACACCGTTTCGGGTCAAAGCATTCAAGAAAACAGGTAGCGTAGCCACCAAGGTTTTACCTTCACCTGTCGCCATTTCGGCAATCTTACCTTTATGCAGTACGACACCACCGAACAACTGTACATCGTAATGGATCATGTCCCACGTGATCATGTTACCACCGGCAATCCAGTGGTTCTGATAGATCGCCTTATCGTTTTCGATACGTACGAAGTCGAAGCGAGTAGCCAGTGTCCGGTCAAAATCGTTGGCCGTCACCACCACTTCCGTATTCTCTGTGAAACGGCGAGCCGTATCCTTCATGATGGCAAATGCTTCTGGCAACGATTGTTCGAGCACCACTTCCATCTTCTCCGTAATATTCTTCTCGATCTTATCTACTTCAGCCCAGATGGCTTCGCGTTCTTCCAATTCTTTCTCTTCGATCCCTTGACGCAACGCTTCAACCTGAGCGCGTTCTTCTGCTACATAGTCTTGGATGCGCTGTTTGATCTCTTCTGTTTTGGCACGTAATTCGTCGTTGCTCAAGGCTTGGATGGAAGGATATACAGCCTTAATCTTATCTACGTAAGGGGTAATCTCCTTCAGGTCACGCTGTGACTTGTTGCCGAACAACTTGGTTATAAATTCTAAAAAGCCCATAATATAGTGTATTGATAGGGTAATTACTCGTTTTACTTATTTATATAATGTATAATTATTTGGTTGAAACTGATCGGCCTCCTGAACCGATAGTCAGTTCCGGCAATGGAAAACGTTCGGCTGCATTGGGTGGCCGAATGCGTAACACATGCGTTACGCTGGGGGCAATCTCGGTGGCTTTGACCTCCCGATAAACATGTTGTGGAGGAATGCCGTTCCCAAAGAAAACCAGTGGCGTGATGACGGCATTGTTCCGGATTACTTTTACCTTCTCTTTGGGATTGTCAAAATTAACCTTCCAGCCCGGTTGTAACTCGATGATCAGGTCACCTCGCCCCTGATGATGCGTACCAAACCGGAAAGGAGCCGTTCCTTCATTCCAATCACCGGTGAGTAAAGCCTTGTCTGTGGTAACATGTTGTACACCACTAAACTCTTGAATAAATTCAGCCGCTTTGTTCTGAATAGTTGTCAGATCTAATTTGGCCTCTTCAATCGCCTTGCGGTTGAGAAATATCTGTTTGTTATAATAGCCTTGTACCCAATTGGTCTGTTGTCCATACAGGGCCATCAGGTACATGTTGAGCAGAGCAATACATCGTTTTGGGTGAAATTCTCCCCCATGAACTTGCAAGCCGTCTGGATAGGATTCCTCACTCTTATAGTAACCGGATCCCGTAAAGACAATCAGCGTATTGGACAATCCCACTTTATTGTCAATCGCATCCAGCAATTCTCCGACACTTTGGTCCAACTGATAATAGGTATCTTGGATCTCCCGGGTGTATTCCTTGTCCATCAAGGTGCGGAAATTGCCGGCATAATAGGTAACCGACAACATGTCCGGGCAACTGCGTGTACCAAAAGCACCATAGTTGAGGAACTGCTTGGCCAAACGCGTGATCTCCGCATTGACGAAAGGAGAAGTCTTCAAATTGGGATAACAATACAGATCGCGCTCCTGAAATGTATGTTTGAAAGGCAGTTCATCTAACAGATAAGGGAATGCCGTATATTGATTGGTGGGCAAGGATGGGGTCCACACCATACTTTCCAAGCGAGCAGACAACGATTCCGGACCATTGTTGTAACGGTCCACGTACCAGGGAACCCCTTTGTAATAGGTGGTGGTAGCCCATTTACCGTTGAGGTTGTCGATCCAAAAAGCTCCGTTGGCAGCATGACCAGCCGACAGGATGGCCGCTTCTGGGTTGGGGGCAATGGCATAGACATCACTCCGTCCTTGGGAAGCAATCTTCAATTCGTCGCCAATGGTTGAACTGTAGAGATGTTTGGGTGAGAAGTTATCCTTGGTATAGTTCCCGATAAACTGGTTATCCCACAGGATTGAAATCTCCTTGTCATTGTCGAAATCATACACTTTTTCCCCGCTGATCCCGTGGAAACAGGGATTGCTGCCGGTAAACAGGGTGGCAAACGCACTTGCCTGGTCGAGATTGGAGAAGTCAAAACGAATATTGCTATAGACTAGTCCCTCATTCAGCAGACGCTTGAATCCTTTTTCGCCAAAAGTGTTGTAGAAATATTCAATGTAGTCACCTCTGAGCTGATCCACGGTAATACATACCACTAACTTAGGGGCACGTTGCTGTGCCTCCAGGTTCGTGACCACAAGGATCGCCATCAGCGACGACAATATTTTTCTCATTCTTTTGTCCATATAGTTCGATAAATACTCCATCCGGAACGACACGCCAACGTGAGAACCAGAGGAAAGAAAGCTGCGTTGAAATGTTGCGGAATGAAAGGCCATGCCACTAATCCTACGCACAACGCTGCAAAGTTAATAAAATGATAGCAAATAGCACCCTTTTTCCAGCTTTTTACACATATCAGGACCACTCCGATGAGGTGAAAGGGGTGTAACCACCCCAAATTCCAGTTCGGATAGGTACAGGGGTGGGAGGAGAGGAAACTTAAGAAGGCCAAGAGGCAACCGGCCAGACCTGCGATGGAAAACAAGATACGGTCGATCCAAGGCCAATAGGTGGCACGTTGCCATTCGGAGATTGTCAGCCAACCGATGCATCCGAACAAAATCCAACCGATGAACAAAGGAGAACACAAAGAGCCTGTATCTTCCGGTTCATCGTCACTATCGACACCGATGGATCGGGTTTCACCCACCAGTTGGCGGGTTTTTCCATCCGCCGTGTGAATGATAGCTTGGGACCATGCTCGTTGCAGATAGGGGGGCAAGAACATCATCTCATGTTGTGTAGCCATTCGGTCGGCCGGAGATCCCAAAGCCAAATCGCATCCGAAGGTTAACCACGGAAAATGTCGTGTACATCTATTAATTAATGTACGGAATGTTTCTGTCGGATAAGGATCCCCATAGTCCAGTTGTCCCTGCACACATTGTTCGATTAGTCGAACAGGTCGGGTAGCGCAATTGTCGAAGAAGAAATTGTAGCGGTAGCGACGATTCTCCGGGCGATAATTGATTTGCAGAGCTTGCCAAACTGCTTCTTTCTCTTCGGGCAGCAGCTGTAGTGTTTGTTCGGTGATTTGGCTTCCACGCATCTGATACTCCATCAGGTAATTCTGGAAAGAGGCAATACCTAACTGATAGTCAGTCTCCCCTTTGGTGAAGCGATAGACAAAATGGGGTTCGTTGAAATTGAATACACCATAGCTGAACACCAAATCCAGTTGTTGGGCTGGATCATGCACACGCAGAGCAGCATGTCCATAGACGGTATAGATCTCATCCTCACTCGGAGCAAAGGTTAAGAGACTGATAGTCGCCTCCGGACTTAACGGTCGTTGGGCTTGTATCCGTTGGGTCGAATTCCAGCAGAGGAGTACCCAAACAAAGATGTGGAGCAGTCGAAGAACTCTTTTCATATCGCAAACTGATTTGTTGATTCGTTTATATATTAAAACTGAAAGTAGATAAAAGGTTGTACACCGGCACTACGAAATTGAATGACTAAAAAAATAACACCGGTCAACAACAGGATTTGTACGATCAAAGGCGAACGGCTGATCGCTGTTTGGATCTGTAACTCCCATGATTTTGGGAAGAAATGGAACAGATAGCCTACAGTCATGAGCCCACATACGATCGGATAGCCGGTGACAAACTGGGTAAACACTTCGGGATGGAAATGGTTCCCAATTTGAGAGAGGATCTCTCCCACGCGCTGAAGCGAGTCGGCTCGGAATAGGATCCAACCGAATGCGACGAGGTGGAATGTCAGAAATATACCACAGAAGCGATGGAAAGGTTTCATCTCGCCACCCACAGGTTTCAAACGAGGACAATAGTTCATACACCCTTTGTGGATGGCCAATGCAACACCATGAAGGGCTCCCCACAGTATGAAACGAAGGGACGCTCCATGCCATAAACCTCCTAACAACATTGTGATCAACAAGTTGATGTAGGTACGTATTCTTCTCTTGCGATTTCCACCCAAGGAGATATAGAGATAATCTTTGAGCCAGGATGAGAGCGAAATGTGCCATCGTCTCCAAAACTCCGTAATGGTGGCAGACTGGTAGGGCGAATCGAAGTTGATGTTGAACCGGAAACCCAGTAAAAGGGCGATGCCGATAGCCATATCGGAATAACCCGAGAAATCACAATAGATTTGGAGCGTATAACCATAGACTCCGAACAGATTCTCTAATCCAGTGTAGAGGAGAGGAGCATCAAAGATACGATCCACAAAGTTCAAACTGATGTAATCGGAAATGATGCATTTTTTGAGCAATCCGCATAGGATCAGGAAGAGGCCTTCTCCAAACTGGGCTTGGCTCACGGAGGGCATCTTCCGAATCTGTGGAATAAAGTCACGTGCCCTGACAATGGGACCGGCTACTAATTGAGGAAAGAAACTGACATAAAACAGATAGTCGATCCAGCGTTGCAACGGTTGGATACGTCCTCGATAGACATCTACGACATAGCTGATGCTTTGGAAGGTGAAGAAGGAGATACCTACTGGCAGAAAGATGTCCAAAGGGGCTATCTCTACTGGCTGAATACCGGACTGAAACAGGGATTGGCCCCATTGCGTCAGGTACCCCATGGATTCTCGTAGAAAATTGAAATATTTGAAGTAGGCCAACATGCCTAAATTCATACAGAGACTTCCTGCAACCCACAGTTTACGTAACTGGGGACGGAATGTATGAGCCATGCCTTGGGCGATCCAGAAATCGGAGGTGGCAGTCCAAAGGAGCAATCCGAAGAACCAGCCACTACTTTTATAATAGAAATAGAGCGAAAAGAGGACCACATAGATGATCCGGGCTGTCGTATGTTGCCGAAGGGCCCGATATAAGGCGATGAACAATGTAAACAAAGCCAGAAACAAACCACTGCTGAAAAGCAGAGGGGCTTGCGGTTGATAGGCGAGCAGTTCGCCCAATCGGGAGAGAGAGAGATGTTCCAACATGACAACTAAGGATTTGAAGGGTGATAGGATCGCATCAGGGCCCGATAGAGTAGGGTCCCCTGTTCGGCATATCCGTTTTTATTGAAATGTATGCGGTCACGTCCCATCAGTTGATGGCGATGCCATTGCTTACATGAGTTCGCGCCACCAGTGGCCGAAAAGAGGTCCCAACAGGCCAACCCCTCTTCTCGAGCCACTTGGGTCAGTACTTCTGCAGCCACTTGGGTCTGCGCGTTACGTACATAGTTACGCTTCTTGTTGACATAGATCCGTTTGTAACATTCCGCAGGTGTCGTCAGCAGAAGGGCTGTATGCGGCAGATACTGGCGTACTAACTGGATAAAGGCTCTGACCTGAGTTGCAAATTCAGCTTTATTGAAGCCTCGTCCAAACGTTTCGTTGGTTCCTAACGAGACGATGAGTAGCGTCGGGTGAAGGAGTGCCAACTGTTGAAGATAGGTCTCCTCCGTATAATGGACATACATGGCTCCATTGACACCGATGCCGTGATAGAGGATACCCGGATAACCATTCTGCAGACAAAAACCATAGTAGATGTTACGGAATGATGAGGCTGGCAATACCTGATCGGTTCCCTGTTTACGACGCGTACTATGCAACCGAAGTGTATCGACTTGGTTTTGAATTCGGAACGTGTCGGCCAAGACGCCTGCTACACAGACTGTATCAGCTAATGATACGGCCGTCCTTTCCTTGCTGGCACCCGTAGGTAACATGGGCATGGAACGTTCCCCTCGGTAAAGTATGACTTGGTTGAAACTGTATCCAGCTCCGTTGTTGGGAGCCATGATGAGATTCAAGTCGATGGAGGAGGATAAACTACGAATACCGATTCCGCCAATTCCGATAGGGGTCTTCTTTTCGCGCTGGGTACATCGTCCTGCGATCCAATTTTTGGGCTGTACGGTTGAGGTGATGAAATAGTCATCCGGTTCATTGCTTCGGCTCAATTTGAAGGGGGCAATCCATCCTCGTCCGGCATTGCCGAATGCCTGTTGCAACAGTCGCATCACCCGACCGGTATAATGGCCGGCTTGGATGTGCGAATCACCCAAATGTACGATCGTAATCACCGTGTTTTTTCCTTGTCGGAGGGAGTCCAGTGCCGCATAAAAGGGGTGTAAAGCCTCTGCTTGCTGTATTGTATCAGCCCCCGGTTTTAAAAGTGGATAGGCTAACGGAGGGAGGGGTAGCGTATCAGTTGCTACACAACTATCCACCTGTGCAACCATTTGAAAAGTTCCCGACCAACTGATCAGCCAGCATAAGAGCAGTCGTAGGATGAATTTAGGGTTCCATTTTCTTTGCTTCATCATAAAATGCTTTTTCAGTCAGTAATGCTTTCAATAGGGCTTGAGCAATCTCTTTGCCACCCCGAAAGCCCAAATGTGTATAATCTTTACTGGCCCAGTTGTTTTCTACATAACGAATCATGCTGTTTTCACCACCCATCGCACCAAAGAGATTCCAGAATGCTATCCCAGCCCGTTGTGCAGTCTTGCGTTGGGCATATACCATGGCTAACACAGCCGGCATGGTCTCGAACGTACCCTCCTCGTTCTGCCAACTTCGATCAGATACACTGAGCAGGAGCAGGTCCGTTTCGGGTAGGCAGTGTTGCAAGTGCTGAATCGCTTGTACCATACGGCTTCCATACCAACCATATTGCATGACGCTATCGTTGACTACATTCAGACCATATTGCAAAATGAGCAGATCATACGGACGAACCGCTTGGAAGGCACTTAATTCCGCTGAATCGGTTTCGGCCAATTTCAGACCCGAATGGCCTCGCAACGAGAAGTTATCGACAGAGATTCCCACACTATCTTCCAGTACAAAACCCAGCGCACGTAAACCGTCTGTCGCTTTAAAATGGAGTGTGCCTTGCTGGAAGGAACCGTTTTGTTGCCATACACTGATTTGTGCGGTAGGAGGAAGCGGAACGTGAAGGGTATCCGAATGAGGGCTGGATGTCCACGTTAACTCACTATGTCGATTGGATTCGTAAATAAATTGAAATAGGGGTGCCTCTTCCAAACCGGGATAACGTTGGGTTGTTTGGAAATGGAGCATTGCTTCGGTAGAATCTGCTTCAAACGTCAGACCGGAGAGGGTGAGGGGATAGGTCGTTTCGGTCAGTAACGAATGTGTCTTCCATCCTTCAGATTCCACTTGAATGGTCGGTCTGTATTGGGCTGCCACGGAATTGATCGGCACAAATCCGACACCACATCCGCCAAACTCTTTTTGTAAACCGGCTCGTAGATCGGCCACGAGGATATCCCCTTCGATAAAAGAGTCTCCTAACACCCCTATCCGGACCGGACGGCCCAAGGTCTCCCGTTGTGCCAGTCGATCAAAAAAATGTTTAAGTCCAACATGTCCCAAGGAGTAATCTTCGATGTGCAGACCTAAAGAGTCCGCCCCTTCTGTAGCATACAATTGGCGGTAAAGGGAATCACGAAGTAGCAGGGCTGCTGAATCCAACTCCAATGAATGCTTTAGGGAGTCGAGTAGGGCTGTGCTATCGATGTTAGCGATGGAATCCCATTCCAGCTCCCACTGCTCGACAAGACTGTCTGAGAGGGAGGCTTCGGGTTTCTCACGCAGATCTGACAACAGATCTACCCGTTTGATCCGGTAACCCATCCAGGTCTCCGGCAACCAATAGAGCGCACCACAGCATATCCACGTCCCTATTAACAGACCAAACAATCTTGCGAAGTTATCTCTTTCCATTTTTCTAATTTGGGGCACAAATATAAGCAAAAAAAGAGGGAAACCAAACGGAATCCCTCTTTCTTGGATAATCCTCGATCGTATGCTTATTTATAGTTTACTAAGTCGGCCGGGCTGACAGACTGGATGAAGCTATTATGCTTCTCTACTTCAGCCGCTACATAGTTGACATACACATGAGCAGACTTGCTGAAGAGTTCCGGAGCCTTCGTTGCATCCTGAATCAGCAGGTGACCCATGATACAATCGGCTGCCATCTCCATCAAACGACGTGCCACGAAGTCTTGATACTCTTGGTTCTGAGCCTCTTTGACACGATTTATGCTGGCTTCGAACTTGTCGGTCATCTCCTTCAGACGAGCCTTCAAGCCTTCCAGTTCCGGTGCACAGGCTTCTGCCTCAAAGCCACGGATAGTGGCCAAATAGGCACCATTCGTTACGTAACGGATAGCAGCTACCGTTTGCAACTGTGTTGTACCCTCGTAGATAGAGGTGATACGGGCATCGCGATAGATGCGCTGGCAAGCATATTCCAACATGAAGCCGGAACCACCGTGGATCTGGATCGAATCGTAGGCATTCTGGTTGGCATATTCAGAGTTCATACCCTTGGCAAGCGGCGTGAATGAATCGGCCAATTTCGCATACAGTTTCTGCTCCTTGCGCTCTTCTGGTGTCAGTTTACGTTCGCGTGCAATATCGTCCAATGCTTTGTAAATATCCACGTAGCGAGCTGTCTGGTAGAGCAATGCACGGCCAGCATCCAACTTGGCTTTCATGATGGAGAGCATGTCATAGACAGCCGGGAAATCGATGATCGCCTTGCCGAACTGCTTACGCTCCTTGGCGTAGGCCAATCCCTCGTTGTAGGCTGCTTGGCTCAAACCGACTGACTGGGCAGCGATACCGAGGCGGGCACCATTCATCAAAGCCATCACATACTTGATCAGACCCAATTTGCGGTCACCACACAATTCAGCCTTGGCATTCTTATAGACCAATTCACAGGTAGGTGAACCATGGATACCTAACTTGTTCTCGATACGACGTACATTGACACCACCATCGCGTTTGTCGTAGATGAACATGGAGAGACCGCGACCATCGCGTGTACCCTCTTCTGAACGAGCCAATACCAAGTGAAGGTCAGCATCACCATTGGTGATGAAACGTTTCACACCATTCAGACGCCAGCAGTTGTTGGCTTCGTCGTAGGTAGCCTTCAGCATCACGGACTGCAAGTCAGAACCTGCATCCGGTTCGGTCAAGTCCATGGACATCGTCTCGCCTGCACAGATGCGCGGGATGAAGCGACTGTGCTGATCCTCGTTTCCGAACTCATACAGGGTTTCGATACAATCTTGCAGTGACCAGATGTTTCCAAAACCTGCATCGGCAGCTGCCACGATCTCTGCACACATGGTGTAGGGAGTGATCGGGAAATTAAGACCACCGAACCGACGTGGCATGGTCATACCGTTTAGACCTGCCTTGACCATGGCGTCGAGGTTCTGCTTGGTGCCTGACGCATATTCTACACGTCCATTGGCACAGTGAGGACCCTCAGCATCTACACCTTCGGCATTGGGTGCAATGACGTCACCTGTGATTTCACCGGTGATTTCGAGCACCTTGTCGTAGGAATCGATGGCATCAGCATAGTCCTGCGGTGCATAGTCAAACTCCTCTTTATCTCTGTAGTTGCGTTCCTTCAGTTCGCAAATACGTTCCATCATCGGATTGTTCAAGTGAAACTTGAGTTCCGGAATGTCTGTATAATAGTTTGCCATCTTTCTTATTTGCTGTTCTGTTTGTAATACTTGATCATCTTCGGAATCACCTCTTCGACGGTACCATTGATCACATAATCGGCGATGGTGTTGATCGGGGCATTCTCGTCATTGTTGATGGAAATGATGATGCCCGCATCCTGCATACCGGCAATGTGCTGGATCTGACCGGAAATACCACAGGCAATGTAGAGCTTCGGACGTACCGTTACACCGGTCTGGCCGATCTGGCGGTCATGATCGCAGAAGCCTGCATCCACAGCGGCACGGCTGGCACCAACCTCAGCATGCAATTCCTTCGCCAATTCAAACAACATGTCAAAGCCCTCCTTGGAGCCCATGCCATAACCGCCGGCTACGACGATCGGAGCACCCTTCAGGTTGTGTTTTGCTTTTTCCACGTGACGATCGATCACCTTCACCACGTAATCAGCCTCGTGTACATACTTGGCAACGTCGTGTTTGATCACCTCACCCTGGTAGTTGGCATCCAGTACCTCTTTCTTCATCACACCCTCACGTACGGTCGCCATCTGCGGACGATGTTCGGGGTTCACGATGGTAGCCACGATGTTACCACCGAAGGCCGGACGAATCTGATAGAGCAGATTCTCGTAGGTCTTACCAGCTTTCTTGTCTTCGTGTGAACCGATTTCCAACGAAGTACAGTCGGCTGTCAGACCACTGGTCAGTGCGGAAGAGACACGGGGACCCAAGTCACGTCCGATGACCGTTGCACCCATCAGACAGATCTGCGGCTTCTCCTCCTTGAATAGGTTGATCAAGATGGAAGCGTGGGGCAATGAAGTGTAGGGGAACAGACCCGGTGCGTCAAAGACGTGTACCTTGTCCACACCAAACGGCAGTACCTGCTTCTCGATACCTTCCAAGCCGTTTCCAGCCACGATGGCTTCCAATTGGCAATTCAGTTGGTTGGCTAACTTGCGGCCCTTTGTGAGCAATTCCAAACTCACGTCGGCTACTGTAGTGCCTTCCAATTCGCAATATACAAATACGTTGTTCATAATCTTATCCGATGGTGTGGTTCGCTAACAGTTCAACAATCAAATCCTCTACATCCTTGTCTGAGCCGGTCAGCGTCTTGCTTTCCTTGGCCTGGAATACGATGTTCTGTACCGTCTTGACCTTTGTCGGCGAACCGCTGAGGCCGCATTGAGCTAAGTCGCCATCCACATCTTTCACGCTCCATTCCGGAATGTTGAGGTAGGGACGCGATTCATACAGTTCCGGATAGCTGATTGCTCCGGCAGCTGCCTTTTCCTGTGCACCTAAGGCACGTTTGTATTTCATCACCAATTTGGCGTTGCGTGGACGGCAAGGAGCTGCAGATCCGTTTACAGTGATCACGATCGGCAGCGGACCCTCTACGGTTTCAACACCACCATCGATGTGACGTTTGACAGTGATCCGACGGGCTGCCTCATCCACGTTCAGGATCTCCTCAGCATACGTGATCTGAGTCAACCCTAACTTTTCAGCTACCTGCGGACCCACCTGAGCTGTATCTCCGTCGATAGCCTGGCGTCCACCTAAGATAATGTCATAATCGTTGATTTTCTTGATAGCAGTGGCCAAGGCATAGGAGGTGGCCAAGGTGTCAGCGCCTGCAAAAGCACGGTCGGTCAACAGATAACCACCGTCAGCACCACGATACAATCCTTCACGGATGATTTCTGCTGCACGTCCCGGACCCATGGTCAACAGGGTGACAGTCGAACCGGGATAGGCATCTTTCAGACGAAGCGCCTGTTCCAAAGCATTGAGGTCTTCCGGGTTGAAGATGGCAGGCAAAGCAGCACGGTTGATCGTACCGTCTTCTTTCATGGCATCTTTTCCCACATTACGTGTGTCCGGAACCTGCTTGGCTAATACAATGATTCGTAAACTCATATTCTTTGTGAATAGTATAAAATTGTTCGCATAACTTTTTCAAGGTGCAAAAGTAATCAAACATTTCAAAAAACAGGCAATGTTGATGATGATTTTGCACAAATCTCTTCGGAGTGAGCAGATTTAGCCTATTTCTGATAGACTGTATGGATAGCTTTATCGAAGGCTGCCCAATGTTCATCCGTCATGTTGCCCGGAGTGAAGAGGGCTACACCGGCTGCTCCACTTTCCATGGAGCCGCGTACGGCCTCTTCAATTTCGGAGGGCACCAGTCCATGACCTTCCGGATCCTTGATGTTGGCTTTGTTCTGCCAGTCACGACAGATGAAGAGTCCGCTGAAGATCGGTTTTTGTCCCTTGACCGATTCCACCTCCTCTTTGACAATCTCAGCCAACCAAGAGGCTGGCTCAAGGTAAAAGTCATTGTAGTTCATCGGGAAGAAGGCATCAATGTTCCACTTGTTCCATTCCTGGCGCACCATCCAGCGAGCGTGTGAATCAGGACCGGGGAAGACGGCAGCACTCACCTTCTTACCCTTTGCATGTACCTGGTCTGCAATGGTACCCACCAGTTTCGTGATCAGGTCACAACGGAACTGAGCCCACTCCTTACACGTGGAGGGATCCTCGACAGACTTGATGTCAATACCCGTAGCGGCCTTGAAGTCAGCCACACACTTGTCGCAATAGCAATAGTCGGCTGTCGGATACTCTTCATCCATGACCAATCCATATTTCTCCCATAAACCACGAGACAGGATCACATCGACGTAGCGGATATAGTCCAGATGTACATAATCCACCTCAGGAATGTCTGCTACATCGCTGTACAGTTTGGTCAGAAATTCGATGGTTCCCGGCTGGTTTGGACAGAGGCATTTATAATAAGGTACGTAGGCCTGTACGCGATAGGCTGATTCACCGTTCCGGTTGATGCCATAGAGCGTGGAGTCCAGGCCGTGTTGCAGCATGGCTGGAATCCAGGCATGATATTCCATCCCGTTGGCATGAGCCGCTTTCGCTGCCCGTTGGATCTTGGACAGATCGTGTCCGGCATTGTAACACATGCCGTTCACACCATGTGCATGCCATTTGCTGAAATCTGCTTGAAGGGTCTGTTCGGTTGTTTTGTCACTTTCACCTTGCCAGGCATAGACTTTAACGGTTTGTTCGGGAGCTTTGCTACAAGCCACCAGACTAATAGTTATCAGGCTACAAAGCCATAATTTCATTCGCTTCATTTGTTTAGATAATTTTTGTTGTGAGTATTTTATAAACATGAAGACGCAGGTAGAGAGGTCTGTCGGCTTCTTCTACCTGCGCTGAATAGGATTTTACATCAATTGCAATTGCAAAGTGTCGGAACCAAGTTGCGGTCACCGTACGCATTATCCACACGTGCTACATTGACCCAGAACTTGTTCTCATGCAACCATTCCAACGGGAAGGCGGCTTTTGAACGGGGATAGGCATGATTCCATTCATCACCAGCTACCTCGTATTCAGGGTGTGGTGCATTCTTCAGGACATTGTCCTCTTTGGAAGCCTGGCCCTCTTCAACCTCCTTGATTTCGTTCCAGATACATTCCATGATCTCAACGAAACGATCCAATTCGGCCTTGCTTTCACTCTCTGTCGGTTCAACCATCAAGGTGCCGTGAACCGGGAAGGAAAGAGTCGGAGCATGATAGCCGAAGTCCATCAGACGTTTGGCAATGTCGCTTTCATCAATGCCTGAACGATCCTTGATTGGACGACACTCTAGAATCAACTCATGACCTACACGACCCGTAACGCCACTGTAAACAATGCCATAGGTGTCTTTGAACTTAGCTGCCAGATAGTTGGCATTCAGGATAGCCAGTTTAGTCACGGTTGCCAGACCTTCAGCACCTAACATACGGATGTAACCGTAGGTGATCGGCAGAATACCAGCACTACCATAAGGAGCAGCAGCTACCGTATTCAGGTCACTGCCAAAGCGTACCGGATGTTGCGGCAAGAAGGGAACCAGGTGTTCAGCCACACAGATCGGACCTACGCCCGGACCGCCACCTCCGTGAGGAGATGAGAAGGTCTTGTGCAGGTTCAAGTGGCAAACGTCAGCTCCAATCGTACCCGGATTGGTCAAGCCACATTGCGCATTCATGTTGGCACCATCCATGTACAGCTGACCTCCGCAAGCATGAACGATTGCACACATCTCCTTGATGTCAGCCTCGAAAATACCGTGGGTAGAGGGATAGGTGATCATGCTGGCTGCTAGATTCTCTTTGTTGGCCTCTGCCTTGGCACGGAAATCCTCCAAATCGATGTTTCCACGTTCGTCACATTTAACCGTCACAGTCGAGAAACCACACTGAATGGCACTGGCCGGGTTGGTACCATGAGCTGAGGCGGGTAACAAGACAATGTTGCGATGGCCTTGACCAATGCTTTCCAAATAGGCACGGATAACACGCAAACCGGTATATTCACCAGCTGCACCTGAGTTGGGTTGCAGTGTACAGCCCTTGAAACCTGTAATAGTACAGAGATATTCCTTCAGGTTCTCGATCATTTCAGTGTAACCCTCGACCTGATCTTCCGGTGCGTAGGGGTGAATGTTCATGAACTCCGGACGGCTCAAAGGCAACATCGTGGAAGCCGGATTCAACTTCATCGTGCATGATCCCAAGGAGATCATAGAGTGTGCCAACGAGATATCACGACGACCCAAACGGGTGATGTAACGCATCAGTTCCGTTTCTGTATGATATTTCTGGAACACCTCTTGCTGCAGGAAGTCTGAAGTGCGGGCAAACTGTTCGTCAAAATAACGTGCTGACGGTACTTCACCCTGGAGAGTATATTCTTGACCAGCTGCACCGGAGAAGATATAGAGCAATACACCCAAGTCAGTCGGAAGCGTTGTTTCATCGATGCTGATACCTACCTGACCATCATCGAAGTAACGCAAGTTGACGCGACATTCTAAGGCAATCTCACGCAACGCATTGACAGATACATGAGCCGGCAATTCAATCATCAACGTGTCGAAGAAGTTCTTGTTCAGTTGCTTGTAACCCAATGTCTCCAATTCTTTCGCCAAGAAACCGGCATAGCTATGGATACGTCCGGCAATGTCGCGCAAACCTTCCGCACCATGATAGACGGCATAGAAACCGGCCATGGTAGCTAACAAAGCCTGGGCTGTACAGATGTTGGAGGTAGCCTTTTCACGTTTGATGTGCTGTTCGCGAGTTTGCAAGGCCAAACGGTAGGCCGGATGTCCGTACGCATCTTTGGAGATACCGATGATACGTCCCGGAATCGTACGTTTATATTCATCTTTTGTTGCAAAGTAGGCGGCAGAGGGACCACCGTAGAACATCGGAATACCAAACCGCTGGCTGCTACCGAATACAACGTCTGCATCCCATTCACCCGGAGGTGTCAATACAACCAAACTCATCAGATCAGCCGCTACACCCACCTTTGCTCCGGCTTCATGTGCACGGGCAACGAATGCGCGATAGTCTTCGATCGATCCGTTGGCATTTGGATACTGTACGATGGCTCCGAATACATCCGGTGTGAATTCGAAGGATTGATAGTCTCCTGTCACGATGCGGATACCTTGCGGAATCATGCGGGTATGGATGACAGCCAAAGTAGAGGCAAATACATTTTCATCGACGAAGATCGTATTGGCTCCAGCCTTGACCTGTGCACGGCTACGTGCATTGTGGAACATGGTGACTGCCTCAGCAGCTGCTGTGGCTTCGTCTAACAGAGAGCAGTTGGCCAACGGCAGAGCGGTCAGTTCGCAAATGACAGTCTGGAAGTTCAACAAAGCCTCCAATCGGCCTTGCGAAACCTCTGCCTGATAAGGCGTGTAAGAGGTGTACCAGATCGGGTTCTCAAAAACATTACGCTGGATAGGAGCCGGACACACCGTGTCGTACCAGCCCATACCAATATACGAGGTGAAGACCTGATTCTTGGAGGCCAGCTCGGCAATGTGTTCTGCGAATTCCCGTTCTGTCATAGCTTCGGGAAGATCCAAGGGTGCTTGCAGGCGAATATTAGCCGGGATTGTCTGATCGATCAGTTCATCTACCGACTGCACGCCGATCGTCTGCAACATAGCAGGAATATCTTCTGCCGTGATGCCTACATGACGATTAACGAAGTTGTTCGTATTCATAGTAAATCTTATAGAATTAAAAGAGTAAACGATATTTATAAATAGGGATTACTGAATTTTTCATCAATGACGCGTGTCTCCGGCCCATGACCTGGATAGACAATGGTCTCGTCGGGAAGCGACAGAATCCGATCGCGCAAGGCGGCTTGCAGCAGCTCTTGGCTGCCACCCCACAAGTCGGTCCGTCCGATGCTGCCGGCAAAGAGTGAGTCTCCTACAATGACAAACCCGTTCTTCCGGTTGTAGAAGGCCAACCCGCCGGGAGAATGACCCGGGACTGAGATCACCTCCAACTGGGTCTTGCCAAATTGGACGATCTGTCCGCCAGCCAGAAAATGCTCGACAGCCACCTCCTGGATCGCTAACGGCAGACGAAACGCCTTGGCCTGATCGATGGGAGAGGGGAGACCCTCCACATCTGCCTTGCTGGCTTCCGGCTTCAGTCCGTATTGTTTCCAGACGAACTGGTTTCCGAAGATATGATCCAAATGCAGATGCGTACAGAGATAACGTTTCAACGTCAGCTGCTGTTCGCTGACGAAACGGCTGATAAGCTGTTGCTCCTCTTTGTTCATACACCCACAGTCGATGATGACACCCTCTTTGGTCTCATCATAAACGATGTAGGTGTTCTCCGAAAAATAATTGACTTCAAACGATTGTACAGTTGTCATAATGGCACGTAAACTACTTTTTTCGTTTCAAAATAGGATTCTTGGAAATAATCCTTTAATTCCAACGTGATAGCCTGGTTGCGGAAGGGCAGAATCTCATGTTCCAATTCACCCCCTTTGAGACAAATCAGTCCATTCGGAAGCGCATTGATCTGTTCCTTACGTATGTTTTTCCGGACAATCTTGACCAGATCGGCCAAAGGCATGACGGCACGGCTGACCACAAAATCAAATTTACCTTTCTCCTCTTCGCCTCTTCCATGCAGGAACGACACATTCTGAAGACCGATGCTGTCTGCAACAGACTGGGCTACTTTGATCTTTTTGCCGATGCTATCTACCAAATGGAAGTGGACCTGCGGAAAGAGAATGGCCAACGGAATACCCGGAAATCCGCCTCCCGTACCCAAATCCATGACGGTTGAACCCTCTTTGAAGCGCAACATCTTGACAATGCCCAACGAGTGCAATACGTGATGCGGGTAGAGGTTCTCGATATCTTTTCGGGAGATGACATTGATTTTGGCATTCCAGTCGGTATAGAGCGCATAAAGCGCGTCCAACTGCTGGAGTTGCTGTTGGGTCAAATCCGGAAAATAGGCAGTGAACGGGAATCTGTTTGGTTCGTTGCTCATATTGTAAAAATTTGATGGGTTACTTGAAAAAAACAACTCTCGCCATCAGGAGTTGATCAGCGGACTGATGATGCTCTCCGGTTGCAACAAATGGCGAATGTCAGAGTAGGGAAGGTCCACCTGAACCAGCCCGATGACATAGGGAGCAATTTCATACTCGTTGAAATAATAGGTAATTCCCTGTTCGTGGATCAGGAAATTGCCATTGGGGAAAATATCTTCCACACTGAAAAAGCCCACATTCTCCAACTCCTTCGGATCTTCCACATGATTGTCTTTGGCCAGCTGGTTGACAATGATCTGAGCCAATTTGTCCTGATAATCCTTGATGAAAATATCCTCTTCTGTGATGGCCTTGCCTGTAGAGAGATCGATGACGTAATTGTTGTAGCTGTGTCCACCATGCGCTCCACCCGTATAGTTCTCGAAGCGAACCGTATAACTCAAGATGCCCATACGGTTGAAGACGATCGCATCGGTCGAAGACTCATAGTAGGAATACCAGGCTCCGACGGGATTGTCACTGTCCTTCCGATCCTTTTCGAAATCCTCTTCCAACTCTTTGTACATGGCAAGATAGTCCTCCTGATATTTCCGAACAGCCTCTTGAGGCGACATGGATTCGTAGTTTTCTCCGAAATAGGAAACGATGAATTGCTTTTGGATAGCTTCGAGATGCGTATTGTCTGCCACCCGTACCGGATAGACGAAATGAACTTGCAGATTGCAATTGGGATTCTCCGAATTGTCCAACAAATGATAACTCAAATCTACTTGGATTGAGTCGAAAGCAATGTCGTTTTTCGTTCCGTTTTTCGTGTTCATCTGACAATTGGTCATCAGCAGAACACTCAAGCAGAACAACAACACAGGGTACATAAAAGATGTCTTCATCAAAATACAGATTTAATGATTGAGTTTGCAAATGTAAGGGATTATTGCATACGAACAAATAGTTGTTCGCATCAAAAATCGGCTTCGTACTAACAATGCGGACATGAACCACAATGTCCGTCACACTTGGGCCGTTTGAACGTACGTACCATGAACCGAATGGCATAAACAATGGCCGCAAGGCCAATTAAGATCACAAGGATCAGTTGCCAATTGATGCTATTCATATCTTTTCTTACCTTATTATATATAGTTACACAAACAAATGACCGATCTGATAGCAGAGGAACGTCGTGAGCCAGGCGACCAGACAGGTATAAACAACCGTAAACAATCCCCACTTCCAACTGTGGGACTCTTGGACAATGGCCGATATGGTCGCCACACAGGGGAAATAGATCAATGTAAAGAGCATCAGACAGAGAGCTACCAAGGGCGTGAAGACGGGTGAGCCATCCGGATAGAGGTCCTGTTGCAGACGTGCAGAAAGGGCCTGTCCATCCTCCTCTTCATTGCCGGTATAGAGCACACTCAGAGTACTGACGATGATTTCCTTGGCTGCCATTCCTGAAAGCAGGCTGATACTGATTTTCCAGTCGAATCCCAAGGGAGCCATGACCGGTTCAATCGCCTGGCCGATTTGTCCGATATAGGAATTCTGTTGTTGCTCCAACGTGGTTGACGTTTCCGATCCACGCGGGAAATAGCCTAAAAACCAAATGATCACGGAAGCAATGAGGATGATGCCTCCCATCTTCTGCAGATACTGCTTCGAACGTTCCCACATGTGGATCAGAATGGATCGGCCTGTCGGCATCCGGTAGGGAGGCAGTTCCATGACGAACGGCACCTCCTCTTGATTAAACAGGAATCGTTTGAAAAGACGGGCCATCAGGACTGACAGCAAAATGCCAAACGTATAGATGCACAACAAAACCATACTGCTGTTTTGGGGGAAGAAAACACCCGTCAGCAATACATAGACCGGTAATCGGGCACTACAACTCATCAGGGGAGTGATCAGCATCGTGATCATTCGACTGTTGCGGCTTTCGATGGTTCGGGTAGCCATCACGGCCGGTACATTGCAGCCGAAACCCATCACCAAGGGAATGAAGGACTTACCGTGTAGTCCCATCTTGTGCATGATCCGGTCCATGATGAAGGCAGCTCGCGCCATATACCCGGAGTCCTCCATAAAGGAGATGAAGGCATAGAGAATCACGATGTTGGGCAGGAAGACAATCACGCCACCTACGCCAGCGATGATTCCATCGACAATCAGATCTTTCAAAGCCCCTTCAGGCAGTTGGCTCCGGCAAAAACTGCTGATCGCGTCCACAAGCCACTCAATCCATTCCATCGGGTAGCTACCCAATTGGAACGTGGTTTCAAACATGGCCCACATGAAGAAGAGGAAAATGGGGAAACCCAATATTTTGTGGGTGACAAACAGGTCGATCACCTGGGTGGCTGTCACATCCTTGATCTTGTTTTGCTGATAGGTCTCGCGCAAGGCACCCGAAATGAACCCATAACGCGCATCGGTAAAAGCCGTCTCACTGTCGGTTTCCATCAACGATTCGATCTGGGCAACCTCCTTGTCACGAATCTGAAGGATCTGCTGGCCATTGGGAAGAGCCTCTACATTGCGGCTCACTTCCGGATCGCCTTCCAACAGTTTGATGGATAAATATCGGTGGGAAATGCTTCGTCCCATTTCATTATGATCCGGGAAGGCACGATGCAGATGTTCGATCGCCTTTTCCAGAATATCTCCATAATTAATGTGAATGTGACGGACGATCGGATCCTGCTCTTCATAGACCTGAATGATCCGATCGAAAAGTGCTTCAACCCCCATGCCGGTTTTACTGATGGTGGGTACGATGGGTGCTCCAATCATCCTGCCCAAACTCTCATGGTCGAACTTGTCGCCTCGCTTCTCCAATTCGTCATAGATATTGAGTGCAATGACCATCCGCATATCCATGTCGATCAGTTGGGTCGTGAGATAGAGGTTTCGCTCCAGATTGGAGGCGTCCAAGATGTTCAAGACGACATCGGGTTGCTCCTCATTCAAATGGTGTCGGACATACAATTCTTCAGGCGTGTAGGCCGAGAGGGAATAGGTTCCCGGCAGATCGACAATGTTGAAGGTGTACCCTTTGTGGTGAAATGTCCCCTCTTTGGCATCGACGGTAACACCACTGTAATTTCCGACACGTTCGTGCGTTCCGCAGACGTAATTGAACAACGAAGTCTTTCCACAGTTGGGATTTCCCACCAAAGCCACATTGATGGTGTGTCCTTTGTGGAACGCCATGGTTTGAATGTCGTCGTTGTCTGTTATGATATAGGAATCTGCCGTACGAGACTGCTCTTTACTTTCTGCCTGTGCTGCGGCAAATTCCGCTTCACTGACCACTTCAATCAAGGCGGCATCGTTCCGTCGTAATGAAATGTCATAACCCATCACCCGATAATGAATCGGGTCTCGTAAGGGTGCATTCTGAATAACATCCACCTCTTTACCTTTGATGAAACCCATCTCAATGATCCGTTTACGAAAAGCACCACGCCCCATCACTTTGACGATGACCCCCTTTTCGCCGGTACGAAGTTCTGATAATCTCATAGAATCATATCGTTTTATTGAATATCAACAGTTGGTAGCCTGTTTGTCGGTCCATCTGTTGTGTTGATGCAAATGTAGTTATAAATCTCGATTAAATAGGTCATGGAATCATAAAAATCGCTGTTTTTACTTACAACTTCTATGCGTCATAAGTGATGGCTGATGGTCGTCATCAGTAGAGACGGGTGCCTTCGCTCTTCCTTCGCTCTTCCTTCGCTGTGACTTCGCTTTTTGGGGGTCTGAACAGATGAGGCCATTCGGAATGATGACGACTTCTGTCCGACAGATAACAAATAGAAATCACGTTGAGGTGTGATTAAAAGTTTGCTGATAATTTGGCCGATTCAAAAGAAGAAGCTATTTTTGAGTGCGGAATAAAAACAGAGGCTTATGAGACAGATTGAAGACAGATACATCAGTTTGCTGACCGACTTCGGCTTCAAACGTATTTTCGGAACAGCACCCAACAAGGAATTGTTGATTTGCTTTCTGAACAGCCTGTTTGACGGCAAACAGGTGATCAAGGATGTGAAGTATCTGAATAACGAGCATCTGGGCGATGTGTATGTGGCCCGTAAGGCCATCTTCGATGTCTATTGCGAGGGCGAGAATGGTGAGAAGTTCATTGTGGAGATGCAGAATGCCTATCAGGAATTCTTCAAGGATCGCTCCCTCTTTTATTCGACCTTTCCGATCCGTGAGCAGGCAGAGAAGGGATCAGATTGGGATTTTAAGTTGAATCATGTCTATACAGTGGCTTTGCTGAACTTCGACATGAAGGAGGAGGCTTTTGATGCTGATGCCATTTGTCACTATGTGAAGCTCTGTGATACCACCACGCATAAGGTATTCTACGAGAAATTAGACTTCATCTATGTGGAGATTGCGAAGTTTGAGAAGACGGAGGAGGAGTTGGTTACTCTCTACGACAAGTGGCTCTATGTCTTGAAGAACCTATCTGCCTTGAGTAACCGTCCGAAAGCATTACGAGACAAGGTGTTCGACCGTCTGTTTGAGGAGGCGGAGATCGCTCGTTTTACTCCTCGTGAACTACGAGAATATGAGGATAGTCGCAAAGCTTATCGCGATTTGAAGAATTCGCTTGATACTGCTTTACGTCAAGGTCGTGCTGAAGGTCGTGCTGAAGGTCGGGTAGAGGGTCGCTCGGAGGGTATGAAGGAGATGGCCAAAAATTTGAAGTCTTTAGGGGTTGATGTGAAGACAATTATGCAAGCATCTGGCTTGACTGAGGAACAGATCGAACGGCTGTAAGTGTTACGCAAGTGTTACGCATTCAAGTTTGTGTTGAAATTTTTGTATATTGCTGAAATTTATGGTGTTATTGTTCTTTTATGCGATAATCTGTTTCGAAGCGAAGCGTAACACTTAGTTTGAAAAAATATAGCTACCTATCCTCGGAGAGTCACGAAGCTATCTTCAGGAGGCCACGAAGCTATCTTCACAGGCCGTTGAAGCTATCTTCATTTGACCATCAAGGTGACGGCCCGTGACAGCGTGACAGCTATATATATAAAAGAGTTCTGGAGTGAAAACTAATTTCCTTTAAAGGAAGCGAGTTTTGCATATATAGAAAGTTATATATATAGGCTGTCACGCTGTCACGCTGTCACGCGAGTGGATCAGACGCACGAAGTTCATGGGCATTTTTGCATTAGACCCTCAAAAGTGCGTGTGTTTTTTTATAATTCATGGAACTTTTTTTGATTTATGCGTGATTATCAAATAATATCTCTATCTTTGCAGGATAAAAACGAAATGCGCTAAGATTGATAGAATAATACATGAATAGAATTTGGTTGTTCATATTGTTGTTGGTGGGTATGGGAATATTTCCGGAACGGGCCAAGGCTCAGTATTCAATGGGGGCTACGGGTCTCTTGAATATTCCTACTGCCGATATGCAGCCGGATGGAACTTTTATGGCTGGAGGCAACTATTTGCCTGAGGCCATCCTGCCTCAGGATTGGGACTATAATTCGGGGAATTATTTCTTGAATATTACATTCTTGCCCTTTTTAGAGGTCGCTTATCGTTGTACTTTCTTGCGTGGAGAATGGAAGAATGGAAATACATGGCAACAGGATCGGTCAGTTACCGTGCGTTTACGGGCTTTGAAAGAGGGGAAGTGGTGGCCTTCTATCGTGGTAGGCTCTAATGATGCTTTCACGACGAATGAATTGAATATGTTTAAAGACTCCCATGGAAATCGATATTTCTCATCTGTTTATGCCGTAGGAACCAAGCATTGGCAGCCTGGAGGTCACGACTTCGGTTTTACAGTCGGAGGACATATACCATTTCGTTCAGGCAGTGAGCGGAAGGGAGTCTTTGGGGGACTGGCCTATTCGCCCGCATTTTGTCGGGAACTTTCCGTTATAGCAGAGTATGACTCTGATGCGGTGAATTTGGGAGCAGTGGCTCGGTTGTTCCGTCATGTGTCGTTGCATGTGTTTTGTTATGATTTTAGTGCCGTTTCGGCGGGTATTCGTTGTGAAATAGGCTTATGGAAATGAATTTCAGAAAAATAGTATATAGCCTTGGTCTGTTGTGGTGGACAAGTGCCCTGTTCGGACAAACTTCGTTACAGCGACGTGTCGTTGATCTGGGAATGGAGGAGGTTGCTGTTGCTCGCACAGAATCGGCTACCTATCTGACATGGGAAGATAATGTCTATCGGGGTAGCTACCGAGGACTGTATGAGGTGATTTGTTCAGTTCTCAATAGTGAAACGGATTCAGACATCTATTTGGTGGTTCAGGAGGATCGTTTCCCACAGTTGGAAGTTTGCCTACGACAGGATGTGATGGATGATTATCGTCGTGGCGATTTGTCTTTGTCCGAGGTCATGCAAACGCTTGAATTGAGTCGTCATACAGATGCCAGTGCCCGTCAACTAAAAGGTGCCAAGCGTGTTAATCGTATGGCTGGTAAAGTGGATTTGATTTTGGATCCTTATCTTTCGTTGACCAATGCATGGATGGACAAGATCTATGGCGTTCAATTTGATTTGGCACCAACGTTACGTATCGGACTCTGGAAAGGTGCTACGTTTACCGGACAGGTTATTTTGCCTGTTTGGAATAACATGACAGGACAGATGGATTATGTACGTCCGGGAACTGTGACCATTCGTCAGGAGTTGCGTTTGCCGAAGAATATTTTTGCGTCGGTCAGTGTGGGAAATTTCAGTAACTATCGGATGGGTGTGGATGGATCTTTACAGTATCGGACGGATGATGATCGTTGGGGTTTTGGCTTGAATGGTGGTTTGACCGGCTATTCTACCTTTTACAATGGTGATTGGAAAGTTTCGAAATGGAAGCAGGTGACGGGAGCCGCATGGGTGCGCTACACGGAACCTCATTACAATATGGATTTTGACGTGCGGGCGATACGTTGTATTTTTGGTGATATGGGGGCAATGGCAGATTGTACACGTCACTTTGGAGAGGTAAGTATCGGCTTTTATGCGATGATTACAGATGGAGAAGTGAACGGTGGATTTCATTTTTGCGTACCTTTGTCGCCACGAAAGCAGATGAAACGTAGAGCTTTCAGGGTGGCTTTGCCGGAGTATTTCCCGATGCGCTATGAAGCGCAGAGTGGTAATGAGTATGCTGCCCGTCGCTTAGGTCGATTCTATCATGCACGTCCTGATGACGGACGAAGTGATCATTATTATAATCCGGACTATATTCAAGACAACTTGATACGTCTGGCAAAACGAGAGAAACAAACAAAATAACGTAACTATAATAACATTATTCATTAAAAATTCAACAAAATGAAAACAAACAAGTTATGGGTGGCAGCTTTGGCTATGATGATGGCCGCTTCCACAAGTGTAGGATTGGTGTCTTGTAGCGATGATGACGAACCGGCACCTCAACCTGAGATTGTAACCAACCCGTTGGATGCTGAGGCCTATTATATCACAGGTATTGTGACAGATGGTACTGCTGCATTGGCTGATGTTGCTGTTTCAACTTCAGGTGTTTCTGCTACGACTGGTGCTGATGGTTCTTATAAATTGCAAGTAAAGAGCAAAGGTGCCTACAGTGTCGAGTTCAAGAAAGAGGGTTACATCGCAGTGACTGCAGCTGCTCAGATTGCTTCAGATGCAAAAACGCAGTCTGCTGTATCTTTGAATCAGCAATTGTCTGCTGCCAACAAGGCTGTAACGGTAAATCCGGATGAGGATCAGGAAATTGTTGAAGAAAAAAACACAAATATCTCTTTAGCAATTCCGGCTGGTGCTGTAAAAGAGGCCACTGATATTGCTGTAACTGAGTACATCGCTGGTGAGGCTTCAACAGACATGTCTTCTTTGTCAACAATCAACTGTACTCCTGACGGTTTGAAGTTTGAGAAACCGATTGAGTTTAAGATCAAGAATCAGATGAGTGGGGTTCAGTTTGCAGACGTTAAGCACTATGTAGAGCAGAATGGTACTTGGAAAGAGGAAGCTCCGGCTGCTTATGATGCAGAAAACAATGCATATGTCATCACTATGACAGGCTTCTCTAACCACTCTGCTAAAGTGAATAGCTCTATGAAGAAGGGTAGTTCTGCAACAGAAGCTGGTTCTGCAACGACTATTTCTAACAAGGGTAACTTGACAGGTAAGAAACAGAATGTCTCTTATCAGAGCAAGAGCGGTTGGGAAGCTGGTGCCATTTCAGGTGCTGAAGGTGCTTCTGCTGCTGACCAGGCTGCTTTGAAGGCTGCTATCGAGAGTTTGGCTGCTTCTCAAATGGGTACAAAAGCAGGTGTGAATACACAGACGATCGATCTGGGTGAAGCAAATATCGATGGTGACTGCGACGTTACTTATACTCCGGAGATTTTGACAGAGAATCGTACCATTTCTGTACCGGTAATCATTGGCGGTAAGCGTGTGGATGTGTCGATGTCAATCAAGGTTTATGTAGGTGTAAACGTACGTAAAGAGGTTGTTTACGGTGAACATCATACAGACCACAGTGGTGGTGCTATGGGCCGTTAATCCTACTGATAGTATAAGGACAGCATTTGAAGGGGTGGGAGCACTGCCTCCACCCCCTTCAGATGTTTACGCATGTTAAACAAACAATCAATAAATCGAATAATTAGAATTTTGAACCGGATGAACTATTTGAAACTCTTATGTGTCTCGATGGCGGTTCTATTTACCGCTTGTAAATCACCCCGAGAGGTGGTCTATCTGCAAGATGTCGTGCCTCTGGTGCAACAACCCATTGAACAGCAGTATGAGGTGATTATCCATGCGGATGATTTGCTTTCCATTGTAGTCAATAGTAAAGACCCTGAATTAACATTACCTTTGAACTTACCCGTGGTCAGCTATCAGATTGGTGGATCAGCCTATGGTCAGCAACGTGTGTTGGGCTATTTGGTGGACTCGCAGGGAGACATCGATTTTCCGATTTTAGGTAAATTGCATGTCGAAGGCTTGTCCCGTCGGCAGTTGACAGAAATGATAAAAGAGCGTCTGATCCAAGAGGATCTGTTGAAGGATCCGATCGTGACGGTTCAGTTTTTGAACTACAAGGTGTCAGTGATGGGCGAGGTGGCTCGTCCGGGTAGTTTTAGCATTTCAGGCGACCGTATCACGTTGTTAGAGGCACTGAGTATGGCGGGCGACTTGACTATTTATGGTCGTCGTGACCGAGTGGCTGTGATTCGTGAGCAGAATGGCCAACGTACCATCTTGTTCCATGATTTACGTTCATCCGAGATCTTTTCTTCTCCCTGTTACTATTTGCAGCAGAATGATATCGTTTATGTAGAGCCGAATAAGACGAAGGCGGCTCAGAGTGGCATCAACCAGAACAATTCAGCCAGTGTGTGGTTGAGTGCAATCTCTGTGTTGGCAACCATTACCTCTTTGATTGTGACATTGTCAAAATAATATAGAATAGATGATGGTAGAACAGGATACAAATCGGTTTCAACAGATGGAGGAGAATGAACTGAATCTGGGTGACCTGTTGCGAATTGTACGGGTCAACTGGTATTGGTTCTTGGCTTCGACCATTCTCTGTTTAGGGGTTGCAGTACTCTATTTAGCATGGGCACCCAAGGTCTATACACGTACAGCTTCGGTCTTGATTAAGGATGATTCCAAAGGTGGAGGACTTTCTGAAGCCTCTGCTTTCGAGGAGCTCAATATGTTCAATGTGAAACGGAATGTGGATAATGAGGTGTTGGTCTTCAAGTCGAAGCGACTGATGACTGAGGTGGCTCGTCGTTTGCATTTGGATATGAGTTATACGGTGAAACAGGGTTTACGTACCGTGGAACTCTATACACAGTCTCCGGTGACTGTTGTTCTGCCGGATGTAGAAGAGACGGAATCGTATGCATTCACCTTGACGCCTGTTTCCAAAAAGGAGGTTCGGATTGCTGATTTTTATCGGAAGGGCGAATTGGTGAGTGACAAAACCTTCAAGTTAGCTTTGAACGATACCTTGCAGACTCCCATCGGTCGGATGGCGGTTATTCCTTCTTTATATTATACAGATGAATATTTCGGTACAGATATTCATGTCAGCAAGTCCAATTTGGAAACCACGGCTACGGCCTATCAGACGAACTTGCAGGCAGCCTTGGCTAGCAAAACGGCAACCATCATCAACTTGACGTTGCAGGATGTCTCGATTCCTCGTACGGAGGATGTGATCAATACGTTGATTGCCGTTTATAATGAGGATGCCATCAATGACAAGAACACGGTGGCTGTGAACACCTCTAACTTTATCAACGAGCGTTTGATCATCATCGAAAAGGAGTTGGGCAATGTGGACGCCAATATTGAAGAGTATAAGCGTGAACATCAATTGACGGATATTACCTCTGAAACGGGTATGTATCTGCAGAATACCAGCCAGTATCGACAGGAGGGGTTGAGCTTGGAAAACCAACAAAGTTTGGCTAAGTATATCCGCGACTATTTGCAGGATCCGCGTAAGAGTCAGGATCTGATTCCAGCCAATACGGGTATTTCAGATATCAATGTGGAGTCGCAGATTACCGAATACAACAACATGTTGTTGAAGCGTGACAAGTTGATCAGCAACAGTAGTGAAAAAAACCCGGTTGTGCAGGATTTGAACAACTCCTTGAATGCAATGAAGCAGACGATCATCCGTTCCATTGATAACTTGATCGTCGGTTTGGACATCAAATTAAAGAATGTACGGGCGCAAGAGCAACAGACCAGTGCCCGCATTTCAGCCGTACCGACCCAGCAAAAATATGTGTTGTCGGTTGAGCGTCAGCAGAAGATCAAGGAGGAGCTGTACCTCTATTTGCTGAACAAGCGCGAGGAGAATGCCTTGACACAGGCGATTACGGAGAGTAATGCCCGCATTATCGATCCGGCTTCAGGCAGTCCTAGTCCGGTTGCTCCGAAATCGATGATGATTCTCTTGGCGGCTTTAGTGGTGGGTTGTGCCATTCCCGCCGGTATTATTTGGCTGATTGTTACGAACGACACGAAGGTGCATTCTCGCAAAGAGGTGGAGGGCGTTGTCTCGATTCCCTTCTTAGGGGAGATTCCGTTAAAGGACAAAAAGGATAAACAGGCCATTGTCGTCAAGGAACACAGCCGTGACTCGGTATCAGAGGCTTTCCGTATCATTCGCACCAACATGGAGTTTATGCGGGTGAAATCCAAGGATATGCAGGTGGTGATGTTTACATCGACCAATCCGGGAGCTGGTAAAACCTTTGTTTCGACTAATTTGGCAGTGAGCCTCGCCTTGACGAACAAAAAAGTGATTTTGTTGGATGTGGATATCCGTAAGGGAACCCTTACGGAGACCCAAACGGCCAATGTTTCCCGCCTCGGTCTGACTCACTATTTATCGGGTAAGACCGAGAATATCGCAGATATTATCGTGTCCAAAGCGGTCGAAGAGCGTTTGGACCTGATTCCCGCGGGTCCTGTCCCGCCCAATCCAGCTGAATTGTTGTTGAGCGAGCGTTTTGATACTTTGATTGCAGAGTTGCGGAAGCAATATGATTATGTCATTTTGGACAATGTGCCTGCACAGTTGGTAGCTGATGCGGCCATTGTCAATCGAGTTGCCGATTTGACCATCTATGTGATTCGTTCGGGTGTGATGGACCGTCGTCAGTTGCCTGATTTGGAACGCCTCTACAAAGAGGAGCGTTTCCGCAATCTGTCACTGATCTTGAATGGTGTTCCCTATAAGTCGAAAGGTTACGGTTATGGCTACGGTTATGGTTATGGCTACGGTTACGGTTATGGCTATGGCTACGGTTACGGTAACGATGATTCGAAAAAGGGGAAGAAACGTAAACAGAAAGCATGATGTGGAATCCTTTTCGTAGGAAACAATCGATACGGAAATCCGGTTTGCTCCGGGGAATGACAGATGTGCATTGTCATCTGCTCCCCGGGGTAGATGACGGGATTCCCACGTTGGAAGCCTGCTTGGAGGCCTTGGACTTCTTGGCCAACGAGGGTGTGGCTCATCTCTTTTTGACCCCTCACTTGATGGGCGATTTGCCCGATAACCGACCTGATACCTTGCAGGAGCGTTTTGAATGGCTGAAAAGTCAATACCATGGACCTATCCAGATGCGTCTTTGCGGAGAATATATGTTGGATCCGGCCTTCAAACAGCAACGGACATTGGGTTTGTTGGCCTTCCCCGGCAATCGGGTATTGGTTGAGACTTCGTATATGTCGGCTCCGCCTGATTTGTTGGAGATGCTCTATGATTTGACGTTGGATGGTTATTGGCCCATTTTAGCTCATCCGGAGCGATACCTCTATATGCAACCTCGAGATTATGGAAGGCTGAAGGAGAAGGGGTATCATTTTCAATTGAATCTGATGTCTTTAGCGGGTGTATATGGTGAGTATCAAGCCAAAACGGCACGTGATTTATTAAAATCGGGATTTTATGATTATGTAGGTTCCGATTTGCACCGAACAGAACTCTACGATCGGGCGTTGTCGCATTTGTATCTTACCAAAACGGAAGAAAAGGCCTTGCAACGTTTATTTGTCAATAATGGTAATTTGTGGTAATGTAAAAATATAAACTGTTATGAACAAGAGGATAGGTATGATGTTGTTGCTGGCTGCCCTATCGGTCGGTACACAAGCAAAGGTTCGTCTTCACCATCTGATTGGAGACAATATGGTGGTTCAGGCTGCCAGCAAGGTGAATTTATGGGGTTGGGATACGCCAGGCAAAACCGTGCGTGTGGAGGTGTCTTGGTCTGCTGCCCGTTATTCAACTGTGACAGATGCAGAGGGAAAATGGCTGGTACAGGTAGAGACCCCGGAAGCGAGCTATACGCCTTTATCGATTACATTCGATGATGGTGAAAAGACAACGATCAATCAGGTCTTGTCAGGCCAAGTTTGGGTCTGTGGCGGACAGAGCAACATGGAAATGCCGGTGAGAGGTTTTGGTAACTGTCCGGTAGATCAATATAATCAGGTTGTAGCAGATGCTGTTCATACTTCCGCAGTTCGTTATGCCAAACTGAAACGTACGCAAAGCATGATTCCCTTGGAGGATAATGATTGCCATTGGGAAAAGTGCGATCCGGCTCATGTCGGGAATGCCAGTGCGACCGGTTACTTTTTCGCCCGTTTGTTGCATCAGATGCTGGATCAGCCCATCGGTTTGATTGAGGCCAATCAGGGAGGTACGGCCGTCGAGGGTTGGTTGGATTATGACAATCTGAAAAAACACACATCTGAAGAACTGGATTCAGTTTCCATTTTCAAGAAGAATTTCATGGCTCGCCAATTGGTGTGGGGCAATGGTACGTTCCATCCGATTCTGAATTATACGGTGAAGGGAATCATTTATTACCAAGGTTGTTCGAATGTAGGTCGTGCACCGGAGAAGTATGCGGAACGGTTGGCGCTTTTGGCTGAACAATGGCGAAAAGGTTTTGGCTTGGGTAATATTCCCTTCTATTTCGTGGAGATTGCTCCCTATTGGTATGATGATGCTAATGGTACAGCTGCTGCCTTTTTGCGTGAACAGCAGGCGAAGGCTGTCGAGTTGATTCCGAACAGTGCGATGGTCAGTACGAATGATTGTGTCTATCCCTGGGAGATGCGGCAGATTCATCCGGCCCAGAAACAGAAGGTTGGGGAGCGTTTGGCCTATCATGCCTTGACCGAGACATACGGCTTTACCGGGTTTATCTCCAAGAGTCCGCGATTCCAAGAAATGAAGATCGAGGGTAATCAGATCTATGTCAAATTGACCGATACAGCGGATGGCATTTATCCCATCGATGGCATTCAGGGCTTTGAAGTGGCTGGAGAGGATCGTGTTTTCCATCCGGCTCAAGCTCATGTAGATTGGGGAAAAGGGTTGGTTGTCTCTTGTCCGGAGGTGGCGCAACCGGTTGCATTGCGCTATTGCTATCGTAATTTTCTCTTGGGCAATTTGGTCAACCAAGGGGGACTGCCGTTAGTGCCTTTCCGCACAGACCAGTGGTAAGATACGGTGAGTTGTCGTTTTTTTTGTATATTTGCCTCCTCAAAATAATGTAGTAAATATGGGAAAAGTATTAGTTATTGGTGCCGGTGGTGTGAGTACGGTGGCAGTGAAGAAGATTGCCATGAATGCCGACACTTTCACGGATATTATGGTGGCCAGTCGTACGAAGAGCAAGTGCGACAAGATTGCTGCTGACATTCAGAATGTATCTGTCAAAACCGCTCAAGTAGATGCAGACAATGTGGATGAGTTGGTGGCTTTGTTCGAGTCATTCCAGCCGGATTTGGTGGTGAACTTGGCATTGCCGTATCAGGACTTGCATATCATGGATGCGTGTCTGAAATATGGTGTCAGCTATTTGGATACGGCCAATTATGAGCCGTTGGATGAGGCTAAATACCAGTATAGCTGGCAATGGGCCTACAAACAACGTTTCGAAGAGGCTGGCTTGACGGCCATCTTGGGTTGTGGATTTGATCCGGGAGTAACGGGTGTTTATACAGCTTATGCCGCCAAACATCATTTCGATGAGATCCAGTATCTGGATATTGTCGATTGCAATGCCGGTGACCATCACAAGGCTTTTGCGACCAATTTCAATCCGGAAATCAATATTCGTGAAATTACCCAGCGTGGTAAGTATTACGAAGATGGCGAATGGAAGGAAACTGATCCGTTGAGCGTCCATAAGCCGTTGAACTACCCGAATGTGGGTCCGCGCGAATCCTATTTGATGTATCATGAGGAGTTGGAAAGCTTGACCAAGAATTTCCCGACGATCAAGCGTGCCCGTTTCTGGATGACCTTCGGTCAAGAATATTTGACGCACTTGCGCGTGATCCAGAACATCGGTATGGCCAGCATCCAGCCGATCCTGTATAATGGGGTAGAGATTGTTCCGATCCAGTTCTTGAAGGCTGTTTTGCCCAATCCGGGTGATCTGGGTGAGAACTATACGGGTGAGACTTCCATCGGTTGCCGTATCCGTGGTTTGAAGGATGGAAAAGAGCAGACCTATTATGTATATAATAACTGTAGTCATCATGCTGCTTACTTGGAGACAGGTGCACAGGGTGTCAGCTATACGACCGGTGTACCGGCGATGATTGGAGCGAAGCTCTTCATGCAGGGATTGTGGAAGAAACCGGGTGTCTGGAATGTGGAAGACTTTGATCCGGATCCTTTCATGAAGGAATTGAACGAACAGGGGTTGCCGTGGCATGAACTGTTCAATGTGGATTTGGAACTTTAAACCGAAAACAGGATGCAAGTAGGAGATAAGTTACCCGAACGGTTGGGCTTGGATCAGAATGGCCAGGAAGTGCTACTGTCCGATTTTGCCGGAAAGAAATTGGTGCTCTATTTCTATCCGAAAGACAATACATCGGGCTGTACAGCCGAAGCTTGCAGTTTGCGGGATGGGTATGAGCAGTTGCAGCAGGCCGGTTATGAGGTGATCGGTGTGAGCAAGGATAGTGCGAAGTCTCACCAGGGATTTATTGCCAAACAGAATTTGCCTTTCCGGCTGATTGCCGATACGGAAACTTCCTTGCAACAACAGTTGGGTGTATGGGCTGAAAAAAAACTGTACGGACGCACATACATGGGAACGTTACGTACGACCTTCTTGATTGATGAGGCGGGCGTGATCACGCATATCATCGGTCCTAAGGAGGTGAAGACAAAAGACCATGCGAATCAAATATTAAAAATCGAATCAAATGGCTAAAGAAGATACAAACCTGTTTGATGCCGTCGAGCAGTCCTCAACGGGCAAACCGGCTATCAGTGCGGACAAGTTGAAGGCGTTGCGTGCTGCTTTGGATAAGATCGAGAAGGATCATGGCAAAGGCTCTATCATGAAGATGGGCGATGAGAAGGTGGATGATATTGAGGTGATTCCGACCGGTTCCATAGCCTTGAATGCTGCATTAGGGGTCGGTGGCTATCCACGTGGAAGAATCATCGAGATTTATGGTCCGGAATCGTCTGGTAAGACAACGTTGGCTATTCATGCGATAGCCGAGGCGCAAAAGACAGGCGGAATTGCAGCCTTCATCGATGCGGAACATGCGTTTGACCGTTTCTATGCGGCCAAGTTGGGTGTCGATATCGAGAACCTGTATATTTCACAACCAGACAATGGAGAGCAGGCATTGAACATTGCCGAGCAGTTGATCCGTTCGTCAGCTGTGGATATCATTGTCATCGACTCTGTGGCTGCCTTGACTCCGAAGCAGGAGATTGAGGGCGATATGGGAGACAACAAAGTGGGCTTGCAGGCTCGCCTGATGTCGCAGGCTTTGCGTAAGTTGACCTCCTTGATCAACAAGACCAATACGACCTGTATTTTCATCAACCAGTTGCGTGAGAAGATTGGTGTGATGTTCGGTACGCCGGAGACGACTACGGGTGGTAATGCCTTGAAGTTCTATGCATCGGTACGTCTGGATATCCGTCGCATCTCTCAGCTGAAGGATGGTGATGAGGTGAAGGGTAATCAGGTTCGTGTGAAGGTGGTCAAGAACAAGGTGGCACCTCCTTTCCGGAAGGCTGAGTTTGACATCATGTTTGGTGAGGGTATCTCCAAATCGGGTGAGATCGTTGATTTGGGTGTCGATTTGGGTATCATCAAGAAGAGTGGTTCCTGGTTCAGCTACAATGATTCTCGTCTGGGACAGGGACGCGATGCGGCCAAGCAGTTGATAGCTGACAATCCGGAATTAGCGGATGAGATTGCAGAGCAGATTGCCGAAAAACTGAAATAGGCCGGGTGGACAACAAAGCAAGATACCGGGAACTTTGCCGACAGGAGACGAGTATCCCCATCTTTTCGCAAGATTGGTGGTTGGATACCGTCTGTGGAACGGATCGCTGGGAGGTACTGATCGTGGAACAAAAGGGACGGATACGTGCCGCCATGCCGCTTTATGTGCCTCATGCAGGGATCGTTTCGATGCCTGCCTATACCCAGACGATGGGTCCTTGGTTTGCACCTGTTGCTGCTGACATGAAATATACCGTTCGTTTGAGCGAACGGCAACAGTTATGTGGGGAATTAATCCGACAATTGTCGGATTATCCCCATTTTTATCAACATTTTCATTTTGACTTTACCGATTGGTTGCCATTCTACTGGGCTGGTTACACGCAAATGACCCGTTATACCTATCGGTTTCCGGAGTTGCGTGATTTGGATCGATTATGGCAGGAGATGCGTCCGAATATCCGTCGGAATATCCAAAAAGCGCAAGAGCGCCATCAGATTGAGGTGCGACCGGGGGTGACCACAGAGGCTTTTCTTCAGATTCAGCGTCAGACTTTTCAACGTCAACATCGGACAGTCCCGCAGAGTGAGCAGGTGTTGTGCGATCTGATTCGGGTTTGTCGAGAGCGAGGACAAGGAGAGATTTGGGGTGGCTTTGATCCGCAAGGACATCTGCATGCAGCGGCTTTCGTGGTCTGGCAACCCAGTTCAGCTTGGTATTTGGCGGGAGGTGGAGATCCTGCTTTGCGTGAGTCTGGCGCACATAGTTTGGTACTTTGGGAGGCGATACAGGCGGTTCGCTCACATACGAATCAGTTTGATTTTGAAGGATCCATGTTGCCCGGTGTTGAACGTTTCTTCCGGGAATTTGGTGCGTTACAGACCCCCTATTATGCGATCACAAAAGGTAAATTGAGCCTGTTGCATCGGGCTTGGTTAAAGTTACGAGAACGGATATGAATGAGGTTTTGCGCTATTTGATTCGTTTCCTGCTGGGTGAAGAGATTTCTGAGGTAGTGGCAGAAGCAATCGGTTATACAACAGACCGTCATCAGTTTGGACGGTATAGTTTGGTTATTTATCCCTCTGGCTTTTTTGATGAATCTGTCTATGGTACAGCTCGTTCATTGCCCACGTTGCCGCTGTCTTCCATAGAGGGGGTACCGTTGTTGTTTGGTTCTCCCAAAATGGAGTGGGAGGGTGATACCTGTGTGGTGTATGCCGATTTGTTGGCCAGTACCTATTTTTTAATGACGCGTTATGAAGAGATGTTACGTCGTTCGGTACGTGATACACATGGCCGTTTTCCGGGTCGGGAGTCATTGCCCTATCGGGCTGGTTTTATCCATCGTCCCGTGATTGACGAATACCGTTTGTTGTTGCGAAGGTGGTTACGCCAGTGTCAGGTGCGTGTTCCGGATGTGGAGCGTGGAGTTCGGCAGGTATATCTGACCCACGATGTGGATGCGCCCTTTCGATACCGTTCTTGGAAAGGATTGGTACGTTCCCTGTTGGAGGGACGAGGCATTCTCCGTTCGTTGCAAAGCAAGTTTGGTTCCTTGGAGCAGGACCCCTATTATACATTTCCCTGGATCTTCCGACAAGATGGCATCTTGGAGGATATGTTAGGCCGAGGCCGATGTCATACGCTTCTTTTCCTACGTAGCGGAGGTCGGTGTGTGGAGGATAAACCCTATTACAACCTGCGCAGTTCGGATATGAAACAGCTGATCAAGGAGGTTCATCTGCATCGGATCAAATTTGGATTGCATGCCAGTTATCAGGCTGGTTTGTCTCCTACCGAAGTGGTGCAGGAGCGTAAAATCTTGGAAATACAGGTTGAAGAGCCGATCCGTTTCAATCGGAATCATTATTTAACGAGTCGCGAACCGGAAGATCTCGATCAATTGGAGGCTGCCGGAATCACGGATGATTTTACGATGGGGTATGCGGACGTATCCGGTTTTCGTTTGGGAACGGCCCGTCCAGTCCGTTGGATCAATCCGGTGACACGTCGGATTTCTACGTTACGGTTGCATCCGTTGTTGATCATGGATTGCTCGTTGGATGAACCCAAGTATATGGGGTTGGATTATCCTGCGGCTTTGAACTATTGTTCGCGGTTGATCGATCAAGTATATGATACAGGTGGGGAGGTGGTGCTTCTTTGGCACAATACCTCATTCGAAGAGCCTGCAAAGGGCTATCATCGGAAACTCTATCTGCAGTTATTAAATGAATTAGGAAAAAAATGAAACTGATCACAATTGTGGGTGCACGACCGCAGTTTGTAAAAGCCGCGATGGTGAGCCGAGCTATACATTATTATAATAGGCAACATCCCGATCATCCGATGGAGGAGGCCTTGTTGCACACGGGACAGCATTACGATGCTAACATGAGTCAAATCTTCTTTCAAGAGATGGCGATTCCACAGCCTACTTGGCAACTCCATTGTGGCAACTCTTCGCATGGAGTCATGACCGGACAGATGATGATTGAGATGGCACCTATTTTCATGCAACATCAACCCGATGCGGTCTTGGTGTATGGGGATACCAATTCCACGTTGGCAGGAGCCTTGACAGCTGCCAAGTTACATATCCCGGTCGTCCATGTAGAGGCGGGTTTACGTAGTTTCAATCGGGAGATGCCTGAGGAGTTGAATCGGGTGCTGACCGATCACTTGGCCACTTTGCTCTGCTGTCCGACCGAGGCTGCCATCCACCATTTACGGAATGAAGGAATTACCCAGGGTGTATATGCAGTGGGGGATGTCATGTATGATGCTGCCCTGCTCTTTGGCGAGATCGCTCAACGGCAATCTGATGTATTGGAACGGCTACAGTTGAAACCGGATGGCTTTCGATTATGTACCATCCATCGGGCTGAGAATACGGATCATCCGAAACGTCTTCGTGCCATTTTGGATGCGTTGGAACAGATGGCTTCTATGGATTGTCCAGTTGTATGGCCCTTGCATCCCCGGACACGTCAATGTTTGATGCGTTACCAGTGGTTAGATCAGTTACAACAAACATCGGGGATTTGTCTGTGCGAGCCATTGAGTTTTTTGGAGATGGTGCAACTGGAAAAGTCTGCTTCTACGATTCTAACTGATTCGGGTGGTGTCCAGAAAGAGGCCTATTTCCACCATACCCCTTGCATCACGTTGCGGGATGAGACGGAATGGGTAGAGACAGTCGCTGCCGGTTGGAATCAGTTGGCAGGAGCAGATACCGCTCGCATCCTGTCTTGCCTGGCTAACCAGCCCGTCAGACAGGAGATTTCCGACTATGGGACGGGCCATGCAGCAGAGCGTATTGTAGAACTGGTTGCTCAATTAGCACGCTGATGCATGCGAAAAGAGTAACCAGGCGAGTAGGAGTGCGAACAGAAAAACATTGCGAGCCGTGTGACCCAAAGTTGCATTGAGTGCACGGCCTTCCCGTTTTCCCATTTCCAACCAGGTGGCGATGAATAACGTGAAGAAGAGTGCCATGATCAGCAGTTTCCAGGGTTGCTCTTCGAGTGTGAGGGGCAATGCGATCAAGATTGCCAACAGCCCATTGACCAGATAAAGTATCCGCCCAAACCTACGGCCAAACAGCACAATGGTCGTTCTTTTTTGGGCGGCTTTGTCTTGCTGGTAATCTCGGTAATTATTGATGATTAATATATTGGTGGATAGTAGGCCCAATGATAGGGAAAGCAAAAAGGTCAATAGGGAAAAACCACCGGCTTGTGCATAGTAGGTGAAGCAGACTGGAATGATTCCATAGAATACCAAGACGCATACATCTCCTAATCCATGATAGGCCAAGGGATAGGGACCTGCCGAGTAGGCAATGACACCCAATGCGATGGCAATACCTACCGGAATGAGTTCCCAACCGGCAAAGAAAAGCAACATGCATCCACACAGACAGGAGAGTGCTAATGTCAGTAGGGTTCCTTTCCACATGGCGGCAGGTGTAATCCAGCCTTGCGCTACAGCCCGTTCCGGTCCTAACCGGTCTGCCGTGTCGGCTCCCTGTTTGAAGTCAAAGTAATCGTTGGCAAAATTGCTGGCAATTTGTGCGAAGAGAGCCACCAATAGGCAGAGTATGGATGGAAGCAGTTGGAAACAGCCGTCGTGATAAGCCAAGGCACATCCGACAATGACCGGACTGATAGAGGCGGGTAATGTTTTGGGTCGGGCCGCTTCGATCCAAGCCCGAACCGGTGTCATTTGTTGGGTACGATTCATATTCAATTGCATGTTTGAAAAATTTTTTTCGCAAATGTATAAACAAAAATGGAGTATTCCTTGTTTCTCAACAAAAGCAAACGAATTTCATGAAGAAATGGTGGATCATAGGTTGTTGTTTGTTGGGACTCTTGTTGTGGAGTGTCCCTTCATCGACGCATGAACAGGCATTGTACAGTTCATGTAGGCAAGCTATGCTTCAAGAACATGATCCGTGGATGGACTATCAGCAGCGGTTGGATGAAGTTGGGGATAAGTTCACGCATCAATTAGCTTTGGCTCCTCGTCTCATGACCACCACTGTGGTACAGGGGACATCCGTACGTAGCTCCCAGGGTGGGTTGAAATCTTTGTTTAGGCTGCCTAACCGTTCTGCTATTCGATGGCAACGGCATGAAGGGGTGTTGTTCTCGTTTGTTTGTATCCGTGTCTCTTCCCTGTTTTTCCGAGGTGCACATCATCTTTCTGTGCTTCGGAGACGTATCATTTAGTGTAGTTGACATAAAACAGCAAAGTATCTAAAGATAAAAGCCAACTTATCTTTAGATAAAAGGCGAAGTATCTTTAGATACTTGGTCAAGTATGTTATGTGGCAATTTATCACTAAATAATAAAATGAGTATGTCTAAAAATCGGAAGAAAAAACAATATTATATGTATGGATATATGTTGCTCACGATTGTGGGTTGCGTAGTAGCTTGTAGTTCATTAATCCCCAATGACTATGCCAAACTGGCTGTCGTGATGGGATTGCTGTTTGGGGGTATTTATGGTTTGATGCGAAGTTTGGATTCTGAAAAGAAGGAGGCAGTATGAAACTGAGTCAAGATTTTATAGAGGCTGTGATGATGCTGGCTTTTATTATTCTTGTGTTGGTCGGGACTACCGATTTTGAGAACCCGCTGACAAAAGAGGTCACGTTGATCATCACAGGAATTGTTGCTGTGGGCATGGTTGTCTTGAAATTGAAAACGATGCGAACGGGCCGGACGAAACAAATTGAATGATTTGGACCGGATCATAGGGCTTGGTTGGCGGGATATGTGTATCTTTGCCGACCAAGGCCATGATCGGGTCTTGGAGTCGTATAAAAACAGAAAACAAAGAATGGTAACAAGTTGTACATTGTTGATCCTTTCCTTGGTAGCTCTCTACTTTGGTGCGGATTGGTTGGTGAAGGGTAGTTCGTCGTTAGCCCTCAAAATGAAGATTTCTCCACTGGTCGTGGGGTTGACGGTTGTGGCGTTTGGAACAAGTACTCCTGAATTGGTGGTGAGTCTGCAGGCTGTTTGGTCTGGAGGAGGCGACATTGCCATCGGTAATGTGGCTGGTTCCAACATCTTTAATGTGTGTTTGATTTTAGGATTGGCAGCTATGGTCTATCCGTTGCAAGCCAAGCGACAGTTGACGCGTATCGACATTCCGATCATGTTGGTTGCTTCTACGCTGTTTGTCTTTTTTTTACAGGATGGTTTGTTGAGCCGGTTAGAGGGAGGACTGTTTGTTTTGGGCATTGTCTGTTATACCTTATTCAGTTTCTTCTATTCACGACGAACGGGGATAACAGAGACAGATGTCGATTGCGAATTTCAATCTACGCATTGGTTTAAAGACGTGTTGCTGATGGTGATAGGAGTTGTCATATTGGTGGTCGGATCGCGTCTGTTGGTCGATCATGCTACAATCATTGCGCAATATGCCGGAGTCAGCCAAGCTGTGATCGGTTTGACCATTGTGGCAGCTGGAACCAGTATGCCCGAGTTGGCAACATCGGTGGTGGCTGCCTTAAAAAAGGATACTGAAATCGCAGTGGGTAATGTTGTGGGATCCAATATGTTCAATATCTTGGCCATCTCAGGCATCACCTCTTCTATTCATCCTATTCAAATAGCAGCCATCAACAATGTCGATCTGTTTGTCATGTTAGGCACCTCGATCGTGATGCTTCCTCTGGCTTGGACAGGAAGTCGCATTTCGCGAGGTGAGGGACTCTTTTTAGTCGGAATTTATGTTCTCTACACCCTTTGGCTGTTAGGTGTTATCCCTGCTTAGCCTGTTGGATGTAGGTCAAAGAAGCGCGACACAGGTCTGAAATGACACTCCATTGTGCTGCTTCGATGACCGTCTTGGGGAAGAGTTTGCTGCCCATACCGACACAGCATACGCCAGCTTTGATCCAGGCGGTCAAGTTCTCTTCCGTAGGTTCGACAGCCCCCGTGACCATCAGTTGGGACCAAGGCATGGGGGCTTTGACATTCTTGACGAAAGAGGGCCCCCCTACATTACCGGCCGGAAATACTTTGCAAATATCGCAACCGGCCTCTTGGGCATTCCCGATCTCAGTGACCGATCCGCATCCGGGGATATAGGGAATTAACCGTCTGTTGCACACTTTGCTAATCTCACCATTGAAACAGGGGCCTACAATGAAGTTGGCTCCTAATTGCAGGTAGAGTGCTGCCGTTGCGGGATCGACGATGGAACCCGCTCCGAGAATCAGTCCCGGGCAGGCTTGTGAGGCGTATTTGACCAGTTCAGCAAAGACTTCGTGTGCAAAATCACCCCGATTGGTAAATTCAAAAGCACGGACACCTCCGTCGTAGCAGGCTTTGAGCACTTGCTTGGCGGTTGCAGCATCCTTGTGGTAGAAGACCGGTACCATACCGGTAGAAGCCATGGCGGCTATCGTTTGTTGTTTGGTGTATTGAGCCATTTTGTTTTTATGCTATTGTTTGAATTGTCTTATCGAGAGACACGACCAGATCCATCGCCGGCCATTAATTTTTCAACCTCTTCAACCGTCACCTGATTATAGTCTCCATAAATGGTATGTTTCAGACAAGAGGCGGCTACAGCAAAGTCCAATGCACGTTGGTCATCTGTGGGATAGGAAATCAGACCATAGATCAAACCACCCATGAATGAGTCTCCTCCGCCCACTCGATCCACGATGTGGGTGATATCATACCGACGGGACTGCAACAGTTTTCCGTCGCTGTAAAGAACACCACCCCAAGTGTTGTGATTGGCATTGATAGCGCCTCGCAAGGTGATGATCACCTTTTGGGCACGCGGGAAATGTGCCTGCATCTGCTGGCAGACCGACTCAAATTTCGTGGCATCTATTTCACCTTGTGTGGCAGTAACGTCAAAATCTTTCGGACGAATGCCGAATACTTTCTCACAATCCTCTTCATTTCCAAGGATGATATCACAGCCTTTGACTAAATCGGGCATCACTTCTGCTGCTGTTTTGCCATATTTCCATAGATTCTTCCGGAAGTTCAAGTCGCAGGAGACCGTTACGCCCATACGGTTTGCCGTTTGGATAGCCTCCAGACACACATCGGCTGCTCCTTGTGAAATGGCCGGTGTGATACCGGTCCAATGGAACCAGCGAGCATCCTGGAAAACGGCTTCCCAATCAATCATGCCGGGTTTGATCTCAGAAATAGCTGAATGGGCCCGGTCATATACCACCTTGCTGGCACGAGCGACAGCACCCGTTTCTAAGAAATAGATACCTAACCGCTCTCCTCCATAGACGACATGATGAGTTCCTACATTATATTTATGTAGATCCATCTCACAAGCCCGTGCGATATCGTTCTTGGGCAGACGGGTGACAAATTCTGTTTCCAATCCATAATTGGACAATGAAACGGCTACATTAGCTTCACCTCCACCAAATGTGGCTGATAGCTCTGTCGATTGGCTGAACCGTTGGTAACCGGGAGTTGCCAAGCGCAACATAATTTCTCCAAAAGTAACAATCTTCTGTTTCATGTTGATGAGTGACCTCTTTTTCGAGGTCCGGTTTATTTATATAAATATCGTTTAATACTCTGTTTGGGTGTTTTTTCGAACGGCTGATCCAAAATCTCGATCTTACTTACCTTCGCATAATAGGGAATGGCTTGATTGAGTTGGGCCAAGTTGGACTGCATCTGTTTGGCTACCTCTTCCGTCGTCAAATTTTCCCGCTTCAGGAGATCTTGATTCGGATAGACCAGTGCAACAATTTTCTCTTCCCGGGAGAGTACCAGTGAATCGGCTACATAGGGCAGGTTGTTTAACTTGTCTTCGATCTCTTCCGGGTAGATGTTCTGTCCGTTGGGGCCTAAAATCATCGTTTTACAACGTCCACACAGATAGAGGCTCTTGTCGTCGGACAGACGTCCTAAGTCTCCCGTACGCATCCAACCCTCTTCCATCATGACGGCTTGGGTTGCCTCTTCATTCTTATAATAGCCGAGCATGGTATTGGCTCCACGTACCCATACTTCACCTACTCCTTGTGCATTGGGCTCCACGATGCGGATTTCCATGCGATCGACAACTCGACCGACCGATCCCTGTTGAAATTCATTCCAAGGTGCATAGGCTACCAACGGACCGCATTCAGTCATGCCATATCCCACGGTATAACGGAACTTGATGGATCGCAAGAAGGTCTCGACTTCTTGATTCAGGGCTGCTCCTCCAATAATCACCTGATGGAAGTGACCACCAAAGGCTGCGGTCAGTTTGGCTGCAATCTTCTTTTTTACCCAACCGCGGATGATGGGGATTTGCAGCAGTCGTTTGATCTGCGGTTTCTCCAATTCCGGCATTACCCGTGTTTTGACAATCTTCTCGATGATGAGGGGCACAGCCAATATCAAGGCGGGCCGTACGTGAGCCAATGCTTCTCCTAAAATCTTGGGTACAGGTGTCCGGGTGAGAAAATAGACATGACAACCCCGATTGACCGAATTCAAGACCTCGAATGCCAATCCATACATGTGTGCCATGGGCAACATACATAGAATCGTATCTTTGGGCCGAATGTAGGGGAGATGATCGGCCGCAAATTGGGTGTTACTCCATAAACTGCGATAGGGAATCATTACCCCTTTGGAAAGACTGGTGGTGCCGGATGTATAATTGAGAATAGCCAATTCATCCGGTTGTTCCACATGATAGTGTACGTCTTTCGGACGCATCTCTCCCTTGAATTTCTTCAGGATGAGATTATGCATCTGTTGCATAACTGGTTGTACTTCGGCTTCCGTCGTGTGCAATACGAGCCAATTCTCCAATTGTAAAATCAATCTCAGATGTTTCGTCTGGGTGGTATCCAGATCTTTCCAACTGTTTTGAGCTACAAAGAGTGCTTTGGCTTCCGAGTGGTGAATGATGTTGAGAATTACATCCGGTCGGAAGTCGGACAGGATAGGTACAACGACAGCTCCATGTGCCAGAATACCAAAGAAAGCGATGGCCCAGTTACTGGAGTTACGTCCTAATAGCGCAATTTTATCGCCAGGCTGGATTCCAGCTGCCTGCAACAAGATACGAATTGCTTCAATTCGGTATGCAACGTCACTGTACAGGTAGGTTGTACCTGGGTAGTCTGTAAAAGCTTCGTGATTCCAATGAGTACGTATGCTTTCTTCGATGAGAGCAAGAAACCGATTTTCCATATATTATTAACGAGTTATGGTGGAACGAACGTGGCAAATATACTCAAAAAAGAGAGAACTCCTATTTAAATTGAAACCTTTTTGTGATACAAAGGCCAAAACCATACGTGGAGTCTCCGAGCATGTCCCCACTGTTGCCGGCCATACTGGCTGTGAACTGCCAATCCTCGAATCGGGGATGGGTGTAACTCACTTCTAACAAGGGGGCAACCGTGGAACGTCGTTCCGTGAAAGGACGAAAAGTCGTACCCCATCCTTGCATCATGCTGAGCAGGACACGGTAGGAGAGTTGAGGCGACAGGTTTCCCTCTACTCCCAGGTGCCAAGCCCGAACCCGGTTGTTCCGGAACCCCAATTTCCCATCTTGATTATAAATGGGAGATGGTAACAAAGGGGAACCGACGGATTGGTTGAAATAGGAGAGTCCGCCTACATACTCTTCATTATTATAATAGTTGTCACCACCTCCACCACGACCGGGATGTTCCGTATGGTCAAAGTGGATGAAGTGGAAAGGACCACTTGCATTGAGGGTCGTGAAATATTCTACAACCAACCTTCTGATCCAGGAGCCTTGTGACAGATCCAGTTGTATGCCCCATAATCCATCCGTACCGTTGTCAAATTCAAGTCCCGATTTGTCGTAACAGAGATGTTGATAGTATCCTTGGATTTGCCAAGTCTCTTGCTCCCATCCCAACCGGAAGTCGTACGAAATATGGTGGCTACCCAATACATTGATTTGGTCGGAAAGGGTTGCATCATTGCCACCATGTTGTCCGGCTACAATGCGTAGGAAGTCTTTGAACGAATGGGGTTGTGTTCCCACTTTGGGATTGGTGGAGGTGCCTCCCCATTGGGCGATATGCTGAACACCTATTTCTGCCACGATCGGGAGTCTCTTTTCGGCATCTGCCAAGCGGAAATGGAGTGCCTTGTGGTGCCACAATACGTCTTCAACGTAGGTCTGTTTTCCCTGTGTCCAATCTTTCAGATAGGCATTATCCAGGGATCGTCCTACCGCAAAGTCCCATTTGAGTTGCAGCCACTCCTGGGTGAAGGGTACGGTCGTATAGTTGGGCATGGATAGTCGGATTTCAGGTAACGGACGGGCATTGGTCGAGTAGATGACATCGCCCGAACTCAGCCGGCTGTCCAAACCGAACGCGGACCGTTGTTCACGACTACCTACCGATAACCGGATTTGACGGTATCCTAGTTCGGCATATAATTGGTGGATATAGGCATTCTGGTAGCGGGGTGTCACTGCTACCAGGTCTAATCCGGCACCCCAGGAGAAGCCCTGACCGAACGACTGTTGATGGAAAACTCCAGCTTGCAGATAGGCTTGATTAGCCTCGGTAGGGGCGATGCCGTACCGGTTGGCTTGTTGCCAAAAGGGGGTATAATCACCGGTGGCTACAGCCCCAGTGAGGCTGATCCGTGCTTCAGTGCCCTCCGTTTGATAGGAGTCATCCACAGTCTGTGCACCAACCGCAAGGGATGACAGTAATCCTATGACGAGTATGTTCTGATACAAATGATACATTTCTGATACGTTTGCTTTTAAAGGGTTCCTGCTATGACATAGTGCAACTGATCGATCATCAAAGGAATCTCTTCCGATTCAATACCGGCTGCCAGCAAGTCGGGTAGATCTTGATCAAATAGCTCCCTGAACTGTTGGATATCACCCGACAGTGCCTTGACGGCCTGCTTATAGTACTTCAACGACTTTTCCGTGTTTTGCAAGACCCATTCCGTATGCCCGGCATTCAGGTAATCTTGGGCGGTAGGTTGCCATTCCAGAATTTTTTGATAGTAATTCCGTGCCTGATCATATTTGCCGGTCAGGAAAGAACACCAGGCGATGGGACGCCAGGCTTTATGATTCGGATCCAAATAATCCACTTTGAAGAAATAGTGCAAGGCTTGTGCATAATTCTTCAATTCGAGGTAGCAGTGTCCGATACTGATTTGGACAGGCAGATCATCCGGGTACTGCTGTTCATAACGCTGGTAATATTCCAATGCCTTGGCCGGTTGTTTGAGACTTCGGTAACAGTTACCGATACGGCGGATGACCCATTTGCTGTTTGAATGGATCAAATCGCTCTGCTGGTAGGCCTCCAAGGCACCCGTCAGATCATTCAGCATTTGTTTGCAATAGCCGATTTTCTGGTACAGGATGGCATCGTCGGTCGCATAGGCACACATACCACTGTAAATCTGCAGAGCCTCTTCGAAATGGTTCTTTTTCAAATAGGATTCGGCGAGGAGTGCCAGCGTCTCTTTGTCGGACATATAGGGCTGTAGTATCGGCAAGTTGTGAATGTCGAGCTGCAGGAGGAAAGGATCCATAAAACTGGCATGATCCGGATGGAGTTTATAGAAGCGATATAAATCCTCGACAAACCGGCGGATCTCATATTGTAATTGCTGATGGGGTGACAATGAGATCTGATTCCAATCCTGTCTCATGCTGGAAAAGCCCTCCTGGCACTGTTGTTCCATCTGATTCAGGAGCTCACGAGGCATCTCTAAAATACCCAAATAGAGCGAATACTTGTCAGAATTGCAGAGTATGGGGGAATTCCCTAACTTGGCAAAGAATTGTGTATGACTTGCATTCGCGGGCTGGACTAAATCGGGATGATCGATTCGGAATGGAATGAACCAGTGACTGATTTCCTGAAAGAAGGGGAATAATTTCATGTGGGTGAATGTCGAGTGCAACACATCGGCACCTTCCGACTGCATCTCAGTCAAATCCTGAACAGCCTTGCCCAACTTGCCTTGTGACATTTTCTCGGCCCATTCCGGATTGATTTCAAAATCGGAGGGATCGCCTTTCAGTTGTTTGAGATCAAACTTCTCATTCAAATAGCGGTCGAGCTTCGAATGTAGTTTGGCCATCTCCGGAAGAATCTCATCGCGAACTTTGCGAGAGACTTTCTCTGTTTCTCGAGCTGTGATCAGTTGCAATGCGATCATGCGTAGCAACTTGCTGAAATCGGTATGGTTTTCGGACAAGGCTGAGAACCGATTGGACAGGTTGGGATAATAGGCGAGCCGTTCCCGGTAAAGGTACAATACGATCAGGAGACAAATAAGGGCCCGTACGCGGATCGGTTGATAGTCGATGTCTGCAGCATCCATCAACAACAACACTTTTTGCTCGTCGAAGAAGTGTTGCAGTCCCAACAACAGAGCCGAGACAATGATACATCCTACGTAATCGGGCATGTCTCGGTCCCGCAGGATCGAAACGAGTCCCTCTCTTTGGTCGGTGGTTAGGAATCCTGCTGTCCAGACCTGTTCAAACAGCCGTCGCGCCAACAGGTCCTGTTCCTTGGTAAAAGCAGATTGTTCCTTCAAACCGGCATATTGATGCTTCAAGCCGGATGAAGGAAGGCCGTTGCGTAATCGTCTGCGTGTATAATAGGGATTTGAGGAGAACTGGGTCAATAGGCGGGTGTGCAGCTGGTCTGCCACTTGGTAAGTGCCACTCAACACTTGCTGGTAGATGGTCTTCTCCATGGGATCTTTAAAGCCCATTAGCCGGTAACGTAACATGTTTTGGTAGATGGTCTGAAGTTGATCCAACTGCTCCTGACACGCATAGTCATTCGATCCGGCCATCAAGCTCTGCAGATAGTCGAAGGCCAATTTGATCTCTTTGGTATTCAAGAAACCGATGATACGGTTGTATGTCTTGTCTATTTCCTGTATTGTCATATTCCTACATATTATGAGAAATGGGTGGTCAAAAGTAAGTCTTTTTGTGTGAAAAACATTATCTTTGCACCATTAAAATAACTGTAGTAGATGAAGAATATCCGCAATTTCTGTATTATTGCTCATATTGACCACGGGAAGAGTACGCTTGCCGACCGTCTGTTGGAATATACCAAAACGGTAGAATCCAAGGATATGCAGGATCAGGTCCTGGACAACATGGACCTGGAGCGTGAACGTGGCATCACCATCAAGAGCCATGCCATTCAGATGGATTATATGTATCAGGGCGAGAAGTATGTCTTGAACCTGATCGATACACCGGGGCATGTCGATTTTTCGTATGAAGTATCTCGTTCCATTGCAGCGTGTGAAGGTGCTTTGTTGATTGTGGATGCCTCGCAAGGTATTCAGGCGCAAACCATTTCCAATCTGTATATGGCGATCGAGAATGATTTGGAAATCATTCCGGTGTTGAATAAAATAGACTTGCCGAGTGCAATGCCTGATGAAGTGGAAGATCAGATCATCGAATTGTTGGGTTGTAAGCGAGAAGAGATCTTGCGTGCCAGTGGCAAGACGGGAGAGGGAGTAGGTGCATTGCTGGATGCGATTGTGGAGAAGGTACCGGCTCCGAAAGGTGACCCGACAGCTCCCTTGCAATGTCTGATCTTTGATTCGGTCTTCAATCCCTTCCGTGGTATCATTGCCTATTTCAAAGTTGAAAATGGTGTGATTCATTCGGGTGACCGCGTGAAATTCATAGCTACGGGTAAAGAGTATGATGCAGATGAGGTGGGTATTCTCCGATTGGATATGTCTCCTCGGAGTGAGATTGGTACGGGTGATGTGGGTTACATTATTTCCGGTATCAAGACGTCGAAGGAGGTGCGTGTCGGTGATACCATTACGCATGTCAGCCGTCCGGCTGAGAAGGGGATCGAAGGATTTCAGGAGGTAAAGCCGATGGTGTTCGCTGGAGTCTATCCGATCGTAAGTGAGGATTTTGAGAATCTGCGGGCTTCGTTGGAGAAATTGCAGCTGAACGATGCATCCCTGACATTCCAGCCCGAAAGTTCCGTGGCTTTGGGTTTTGGTTTCCGTTGCGGTTTCTTGGGTTTGTTGCACATGGAAATTGTCCAGGAGCGTCTGGATCGTGAATTCAATATGGATGTGATCACGACGGTACCGAACGTATCTTATAAAGTATATGATAAGAAGGGTGGGTGTATAGAGGTTCACAATCCGAGTGGCTTGCCGGATCCGACACTCATTGACCATATTGATGAGCCATTTATTCGGGCCTCGATCATTACCAATACGACCTACATTGGTCCGATCATGACGCTCTGTTTAGGTAAACGAGGGGTACTGATCAAGCAGGAGTATATTTCGGGGGATCGGGTGGAGATCTTTTATGACTTGCCCTTGGGTGAGATTGTGATCGACTTCTATGATAAGTTGAAGAGCATTTCCAAGGGATATGCCTCCTTTGATTACCATCTGCATGATTTCAGACCCAGCAAGTTGGTCAAGCTGGACATCTTGTTGAATGGCGAACCGGTCGATGCACTTTCTACGTTGACGCATGTGGATAATAGTGTGCCTTTTGGCCGACGGATGTGCGAAAAGTTGAAAGAGTTGATCCCTCGTCAGCAGTTCGACATTGCGATTCAGGCAGCAATTGGTGCTAAAATCATTGCACGTGAGACGGTAAAAGCTGTTCGTAAAGATGTGACAGCCAAGTGTTATGGTGGCGATATTTCCCGTAAGCGTAAATTGTTGGAGAAACAAAAGGAGGGAAAGAAGCGTATGAAACAGATTGGAACGGTCGAAGTGCCCCAAAAGGCTTTCTTGGCTGTTTTAAAATTGGATTAAAAAGATGAATAATATGCGTACAGTTCCGCAAGACCCGATGATGCTGTATAGTTTCATCAATATGAAATTGCGTGATCAATATCCCTCTTTGGATGCATTGTGTGAGGACATGCAACTCGATAAGCAGCAGCTTCTCCACCAATTGGAAGCGGTTGGTTTTGAGTACAATCCTCTGCTAAATAAGTTTTGGTGAGAAGAGAATTGCACATTTTGAACAAAAGTGTGCATTATCGTGTCAAATAAACGTTATCTTTGTGCCCGTATTTAAACACTATATAGATTCGTTTTTTTGATATGAAAACATTGAACATTGGAGATTTAAAAGCACGTATTCCCATCATTCAAGGTGGAATGGGTGTAGGTATCTCCCTCTCTGGCTTGGCATCTGCCGTAGCAAATGAAGGTGGTATTGGCGTTATTTCGGCAGCAGGATTGGGTTTGCTGTATAAGAAATTGTGTCCGGACAATTATACGAAAGCGGGTAATTTGGGATTGAAAGAGGAAATCCGCAAGGCCCGTGAGAAGGCAAAGGGCATTATCGGTGTGAATGTGATGGTGGCTCTTTCTGATTTCGCAGAGCTGGTCAAGACCAGTATCGCCGAGAAGGTGGATGTGATTTTCAGTGGCGCAGGTCTGCCATTGGATTTGCCCTCTTTCTTGAAGAAAGATAGTGTGACGAAACTGGTACCGATCGTTTCGAGTGCACGTGCAGTTCGCATCATCTGTGAAAAGTGGAAGAGTCATTATGACTATTTGCCTGATGCTGTGGTACTGGAAGGCCCGAAAGCGGGTGGTCATTTGGGGTATAAAGAGAACCAGTTGACAGACGAGCATTATGCACTGGAAGAATTGTTGCCACAAGTGGTCCAAGAGGTTTCCCGTTTCGAAGAGATGTATGGTAAAAAGATTCCGGTGATTGCGGCTGGAGGTATTTATACAGGAGAAGACATCAAGCGTGTTATGGATTTGGGTGCTTCTGGAGTTCAGTTGGGTACACGTTTTGTAACTACCAACGAATGTGATGCTTCGGAGGCTTTCAAAGAGACGTATATACAGGCGAAAGAACAGGATATCGAGATTATCAAAAGTCCGGTAGGTATGCCGGGACGAGCGATCCATTGCAGTTTCTTGGAGAAGGTAAAAGCAGGACTGAAACAACCGAAGGTGTGTCCATTCAATTGCATCAAGACCTGTGATATCTCTCGAAGTCCCTATTGTATTGTGACGGCACTCTACAATGCTTTTAAAGGCAATTTTGAAAATGGTTATGCCTTTGCCGGCAGTAACGCTTGGAGGGCCACTCGTATCATGAGTGTTCACGAAACAATCACAGAGTTGTTGGAGGGGTGGAAACGAGCCTCCGCTCCTGCAGTCGCTCCTGTTTAATTCGATAACTTAATTTCATAATCTGTGGAGTCTATTCCACAGATTATGAAATTTTAGACTGAATATTTGGTCACTTCGGTAGATTCTTGTACTTTTAGCGCGTAACTATTAATATAAATAGCATGAATATTGCATTAATTACCGGTGTGACCGGTCAGGATGGCTCTTACCTGAGCGAGTTTCTGCTTGCCAAAGGGTATGAAGTTCATGGAATTATCCGTCGTTCATCGGTGGATTATCGCGAGCGTATTGCTCATTTGGAGGGAAAACCCAATTTTCATCTCCACTATGCGGACATGGGAGACTCCATGTCGTTGGTGAAACTGGTGGGTAAGGTACAGCCCACAGAAATCTATAATCTGGCTGCCCAGAGCCATGTGCAGGTATCCTTTGATGCACCGGAATTTACGGCGGATGTCGATGCCGTCGGTGTGCTTCGTATCTTGGAAGCGGTACGTACAAATCATTTAGAGAAACATTGCAAGATCTATCAGGCCTCTACTTCCGAGTTGTATGGCAAGGTGGAGGAGGTGCCCCAGAACGAGAATACGCCTTTCCATCCCTATTCGCCCTATGCGGTGGCCAAGTTGTATGGCTATTGGATCATCAAGGAGTATCGTGAGGCGTACAACATGTTCTGTTGCTCCGGTATCCTGTTCAATCATGAAAGTGAGCGGCGAGGCGAGACCTTCGTGACGCGCAAGATCACATTGGCAGCAGCCCGTATTGCACAAGGCAAGCAGGAGTGTGTCTATTTAGGCAATCTGGATTCGTTGCGTGATTGGGGCTATGCAAAGGACTATGTGGAATGTATGTGGCTGATACTGCAGCATGACAAACCGGAAGATTTTGTGATTGCTACCGGAGTGCAGCATACGGTCCGTGAGTTTGCGACTTTGGCCTTCCATTATGCCGGCATCGAATTGCGTTGGGAGGGAGAAGGCATCCACGAGAAGGGAATCAATGTGGCCAATGGTCAGGTGGTGGTGGCCGTAAGCGAAGACTTCTATCGTCCGACAGATGTAGTGAACTTGTGGGGAGATCCGAGCAAGGCCAAGGCTGAATTGGGTTGGAATCCGCAGAAAACCTCCTTTGAGGAGTTGGTACGGATCATGGTAGCCCACGATATGCAGAAGGTGGCAGCTGATCACATAGCTGGCGTGATGCGTACCAATCTGGCAGAATATTTGGAGAAAGGAGTGGTCAAATGATGGAGAAAGAGGCGAAGATTTATGTGGCCGGTCACCGGGGAATGGTCGGATCGGCCATCGTACGCGAATTGCAACGCCAAGGCTATACGAATCTGATTACACGTACCCATCGAGAATTGGACTTGACTCGTCAGGATCAGGTCGAGGCCTTTTTTGCTTCCGAGCAACCGGAGTATGTGTTTCTGGCCGCTGCCAAAGTAGGAGGTATCATTGCCAACCAAAGCGCATTGGCCGACTTCATGTATGACAACATGATCCTGGAGATGAATGTGATTCACAGTGCCTGGAAGAACGGCTGCAAGAAACTGGAGTTCTTGGGTTCCTCTTGTATCTACCCTCGTATGGCTCCGCAACCGATGCCGGAGAGTTGCCTGTTGACTTCGGAACTGGAGAAGACGAACGAGGCGTATGCCTTGGCCAAGATCAGCGGACTGAAGTATTGCGAGTATTTGAACCGTCAGTATGGGACGGACTACATCTCGGTGATGCCGACGAATCTGTATGGCCCCAATGATAATTATCATCCGGAACACTCCCATGTGTTGCCGGCCCTGATCCGTCGTTTTCATGAGGCGAAAGAGGCCGGTTTGCAGGAGGTGACTTGCTGGGGCGACGGTTCTCCTTTGCGGGAGTTCCTCTATGTGGATGACCTGGCCAATCTGTGTGTCTTCCTGATGAATCATTACAGTGGCAATGAGACGGTCAATGCCGGTACGGGTAAGGAATTGACGATTAAGGCCCTCACGGAATTGGTGGCCAAGGTGGTCGGATATACCGGTACGATCCTGTGGGATACGACCCGTCCGAATGGAACGCCTCGGAAACTGTTGGATGTCAGCAAGGCAACCCAGTTGGGTTGGACCTACAAGACCGAATTGGAAGAGGGGATTCGGTTGGCTTATCAAGATTTTTTGGAGAACCCTATGCGTGCAGAACGTTAAACAGAAAACAGTATGCAAATCATCTTACTTTCAGGTGGTTCGGGAAAACGCCTGTGGCCACTATCCAATGATGTCCGGTCCAAACAGTTTATCAAATTGTTCAAGACTGAGGATGGAAATTACGAATCCATGGTACAACGGGTCTATTGTCAATTACGGGCCGTAGATCCAGATGTGAAGGTGACAATCGCCACCTCCGAAACCCAACTTTCAGCTATTCACAATCAATTGGGAACAGCGGTCGGTGTCAGTATCGAACCTTGCCGGCGTGATACCTTTCCGGCCATCGCATTGGCAACCGCCTATTTGCACGATCGGATGGGTGTACAGGCTGATGAACCGGTAGTTGTCTGTCCGGTCGATCCCTATGTGGAGGCCGATTATTTTCGGGCTCTGAAGCAGTTGTCCGATTTGGCTGAGCAGGGCATTGCCAATCTGACATTGATGGGGATGGAGCCGACCTATCCCAGTGAAAAATATGGTTATATCATACCGGAAACAGCCGATCCTGTCAGTCGTGTAAAGACCTTTAAGGAGAAACCTACCGAAGCTGTAGCTCAACGCTATATAGAGGCTGGAGCCCTTTGGAATGGTGGCGTTTTTGCTTATAAGTTGGGTTATGTGCTGAATAGGGCCCATGAGTTGATCGATTTTTCGGATTATGAGGATTTGTTCTCGAAGTATGCAGATCTGAAAAAGATCAGTTTTGATTATGCCGTGGTGGAGCATGAAACCGATATAGCTGTGATGCGCTTTCAGGGGTTGTGGAAGGACCTCGGCACCTGGAATACGTTGACCGAGGTGATGGCTGAACCAGCCATGGGTAAAGTGCTGATGGATGACCATTGTCAGAATCTGCATGTCATCAATGAATTGGATGTGCCCGTGTTGTGTATGGGCTTGAAAAATATGATCGTGTCAGCTTCGGCTGAGGGCATTCTTGTTTCCGACAATGAACGTTCCAGTCATATTAAACCCTACGTAGATGGCATTGATCAGGAAATCATGTTTGCAGAAAAGTCCTGGGGTAGTTATCGTGTGTTAGATGCCCAAAAAGGTTCGTTGACCATCAAGGCGATCCTGCATGCCGGTCATGCCATGAATTATCACTCGCATGAACGACGGGATGAGGTATGGACTGTTTTGGCTGGAGAGGGTGTGGCTACAGTTGATGGGGTAGAACGTTGCATTACGGCAGGTGATGTCGTGTCTCTACCGGCCGGATGTAAACATACGGTACGGGCTATTTCAGATTTGACCTTGATGGAGGTTCAAATTGGAGAAGAGATCCGAGTAGAAGATAAACGCTTGTATTAAGCCTTTATCTTCTACCGGATTTCCGTCCGGAATGAGGGAGGATTCTTTATTCAATGTGCTTACGCACTTTTGTCAAGAACTCCTTCATAGCTTCCGTGTCTTTGGCTTGAATGATGTTCTGCAACAGGGATAACTCCTGTTGGATTCGTTCCAGCTGTTTCGGTGTACGCGGATTGAAGAGGATTTCAGTCAGCAGGTAGTCATCTTCGGACAACAATCCTCTGGCAATCTTCATGTGCCGTTTAAAGGTGGTTCCTGGAGCATCTTGATGCTTCATGGTGGAAGCAAATACCAAGGTTGAGGCGAAGGGTACACCTAATGAATAGGCTACGACACGGTCATGCTCTTCGAAGGAATACTCGCAAATGTGTAAATGCAGGTTGTTATAGATATCCTTGAAAAAGATTTTACCTAGATGATCTCCCTCTGCAATGATGATCGTGTTCTCCTTGTCCAATTGTCCTAAGTTGGCAAACGTAGGTCCAAACATCGGGTGTGTCGAAACATAGCGGAATCCGCTCGACTCATAGAACTCTTTCAACTGTGTTTTCACCGAAGCAATATCTGAGATGATACAGTTGTGAGGCAGATAGGGAATGACAGCTTTGAACGCATCGATCGTATAACATAATGTCACACAATTAATCACCAACTCGGGCTCAAAACTGGCTACCTCTTCTTCGTGTTGCAGACGTAACGCATTGTAGATGAAACGCATCCGTTTAGGATCCTTCTCTAGGACTGCCACCTCATGATCGAAACTCAACAGGTCGCAGAAGAAGGATCCCATCTTACCCGCTCCTAAAATCAGAATCTTCATCGTTTTATTTATTCGTTCATGATAATCATTTGTTGGCGAACAGATTCTTCGTGGATGCTTTTCAGAATGTTCTTTACGAAGTCTGCATTCAAATCCATCTGTTCACCCATGTGAGATCGTTTCTCCAGGATTTCGCTGTAACGGGGAGATTGCAGGATAGGCATGTTATGCTCTTTCTTGTAGATACCGATCTCGCGTGAAATGCGCATACGTTTAGCCAGCAGTTCCAACAATTGCTCATCGACACCATCGATCTGACGACGCAAAGCAGAGAGATTCTCTGTGGTCTGGTTGGCATCTCGGATGACTAACAGGTTCAGGACATAATCCAATACATCTGGTGTCACTTGCTGAGATGCATCACTCCATGCACAATCCGGATTGCAGTGTGACTCGACAATTAATCCGTCAAAGCTCAAATCCATGGCCTCCTGACAGAGTGGTGCAACCAATTCCCGCTTACCGCCGATGTGACTCGGATCACAGAAAATAGGCAGATCAGGCATACGACGACGCAATTCGATAGGAATATGCCATAAGGGCAAGTTACGATAAATCTTCTTGTCGTAAGAGCTAAACCCGCGATGGATGGCTCCGATACGGTGAATACCTGCCCCATAGATACGCTGGATGGCACCAATCCATAATTCCAGATCCGGATTCACAGGGTTTTTGATCAGAACGGGCACATCTGTTCCTTTGAGGGCATCGGCAATTTCTTGTACGGCAAAAGGATTCACCGTTGTACGAGCACCGATCCACAAAATGTCAATACCTGCTTTTAACGCTTCGAAGACATGATCTTTAGTAGCTACTTCTGTAGCAACCAACATACCTGTCTCTTTCTTTACCTGTTTCAGCCATGCCAATCCTTCACGGCCGATACCTTCAAATCCTCCCGGTTTCGTACGTGGTTTCCAGATGCCGGCACGGAATATTTTGATGCCCTTGTCTGCCAACAGACGGGCTGTTTCCATCACCTGTTCTTCCGTTTCTGCACTACACGGACCTGCGATTACGATAGGACGTTTGTCCTCAATGCCTGGCAATGCCAGGGGTTCAATTTTGATTTCCATATTTTGATATTTGTTCTGAGACTAGATACTGTTTATTTTGATTTCAATTGTTGAATGCGATGAAGTGCCTCTTCAAGTTTCTCATTCTTGCAACAGAGGGAGATACGTATGTATCGTTCACCTTGGCTTCCGAAAATGAATCCAGGTGTCAGGAATACGTTGGCTCCGTACAGCACTTCATTGGCTAATGCTTCACTACCAGCTTCCGAGTCGGGAATCCGTCCCCACAAAAACATACCCACCTGTTTCTTGTCGTACGTGCATCCCAAGGTGTCCATGATGGCACCAGCCAAATCCCGACGGCTTCGATAGACTGCATTCATTTGGTCGTACCAGCTTTTGGGTGCGTTCAGAGCCTCTACCGCTGCCCGTTGCATCGGTCGGAATTGGCCTGAGTCAATGTTGCTCTTGACTTTCAGTATCCATTGGACAAACTGAGCGTTGCTGGCCAACATACCCATACGCCAGCCTGGCATATTGTGTGCCTTACTCATGGAATTGAGTTCGATACAGATCTCTTTGGATCCCGGAATACTCAAAATACTGAGTGGATGTTCATTCAGAATGAAACTATAGGGATTGTCATTGCAGATGACAATGCCATGCCGACGTCCGAAATCCACAATTTTCTCATAGAGTTCTGTGGTTGCATTTCCACCGGTCGGCATATTGGGGTAGTTGGTCCACATGAGTTTGATGCCACTCAGATCCATCTGTTCGAGTTCGTCAAAGTCAGGTTGCCACCCCAACTCCTCGTGCAGATTATAATAGGTCAGTTTGGCCCCCACCAATTTGCTGACCGAACTGTAGGTCGGATAACCAGGATTGGGTACCAACACACCATCTCCCGGATTGAGGAAAGCCATGGAGATATGTAATATACCCTCTTTGGATCCGATCAGAGGCTGTATCTCTGTTTTGGCATCCAGTGTTACGTGATACCATGTCTGATACCAGTCAGCAAAGGCTTGTCGTAGTTCTGGAATACCAATGTAGGGTTGATAACCATGTGCATCTGAACGTTGTGCATCGTTGCAAAGAGCTTCGACCGTTGAAGAGGATGGAGGTAAGTCAGGGCTTCCAATACCTAGATTGATGACCTGCTTGCCTGCGGCATTCATTTCTGCTACCTCTTTCAGCTTCTTGGAAAAATAATATTCCTGCACGCTTCCGACACGGTCGGCCGGTTGTACCTTATATACTTTGTCTTCCTTCTGCATATTCACCTAAAATTTGAAAGTCCTTGGTCAGCGGTCTGATTGCGTCTAAGGCCTGACGGTAACGCAAATAGTCCGTAAATGTTAAGTTGATATAAAATAGATATTCCCATTCTCGTCCGATGATGGGCAAGGATTGGATCTTTGTTAAATTCATGTCGTAGAAGGAGAGGACAGAAAGTACTTTGGAAAGACTTCCTGAGGTATGGGGTAACGCGAAGACCAAAGAGGCCTTGTTTTTATCCACATTACGCATGATTTCGTCTGCTGTCCAACGGTCTGCAATGGCCAAGAACCGGGTAAAGTTGCGCTTGTTGGTCTCGATCCCTTCTGCCAATACCTCCATGTGATAGATTTCGGCCGCCAGTTTACCGCAGATAGCTGCATGTCCCTCCAGCTGTTTCTCTGCAATCCAACGTGCACTACCTGCCGTGTCTTCCATTTCGACCACTTTGGCATTGGGCAATGTATCTAAGAACTCGGTACATTGCATGAGGGCAATGGGGTGGGAGTTGACCTCTTTGATGTCGTGGATGGAGGTACCGGGGAGGGCAACCAATGAATGGGATATCCGGAGTTTGTATTCTCCGATGATGCTGAATCCACTTTCGCGAATCAACTCGTGATTTTGCAGCAGACTACCAGCAATCGTGTTTTCGATTGCCATCAATCCTAAGATGGAAGGATCTTTCTTGATGGTGTTGATGACATCTCGAAACGTGTCGCATGGCAATGTTTCCACTTCTTCCCCCTCAAAATAGTTATGAGCGGCAATGTCGTGATATGAACCTGCAATACCTTGAATAGCTACTTTCTTTTTCATCTTCTTCTTGTATTTTGTCTTCTGATGAAGGATTGGTTTGGGTCAAAAAAAAAGTCCTACCGACATCGGCAGGACTTTATATATTGGCTTGAATCATCCATTCCATTCATCAATGCTTTACATACAAACCCCTGCCTTCACTTTGCTAAAGTAAAAGTAATAAAAGTAATATGTAAAGCTAAATCGTTTCATTTTCTTGTTACTGTCTTTAAATACGCTGCAAATGTAACGATTTTTTGAAAACTGACAACTTGAGACGACTTTTTTTTTGCAAAAATCCCAATTTGCATCTTTAGACCACTTTTTGTCCCACTTGCAGATTGAGCATGGAGGCGGGTACTGCTTTCCGTATCGATTGGACAAGGGTTTCGGCAATGCGGAAACGCACGAAATCTTTTCGAGTAACGAAATGGACCTCTCTTGTCGGCTTGGGAATCGCAAAGGGACGAATCAGTTCCTGTTGCTCTTGGTTGAGTTGTAAGGTGGCCAATTGGGGAATAAACGTGATTCCATTCCCGCTTTCGACCATGTGCATAAAGGTTTCCAGACTGCCTAATCGATAGGCCGCTTGTCTGAGTTTCACCTTTTCCATTTGGCAAAAACGAATCAATTGGTCACGAAAACAGTGTCCTTCATCTAACAGCCAGAGTCGTTCGTCGTTGATGTCGGCCGTGCGAATGAGTGGCTTGGCGAAGATGGGTTCGGTACGTGCCACATAACCGAAGAACTCTTCATAAAACAATCGGTCACTCTGCAGGTTGTTTTCTGAAGGTGCATTGGCAATGATAGCAGCATCCACTTCTCCTTGTTGCAATGCTTTCAAGCTGGGCGTTGTCTTCATTTCCAAGATACGAATATCCAGCGAGGGATAGGCTTCGACAAATGATTGGAAAAAACGGGGAAGCAGGTAGGGGGCGATGGTGGGAAGAATCGCCAATCGAAATGTCCCTTTCAGTGTCTCCTCCTCTTCTTGTACCAACTCTTTGATGAGTGATAGTTGATAGAGAACAACTCTGGCCTGTTCGATCACTTTTTGGCCAATAGCAGTTGGACGAATCGGTTGGGCCGTTCGATCAATCAATTTGGTACCCAATTCCTCTTCCATTTTCTGGAGCATCATGCTCAAGGTCGGTTGCGTGACGCGACACTGTTCGGCTGCTCGTGCAAAATGGCGAAACTTATCAATGGCTAGTAGATATTCTAATTGTTGAATGTTCATCGCAGATGGTTTGTTGATCGGTGGAAATTAGAGTATTTCCACCGATGTGATTACGATATTTTCGATAGGTCTATCCTGTTTGTTGGTTTTTGCTTGTTGGATGGCCTCTACCGTTTCTAAGCCCTCTATCACTTCTCCATACACCGTGTACTGATTGTCCAAAAAGGGCACGCCACCCACAGTTTTGTATGCTTCGCGTACGGTAGCCGGGATTTTTGCTTCTGTTTTCCGCTTGTCTGCTTCCATTTCTGTTTTTGCGATCAAGGTGTCACGAAAAATCGCTAACTCATCCCGTTGCCCACTCCGATACAACTCCATGATCTTCGGCTTGTTTTCGGTCTGTAACCGGTTGAAGATATCCTGTTTCAAGCGATTCTCCAACTGTTTTTCCATCTGCTTGAGCTCACTTTCTGAATAGACTTTACCTGTAACAATATAGAATTGGGAAGCCGATGAGGCTCGCAGCGGGTTGATTTCGTCTCCCGTACGTGCGGCACAAAGTGCCCCTTTTTTGTGGAAGTATTCCGGATAGTTGAACTCGGCCGGTATGGTATAGCCTAAATCTCCAGCTCCCAACGACTTACTCAAGGGGGCATCTTTTGATGTGACATCACCTCCCTGAATCATGAAATCTTGGATGACCCGGTGGAAAAGTAAACCGTTATACTGACCCTTTCGAACCAATTCCAGAAAATTGTCTCGATGCTTCGGTGTTTTATCATACAATTTTAACTTGATGTCTCCATGAGACGTGTGCATGAGCACACATGTTTCTGTTGCCATAGATCTATATTAAAGTTTATTTTTCAACGATTTTCATTGATCTTATTTTGATGTTCTTCAGTGGTCGGTCATTCTCGTTGGTCTCCACGAATTGGATCTTATCAACGACTTTCATACCCTGCACGACCTCTCCAAAGATGGTGTAGGCACCATCCAAATGGGGGGCACCCCCTTCCAACATATAGGCTTCACGCTCTTCAGGTGTGAAGGGCGCATGCTTGCCCTCTTTTTCTTGTTTGTCCAGTTCCATCGCTGTGAAGAACTTTCCTGTGACAATGTAGAATTGTGAGCAGGATGAGGCTTTGTCTGGATTGTACTCATCGGGTTGACGGGCTGCACACAACGTTCCCCGTCTGTGGAAGTGTTGAGGATAGTGGATCTCTGCCGGAATGGTGTAGGCAGAATCTCCATCTGTGATCGCTTCATCCATCGCAGCCGTCTTAGATGAGGCGGCTCCCCCTTGGATCATGAATTGCTTGATGACCCGGTGGAACAGCAGTCCATCGTAGAAATTATCTTTCACTAATTTGATGAAATTGTCGCGGTGCAATGGTGTATCATTGTACAACTTGACTTTGATCTTTCCCATGTCGGTATCGATCTGGACCAACGTCTCCGTCTCCTGTCCCCACGCTTGTGGAACCCAACTAAGCAGGATCCCCATCATCCACAAAATAATCATCTGTTTCATCGAATCTTGATTTTTTTAGTTTCCGACCGCTAATGTACAAAAAAGATATGGATCTCGTAATGTCTGTATCGAAAAGCTTTTGTTCCAATTGAAATATGATATAAAAAAAGCTGTCAAGTCATGTGATGGACTTGACAGCTTCTTTTCCTTGCGTCACTTTTTTAGTGCTTCCGCTGTTGTTTCTGACGCTCCAATTGTGCCTCTTGCGCCTTTTGGATTTCTTCCAATCGTTTCAGGAATCCAGATCGCTTGACTGGTTTCCGTTTGTTTGCCTCCAACTTGGCCAATAATTTTTCTTCATCCACAGTGTAACGGAAGATCAGGGTCTGGACGATCGTGATCAACGTAGAGATGAAATAATAATAGGTCAAACCAGATGCATATTGGTTGAAGAATACCAAGAACATCAACGGCATCATGTACATCATCACCTGCATACCCGGCATCTGTTGTTGTCCGGTATTGGTCATTTCCATGTTATATTTTGTATAGAAAATATTGGTGATGGTCATCAAAAGACAGAAGAGACTGATGTGATTGCCAAAATAGGTGCTCACCAATGGAATGTTGGTCTCCCAACTGATGACGGCATCGTAGGTAGAGAGGTCGTGAGCCCATAAGAAACTCTGATGACGCAACTCGATAGCCGATGGGAAAAACATGAACAAGGCAATCAATACCGGCATCTGTAACAACATCGGCAAGCAACCACTCATTGGACTGGCTCCTACACGGGAATAGAGTTCCATCGTGGCACGCTGACGTTCCATAGCCTGATCATTACCCGGATATTTGGCATTGATTTCTTCTACTTGCGGACGCAATACACGCATCTTGGCCGATGATAAATAGGATTTACGGGTCAATGGGAAGAGAATCGTCTTGACAATAAGGGTCAAGATGAAAATCAACAAACCGTAACTTGAAATAAACTTGCCTAAGAAATCAAACAGCGGTATGACAAAGTATTGGTTTACCCAGCGGAAAATACCCCAGCCTAATGGAACCAGTTTCGCTAAATCCAATCGCTCTTCGTCCGATAAGCCTTCATCATACGCTTTCAGCGAAGCAAATTTGTTCGGACCGAAATAGTATTGCAACTCAGTAGCTTGTTTACCTTGCAAATCAAAAGGAACAGAAGCTGTCGATTTGAAATGCTTGATGGTCGTACCGGAAGCATACACTTTCGAATCCAACGACACCTTGTCAAAGCCCGCTTTACTGATCAACACGGTCGAGAAGAACATGTCTTTGTAACCGATCCATTTCAAACGTTCCTCCACTTGTTTGTTTGCATGGCTGGTTTCTGCCAGATTCTCTACGTCATCACCCATGATTTTATAGTAGAGGGCTACATAACGGTTCTCGAAGGATCGTCCCTTCTCTTGCTGACGAATGTCCTGTTCCCAGTTCATGTCCAAAGCCTGGGTAGTGGGGGAAAGAATACCATTCATACCCGATCCCTGCAACGTGAATTGCAACATGTAGTCATCCGGTTGCAAGGTGTAGATGAAATCCAACTGGCCGTGACCGACTGAAAGCCGCATGATCACTTGGTTGGGGTCATTCCCCTTCACCGGTGAAAAATAGAGATCGCTGGTGTGTATCGCTTGATTGTTGGCTGTTACCAAGGTGAAATCAAGTTGGGATTCCTTGTCCTCGAAGAGCACTAAAGGTTGTCCATCGTGCGTGTCGTACTCTTTCAAACGGGCATAACATACACGTCCACCTCGGTTACTGATGCGAATCTCCACACGATCATTCTCCAGGGTTGTATAACCTTCTGTACCTGTCATGGCTGTTGAGAAAGAGCCATAGCTTGCCTGCAGACGTGCTTCACGTACCGAATCGGGTAATCCTTGCAGCGCCTGCAGATCATTGGTTGTCTCCAACTGTGAAGCTTGCCATTCCTGCTGTTGTACCTGTTCGATATGAGCAATCGAATCTTGATACCGACGTTGCGCTTCGATTTGTTCGGGTGTAGGCCGATTGATCCAACTGAATGCCAGCAATACGATTCCGATGAGCACGAAACCCGTGATTGTGTTTTTATCCATTTATTCCTTCTTATTTTTTATTTGCAATAGCCGCTTTTACAAATTTCAAGAAAAGCGGATTCGGTTTAACGACCGTACTGTTGTACTCCGGATGGTATTGTACACCTACAAACCATTTCAAGGCGGGGATTTCAACAACCTCTACCAAATTGGTCTCCGGATTTTCTCCTGTACACATCATGCCGGCAGCCTCAAACTGCTTTTTGTATTCGTTGTTGAATTCAAAACGATGACGATGACGTTCCTGGATATGTTGTTCGCCGTATGCATCGTAGATTTTGGATCCCGGTTTTAATGTACAGTCGTAAGCACCCAGACGCATGGAACCTCCCATGTTGGTGATGTTCTTTTGCTCTTCCATGATGTCGATGACCTTGTGCGGTGTATTGGGCTCCATCTCGGTAGAGTTGGCATCTTTCAGTCCCAATACATCACGGGCAAACTCAATGACCATACATTGCATACCCAAACAGATTCCTAAACAGGGCACATCGTTTTCACGCGCATATTTGATGGCAGCGAATTTACCTTCGATACCCCGTTGTCCGAATCCTGGAGCGATCAACAGACCATCCATCTCTTTCAGCTGTTCGGCCGCATTCGCTTCGTTCAGCTTTTCGGAATGGAAGAGGTGAAGATCCAATTTATGATGGTTGTAGATGGCAGCCTGCAACAAAGACTCGTCAATTGATTTGTAGGCATCTTGCAGTTCCACATATTTACCCACCAAGCCGATCTTGACACTTTCCGTTGCTGAAGTTTTCAAAGCAAGGAACTCTTTCCAGGGTTTCATGGCTGGTGTTTCACCCACTTCCATACCGACCTTCCGCAGAATAACCTCATCCATCTTCTGGCGTTGCAACAGCAACGGCACTTCGTAGATGGTGGGCAGGTCGATCGACTGAATGACACTGTCTTCAGCCACGTTGCAGAAGACGGCTACCTTACGCAACAGGTTGCTGTTCAACTCGTGCTCGGTACGCAAAACCAAGACGTCCGGCTGGATACCCAACTCCTGAAGCTGCTTTACCGAGTGCTGGGTCGGTTTGGTCTTGTATTCCTTGGCAGCGGCAATGTAGGGAACGTAGGTCAAATGAACACAGACACAGTTCTTACCCAATTCCCATTTTAATTGACGGACGCTTTCCAGGAAGGGGAGCGATTCGATGTCACCCACTGTTCCACCAATTTCGGTGATGACAAAGTCAAATTTGTATTTGTTGCCCAAAAGCTTGACATTTCGTTTGATCTCGTCGGTGATATGAGGAACGACCTGTACAGTCTTGCCGAGATAATCTCCTTTCCGTTCCTTATTGATCACACTTTGATAGATACGTCCTGTCGTGATGTTGTTAGCACGCGTTGTCGGAATGTTCAAAAAGCGTTCGTAGTGACCTAAGTCCAAATCAGCTTCGTGACCATCTACCGTTACATAACACTCTCCGTGCTCATAGGGGTTCAATGTGCCCGGATCGATGTTGATGTAGGGGTCGAATTTCTGAATGGTAACCTTGTAGCCTCTTGCTTGAAGCAACTTACCCAATGATGCGGAGATAATGCCTTTTCCAAGGGAAGAGACGACACCGCCTGTAACGAAAATGTACTTTGTATCTGCCACGATAGTAATATTTTAGTTATCTTCTTGTCGATATGTTGTCGATTTCAAAACGGCAAAGTTAGACATTTTCCTCGAATAGAAAGAGTGGATGGTTGAAAAATCACCGAGAATTTTCTAATTAGGGAGATAATGACTACTTTTGCGGGCAGAACAATGAGAATAAAATAGCGAGAATGAAATGATGAAGAAGTTTGGTTTTTATTTACTGTTCGTCCTGTCTGTGATTGTACCGTCGCAGGCTCAGACTCATACGATCTTGACTACTCCGATTGTCCAGCAGCCTCCTGTTGAAGAGATGCAGGATACCATACCGTTGTTGGAATTGAGTCCGTCTGATTTGGAGAAGATTCCGGATGTACGGACCCGTTTGGAACAATTGAATACTTCGTTTTCGGCTCCTCTCGAGTTGACGGAACGCTTGAAGGAATTGTTTGGAGAGGAGGAGTTCAAGCTCTCGGAGGAGGCGTTGTATTGGACTACCTGGCGACGGGATGAATCGACCCTCATACCGAGTTACATGACATTTCGGGATACGGTGCTGGTGAGCCGGCTCTTTTTGCCCCTGTTGTTTAAGGGCGAACGGTTGCCGAAAGATTTGACTTTCTATAATCCGGATACCCTGAAAACCCATTCGGCTTACGATAAATTGGCTGTGCCTGAGACGCTGTTTGTTGACCTGAAAAGACAAGAAGAGTTGGATGATTTCGCCTTGTCGTATGTGGAAGAGACACAGCCTACGGCTTTCCGCTATTCGTTCCGTGACCTGCCGGGAGAAACGATCAAGTTGGAGGAGATTCAGAAGAGTATCCATGAAGATGTACCCATCAAAGTGGAAAATGATGCCAATTTTGATGATGTGACACCGGAAAAGTTTATTCCGGAGCGCCGTTACTGGACTTCCCATTTTGAAAGCAGTGTTCAGTTTGCCCAAAATTTTATCTCTGCCAACTGGCACAAAGGAGGTACGAGTACGTTGAATTTGAACAATCGTCAGTATTTCGTCTATAATTATGAAAAGGATAAGGTGCAGGTGAAAAATGAATTGGAATGGAAAACCAATGCCTATACGGCTCCCAAAGATACGTTGCGAAACTATAAGATCGGTGATGACGTGTTGCGTTTACATAGTAACTTTGGTTTCAAGGCCTATAGCAAATGGTATTATACGTTTGACTTTACCTTCCAGACACAGATCTTCAGCAATTATGCCGAGAATACCAACAATAAGATTGCCTCTTTCATGTCACCGTTCAGTATCAATGCCGGTATCGGTATGAAGTACGATTTGAACAAGGCTTTTGCTGGCAAGAAACACAAGAAGGTGACGTTACAAGCCAATATTGCTCCGGTTTCCTATACATATATGTATAGTGTGAAGGACGATATCAACTGGGGACGTCACGGTTTTGAAAAGGATCCGGCTACGGGCGATTATAAACATACCTATAGCAAATTCGGTTCGACTGTCAATGCAACACTCAACTTTCAGTTCAATCGGAATGTCAGCTGGTATTCCCGTTTCTATTATTTTACCAGTTACGAGCGGATGCTGGGTGAGTTCGAGAACCGTTTGACCATGGCCATCAGTCGTTTCTTCTCAACGACCATTTCGTTGAATGTTCGTTACGATGATGCGGCACAACGGTCGGACGATTGGAATTATTTCCAGATTAACGAGTTGTTGAGTTTTGGTTTTAACTACAAATGGTAAGGATCGTGAAGGGGTTACTTGGATAGGTTGTGTAAAAAAGTACCACGAAACGCACAGGGTAAATAAATAATCGTTACTTTTGCCTTGATTTTGTAAAGTCGGGTTTGCAAATTATGAATGAAGGAATAAGTCATAGCGGTGTGGTTGAGCGGGTCACAGACGATCGCGTATTTGTCCGGATAGTCCAATTGTCGGCCTGTTCGGGTTGTCATGCACAGTCGATGTGCTCAGCATCCGAAAAAAAGGAAAAGGTGATCGAAGTGCCCGATCGTTCGGGACAATTTCAGGTCAATGATCCGGTGGTGCTGATCGGTCGTACGATGATGGGGATGCAAGCAGTGGTGTTGGCGTTTGTCATCCCCTGTATTTTTGTGGTGACGGCCATCGTGGTGGGAGCCTTGTTGGATTGGCCTGAGACGATGAGCGGCCTGATCGGACTGGTGCTGTTGTCACTCTATTATGGACTGCTCTATTTCGTTCGTGATAAACTGAGAAATCGTTTTGTATTTACGTTGAAAAAACTAAATAATTAACTAACATGATAGTAATTGCCGTTATTTCATTAGGAGCTATTGGAGCTATCGGCGCAGTCTTTCTGTATGCCGCGTCCAAAAAGTTTGAAGTGCACGAGGATCCGCGCATCGCTCAAGTACAAGAAGTGTTGCCGGGTGCCAACTGTGGTGGATGTGGTTATCCAGGTTGTGCCGGATTTGCAGGTGCTTGTGTGAAAGCTGATTCATTGGATGGAATGCTCTGTCCAGTCGGCGGTGCGCCGGTAATGGCCAAGGTGGCTGCTATTTTAGGTAAAGAGGCTGCGGCTGCTGAGCCGATGGTCGCTGTTGTTCGTTGTAACGGAACATGTCAGGCACGTCCTCGTACGAACCAGTACGATGGTACGAAGAGTTGTGCGATCGCTTCCACTTTATATGGAGGTGAGACAGGCTGTACGTTTGGCTGTTTGGGTTATGGCGATTGTGTGAAGGCTTGTAACTTCGATGCCATCCACATCAATCCGGAAACCGGTTTGGCAGAGGTGGACGAAGACAAGTGTACATCGTGTGGAGCCTGTGTGAAGGCTTGTCCGAAGGGAGTCATCGAACTGCGTAAGAAGGGTCCGAAGTCTCGTCGTGTCTTTGTGAGCTGCGTGAACAAGGACAAGGGTGCTGTTGCCCGCAAGGCATGTGCTAATGCTTGCATAGGCTGTGGTAAGTGTGCCAAGGAATGTCCGTTCGAAGCGATTACGGTGACAAACAATGTGGCCTACATCGACTATACGAAGTGTCGTATGTGTCGGAAGTGTGTGGCTGTTTGTCCGACAGGAGCCATTCATGAGCTGAATTTCCCGCCGCGGAAAGAGGCTGCTCCCAAGGTGACTACTGAGACTGTAAAACCGGCACCGGCTCCGAAGCCTGCTGCTGATGCTCAAGCCGAAGTGAAACAAGATAACAATCAAAAATAAATAAAATCAGATCTTATGCTAAGGACATTTCGAATCGGCGGTATTCATCCACCTGAGAATAAATTGTCTGCCGGTAAAAAGATTACCGCGATTGCTGCCCCCAAACAGGTGATTATTCCGTTGGGACAGCATATTGGAGCCCCTGCTGTTGCTGTTGTCAAGAAAGGAGATCCTGTAAAGGTCGGCACCCTGATCGCCAAAGCGGGAGGTTTTGTGTCTGCCAATATCCACTCGTCGGTATCCGGCAAGGTGAACAAAATTGATAGTGCGCTTGATGCCAGTGGATACAAGCGTCCAGCCATCTATATCGATGTGGAAGGAGACGAATGGGAAGAGACGATCGACCGTTCTGAAACAGTAGTGAAGGAGTGTACACTCTCATCCAAGGAGATTATCGATAAGATTGCTGCGGCTGGTATTGTAGGTTTGGGTGGTGCAACTTTCCCGACACAAGTGAAGTTGATGCCTCCTCCCGGAAACAAGGCCGAGATCGTGATCATCAATGCAGTTGAATGCGAGCCGTATCTGACCTCTGACCATTCGTTGATGATGGAAAAGGGAGAACAGATCTTGGTAGGTGTTTCGCTGTTGATGAAAGCTGTCAACGTTACACGTGCCGTTGTGGGTATCGAGAATAATAAGCCGGATGCGATTGCACACATGCAAAAATTGGCGACCGGTTTCAAAGGTATTGAAATCATGCCTTTGAAGGTTCAGTATCCACAGGGTGGTGAAAAGCAGTTGATCGATGCTGTGATTCGTCGTCAGGTGAAGAGCGGTGCACTGCCTATCTCAGCTGGAGCGGTGGTGCAGAATGTGGGTACAGCCTATGCCGTTTATGAGGCTGTTCAGAAAAACAAACCGTTGGTGGAACGTGTCGTGACCGTTACCGGTAAAGCCGTTTCCAATCCCTCCAATTTCTTGGCTCGTATCGGTACGCCGATTCAGGTGCTGATTGATGCGGCAGGGGGGGTGCCGGAAGATACGGGTAAGATTATTGGTGGTGGCCCGATGATGGGAAAGGCCCTGATCAGCCCGGAAGTGCCGGTTACGAAAGGTAGCTCCGGTGTCCTGCTGTTGAAGAAAGAGGAGTCGAAACGTAAGCCGGCCCAGGACTGTATCCGTTGTGCAAAGTGCGTCAGTGCTTGTCCGATGGGATTGAATCCGGCCTTCTTGGTTCGTTCTACGCTCTACAAACGTTGGGATTTGGCGGAGGAGGATCACATTCAGGATTGTATCGAGTGCGGTTCTTGCAGTTACACCTGTCCGGCTAATCGTCCGTTGTTGGACAATATTCGTGTGGGTAAAGCGAAAGTGATGGGAATTATTCGTTCAAGAAAGTCATAAAGTAAGCGCAATATGGAGAATTATTTATACGTATCGCCGTCTCCTCACATTCATGGTGGCGACAGCATTGCTAAAAATATGTATGGTGTACTGATTGCCTTAGTTCCGGCTTTCTTGGTATCCCTTTGTTTCTTCGGACTGGGTGCATTGATTGTAACGGCTACTTCCGTGGTGGCCTGCTGCCTGTTCGAATATTTGATTAAGAAGTTCCTCCTGAAAGAGGAACCGACCTTGTGTGATGGTTCGGCTGTGTTGACAGGTGCCTTGTTGGCATTCAATTTGCCTTCGAACCTGCCTATTTGGATCATTATCATCGGTGCCTTGGCAGCCATCGGTATTGGTAAGATGTCGTTTGGTGGTTTGGGCAATAACGTATTCAATCCGGCTTTGGTAGGTCGTGTGTTCTTGCTGATCTCTTTCCCGGCACAGATGACAACTTGGCCGGAACCGGGTCAGTTGATGGCTTATACAGATGCAACAACGGGTGCAACCGTGCTTTCTCTGTTGAATGAAGGTGCACTGGATCAGATTCCAGGTGTCTTGGACCTGTTCTTGGGTAAGATGGGCGGTAGTTTAGGTGAGGTCAGTGCATTGGCTTTGCTGTTGGGCTTTGCCTACATGTTGTGGAAGAAGATCATTACGTGGCACATTCCGGTTGCCATCTTGGGTACGGTATTTGTGTTCAGCGGTATTCTGTATTTGGTTAATCCGGTTGAATATGCCAATCCGTTGGTTCACTTGTTGTCGGGTGGTCTGATGTTGGGTGCTATTTTCATGGCAACTGACTATGTGACTTCACCGATGAGTAAGAATGGTATGTTGATTTATGGTGTGGGTATCGGTTTGCTGACCACGGTCATTCGTGTCTTCGGATCTTATCCGGAAGGTATGTCGTTTGCAATTCTGATTATGAATGCCTTTACACCGTTGATTAACAGTTATGTCAAACCTAAACATTTCGGAGGAAAGTGATTATGGCAAAACTACAATCTACATTACCCAATATGCTCTTGTCGCTGACTGCGATCTGTTTGGTGGCAGGTGCAGTGTTGGCAGGTGTTTATGAAGTAACCAAAGATCCCATCGAGGCAGCCAAGATTGCCGAATTGAATGCAGCTATCAAAGCAGTGACACCCGATTTCGACAACGACCCGTCAGCAGAGGCCTATATGGCTGTTACCGGCGAGGGTGATTCGTTGAAGATCTATCCGGCCAAGCAGGGCGATGAGTTCGTGGGTGTGGCTGTCGAGAGCAATACAAAGAAAGGATTTGGAGGCGAGATCAAGGTGATCGTCGGATTCGATCAGGCAGGAAAATTGTTGAACTATTCTGTGTTGCAGCATGCAGAAACACCTGGTTTGGGTGCCAAGATGCAGGATTGGTTCCGCATGGACAAAAATAAGCAAAGTGTGTTGGGCCGTTCGATTCCGGATGGCGGACTGAAGGTGACAAAGGATGACAAAGAGAATGGTGTGGATGCTATTACGGCAGCTACCATTTCCAGTCGTGCCTTTTTGGATGCCATCAATCGTGCGTATAGAGCATACGCTGGTGCAGATGGTGTAACAGGTGCAACAGATAATACAGCAGAATAAGGAGGTAACGAAAAATGAGTAATCTGAAAGTTTTATTAAACGGCATCATCACGGAAAACCCCACTTTCGTTTTGTTGTTGGGTATGTGTCCTACGTTGGGTACTACTTCTTCGGCTATCAATGGTCTGAGTATGGGACTGGCAACCGCATTCGTGTTGATTTGCTCCAATATCACCATTTCGGCTTGTAAGAATCTGATTCCGGATATGGTTCGTATCCCTTCCTACATTGTGCTGATTGCCACCTTCGTAACGGTGGTTCAACTTTGTATGCAGGCCTATTTGCCTGATTTGAACAAGAGTTTGGGTCTGTTCATCCCCCTGATCGTTGTAAACTGTATCGTCTTGGGACGTGCAGAGGCCTTTGCCGCCAAGAATGGTATCGTAGCTTCGGCTTGCGATGGTATCGGTATTGGTTTGGGCTTTACGCTGGCCTTGACCCTGCTGGGTGCTGTCCGTGAACTGTTAGGAACCGGTAAACTGTTCAATCTGACGATTATGCCGGAAGAGTTCGGTTCATTGATCTTTGTGTTGGCCCCGGGTGCATTCATCGCATTGGGCTATTTGGTAGCTATAGTTAATAAACTGCGTAAAGCATAAACTGAGGAAGTATGGAATACATTTTGATATTTATTGCCGCTGTTTTTGTTAACAACGTTGTGTTGTCCCAGTTCTTGGGTATTTGTCCTTTCTTGGGTGTTTCCAAGAAGGTGAGCACAGCAACGGGTATGGGTGCGGCTGTTACCTTCGTATTGACGATTGCTACGATCGTGACCTTCTTGGTCCAGAAGTATTTGTTGGATCCGTACGGATTGGGCTTTATGCAGACGATCTCATTCATTCTGATCATTGCAGCCTTGGTGCAGATGGTAGAGATCATTCTGAAGAAGGTGTCTCCAGCCTTGTATCAGGCTTTGGGTGTGTTCTTGCCCTTGATCACCACCAACTGTTGTGTGTTGGGTGTGGCCATCCAGGTCATTCAGAAAGAATATAATTTGTTGGAATCAGTCGTTTATGCCATCTCGATTGCCATTGGTTTTGCATTGGCTTTGATCATCTTTGCCGGTATCCGTGAGCAGTTGTCGATGACACGTGTTCCGGACGGTATGAAGGGCACACCGATTGCGTTGATTACAGCCGGTTTATTGGCCATGGCATTCATGGGCTTCTCTGGAATCGTTTAATCTTAAATAGCAATGTCTATGAAACAGAAAATTTTAGTAGCAGGTGGTACGGGTTACATTGGTTCTCACACCACGGTCGAGTTGCAGAATGCAGGTTATGATGTGGTCATTATTGATGACCTCTCCAATTCGAATATTGAAGTGTTGGATGGTATCGAAAAGATTACAGGTATCCGTCCGGCTTTCGTACAGTTGGATTTGAAGGACAAAGAGGGTGCTCGGAAGGCTTTGGAGGCACATCCAGGTATCAAAGGTATCATCCTATTTGCAGCCAGCAAGGCAGTTGGTGAGTCTGTGCAGCAGCCATTGAAATATTATCGCAACAACATCGTTACGTTGGTGAACTTGTTGGAACTGATGCCGGAATTTGGTATTGAAGGTATTGTCTTCTCTTCTTCTTGTACGGTTTATGGTCAGCCTGATCCGGAACATCTGCCCGTGACAGAGGCTGCTCCGATCAAACCGGCGATGTCTCCTTACGGCAATACAAAGCAGATCAATGAGGAGATCATCCGCGATACGATCCATGCTGGTGCTCCGTTCAAGAGCATCATCTTGCGTTACTTCAATCCGATTGGTGCTCATCCGTCAGCAGAGATTGGCGAATTGCCCAATGGTGTTCCACAGAACTTGATTCCGTACCTGACGCAGACAGCAATGGGTATCCGTAAAGAGTTGAGTGTCTTTGGTGATGATTACAATACACCCGATGGATCTTGTATCCGTGACTACATCAATGTGGTAGATTTGGCGAAAGCACACGTTGTTGCCATGGACCGTATGTTGCAGAACAAGTCTGAGGAGCGTGTGGAGGTGTTCAATCTGGGTACGGGTCGTGGTGTCAGTGTATTGGAATTGATCAATACATTTGAGCAGACAACCGGTGTGAAGGTTCCGCACAAGATTGTCGGACGTCGTGAAGGTGATATTGAGCAGGTTTGGGCTAATCCCGAACGTGCCAACAAGGTATTGGGCTGGACAGCTACAGAGACCTTGGCTGATACACTTCAGTCTGCTTGGAACTGGCAGGTCAAACTGCGTGAACGTGGTATTCAATAATTGATATCAATTTCGTCTAAAGAACGCCGTGCTGAGGAAGCATGGCGTTTTTTATTGGTGCAAAGGCAAACATACTATTGGAAAAGTCTTTATATTTGTGACCAAAAAAATGGTTACTATGCATAAAGGTCTATTTTCTTTAGCTTTGGCAGCCTTCTGTTCATTGCAAGGTTTTGCCCAGTCTTCTTTTGATCGTTATTTCGAGCAGAAGAGTTTACGAGTTGATTTCGCGTTGAGTGGCGATGCCCAATCCCAATCGGCTGCACTCCAGCAGTTACGTGAGGAACCGGTATGGGCCGGACCTCAAAACAATTTGATCGATCCGTTCGGTTATGGTGGTTATTTTATTAATGTATATGAAGCCGGTACGGATCGGTTGATCTATTCGCGTGGTTTCAATACCTTGTTTGAAGAATGGCGTACGACGGAGCAGGCCAAGGAACAGGTTCAGTCCTGGAACAACAGTATCTCCATACCCTATCCCAAAGGAAAGGTAGATATAGAGATTACAGCACGCGACAAGGCGGATATGAAGTTTCATCCGCTGATGAAGATGGAGGTGGATCCGACCAGCATCTTTATCGATCGTAGTCCATTAAAGGCCAATCCGGTGGTGGAGATTCAGCATAAGGGTGACAAGAAAGAAAAGGTGGATCTCGTATTTGTGGCCGAAGGCTATACAGCAGCCGAACAGGATAAGTTTGTTGCCGATGCCAAACGATTCATGGAGGCGCTTTTCCAGACCAAGCCTTATGACACGCGTCGGGATGATTTCAACGTTTGGGCAGTAGGTACGATTTCAGAAGAGTCAGGAACCAGTGTGTCTGGTAAGGGTGTCTATAAGAATACCGCTCTCAAGACCGGTTATTATACCTTCGGGGTCGATCGTTATTTGACGACACAGGATATAAAGCCGATTCGTGATGCGGTGTGGAATGTACCCTGCGATGCGATCTTCTTGCTGATCAATACCGATACCTACGGAGGTGGAGGTATGTACAATTTCTATGCGTGTGGTACAGCCGACAACGATCGTACGCCGACGGTCTTCACACATGAGTTCGGACATAGCTTTGCCGGATTGGCTGATGAGTATTTCAGTTCGGAAGTGGCCTATGATGAAGAGTTCTACAATTTGAAATTCGAACCATGGGAACCGAACATCACGACGTTGGTTGATTTCGACAAGAAGTGGAAGGATTTGCTGCCTGCTGGAACTCCCATCCCAACCCCCCTTACCGACCAATACAAGGATGGAATCGGTGTGTTTGAAGGTGGAGGCTATCTGTCCAAAGGTATCTATCGCCCGATGGATCATTGTATGATGCGTGACTTGAAGGAGTTCTGTCCCGCTTGTCAGCGTGCCATTTTGAAGATGATTGATTACTATACGGGAAAATAATAAAATAGTGAGTTTATGAAATTGTTGGGTAGTTCGCCGATACGTAGCCTATTCGCCATTGTGTTGGGATTGATTTTGGTGTTGTGGCCTCAGTTGGCCATCATCTATATTGTCATGGCGATTGGCGTTTTCTTCATCTTGCCCGGTCTCTTGTCGTTGGCCATGTATGTCAAGTCCCGTTTTCGTCAGTCGGAAATACCCGTACGGTTTCCGCTGGAGGGTGTGGGCAGTCTCTTGTTGGGTTTGTGGCTCTTCCTCTATCCGGGATTTTTCGTCAGCATCTTCATGTGGATGCTGGGATTGGTGCTGATGTTGGCGGGCACGCAACAAATCGTTACCTTGGTACAGGCTCGTCAGTGGAAGCCTGTACCTTGGATTTACTATCTGTTTCCGGGATTGATTCTGTTGTCAGGAGTGATGATTGTGGCCTATCCGTTTGGTGCGGCCGAGAATACTGTCGTCATCTTTGGCTTGGCAACCCTGTTTTATGGATGCATCGAAGGGCTCAATTGGTACAAATTCCGCCATTCATAATTGCTTCCGGTATTCCATTGGTGAAACACCCATGTGCTTCTTGAAAAACTTCCCGAAGGTGGATTGATCGGAGAAGTGCAGGGTGTCCGCCACCTGTTGTACGGTAGCCTGGGGTGCTTTTAACAGCACACGGGCTTCCACAATCAGGGCATCATCGATCCATTTGTTGGCCGATTTGCCCGTCAGCTCTTTCAGCACCAAGGACAAGTATTGGGGGGTGATGAACAGTTTATCCGCATAGAAGGAGACCCCATGTTGCTCTTTGCAGTGGGTAAATAGCAATTGCAGGAATTGCTCGAACAGCTCTTCCTTCCGGGATAGTTGTGGAAGAGAGGCATATTCAACCTTTTGTCCGATTATGTTGCCAATCTCCAAGAAAAGGCCAATCAAGGCATTTTGTAACCGTTCCCTCAGAAATAGATGAGTCCGTTCCCCGATTTTTGTTCGGATACTATCAATGTATTGGTCCAGGTAGTGTGCCTCTTCGGTAGTCAGTTGGTAGCAAGGTCGTTTACGGATTTGCATATAATTGACGACCGATTGTCCCCAAGAGACCGGCTTACAGTTTTCGATATAGTCGCGGGAGATGATGACCATCTTGGCACGTAGATCTTTACTCGAAGTGGAACTACCCAAGGTATGGGTGGGCATGATGACTGCCAAATCGTTGGGTTGCAGTGTATAGGGCACATAGTCGATGTTGAATTGAGTGGTTCCATGTGTGACCAATATCAAAACCAATGCATTCAACCGCAACGGATCTATGATGTCTCGCGGTTGCTGAGGTGCACCTTTGATATCTGCGACAGAGAGATCGTTTTGATAACTGGCGATACCCATCAGGGCCTTATTCATGTCTGCAATTTCTATTAACGGTAGATTATCCATGCTCATCATCTGTTTGCTACATACAGCAAAGGTAGCTATATTTTGGATTTCTGCAATCATTGATAAAAAAAACAGCAAACTTCTTTTTTGTTTAGTAAATAATGCTTAAACTTGCAATCAAAATGAGATTATTAATAGATGTGCTATGAACTTAAATTAGTGTATTATGGAGAAAGCATTTCAAGTTTCCATTTTGGAAAAGGATGAAACCTTGAGGGGTATTTTTCCGGAAATCATCAGTGGTGATCAATTTCATGTAAATTGTTTCGCTGAGGAGGATACATTGTACGACAATGTACGCAATGACATTTGTCATATCTGTGTCATTGATTTGTGTGGAATTGGTGAGACATCTTTTCTTCCGTTGTTCCAGGTGAAATCCATCAAACCGGATCTGCCGGTGATTGTGCTAACCTCATCACCATTGCAGGGAGATGTCAATCAGGCTTTTCACATGGGTGCTGATGATGTCGTTCGGAAACCATTTAATGTAGAAGAACTGAAAGCGAGAATTGCGGTGATTCTTCGACGGACGGGGTACTTGCAGAGGCCGGTAGCCCGAGCGATGCAGGTCGGTATCTTTACCTTAGACTTGCAGAAACGTCTGTTGATAGCGGGCTCCTATACGAAACGACTGACGACGAAAGAGTATGATCTGCTGAAATTGTTGGCGGAATACAAAGGTGAAGTGGTCGAACGGGAAGTGGCGTTGAAGGCTGTCTGGGGAGACCAGAGCTATTTCAGTGCCCGTTGTATGGACGTGTATATTACCAAGTTGCGGAAGATCCTTCGAGGCGATCCTGCCATTGAACTGATCAATGTGCATGGAAAAGGGTATCGTCTGGTCGTCACGGATCCAAGGGAATAGTGTAACTTATATATAATGTATCTAAGCGTTTTTTGATGAAACAGTCAGTGTTGTTTACACCGGGACGAATCGGTCCGTTGGAACTTCGGAATCGGACCATTCGTGCGGCAGCTTTTGAAAGTATGGCTCCGGGGAATGCTCCGTCGGAACAATTGTATAATTACCATCGGTCGGTTGCGGCGGGCGGTATAGGTATGACGACGTTAGCCTATGCGGCCGTGACGCAAAGTGGTTTGTCGTTTGAACGGCAGTTGTGGATCCGTCCCGAGATTGTTCCGGGGTTGCGTCGGATCACGGATGCCATCCATCAGGAGGGAGCGGCTGCTTCCATCCAGTTGGGTCATTGTGGCAATATGTCGCATAAGAAGATCTGCGGTTGTACACCTATCTCAGCCTCCAGTGGATTCAATATTTATTCTCCTACGATTGTACGGGGTATGCGTCCGTCAGAGATCCAGGCGATGGCCAAGGCATACGGAGAGGCGGTACGTCTGGCACGGGAGTCGGGTATGGATGCGGTGGAGATTCATGCCGGCCATGGTTATCTGATCAGTCAGTTCCTGTCGCCTTATACCAACCATCGTCGGGATGAATATGGCGGTAGTCTGGAGAACCGGATGCGTTTCATGCGGATGTGCATGGAGGAGGTGATGAAAGCGGCGGGAGACCGTACTGCCGTCTTGGTAAAGATGAATATGCGGGATGGTTTCTCGGGAGGCATGGAGATCGATGAATGCATCGAAGTGGCTAAAACCCTGCAAGCTTGTGGTGCCCAAGCCCTGATATTGAGCAGTGGTTTTGTCAGCCGTGCTCCCATGCATGTGATGCGTGGAACCATGCCGCTGAAGACCATGACCTATTATATGCCTGCCGGGTGGTTGCCCGTCGGTGTGAAGTTGGCAGGGCGTTTCATGATTCCCTCTGTACCTTTCAAAGAGGCCTATTTCCTGGAGGATGCCTTGCGTTTCCGGGCGGCCTTGAAAGACATGACCTTGGTCTATGTCGGTGGTTTGGTGTCGCGCGACAAAATTGAAGAGGTGTTGGGACACGGTTTTGAGTTTGTCAGTATGGCCCGAGCATTGATCAATGATCCGGCCTTTGTCAACCACATGCGCGAGGATGAACATGCCCGTTGTGATTGTGGCCATAGTAATTATTGTATTGCGCGTATGTATAGTAAGGACATGGTCTGCCACAAGCATGTCCAGAACTTGCCCAAGCAGTTGATACGCGAAATCGAATCGTTGGAATACAAATAGGAGCGGAGGATGGAGCAACAACAACAGCAGGGATGGGCCTTGATCACGGGTGCCAGTTCGGGTATTGGTCGGGCTTACGCGGCAGAAATGGCCTCTCGGGGCTACAATATTGTTATCGTCAGCAATGAGCGGGAGGCGATTCAACAGGTGGGAGCGGAACTTCGGCAACAGTATGGGGTGGAGGTGTATGCCCGCTACCAGGATCTGGCTATTCCACATGCGGCAGAGATCCTATTTCAGGATTGTCAGGAGAAGCAGTTGGTGATTGATGTGTTGATCAACAATGCCGGGATGTTCTATTTTCAAGAGATTGTGGAGGAGCCTGTCCGGACGGAGAAGATGCTCTATTTGCATATAGTCACACCGACACAACTCTGCTACCTGTTTGGACGGGAGATGAAAAAAAGGCGGCATGGATATATTTTGAACATGTCTTCGATGTCTGCTTGGATTCCCTACCCGGGCATTGGGGTTTATGCCTCTTCGAAGCGCTATCTGAAGAACTTTTCGCGTGCGTTGCGTTCTGAGCTGTTGGACTATCACGTGAGTGTGACCGCTATCTGTCCGGGTGCCGTCGCAACGAATCTCTATAATTTGAAGGATTCCCTGAAATTGTTGGCTATTCGTTTAGGTGTTATGATGCGTCCGGAGACCTTGGCTCGCAAAGGTGTCAATGCGATGTTTCGTCGTCGTTCGTGGGTATTACCCGGCTTGGTCAATAAAATTTGGGTTCCCTTATTACTGTTGTTGCCACCCGGTCTGGTACGTTGGCTGATGCGCCATACAGGATTGCTGCCGGTGACGGAATGAATCGAATAACAAAAGAATAGCAGTTATTATGGCATTGAAACGATTTGGTGTCTCATTGGAGGATCATCTGTTGGAAGACCTGGATCAGTATGTAAAGCAGAATGGCTTCACGAATCGATCGCAGGCGATTCGTTTTTTGATTGAAAAGAATGTGACCGAGCAGAAATGGCTCTGTAATCACATCGTAGCGGGAACGATTGTCCTGATGTATGATCAGGGGAAGCATGAGATCTCTTCCAAAATCGAGTCGATCGAGCAGGAGGCACAGCAATTGATACTCTCCTCGACACATTATTATATTAATAAGAACTTCTGCCTGCATACCGTGACCGTCATGGGAGAGGCCTATCGTTTGACCGAATTGTCGGACCGGCTTAACGCCATCAAGGGAATCAAACATGGCAAACTGGTGATGAGTCGGGCAGATTGATGGCGTTTGCATGTTAAAGATTATGTAAATAGAGAGGCGCAAAAAGAAATACTCTATATTTGCTTGCAAAAGAAAGGAGAAATGATTATGAAAGCAAAGAAATTGACTTTTTTATGGGTGATGCTTTTGGTAGTTTGCCAGTTAAGTGCCCAGGAAGAATTCTTCGATGATGTATATTTCTCGACGAAAGTGCAGAAGAAAGAACAACAGACAGAGCAGCCGACGAGTCAGAAGCGTCAGGCCGTTGACAAGTCTAATGAGACAACGATTGTGACGACTGCCCGTCGTGTGGAACAGCCTGCCGTTGCAGCCTCTTCCGAGGTGCAGAACGGTCGGGATGTGGATGAGTATAACCGTCGGTATAGTGGTGTAGCGGTAGAGGAACCCTATGAGGAGGATGAGACTACGGTTTCTACTGAGAATCGTGCTTCCCAACGTCGTTCCGATACGGAATACACGGAGCGTATCGTCCGTTATCACTCACCGAGTAAGATTACGATTGCTGGAGCCGATCAGGTTGATCTGTATTTAAGCGATGGCTATTATGGCTATGGGTATGATACGGACTATTCAGATGGACGTACCAATGTCAATGTGTCGGTGAATGTCGGATCCCCCTTTAGCTCGTGGTATTCCCCCTGGTACAGTTGGTATGATCCTTGGTTCTATTCCAGTTGGTATTCTCCCTGGCATTACAGCTATTGGTATAGTCCTCGCTGGAGTTGGGGCTGGAGCTGGGGTGGTTTTTATGCCGGTTGGCACGATCCCTGGTATTACAACAGTTGGTATGCATGGCACGGTCCTGCTTACTGGGGTCCCGGTTATTGGGGTGGTGGCTATTGGGGTCACCATCATCATCATGCCTCTCCCTATCGCTACAGTGAAGGCGGACGATCTTCTTACTTCGGTTATGGAGGTGGACGAGGTTCCAACAGTAGCTATCGGACCGGTTACACACGTCGTGAGCATGTGAGCTCATTGCGTTCGGATGCAACCCAGACAACAGCAGGTACCCGTTACAGCAACCGTTCCGGTTATCGTCCCAATACAAATGAAAGTAGTCTGCGTGGAAACTCCAGCTCTGAGGTGAACCGGAATAGCAATTCGGGTAGTCGTGTGACCAGCCGGAACAACGGTGTCTATCGGCAGTCTTCGACCGGCAATGCACAGGTGCGTACACGGACGATCCGTCGGAGTGAGGTGAACGGCACATCGGGGAATGAACAATATACAGCACCGAGTCGGAATGCGACGACCCGTTCTTCCAGTGCTACGACACGCTCGTATCAACCGCAACAACGTAGTAATAGCAACAGTAGTTTCAGTACACCTTCCAGAAGTAGTGGCCGAAGCTCGATGGGCTCCTCTTCCTATGGAGGTGGTGGACGTCCTGGTGGCAGTAGCGGTGGTGGATTCAGCAACCGAAGTGGACGCAGATGATGTTGATTGGCTAATTTAAAAGAAGATGACATGAAAAGAGTAATATGCTTGTTGGTAACGACCCTGCTGAGTGGGGGAGGTGCCATGTTTGCACAGGGTGAGATGGATGCATTCAGGTATTCCACACCTGATTTCAATGGTACAGCCCGCTATTTAGCGATGGGTGGAGCCTTTGGTGCGTTGGGTGGAGATATTTCGGTGATGCATACCAATCCGGGTGGTTTGGCCATTTATCGTAGTTCAGAAGTGGTGACTACCCTCAGTGTGACCTCCAACCAGACGAAAAGTGCCTGGGGGGGAGTCAACGAGAACATGACCAAGACAAAGGTGAATTTTGATAACATTGGTTATGTGGGCTATTTCCCGACAGGCAATGACGAAGGTTTGGTCAGTTGGAATGTAGGCTTTTCCTACAACCGCCAGCAGAATTTTGAACGTAGCTATCGCGTGAGTGGCAAGCAGGCCTATTCATTGGCGGATTATGCAGCAGCAAAAGGTACCTACGTTTATCAGGATGAGGCAGGGCTGTGGCATGGTATCAAAGAGGCAGATATGCCTGCTGCTGGCAGTGGTGCCTCGTCAGCCTATCAGAATTTAGGCGGTTTGTGGGTACCGGCCTTGGCCTATCAAGGAGGACTGATCGGTGCGTTTGATCAGGGAGGCAGTGACTATATTTCAGGCTTTGGTGAATGGAAAGACAAAGATACCTTCTTGCCCTATAGCCCCAACAGTTCGATGTTGTATGTGCGGGAGAAGGGGGCTGTTGATCGCTATAACATGGCCTTGGGCTTGAATTTCTCCAATATTCTCTTCTTAGGTGCCGACATTGCCGTGACGGACTTGAACTACGACTATACATCCACCTATGATGAGTCATTTGGTGGAAGCGGCGATCTCTATTGGGACAGTTGGAAATCGACTGATGGAACCGGTTATTCGTTCAACATCGGCGCGATTGTTCGTCCGCTCGACTGCCTACGTTTGGGTTTGGCCTATAATTCGCCCACTTGGTATAAGATGACAGACTACTATGGTGGCAGTGCCGGTAGCAATATCGAAGGTTTGGGTGAGATGCAGGGAGAGACCCCGACCGGTGTCTATACAGATTATAAGTTGCGTACGCCCGATCGTGCCATTTTGAGTGCTGCCTTTATCATGGGGCAGAGTGGTCTGATCAGTGTCGATTATGAGATCAGCAATCACGAGTCGATGAAACTGTCCAATCCGGATGGCTTGGAATACAGCGATAATGAATTGATCAGGAATGATTTTGGATGCTCACATGCGTTCAAGGTAGGTGCCGAGTTTAAACCGACTCCTCAGTTTGCGGTTCGTGTGGGTGGAGGCTGGCAAAGCTCTCCGATCAAAACAGCCCTGAAAGAGGGAGCCGTGGAGGTCTATACTTCGGGAGCAACTCCTAACTATACCATTTATAAGAGTACGACCCACTATTCGGTCGGATTGGGTTATCGGTTTACCCCCAATTTCTACCTGGATTTGGCCTGCATCTATCGGGAACAGAAGGATGATGTCTATGCTTTCTCCCCTGTGATAGTAGAGAACTCAAAAGGAGAGACGCTGCAGATTGTCGAGTCATCAGCTTCCTCGCTGAAGACCGGTCGCACACAGGTTGCCCTGACCTTGGGTTACAAGTTCTAAGATAGCTTTTTTGTGATAGAAAAGTCCCCTGTTCGTACAATAAAAAACGGACAGGGGATTTTTCTTTTAAAAAACAGATGAAAAAGTTTGTACGTCTCAGAATAATTTCGTTCTTTTGTTTCAGAAAAAAACATGTATAACCTCTAAAACAAGATCGCCTATAGCATACACATTACTCGAATAAACTGAAAATCGAAAAGTAATGAATACATTGAAGTCAATGACCGATGAAGAGTTGGTCGTTTGTTATGCACAAGGTAATAATGCTGCTTTCGACACATTATTGGGCCGGTACAAAAGCAGTGTCTATTCGTATATCTATTATATTGTACAGGATAAAGAACTGGCAGAGGACATTTTCCAGGAGACCTTTGTGAAGGTGATTGTCACTATCAAGCAAGGGGGGTACACGGAAAACGGTAAGTTCAAGGCATGGATTATGCGCATTGCCCATAATCTGGTGATTGACAGTTTCCGTCAGGAGCGTAGCGAAAATACGATCTCCAACGATGAGGTGGAGGTGGATCTGTTCAACAATCGCGACCTTTGTGAAGAGACAATAGAAGATTCACTGGTGCGTCGGCAAGTCTTGTCGGATGTACGCAAGTTGGTTAAACACCTGCCCGACAACCAGCGTGAGGTCTTGGAGATGCGCTATTATCAGGATTTAAGTTTCAAGGAAATCGCTGATCTGACCGGTGTCAGCATCAATACGGCCTTAGGTCGGATGCGCTATGCCATCTTGAACATGCGTCGAATGGCTGAAGAGAATCACATGGAACTCTCTTTGGCATAAAAAATGGGGCGATAGCATACAATAAGTGGGGCTGGTTTACGTTTTTAATACAGTTAAACGTAAAAATGGGTAGCCTATGAAGAATGTTTCTACTTTTTGTAAGCACGATGCTGATTTTCCGGCGAAGTCAGATCGGAAGTTGTTATCGCCACGCAAACGAACATTGGATTTCCTGACACAGTTTGCACGTGTCTATCAAGTAGAATCCGTTCTGGATTCCGAGATAAGTGGCTATATTTTGAACTAAAAGAGAGATATGCGAACAGGAATTGACGCCTGTTCGCATATTTTGTATTATCTTTGTCCCCGAATTGTCATCATAAGATAAAAAAGGATATATGAAACATTTGATAGCACCTTCTTTATTGGCTGCCGATTTTATGAATTTACAGCGGGATGTTGAGTTGGTGAACAAGAGCGAGGCCGATTGGTTACATTTGGATGTGATGGATGGTGTGTTTGTACCCAACATCTCCTTTGGATTGCCGGTATTGAATGCACTGAAAGATGTATCTCTCAAGAAAATGGATGTACATCTGATGATTGTCGAGCCTCAGAAATTCATCGCGGAAATTGCAGCTGCCCAAGCACATGTGATGACGGTTCATTACGAGGCTTGTACGCATCTGCACCGTACCTTGTATGCGATCAAGGATGCAGGTATGAAAGCGGGTGTTTGTCTCAATCCTCATACCCCTGTCTCCCTGTTGGAAGATATTATTGAGGATGTGGATGTAGCGATGCTGATGTCTGTCAATCCGGGATTTGGCGGACAGAAATTCATTGGACATGCCGTGGAAAAGGTGAAACATCTTCGTCGGATGATTGACGAACGCGGATTATCGACGTTGATCGAGGTCGATGGTGGTGTCAATCTGGTAACGGGCAAACGTCTGTTGGAGGCCGGAGCCGATGTATTGGTAGCGGGTAATTTCGTTTTCAAGTCGCCCGATCCCTTGCAGATCATTCATGAATTGAAAACCATGTGATTATTTCATAGTGTAAAATTTGAAAATTGACCAGCCTTAGTGATGAAAGCATTCTACACGAAGCGGTCTTTTATAAGACCGCTTCTTTTTTGGGTAGGTGGTGTTGGTTTGCAGTTGAACTGTCCGGAAATACCCTGGGCTCTCCTGCTGTCGGCCATGGTCCTGCTCCTGTTGATTGGAAGCGGATGGTGCAGGCAAGATGGGTTTCACGCAGGTAATCTCTTCTCCTGGGGATATGCCTTCGCACTTCTCTTGATGGCCACAGCCGCTTTTGTAACGACTGTATCTGCCCGTTACCAACCCGATGTGTCTCGGGAAACCCTGTTGGATCATCCGTTGCGTTCGCAATTACTGGCACGAGCCGACCAATTGCGGCTGACCCAAGAGGAACGGTCGGTTTTGGTGGCCATGACCTTGGGCGAACGTCGTCAAATGCCACGCGAAACACGTCGTTCGTTTGCCCTCTCGGGCGTATCCCATGTTTTGGCGGTCAGTGGATTTCATGTAGCCATTGTCTGTGGTTTGGTGGTGGCCTGTCTGCGTCACTTCAACCAATGGCGATGGAGGTGGCTGACACTTTTCATTATATTGGCGTCGTTGTGGGGATATCTCCTGCTGACCGGTCTCGCTCCCTCGGCCGTACGGGCCGGCATTATGCTCTCTTTTGTACTGTTTACCCGTTACCGTTGGCAAAACTACGACAGTTATAACAGTTTGGCCGCAACCGCTTTTTGTATGCTGGTGTTCAATCCCTATTACCTGTTGGATATCGGCTTTCAATTGAGTTTTGTAGCTGTCTTCTTTATTCTCTGGCTGCAACCCCTCTTTCTGTACTGGTTGCCAATCCGTTCTCGGCTCTTGGCGTTTCCCTGCCATTCGCTCTGCATCGCTTTTGCAGCCCAATTGGGGACAGCTGGACTCACCCTTTACCATTTTGGTCGCTTCTCTTGGCTCTTTCTATTCACCAATTTGCCGGTCACTTCGTTCTCATTACTGCTTGTTCCCTTGGGACTGATTTGGTTGCTCTGGCCCTCCACTTGGTGGGGCAGTAGCCTGTTGCAGGAGGGCGTGGAACTGTTGACCCGTGGCATGTGTACCTGTGTGACACGCTTCAGCCAGGTCCCCGGAGCCGATTGGGAGGTCTCCTTTGGTGGCGTCGCACTCGTGCTCTATTACATGGTGGTAGTGTTCATCTGCCATCAACTTCTTCAAAAGGTGAAGGTGAAGGGCAACAAGAATTGAGCGGAGTGAATGACATAGACGCTCTCTTCGCCACATAGCAGAATCCGCATGGGCTGACCACTTCGCTGTTCGCTCTCCACCATCACTTGTCGGCAGGCTCCACAGGGGGCTATCTGCGGTTGGATCTTCCCTTGTGCAAAGGCGATGATGGCTAAGGAGCAGATCGCCTCCTGGGGATAATGGGCTCCGGCATAGAACAGGGCTGTCCGTTCGGCACATAGCCCGGAAGGGTAGGCAATGTTTTCCTGATTGTTGCCGGTAATGATCTGCCCATTGGACAACCGTAGGGCGGCACCTACTTGAAAATGGGAATAGGGGGCATACGCTTTGTGGGCTGCCTCCAGCGCTGCTTCGCGTAAAGCTACATCCGCTTCATCCAATTCTGCGACCGACATCTTTGTGTAGGTCCAAGTTTGTTTGATCTCTTCCATAAAACTATCCTGATTAGGTGGACAAAGATAAGCAAAAACTAAGCTATCTTCAACCAGCCACGAAGCTATCTTCATGAGGTCCCGAAGATAGCTTCACAAGCCAACGAGGGTAATCACGGAAAAATAGGAGGAAGGGCATACGAAAAAATACCCATGAAATGTTTGGATATTCCTCACGAATCAGTATGTTTGCCGATATTTTAATTGACAAAGATGGAAACATCTTATCTATATGGTCTGATAGGGGCATGCTGGTGGGCCAGTTTGTCTGGTATGCAAGCGCAAGAGGGGAGTCGGGATTTTCCTGCCGTAACGATTCCGACTGAATTGCGTGATCCTACGACACGTGCCTCTTATTTGGTGCAACATTATTGGGATCAGTTTGATTTCCAGCAGGCTTTGGAACTTTATGCACCGGAGGTGACAGAACAGGCCTTGTCTAATTTCATCGACTTGATGCGCCTCGTTCCTACAGCCGAAGCAGAGGAGGCTTTCCGGCAGTTGATACGGCAGTCCAGTGTGCATAAACCGACGTTGCTCTATTTTTTGGAACAGTGTGAGGCCTATCTGTATGATGTGGAATCGCCTGTCCGTCGGGAGGAATTGCTGATTCCGGTATTACAGACTGCTTTGACGCTTCCCCAATTGGATACGTATGAGAAGGTACGTCCGGAGTCTTTATTGGCATTGCTGTTGCGGAATCGGGTGGGTGAACCTGCTACTGACTTTGCTTTTGTAACGGCAGAAGGGGCAGAGCAGACGCTGTATGCACTGCCGTCAGTCCCTACTGTGCTCTACTTTATGGATCCGACCTGTGATCATTGTCAGGCGGTGACTCGTCAGTTGGCTTCGTCCGAGGTGATCAACCGCCAATTGGCAGTTGGCCAATTACAGCTGTTGGCTCTCTATCCTGGTGAAGAGGAGGCTTTGTGGCGATCGCATCTGCCGGATTTGCCGGTCTCTTGGATACGGGCCCGGGATGCCGCCCAACGTGTGGTGGGAGAGGAACTCTATGACATTCCTCGTTATCCGACACTCTATTTGCTGGATGCCTCGAAAGCTGTGCTATTGAAGAATACGACGTTAGAAGCGATCGAAACCCGAATCCAATAAAAAAGCCTGTGTCTCCTTTCAAAAAGAGGCACAGGCTTTTTTCATACATAGAGGGATCAGTTGACGCCCTTTTCGATCTGTTCCTGTACGATCGCATCGACCACGGCAACCGTTGTCAGGTTGAGGATGTCACGTGTCGTACTTTCCACATCGGTGAAGTGAATCGGTTTGTTCAGACCCATCTGGATCGGACCGATCGACTCGACAACGCCTAACTCCAAGAGCAGTTTATAGGCACTGTTGGCTGAACTCAGGTTCGGGAAGACGAGTGTGTTCACATCCTTACCCTTCAAGGTGTTGAACGGATAATTCTCATCGCGTAACTTCTTGTCGAGGGCGAAGTTGATCTGCATCTCTCCATCGATGCAGATCTCCGGATAGTGCTTGTGCAGGTAGTCAATCGCATCGTGTACCTTCAGCGGGCTTCCCTGCTTGTCTGCTCCAAAATTAGAGTAGGAGAGCATAGCGATCACCGGATCGTGGGCAAAGAACTTCACGGCATCATGTGTCAGACGAGCCAAATCGATCAACACTTCAGTGGAGGGATGACGGTTGATCAGTGTATCGGCGATGAAGAAGGTACCCTTCTTGCAGGTGACGATGTTCATGGCTCCAAAATGGTTGTAGGTGGGACGGATACCAATGATCTGTTCAGCCATCTTGCTCAATTCGTTGTAACGGCTATAGACACCGGTTACGAATGCATCGGCATCACCGGTCTCAACCATCATCATACCGAAAGCATTCCGGTCAACCATCTTCTCACAGGCTTCAGAATAGGTGACACCCTCACGGGCTCGCTTCTCACTTAGGATACGCGCATAGCGGTGGCGACGTTCGGTCTCCCGATCGTGACGCAGGTTGACAATCTCGATGCCCTCCAGGCTGATGTTCTCTTCGGCAGCAATCTTGGCCAGACGCTCCTCGTTACCCAACAGGATCGGGTAGCAGATACCTTCGGCTTTCGCTTCGACAGCCGCTTTCAGCATGTTGGCATGGTTGGCCTCTGCAAAGACAACCCGTTTCGGATGAGCCTTGGCCATGTCGGTGAAAGAGCGGAGCAATTTGTTGTCGTAGCCCATCATTTCACGCAAATGGTTGCCATAACTCTCCCAATCGGTGATCACTTTCCGAGCGACACCCGATTCGATGGCTGCTTTGGCAACGGCACAGGAGACACGGGTCAGCAGACGTGGATCAAGTGCCTTGGGCAGAATGTAGTCGCGACCGAAGGTGGTGCGCTTCAGCTTATAGGCTGCATTGACCACATCGGGTACCGGTTCTTTGGCCAGTGCTGCAATGGCATAGACAGCTGCCAACTTCATCTCTTCGTTGATCGCTTTGGCATGGGTATCCAAGGCGCCGCGGAAGATATAGGGAAATCCTAATACATTGTTGATCTGATTGGGATAGTCTGAACGACCTGTTGCAAAGATGATGTCTTCGCGGGAAGCCATCGCATCGGCATAGGAGATCTCCGGATTGGGGTTGGCCAAGGCGAAGACGATGGGATTGCTGTTCATCGTGCGGACCATCTCTTGGGTCAGCACGTTGGCAACCGAAAGACCCAGGAAGACATCGGCTCCTACGAGCGCCTCTTCCAGCGTGTGCAGGTCGCGTGAGGTAGCAAATTCCCGCTTGGCCTCGTTCAGGTTGTCTCGGTCAGCCCGAATCACACCTTTACTGTCGCACATGACGATATTTTCCCGACGGGCTCCCAGCATCACATACAGTTTGGTGCAGGAAATGGAGGCAGCACCGGCTCCATTGACAACGATGCGTACCTCATCAATCTTCTTGCCGGCTACCTCCAAGGCATTCAGCAGACCGGCACCTGAGATGATGGCTGTACCATGCTGGTCGTCGTGCATCACCGGAATGTCCAGCTCGGCTTTCAGACGTTGTTCGATTTCGAAACATTCCGGAGCCTTAATGTCTTCCAAGTTGATACCTCCAAATGTGGGGGCAATAGCTTTGACCGTCTGAATGAAACGGTCGGGATTTTTCTCATCCACCTCAATGTCAAATACGTCGATACCGGCGAAAATCTTAAAAAGCAGACCTTTACCCTCCATGACCGGCTTGCCGGCCAAAGGACCGATGTCGCCTAATCCCAACACAGCTGTACCGTTGGAAATAACGGCCACTAAATTGCCTTTAGCTGTGTATTCGTACGCATCGTGAGGGTTCTTTTCGATCTCTAAACAAGGCTCAGCCACACCTGGCGAGTAGGCCAAGGAGAGGTCGGTTTGCGTCTGATAGGGCTTGGTAGGGATAACCTCAATTTTTCCAGGTTTGCCTTCGGCATGATACCGAAGAGCATCCTCTTTTGTAATCTTTGCCATAAAAAACGGTAGTTAAATGTAATATGTTTTGCCTAAAATGGTTGCAAATGTAGTAATTTTCATCATTCATTCGTATATTTGCAGCCTAAAATAGCAAAATGTGAGAGAAAAGAGGGCTAAATATCTCCAATGGTTACTTCTGTTGCTGTTTATTGGCTATTACGGGAGTGTCTCACTCTTCATGCACGTGCATGTGGAGAATGGGGTGACTATTGTTCATTCGCATCCTTTCCAGCATCAGGGTCAAGGCCACCACCACGATTCGTTGGCTGAAATTCAGCTTTTCCATCAGCTCTCGCAGGTTCAAGTGGAAGAGGGGGCGATGGATGTTGTTTCGCTCTCCTTTTTTGCCCTTCCTTTATTATATACGCTCGGGATGTCTGCTGTGCAGCCGATGCCGTTGGCTCCTGCCAGGGGGCCTCTCTTCTTACGCGCTCCTCCTTGTTTGGGTTAACTTCATGTCTCCTTAGTTGCTGGCCATAGGAATGTGTCAGCAAGGGTCATTGTGGAATTAATCGAACAACAAAGAAACATTTTAACAATTTAGCAAGTATCAACAAATGAACAAAATAGTCTCTATTTTGCTCTGCTTTTGCAGTGTGCTGACGCATGTGGCTTGGGCAGATAATACCCCAACAACAATCGTAGAACAACGTGAATTGAATCCGTCTGATGCAAATGTCATCGGGCATGTCATTGATAAAAAGAGTGGAGAGCATTTGGCTTTCATCAACATTTTCCTGAAGGGAACGACCATTGGTACGGTCTCGGATGCAACAGGTCATTATTTTTTGAAGAACTTGCCCGAGGGTAAATATACCTTGGTGATGCAGTCGATCGGTTACCAGACGATTGAACGGACAGTTACATTACGCAAGGGAAAAACCTTGGAGGTTAACTTTGAAGCTTCGGAAGATGCCATTTCACTGGATGGTGTCGTGGTGTCTGCCAACCGGAATGAGACGACCCGCCGACTGGCTCCTTCGTTGGTGAATGTGTTGGATTCGAGAATGTTTGAGGCCAACAATGCCACCTCCTTGTCCGATGGTTTGAACTTCCAGCCGGGGGTACGTGTGGAGAATAACTGCCAGAACTGCGGTTTCCAGCAGGTGCGTATCAATGGTTTGGAGGGACCCTACACGCAGATTCTGCTCGACAGCCGTCCTATCTTCAGTGCCTTGACTGGTGTCTATGGATTGGAGCAGGTTCCTGCCAACATGATTGAGCGGGTTGAGGTGATGCGAGGGGGTGGATCGGCTCTCTTCGGATCTTCAGCCATTGCCGGAACCATCAATATCATTACGAAAGAGCCGCTTCGCAATTCGGCTCAAGTGGCCCATTCGTTGACCATGACCGGTGGAAGTCGTCCGGACAACAATACGACTTTGAATGCTTCGTTAGTGACGGACGATCACAAGGCGGGCATTTACCTCTTTGGCCAGAGCCGATACCGAGCTTCTTATGATCATGATGGTGACGGCTTCTCGGAATTGGGACGGATTCATGCGAAGACGCTTGGCTTTCGTTCCTATTTGAAGACGAGTAACTATTCAAAACTGACTTTCGAGTTTCACAATATTTCGGAGTTCCGTCGGGGAGGAAACCTATTGGATCGACCGCCTCACGAAACAGACATTACCGAACAAACGGATCATAATATCAACGGAGGTGGTCTGAAATTCGATCTTTTTTCAAAAGACTATAAGCATCGGCTCAATGTATATTCGTCGGCTCAGCATACGCACCGACAGAGTTATTATGGGGCCGGACAGGATCCAAATGCCTATGGACATACGACCGACATGACCTTCATCGGGGGTGCCCAGTATTCCTATTCGTGGGACAAATGTCTCTTCTTGCCAGCTGAATTGACGGGTGGTCTGGAATACAACTATGACGATCTGGAAGACCAGATGTTGGGTTATGACCGTATCATTGCCCAAAAGGTACATATCGAGAGTGCTTTTCTGCAGAATGAGTGGAAAAACAAGCAGTGGAGTCTGTTGCTGGGTGGCCGACTGGACAAGCATAACATGATTCAGCATGTGATTTTTAGTCCGCGGGCCAATGTGCGTTATAATCCGACGGAGGATATCAATTTCCGCCTCTCCTATTCGAGTGGTTTCCGGGCTCCTCAGGCTTTTGATGAGGATTTGCACGTGACAGCTGTCGGTGGTGATGTGGCGATGATTCAGATTTCGGACGACCTGAAGGAGGAGAAATCGCAGAGCATCAGTGCATCGATGGACTTCTACCACAGATGGGGTGGTGTACAGGTCAACTTCCTGGTGGAAGGGTTCTATACAGATTTACGGGATGTCTTTGTCTTGGAAGATATAGGACGGGATGCACAAGGTAACCGTTTGATGGAGCGTCGCAATGGATCGGGAGCTCGCGTGGCCGGTGTGAATTTGGAGGCAAAAATGGCCTACGCCTGGATGCAGTTGCAGGCAGGAGCCACCCTTCAACGGAGCCGGTATAAAGAACCGGAGAGCTGGAGCGAAACAGTCGATCCACAGAAGAAAATGTTCCGTTCACCCGATGTGTATGGTTACTTTACATCGACTTTTACCCCTTGGAAACGTTTCTCTTGTTCGCTGACGGGTACCTATACGGGTTCCATGCTGGTGCAGCACATGGCTGGTTACATTCCGGAAGACCGGGAGGAGACAACACCGGATTTCTTCGACATGAACCTGAAGTTGGCGTATGACATTCCATTGTTCCGGACAGTGACGTTGCAGGTGAATGGGGGTGTGCAGAATCTCTTCAATGCGTTCCAGTCAGATTTTGACAAGGGGGGAAACCGGGATGCAGGTTATGTGTATGGTCCGGGCTCACCTCGTAGCTATTTCATCGGTTGTAAAATCTCCTATTGACGTAGATTCAGATTGGTTGGTTTTTTGTATTTTTGCAGGGGAGGTCGTTGGCTTCCCCTGTTTGTATATATAATAATGTAGAGAATCATGTTTCAGATTGACGATCATACGGGCTTAGTGCTGGAAGGTGGAGGCATGCGCGGTATCTTCACGGTGGGTGTGTTGGACTACCTGATGGACCAGCATATCGATTTTCCCTATACTATCGGGGTCTCTGCCGGAGCAAGTAACGGTGTCTCTTATCTGTCGCGTCAACGGGGGCGATCCAAGTTCAGCAACATCGACCTCTTGAAGGAGTACAACTACATTGGCTTGCGTCATTTTCTGCGTGGACATGGCTATATCGATTTGGATTTTCTTTTCTATGTCTATCCGGACCGTTATTATCCGTTCGACTTTGCTACCTATAAGGCGAACCCGAACCGCTTTGTGATGGTGACCAGCAATTGCTTGACAGGCCAGGCAGAGTATTATGAGGAAAAACTGGATGAGAAGCGGTTGGTGGATATCTTGCGTGCCTCCTGTTCGTTGCCGGTCATGTGTCCGATGGCTTGGGTGGATGGTAAACCGATGGTCGATGGGGGTGTGTGCGATTCGATACCGTTGCGTCATGCGATGGAGGATGGCTACAGGCGGAATGTGGTGGTGCTCACTCGTAACAAAGGGTATCGGAAGGCAGTAAAGGATTTTTACCTACCGGGATTCATCTATCGTCAGTATCCGGCTATCCGGGAGCAGTTACGTCTGCGTTATCGGCATTACAATGAGCAGTTGGACCTGGTCGAGCAGTTGGAAGCGGAGGGGAAGGTATTGGTAATCCGTCCCGAGACTCCGTTGCAGGTAGGGCGTACAGGGCAGGATCCTGCCAAGTTGGAAGCCTTATACCAAGAGGGCTATGCCACTGCCCAACGTCTCCTGAAGCGGTAACGTCCGGCAGGACATAGCCCATATATAATCTGAAAAAGAGGCCTTATTTGCAGTTTTTGTGCATCTCCTTGGTGAGACGCATCGCACAGAAATTGGGACCACACATGGTGCAATACTCCCCATCTGTGACAGCACTATCCTTGTAATACTGGAGCGCACGTTCCGGATCGAGTGAAAGATTGAATTGATCTTTCCATCGGAAATCGAAACGGGCTTTGCTCAACGCATTGTCGCGCACTTGTGCACCCGGATGTCCCTTGGCCAAATCAGCTGCATGGGCTGCAATCTTGTAGGCGACTACACCGTTTCGTACATCCTCCTTGTTGGGCAATCCTAAATGCTCTTTGGGGGTGACGTAGCAGATCATGGCTGTACCTAACCAGGCAATTTGGGCCGCACCAATGGCAGAGGTGATGTGATCATAGCCTGGTGCAATATCTGTTGTGAGCGGACCTAATGTATAGAAGGGGGCATTGTGGCAGGCATAGACTTGCTCCTTCATGTTTTCCTGAATCTTGTTCATCGGTACATGTCCCGGTCCCTCAATGATCACCTGAACATATTGGTCCCAAGCCATTTCCGTGAGCTTGCCCATGGTGTGCAGTTCGGCAAACTGAGCCCGGTCGTTTGCATCGTAAATGGATCCCGGACGCAGGCCATCTCCAATGGAAATCGCCACATCGTAGCTTTTCAGAATCTCACAGATCTCAGCAAAGTGGGTATAGAGGAAGTTCTCCTGGTTATGGATCTGCATCCATTGAGCCATGATGGAACCACCACGGGAGACAATACCTGTCAGTCGGGTACGGGTCAGATCGATGAAGTCCCGTAATAACCCAGCATGGATGGTGAAGTAATCGACACCCTGTTCGGCCTGTTCAATCAGCGTATCTCGGTAGATGTCCCAAGAGAGTTCTTCGACCCGTCCATCTACCTTTTCCAAGGCTTGGTAGATGGGAACAGTACCCATCGGCACCGGGCAGTTGCGGATGATCCATTCGCGGGTCTCATGGATATGATTACCCGTAGAAAGATCCATGAGGGTATCACCACCCCATTTGCAGCTCCATACAGCCTTTTCAATCTCTTCGTCAATACCCGATGAGAGGGCTGAATTGCCGATGTTCGTATTGATCTTCACCAAGAAATTCTTACCGATGATCATCGGTTCTGCTTCGGGGTGATTGATGTTGGCCGGAATAATGGCACGTCCGGCGGCAATCTCTTTCCGCACGAAATCAGGCGTGATGTAGGACTTCAATCCCATGGCTTCGATCTGCTGGTTCTCGCGAATCGCAACATATTCCATCTCGGGGGTGATGATGCGTCGCTTTGCATAGTACATTTGGGTGATGTTACGTCCCGGTTTGGCCCGATGAGGCAGGTACTGTTTGGGAAAACGGATCTCGTCTAATGACGGATCAGTCAGGCGTTGGCGGCCATAGACCGACGTCAGTTCCGGCAGTTGCACGAGATCTTTGCGTCGGCTGTTGCCCCATTTCTCACGCAGGCGAGGCAATCCTTCCCGGATATTGATGGGAATCTTCGGATCCGAATAGGGACCACTTGTGTCGTAAACGATCACCGGGTTATTCTTTTTGAATACCTTTTCCCCGTCTGGACCAATGGTGACGGTGTCTAACTGTTTGATTTGTCGCATACCTACACTGATCTTGTTGATCTCGCCTTGGACGTAGATCTTCTCCGATGATGGATAGGTGATGCGCATATTCTTCTTAACCATATTGTGTCGTATTTCGATATGTTTTTATGCTTGATAGGTTTGAATTGTTTCAATAAGGCGGCGAGTCGCATCCGAAAGGGAAACTGCTCCGAGAATAGCCCCGGAAACGGCAATGCCGTCGATACCGGTCTGCATCAGTTGTTTGACGTCTTGTTGCTCAATTCCACCGATGGCAAAAATGGGAATATTCCAGCCTGCCTCACGACATTGGCCGACGATACGACGATACCCCTCCAGTCCCAAAATGGGACTCAGATTCTTCTTTGTTTCGGTAAAGCGGTAGGGACCCAATCCGATGTAAGAGGCTTTGGCTTCTACGGCCCGACGAATATCCTCGAATGTGTTTGCCGTAGCTCCTACGTAGAAACACCGATCGGCTGACAGTTGAGCTTCAACATGATCCCATACCTCGGGAACTGGCATGTCTAATTTGCCGACATGAACGGCTGTAGCTCCATGACGAAGGGCAAAATCGACCTGATCGTCGATACAGAGATCAACGGGATGGGGAGCCTGTTGACATAGGTGCACGACTTGTTGGGCCACCTCGTCACGCAATCCGTTTTTCATGCGCAATTGAATCCAGCCGCAACCTCCCTCCAAAACGGCTTCCACCTGTTCTGGAATGGAGTGCTGAGCCGTCTCGTGTGTGATGAACATCAGACGATTGTTTGCCTGTAAACGTGGATGTAAACCACGTTGACGTAACTGTTTGTTCGGTATGTGATATATTATTGCCATGTTGCCATTTCCTTTAAATAATATGCAAAGTTAACGAAAACTTCGGCTGATGAAAGATTCTGGCCCCAAATTGCTCCTAAAAAGGCGCATCCGCCAAAGGGTAAGGGACGAAGCAGCGGAAGTGTCTCCCGACCGATTCCTCCCAATGCGATCACTTGCGGGGTGATGATGCCGTTTGCAGCGGCTTCCTGCAGTTGCGTGATGGTGAAGTTACGCCCATATCCCTCTTTCGAGATGCTGTCGAAAATGGGACTGAGAAAGAGATAGTCACATCTGTCGCGATGGATGATGATCTCCTCCAAACTGTGGCAGGAACGGCTGATGCTACCTTGGTAACCAACGGGTGCTTCCGGGTGGCGACTGTTTAAATGGACGCCTCCCAAAGCAACGTGTTGCGTCAGTTCGAAATGGTCGTGTATCACGATGCGGGCATGGTATCGGGTTGGGATGGCCTCCAACAGCGTAGCCATCTCCTGAAACGTGTAGTTGGGTTTGCGGAGATGAAGCCGCTGCAGTCCTGCTTCGAAGAGGCCGTTCAAAATGGCCACTTCGTGGGGATAGGGGGTAGGGGTGGTGATGAGGATCAACTGTTTCATACGTGACAGGGAATTGTGTGGAGGGGCTCCGGTTGAAACAGATGATTCATCGCACCATGACCTGATCCAGCCCAGACATCGGCTCCGGTTGCCAAGGCTTGGGTAACATAGCTTTTGGCCCGACTAACAGCTTGGGGAAGTGTGTCTCCTAAAGCCAAACTGGCAGCTATGGCCGAGGAAAGGGTACACCCTGTGCCGTGGTTATTGCGTGTCTGAATGGTAGGAGTCGTATAGGTGAAGGGCTCCTGATCCGGCAGCAGAAGACGGTCGCAACTTTCGGCAGCTGCCCAGTGTCCTCCTTTAATGAGGAGGCCCCGACATCCTGCTTCCAACAGTTGCCGACCTGCCTCCAGTAGATCGGCTGGGGTATGCAGTTCCCGATGGGTTAAGGTAGCCAGCTCATCCACATTGGGGGTTACCAGATCCACCAAGGGAAAGAGCTGTTCTTGCATGACCCGGACGGCAGATTCTTCCAACAGCCTCCGTCCTGAGGTGGAGATCAGTACCGGATCCAAGATGATCCAACGGGGACGAAAACGTTGTAGCGTGTCAGCCACCACTTCAACGATGGAGGCATCGAACAGCATCCCGATCTTCACGGCATCTACTTGCAAATCAGAACAAACAGCTTCGATCTGTTGCCGTACGATGGCGGGATCGATGCGTTGTATGCCTTGTACACCTTGACTGTTCTGGGCCGTTACGGCCGTAATAGCTGAGGCTCCAAAGACACCAAAAGCTGCGAAGGTCTTGAGATCGGCTTGAATGCCGGCACCCCCTCCGCTGTCCGATCCCGCAATGGTCAATACGGTCGGGTATCGGTACTTGATCGATTCGTTTCTGTTTCTCATACGCTTTGTTCCATCTTTCTGTGGGCAAAAGTACATAGTTTTTCTTGCCCAATTCCCTTTCATCGGCTATATTTGCAGCAAAACGCAAAAACAGGTCATGAAGAAAATCTCGATATGGGCGATCTCCCTACTGGCTTTAGCAGCCTGTTCGTCTGAAAAGAAGATGGAGACGATGGATTATGCAGCATTTGTTAATCCAATGATAGGCACAGACTTTACGGGCAATACCTATCCAGGTGCACAAGTGCCTTTTGGTATGGTGCAGTTGAGCCCGGACAATGGTTTGCCAGGGTGGGATCGTATTTCCGGATATTATTATCCCGATTCTACGATTGCTGGTTTCAGCCATACCCATCTGTCGGGTACGGGTGCCGGTGACCTTTACGATATTTTGTTTATGCCGGTGACTCGTCCCTACAAGGAGGCTGAGGCTCCGTTGGGCATCCATTCGGCATTCTCGCACGAGGCAGAGCAGGCTACGGCTGGTTATTATCAGGTTCATTTGACGGACTATGATATTGATGTGGAACTGACGGCAACGGATCGTTGCGGTATCCAGCGTTATACCTTCCCGAAGGGAGAGGCCTCCATCTTCCTCAACTTGAAGAAGGCGATGAACTGGGACTTTACGATGGATGCTAACATCGAGGTGATCGATTCTGTAACCATTCGAGGCTATCGTTTCTCGCAGGGTTGGGCACCGAAGCAACAGGTCTATTTCCAGACACGCTTCTCCAAACCATTTGCAGCCGTTCAGATTGATACGACGGCTATCCGGCTCAAGGATAAAGGGCAGATCGGAACGGCCTACGTAGCCCGTTTCGACTTCCAGACGGAAGAGGATGAACAGATCACAGTCACCACAGCTCTGTCCGGTGTCAGTTTAGAGGGGGCAGCCCGCAATCTGGCAGCGGAGGCTCCGGAGGATAACTTTGAAAAGTATTGTGCCGAGGCACGTGCCAAATGGAATGCTGCCTTGGGTACCATCGAAGTGACAGGCACGAATGAAGATGATCTGGTGAAATTCTATACGGCTCTTTATCATGCCCAAATTGCCCCGACTTTGTATAGTGACGTGGATGGGGCATACTATGGTCCAGACGGACAGATCCATCAGGCCCAGGGATGGGACAACTATTCGACCTTCTCGTTGTGGGATACCTATCGGGCAGCTCATCCGCTTTATACCTACATTCAGCCCAAACGGGCCAACGACATGATCCAGTGTTTCCTCCATTTCTACGAGCAACAGGGTGCACTTCCCTTGTGGAATCTGTATGGTCATGAGACCGATATGATGATCGGGTATCATGCTGTGCCGGTGATCGTTGATGCCTATTTGAAGGGTATTGGTAACTTTGATGCCGAGAAAGCCTTGGAGGCGTGTGTCGCTTCTGCCAATCGGGATGATTACCGGGGTATAGGTCTCTACAAGCAGTTGGGTTATGTGCCGGCCTTTTCAGACAAAGCCAAATGGGAGAATTGGTCTCTCTCAAAAACATTGGAGTATGCCTACGATGACTATTGCATCGCTCGGATGGCTGAGAAGATGGGCAAGCAGTCGATTGCCGAAGAGTTTTACAAGCGGTCGCAAAACTACCGCAATGTCTATAATCCAGAAACCAGTTTCATGCAGCCGCGTAATGAAAAGGGGGATTTCGTGACTCCTTTCGAGGCAAAGGAATATACGGAGGATATCTGTGAAAGCAATGCTTGGCAATATTTTTGGTATGTGCCGCAAGATATAGACGGACTGATCTCATTGGTGGGCGGAACAGAGCGTTTCACCCAGAAATTGGATAGCATGTTTACGTATAGTCCCGATGCAGCAGACGATCTGCCCATCTTCAGTACGGGTATGATTGGCCAGTATGCCCATGGTAATGAACCGGGTCATCATGTGGCCTATTTGTATAATAAGGTAGGACAACCTTGGAAGACGCAACAATATGTTTCGCAAGTGATGCACGATCTGTACAAGAATACACCCGATGGTATCTGTGGTAACGAGGATTGCGGACAGATGTCGGCATGGTTCGTCTTCAGTGCCATGGGATTCTATCCGGTGGATCCGGTCGCTGGTCAGTATGAATTGGGTACCCCTCTTTTCCCGGAGATGAAACTGCACTTGGACAATGGTAAGACCTTCACGGTGAAAGCTCCGAATGTGAGTGCTTCCAACTGTTATGTCCAGTCTGTTTTGCTGAATGGCCAGCCCTACGATCAGACCTCGATCACCCATGAACAGATCATGAGCGGATCTACGCTGGAGTTTGAAATGGGTAGTAAACCGAAAATGAACTAATTAGTGGAGAGAAACGAAATGAAACGATGGATAACAGGAGTCCTCTTGCTGCTGACAGTCCTGCTCTCGGTGACAGCTCAAGAGCGAGAATATGTAATCGTGGTACATGGAGGAGCCGGTGCCATGCGGGGATTGGAAAATCGGCCGGATATACAAGCTCATTATTATGCGGCTCTTGATTCGGCCTTGCATATCGGTGACAGTATCCTGGCGGCAGGTGGGGAAGGCCCACTTGCCGTGAGGGCGGTCATCCGCTATTTTGAATCGAATCCACTGTTTAATGCCGGAATCGGAGCAACCGTCTCGGCAACGGGTTGTTTTGAGCTGGATGCAGCCCTGATGGAGGGGAAGGACTTGAGTGCCGGATCCGTCACGGGTGTGCAACATGTGAAGCATCCGATCGATGCAGCCTATCAGGTAAAGGAGCATTCCGTTCACGTGATGCTGAGTGGTTCGGGAGCTGATGAGTTTGCCCGGGAACAGGGATTGGAGATGGTCGAGGATAATCTCTATTTTGCCACGCCCCGTACCATGCAGTGGGTAGAGAAATTCAAACAGGAAAGCAAGAAGAATGGAACGGTCGGTTGTGTGGTGCTCGATCGTCAGGGCAACTTGACAGCCGGTACCAGTACAGGTGGTATGTTGCAAAAGAAATGGGGACGGATCGGAGACTCGCCTGTGATTGGGGCTGGAACCTATGCCGATAACCGTAGTTGTGCCGTCTCTTGTACCGGTCATGGAGAGTATTTTATCCGACATGCCGTTGCCTTTGATGTGTGTGCCCGCCATCGTTATTTGCAGGAGAGTGTCCAGCAAGCTGCCGATGCCGTGATTCATGGGGAATTGAGTCGCGAAGAGGGTAATGGTGGATTGATTGCCGTAGATAAGGAGGGTCAGATCGGAATCTCTTTCAATAGCGAAGGTATGTTTCACGGCTATCTATATAAGGAAAAAGGTCAATCCCAGCCGGTACAGAAAATGGGAATCTTTCCCGAAAAAAAGCAAGAATAGTGCGTATGGCGAAGGTAAAGCGAGTGTATGTCTGTTCCAACTGTGGTGCCGATTCACCCAAGTGGTTGGGAAAGTGTCCCAGCTGTGGAGCTTGGAATACCTTTGTGGAGGAGGTCGTGAAACAGGAATCGGTCAGCTCGTCTGAGGTCAATCGTCCCGCCCAGGGATGGTTCCAGTCGGGGAAGATGCGTCCCACCCTGTTACGTGATGTGACAGCTGAGGCGGAGACACGTCTTGATCTGCAGGATCACGAACTGAACCGTGTGTTGGGCGGAGGACTGGTCAAAGGTTCTTTGGTGTTGATCGGTGGGGAACCGGGTATTGGTAAATCCACCTTGGTATTGCAGACCGTGTTGCGTCTGCAGCAATTGAAGACCCTCTATGTGTCGGGCGAGGAGAGTAGCCGGCAATTGAAGTTGCGCGCAGACCGTTTGGCAGGTGACCCTACCCATTGTTACATTCTGTGTGAGACGAACTTGGAGCAGATTTTTACGCAGGCAAACAACATAGCACCGGATCTCTTGGTCATCGATTCGATTCAGACCATCTATAGTGAATTATTGGAATCTTCGCCCGGTAGCATCTCGCAAGTACGTGAATGTAGTGCTGCCATCTTGAAATATGCCAAGGAGACCGGTGTGCCGGTGTTACTGATTGGCCACATCAATAAAGAGGGTACTATTGCTGGTCCAAAGGTGTTGGAACACATCGTTGATACCGTGTTGCAGTTTGAGGGAGACCAACACTATATGTACCGGATTCTCCGGAGCATCAAGAATCGTTTTGGCAGTACGTCGGAATTGGGTATTTATGAGATGCGTCAGGATGGGTTGCGGGAAGTGAGCAATCCATCGGAACTGTTGATGACGCAAAATCATGAAGGATTGAGTGGTGTGACGATTGCGGCTGCCATGGAGGGTGTTCGTCCCTTTCTGATTGAAACACAGGCATTGGTTAGTTCGGCTGTCTATGGGACGCCACAGCGTAGTGCTACCGGTTTTGATGCTCGCCGGATGAATATGCTGTTGGCTGTTCTGGAGAAACGTGCGGGATTCAAACTGATCCAGAAGGATGTTTTCCTGAATATTGCCGGAGGCCTGCGGGTCAGCGATCCGGCAACAGACTTGGCCGTCATTAGTGCCGTACTCTCGTCCAGCTTGGACATTGCTGTGGAACCGGGTGTCTGCATGGCAGGTGAAGTGGGTTTGTCGGGGGAGATCCGTCCCGTGAACAGGATCGAACAGCGTATTCGGGAGGCTGAAAAGTTGGGATTCGATCGTATCATCATTCCCTACAACAACTTGAAGGGATTTGATACGGCCCATTGCAAGCTGCAGATTGTGCAGGTGAAGAAGGTAGAAGAGGCTTTCCGGCAACTCTTCGGATAAACAAACAGGTAGTGAAGAAAGGAATCAGATACAATGATTAAGGAATTACAGCTCCGGATTTTACCGGAGGAGGCGGTCAACGAACAGGCACTCAAGCGGGTTGCTGCACGTGAAACCGGAATGAAACAGGATCGGATTGAGGCGGTACGTGTACTCAAACGTTCCATCGATGCCCGTCAGCGAACGATCTATGTGAATGTCAAGGTACGTATCTTTATCGATGAGGTACCGACCGAACTGGAATATCAACCTATTACCTATGGTGATGTATCCGATCGTCCTACGGTAGTTGTGGTAGGAGCCGGTCCCGGCGGACTTTTTGCAGCCTTGCGTCTGATTGAGTTGGGTTTCAGACCCCTTGTGATTGAACGAGGCAAGAATGTCCGAGACCGAAAACGGGATATTGCTGCTATCAGTCGTGAACAGGTGGTCAATAGCGAATCGAATTACAGTTTTGGAGAGGGAGGCGCAGGGGCCTATTCCGATGGCAAATTATATACGCGTAGTAAAAAACGCGGGTCGGTTGATCGGATTCTGAATATTTTCTGTCAGCATGGAGCCAGTCCGACGATTCTTTCGGATGCACATCCCCATATTGGAACCGACAAATTGCCTCGTGTCATCGAACAGATGCGGGAACAGATTTTGAAGAGTGGAGGAGAGGTCCATTTTGAGACTCGTATGGAGGCATTGATCCGACAAGGGGATCGCGTAGTGGGTGTGGAAACCAATCGGGGGCTTGCTTTCCAGGGACCGGTTATTTTGGCTACGGGTCATTCAGCCCGTGATCTCTATACCTATTTATATCAGGAGCAGATCCCGATCGAGGCGAAAGGCATTGCGGTCGGTGTACGTTTGGAACATCCCTCAGCTTTGATTGATCAAATCCAATACCATCGAAAAGAGGGGCGCGGCAAATACCTTCCAGCGGCAGAATACAGTTTTGTGACCCAGGTTCAGGGTAGGGGTGTCTATTCGTTCTGCATGTGTCCGGGCGGTTTTGTGGTTCCGGCAGCCAGTGGTCCGCAACAGGTAGTGGTGAATGGTATGTCGCCATCCAACCGAGGTTCTCGCTGGTCCAATTCCGGTATGGTCGTCGAAATTCATCCGGAGGATTATCCTGCCTTGTTGGAGGGAACAGACTTGACCTTCCCGGATGGTTCGCCGGTACGGCCTGATTCCCCATTGGCCTTGATGGCTTTTCAGGGATGGATAGAACAGATCTGTTGGCAGAATGGCGGACGTAAACAGGTGGCTCCGGCACAACGCATGGCGGATTTTGTGCGACGGAAGAACTCTTTTGATCTGCCTGTTTCTTCTTACACGCCCGGTTTGTTGGCATCGCCTCTCCACTTCTGGATGCCGAAGTTTATCACATCGCGTTTACATGATGGTTTTCTCCATTTTGGAAAGGTCTCGAAGGGCTTCTTGACCCATGAGGCCACGATGATTGGTGTGGAGACGCGTACCTCCTCCCCCGTACGTATCCTGCGCGATCCGGAGAACTATCAGCATGTGACGTTGCAAGGATTGTTCCCTTGCGGTGAGGGGGCCGGCTATGCCGGAGGCATTGTTTCAGCTGCCATTGATGGCGAGCGATGTGCCGAAGCTGCGGCTGCCTATTTGACACGGTAACGATGGAGATTATTCCACCGTTACCTGAATGATACGAATATCCTTTTTAGGACGGTCATACTGATCTTTCGGCTGCTTGGCAATGGCATCGAGTACCTCAAAGCCCTCTGTCAATTCGCCGAAAATGGTATAGACCCCATCCAAGTTGTGACAGCCACCCACGGTCGTATAGGCCTCTTTCTGTTCGTCGGTAAAGAGCAAATGACCGGGTGTGGCCCGGATTACCGAGTCAATCTGTGCATTGATCTTCTGGATCCGTTTCCTGAATTCACGTGGATTATCCTTTTTCAACATTTGCAGTTGTACCCGTTGTGGGCGATAGAACTCCGCCTTGGCTTTTTCCCGAATCTCCTGATTGGCGATCCGTTCCAAGGTATCTAACTCGCCGGGACGATATACTTTTCCCTGTACAATGAAGAATTGGGACATGTCCGACTTCTTCTGCGGGTTGATGTCGTCATTCTGGCGGGGAGCGGCCAAGGCTCCACGTTTATGGAAATAGTGGTCATTCAACTCGGGTAGGATTTCCGCTGACGGATCCCCGAATCCACAACGTGCTCCGGCGGGAGCATTCTTCGAATCCGGTGCACCACCTTGAATCATAAACTCTGGAATGACGCGTGTAAAAAGAGTCCCATTGAACTCACCTTTCCGTGCCCGGTTGATGAAGGCCTGTGTATGGCGAGGCACATCCGGGTAGAGACGTGCTTTCATCGTACCAACATTGGTTTGAATGATAACCGTTTTATCAGCTTCTTGCGCACTAACCGACATGAAACCAAGTACTAAACCCAAAACAATAGATGCATATTTTCTCATAAATCAATTTTTTTGACGAGTAAAGATAGAAAAATATGTTGTAAAGCACAAATTAAATCCGTACCTTTGCATTCGATTTAAAAGGAATAAGGTTTTATTAAGAATTTAATTTAGGTTCTCATGAGTTGGATTAACGAATTACTCTGGGGGAGCGGTATAGGTCACTCCATCCTGTTGTTATCCATTGTAATCGCATTAGGGATCCAGTTAGGGAAGATCAAGATCTTTGGTATCTCGTTAGGCATTACGTTGGTGTTGTTTGTGGGTATCGTGATGGGACATTTTGGTTTCACGATGAACCCTAATATTCTTCACTTTTTCAAAGAGTTTGGGTTGATCCTGTTTGTCTATTCCGTAGGTATGCAGGTGGGTCCGGGCTTTTTCTCTTCGTTCAAACAAGGAGGAGTGACGCTGAACATGTTGGCGTGTGGCATTGTCTTCTTGGGCGTTGTGACGGCTTTGGTAATTCATTATGTAACAGGTGTGCCGATTCCAACCATGGTAGGTATTTTGTCAGGTGCAGTGACCAATACACCGGGCTTGGGTGCTGCCCAGCAGGCCTATACGGATATGTTTGGTGCGGCTGATCCGACCATTGCCTTGGGTTATGCCGTGGCTTATCCCTTGGGTGTTATCGGTATCATTTTGGCTTTGATCGTGATCCGATATGCTTTCCGGGTGAACTTCGAGAAAGAGACGGAGCAGTTGAACAGCGAAGACTCTTCTCACAACAACGAGGCTAAGCCGATTTCCTTGATTGTCAAGAATCCGGCTATTTTCGGCAAGACAGTGGCTGAGATCTCCAGTCTGATTGAACGCGACTTCGTGGTCTCTCGTGTATGGCGTAACGATAACAAGCAGATTGAGATGGCGTCTGCGCAAACAGTTCTGAATGAAGATGACAAGATTTTCGTGATTACGACTGAGCAGGATGCTGAGACCATTAAGGCCTTTATTGGTATTGAGTTTGAAATGGAGCGTAAGCAGTGGATCCGTATGGAGAGCCAGTTTATCAACCGCCGTATCCTGGTGACGAAGCCGGAGTTGAATGGCAAGCGCTTGGGTCAGTTGAAATTGCGTAAATTGTATGGTATCAACATCACGCGTATCAACCGTTCGGGTATCGACTTGGTTGCTACTCCGAACCTGACCTTGCAGGTGGGTGACCGTGTGAATGTAGTCGGTACGGAGAGTGCGGTTACCAATGTTGAGAAGGTATTGGGTAACTCGTTGAAACGTTTGAACGAGCCGAACCTGATCGCTATCTTTGTCGGTATCGCATTGGGTATCTTCTTGGGAAGTATTCCTTTGACGTTCCCGGGTATTCCGCAGCCGGTTAAATTGGGTCTGGCAGGTGGTCCGCTGATTGTTGCCATTTTGGTCAGCCGTTTTGGTTATCATTACAAGTTGATCACCTATACGACACAGAGTGCCAACTTCATGTTGCGCGAGATCGGTATTACGCTCTTCTTGGCTTGCGTAGGTATCGGTGCAGGAGACGGATTCGTGGATACGATTGTTAACAATGGCGGTTTTGCTTGGATTGGTTATGGTTTCATCATCACCTTCCTGCCGTTGATTATCATAGGTAGTATCGGACGCTATTTCTGTAAGGTGAACTACTTTACGCTGATGGGTCTGATTGCAGGTAGTACGACAGATCCGCCTGCATTGGCCTATTCCAATGCCACAGCCGGAAACGATGCCCCGGCCGTGGGTTATGCAACTGTTTATCCGTTGACGATGTTCTTGCGAGTCTTGACGGCACAGTTGATGATTCTGTTTTTTGTGTGATGAATAAATAATGTTACTGAAACTTTTTCAGTAGGAAAGAGGGCTGGATCCGTAGATAGATGCCAGCTGAGAAACAGGAAGAGCGACCGATGTGCGTTACCGTTTGCGTAGCGTCGGTCGCTTTTCTATTTCCTTCTAGGAAAAGATCCATGTTGATACCGATGGCATAGCCCGGTGCCAAAGGACGGCAATACTCCACACCGAGATAACCCGTCTTGATAGCATCGAAGGTTGTGTCTGACTGTTTGGTGGAGACGCAGCCATAAAACGGATAGCCATAGAGCGAGATGAACTTCTGTCCGTAACAATAACTCCCTTTTACCTGAAATCCTGAGCCCAATTGGAGCGATGCAGAGACATAACCGGCGGCACTTTGGTCGAAAGGCCACAGTTCACCTGCTTGCTGGTAATAGCCCAATGCGTGGACCGATGCGTCCAACTGATGGAAGAGCGGATGGTCAAATTGCCAACGCAGGCCAAACCCGATCGAACCATTCATCAATGTTTGAACCGATTGCGTTTGGATGGTATCAATCTCACCACCCCGATGTTGGATCATCGCTTGTACAGGTATATAATAATGTATAGGATTCGTCTCATCATTTAGTTTGACGCGGCTGGAGAGACCGACCGTGAATGCCTCTTGGTGTGTGTCTGTGCGGAAAATGAAACTCTGCCAGTTGACCCAGAGATCCATCTCATAGCGTCTCCCTTCGTAGAGCAATTGCAGACCCGCTTCCGGATCGGCGGTCAAGTTCAGCTCGGGTGCATAGAGCGGCTCGATGAGCTGATGGTTTGCGCCTCCGTAGAGATCGCCCAAGACGATGGTTACCTGATCGGAGAGAGCCGCCTGTACGCGGAAGAAGGGAAGGAGGTGAACTCCCTTTTGTTTACGGCCAGACCAGTAGGCAATATCCTGATAGGCCATGTTGGGATAACGGTCAGCCCCCCAATACCGCAGGAGATGCAGGCCGGCTTCTAACCGGAGCTTGTCCAACGGTTGGTATTGTAGGCTGGGCTGCAACCAAAATCCGGGCAGTGTGTAACCATCCAGGGTAGGTGTAGAGAATTCGTTGTCTCGGAAGAAACTGAGGCTATTCACCTGCAGACGCAAGTCGCCACGTTGGTCGGGCGACAACCGACGATCGGTCTGAAAAACCGCCTTGTCGATGGTGACTTGGGCGGAAAGGGGACTGGCAAACCAGCCTAAAACAATGCAAAGTAGCAATACAACCATAAAATCTATTGTTAATGACGAACAAAGATACGTTGAAAGTCAATAAAAACCGCTACTTTTGCAGAATTATCTATGAACTTATTAAGAATATGGAAAAAATGCAAGTAAAAGAAGCCAAGGGAAAACTTGGCGTTCTGGTTGTTGGGGTCGGTGGAGCTGTGTCCACGACGATGATTACAGGTGTCTTAGCCGCTCGAAAGGGCTTGGCTAAACCGATAGGTTCCATCACACAGATGGCCACCATGCGCGTACAGGCAGGTGAGAAGCCGATTAAGGAGATTGTGCCACTGGCAGATCTGTCTGATATCGTATTCGGTGGTTGGGATATCTTCCCCGACAATGCATACGAAGCAGCAAGTTATGCTGAAGTATTGAAAGAGAAAGATTTGAAGTTGGTAAAAGAGGAGTTGGAAGCCATCAAGCCGATGCCGGCAGCGTTCGACCATAATTGGGCCAAGCGTTTGAACGGTACACACATCAAGCAGGCGGCAACCCGTTGGGAGATGGTGGAACAGCTTCGTGCCGATATACGTGCCTTCAAGGCTGAACATGCGTGTGAGCGTATGGCGGTACTGTGGGCTGCCAGCACGGAGATCTACATCCCGATGTCGGAAGATCACCAGTCACTGGCATTGTTGGAGAAGGCGATGAAAGAGAATCATACGGAGACGATTTCGCCCAGTATGTGTTATGCGTATGCTGCAATTGCAGAGGGTGCTCCATTCATTATGGGGGCTCCCAATCTGTGTGTCGATATTCCTGCCATGTGGGAATTTTCGAAACAGCAGTGTGTGCCCATTGCCGGTAAGGACTTCAAGAGCGGTCAGACCCTCATGAAGACGGTCTTAGCTCCGATGTTCAAAACGCGTATGTTGGGTCTGAGTGGTTGGTTCTCTACCAACATTTTGGGTAACCGCGATGGTGAAGTGTTGGATGATCCGGCTAACTTCAAAACCAAAGAGGTGAGCAAATTGTCGGTAATTGACAACATCCTGGAGCCCGAGAAATTCCCGGAGCTCTACAGTGATGTTTACCACAAAGTGCGTATTAACTATTATCCGCCTCGTAAAGACAACAAAGAGGCTTGGGATAATATCGATATATTCGGATGGATGGGCTATCCGATGGAGATCAAGGTGAATTTCCTCTGCCGGGATTCCATCTTGGCTGCTCCGATCGCATTGGACTTGGTGCTGTTTAGCGATTTGGCCTTGCGTGCTGGTATGTGCGGCATTCAAACGTGGCTGTCGTTCTTCTGCAAGAGTCCGATGCATGACTTTGAATATGAACCGGTGCATGACCTGTTCCAGCAATGGCGTATCGTCAAGCAGGCAATCCGTCAGATAATTGGAGAGGAGGCACCCGATTATTTGGATTAATGGAATAGAGAGATCTCCCAACCGATCGGGCAGCGATGGGTTGGGAGGCATCTCATGAGAATGGGATTAGCATGAATTTTGCAATTATTGCTGCGGGAGAGGGCTCTCGCTTGGCACAAGAAGGGGTCAAATGGCCGAAACCCTTGGTACGCCTGCATGGCGTAGCCTTGGTGGATCGTTTGATGGAGGTCTTTGTCCGTCAAGGGGCAACGTCCATCAGTATTATTGTCAACGAAACAATGACAGAGGTGCAGGAGCATATACGCCAAATGCAACTGCCCGTTCCTTTGCACCTGCTGGTGAAATCGACACCCAGTTCGATGCATAGTTTTTATGAATTAAGTCGCCAGTTCGATGGTTCGGACCTCTGTCTGACTACCGTTGATACGATTTTCCGAGAGGAGGAGTTTGGCGACTATATCCGGGCATTTCAGGCACAGCCGGAATTGGATGGCCTGATGGCAGTGACCGATTTCGTCGATGACGAGAAGCCGCTTTACGTACAGACCAACGAGGCATTGGATATTACCGGTTTCTTGGATCAGCCGGGAGATTGTCGCTACGTGTCGGGTGGTATCTATTGTCTTCGCAACCGGGCACAAGCAGTCTTGGATCGTTGTGTTGCACAGGGTATGTCGCGGATGCGCAACTACCAGCGTCAGTTGGTTGCCGAGGGGTTGCATCTGAAGGCGCATCCTTTCGCCAAGATCATTGATGTCGATCATGCCGAAGATATCCGGAAAGCAGAACAATTCCTTCAATCGTAAGAAAGAACAAGCAGACATGAACAAATTAACTATTGCAGGTATCCGTAGAGGAAACCAATTTTCTCCCAATCATGTGGGTAACGATGCTGCTATCTTTTCCTTGACAGCAGAACACCTGCGCCAGATGGGGTGTGTGGTGAATGAATATGTGGAGACAGATCTGTTGCTGAATGATCCCTCCGAAAGGTTTATTTTCAATATGGTGCGTGACTGGCGCTCCATCCGCAAATTGCAGAAGCTGGAGGACAAAGGGTATCGGGTGATCAACTCTGGTTATGGCATCGAAAACTGTACACGCGAGAAGATGACTCGCCTTTTGATGGAACAGGGAATCGCGCATCCGCGGAGTCTGATCCTACAGACCGATGAGGATCCGACCGAGGCACTGGAAAAGGCGGGCTTTGAGTACTGCTGGATCAAGCGTGGTGACTTCCATGCGATCCATCGCGAAGATGTGACCTACGTTCGTAACTTGGAGGAGGCGAAGACCATTTTGAAAGAGTATGCTATTCGAGGAATACCCAATGCGGTCATCAACGAACATCTCGTAGGGGACCTGGTCAAGTTCTACGGTGTGGAGGGTACCGATTTCTTCTATTGGTTCTATCCTTCCAACATGCACCACAGCAAGTTTGGCCTGGAGGCAATCAATGGTACAGCCAAAGGACTTCCTTTCGAAGTGGAGACCTTGCAGCAGATTTGCAACAAGGCGGCCAATGTGCTGAATACACAGATTTATGGAGGTGACTGTATTGTCTCTGACAGTGGGGAGATACGCTTGATCGACTTCAACGATTGGCCCAGTTTTGCTCCTTGTCGCAACGAAGCGGCCGCTGCTATTGCACAACGAATTTGGAACGAATTTCAAAAATAAACAGGTCGGATGGAACAGAAACCTACGTTAGAATCAACACTCAAGTCGTTGGACACGGAAGAGTTCATCGACATCCATTTTTATCGCCCTATCGGTTATCGGTGGGCTTTGTTGTTTAACAAGATGGGCGTATCACCCAATGCGGTGACCATAGCCAGCATCGTCATTGGCGTAGCCGCCGGTATCTGCTATTATCCGACTGACTTGGCCATCAACATCCTGGGTATGTTACTCTTGGTGTGGGCCAACTCGTATGACAGTGCAGACGGACAGTTGGCGCGTATGACAGGCAAGAAGACTCCGTTGGGACGTATTCTGGACGGAGCCGCTGGTGATATCTGGTTCATCACCATCTATGCAGCCATCTGCTTGCGCCTCACGCCACAATGGGGTATTTGGATTTGGGTCTTGGCTGCTATCACAGGTTTCTTCCACAGTAAACAAGCGGCCATGGCCGACTATTATCGTAACGTCCATCTGCTTTTCCTCAAGGGAAAATCGGGTAGTGAATTGTCCTATTCGCCTCATTTGAAGGAGCACTACCGGGAAATGAGTTGGCGCAGGGAATTTATCTACAAACTTTTCGAAACTTTCTACATCAATTATACGGTCGGACAGGAACAGCTCACTCCGCAGTTCCAGCGACTGATGAACAAGATCCGCACGCAATATGCCGGTCAGGCTCCCGAGTCGTTCCGGGTTGCTTTTCGTGAGAAGAGTCTGCCTTTGATGAAATATACCAATATGCTCTCGTTCAATACACGGGTAATCGCCTTATTTATCAGCTTGCTGATCGATCTACCCTGGGTCTATTTCTTGTTTGAGATGACGGTATTGAACGCCATGTTGGTCTATATGATTTATACGCACGAACAGTTTTGTAAACGATTTATGGATGAATTATGAAGATTAAAGGAATCATCTTCGATTACGGAGGAACGATTGACAGCAATGGGATGCACTGGGCCGAGGTGATCTGGCGTGCCTACCAAGCCAACCGGGTGCCGGTGGAAAAGGAGATCTTTCGGAATGCGTATGTGCATGGCGAACGGACGATGGGGAAGAATCCAATCGTACAGCCACACCACAATTTCCTGGATATGTTACGCCTGAAGATGGGATTGCAGTTGGACTGGCTCCGTACGAATGGCTATCTGCCTGACACAACCGATCCAGCCTTGCAGGAATCGTTGGCCCAGTGGTGTTATGCCTATGCCAAGCAATCCATTGAGCGAGCCAAGCCCATCTTGCGAGCGTTGGCAAACCGCTACCCGATGGTGCTGGTCTCCAATTTTTATGGCAATATCGAGACAGTTTTGAGTGATTTCGGTTTGGATGGACTCTTCCAGTCTATCGTGGAATCAGCCGTAGTTGGTGTGCGCAAACCGGATCCGGCTATCTTCCAGTTGGGGGTTGACCGTTTACACTTGCCGGCTTCGGAGATCGTTGTCGTCGGAGACTCGTACGACAAGGATATCGTTCCGGCCACTCATATTGGTTGTCAGACGATTTGGATCAAAGGTATTCCCTGGTCTCCATATCGAGGTGATGAACACGCCGATAGCGTGATAGAAGATTTCACGGACATTCGCCCCCTACTGTTATGCGAGGAGTAAGTCTTGTTTTCTGCTTGATCGGGTGGTTGCTGGTGAGTTGCAGCAAGAGCACGGAAGATCGGTTGTGGGGAAAATGGCAACTGCGGGAGGTGGTCTCGCCTGCGGGAGTGGAACAGGTGGATACGGTTTGGTACAATTTCCAAAACTCACTCTTCCTGTTTCAGGTGTATCGTCCCCAGTCGGACTCCATGCAGTATTGCTATGGCTACAATACGGTGACGAATGAGACGGAGATCCAGTTGGATCTGATCTCGAATCCCAAACCGGTTGCCCAGTTTCTGCCCTATACCGATTGGGAGGATAGGCAGCGTACATTCCGAATTGACAAGCTCACAGGCAGTGAATTGATCCTTTCCGATGAGGAGCAGACCTATCGTTTTCGTAAGTTCTGAAACATATAAATCCCAGTTTTGAATCTACATAAATCAGATAAATACGATGATTGGAAAACAATTTTTTGGAATGGCCTTGGCGGTGGGGCTATCAATGCAGTTATCCGCTCAAGAGCTGATCGTGGAGGGTAGCGAATTGCCGGGTTACACATTGGCACAGCGCTTCACGAAGGAGAAGGTGGATAAGATGTTATTCTCCACCACAGTTGATCCCCATTGGTTCCAGCAGGGACAAGCCTTTTGGTACCATTACAAGACCAGCGATGGAGATGCTTGGTACGTGGTGGATCCGGTAGCTCGTAGCAAGCAACCACTCTTCGATCGTGATTGGATGGCAGCCCGGTTGACCGAAATCGTTCAGGATCCCTATTCAGCCCGTCACCTGCCTATTCGCGACTTGCAAGCGAAAGAGGATGGTAAAACCTTTACCTTCTGGGTAGAGTCCAAACAGGGAGAAAAAAAGGATACGCTCTATTTCTCGTATAACTACCAGAACAAACAACTGCTGAAAACCGAGAAAGATGAGTTAGACAAACAGTTGGAGTGGGCTTCGGTCTCTCCGGACAAACAGACGGTTGTCTTTGCCAAAGATATGAACCTCTACCGCATGAGTTATGCGGACTACCAGAAGGCCAAACGCAACGAACAGGATAGTACGATTGTCGAGGTGCAGTTGACCCGTGATGGCGTGAAGGACTATGGCTTTGGGCAGCCTTATAGCCTGCTCAATACGGATACACTCTGCAACGGCAAACGTCGTCACCCAGGTTACCTGGCTTGGTCGCCCGACTCGCGTCGATTTGCTATCGTCCGTACCGACGATCGGGCAGTCAAGGAGTTGTGGGTGATCAATGCGATGGCCATGCCACGTCCTACCCTGGAAACATACAAGTATCAGATGCCGGGTGAGAAGGAGTCTTCCATCGATCATCTGTTGCTCTTCGACCTGTCCGATAACTCGTATCGCGAAATCGCGACCTCTGCTTTCAAAGATCAGTCGTTGAACCTGTCTCGCCGTCCGCGTGAAGAGCGTCAACGGGATCAGAAGGAGGTGGCCAGTGTTTGGTTGGGTGATGAGAACCGTTTCTTTGTGACCCGTTCCAGCCGCGACCTGCACCGGATTGATGTTTGCTCTTATACGATCGGTGAGGATTCGATTCGTCCGATCATTCAGGAGCGTCTCAATACCTATATTGAATTGCGTCCGTTAGCCGCCTTGAAAGGGGGTAAGGAACTGGTGCACTGGAGTGAACGGGATGGCTGGGCACATCTCTATCTCTATGATGACCAGGGCCAACTGAAGAACCGTATTACCTCGGGTCCGTGGCATGTGGATGGTATCGTCAAGGTGGATGAGGCACGTCGTGTAGTCTATTTCCTGGCCAATGGTCGTGAAAAGGGGGAGAATCCCTATTATGAACACCTCTACCGGGTGAACTTGGATGGTAGCGGTCTGCAATTGGTGTCTGCCGGTGATTATTTCCATGAGGTGCGTATGGACGATCCTTGTCAGTATGTGGTGGATAACTATTCACGGGTCAATACCATTCCGGCAACCGACTTGTTGGATAATATGGGTCGGAAGGTGATGACATTGGAGCAGAGTGACTTCTCTCAACTGTTGGCAGCCGGTTATCAGTTCCCGGAACCCTTTCAGGTTAAGGCTGCCGATGGCGTGACCGATCTCTATGGTGTCATGTACAAGCCCTTCGACTTTGATTCGACCAAGGTCTATCCGATCATCGACTATGTCTATCCGGGTCCGCAGGTCGAAGCTACCGTCTATCCGTTCAAGAAAATGACCGTACGTACCGATCGGTTGGCTCAGGCAGGTTTCATTGTCATTTCGGTGGGTAACCGAGGTGGTCATCCGAGTCGTTCGAAATGGTACCATAACTATGGCTACGGTAATTTGCGCGACTATGGCTTGGCCGATCAGAAGGCAGCCATCGAGCAGTTGGCCGCTCGTCATCCCTTTATTGATATTCACCGCGTTGGTATTCATGGCCATTCCGGTGGTGGTTTTATGTCCACTGCAGCCATCCTGCAATACCCCGATTTCTTCAAAGTGGCTGTCTCTTGTGCCGGTAATCACGACAACACCATCTACAACCGTTGGTGGAGCGAAACGCATCATGGAGTACGTGAGAAAGTGACCGAAGAGGGCGATACGACCTTTGTATATAGCATCAAGTCCAATCCTGAACTGGCCAAACGGTTGAAGGGACATCTGTTGCTGGTACACGGCGATATTGATAACAACGTCCATCCGGGTAATACGACCCGTGTCGTAGATGCACTGATCCGTGCCAACAAGCGATTTGATATGCTGGTGTTGCCGCAACAACGCCATCATTTTGGTGATATGGATGAATATTTCTATTGGCGCTTGGTTGATTACTTCTCCCGCTACCTGTTGGGACAGCAGGAGACTTCCGTCGATCTGCCGCAACGATAAAATACAGGAGGATTTCGTATGAAGAAACAATCCGTTCAATCCGAACAGCCGGCTCCGCGTCGGCTCCAGTCGTTGGATGCCTTGCGAGGCTTCGACATGCTCTTTATCATGGGTGGTGCTGCCCTCTTTGCAGCCTTGGCTACCCTCATGCCCTGTTCTTTCTTCGACGCTGTAGCGGAACAGATGGAACATGTGGAATGGAATGGTTTGCGCCATCACGACACCATCTTTCCACTCTTCCTCTTCATTGCAGGTATCTCATTCCCCTTCTCGTTGGAAAAGCAGCGGATGCAAGGCAAGTCGGAAGCTGACATTTGGAAGAAGGTTATCCGTCGTGGTTTGACCTTGGTGCTTTTGGGCTGTATCTACAATGGCCTGCTTGACCTGGATTTTGCCAACCAACGTTATGCCAGTGTATTGGGACGTATCGGTCTGGCCTGGATGTTTGCAGCCCTGTTGTTCATGAAATGTGCGATGCGTACCCGTATCGGTCTTGCAGCGGGTATCCTGGTGGGCTACTGGTTGCTGTTGGCTTTCGTACCGGCTCCCGATGGGGGAGGAGCTGATCCCTTCTCCATGGAGGGCTGTCTAGTCGGCTATGTCGATCGGCTCTGTTTGCCGGGTCGTCTGCACAAAGGCATCCATGATCCGGAGGGCATTCTGTCGATTCTGCCCTCTATCGTGACAGCCATGTTCGGTATGTTCACAGGTGAGTTTATCAAGTGGAAAAATGAGGCATGGAACGATCGGAAAAAGGTGGTTGCCATGCTGGTGGCAGGCGTGGCTTTGCTGGTAGTAGGTCTCGTATGGAGTTTGGTTTTCCCCATCAACAAGAATCTTTGGACCAGTACTTTTGTTTGTGTAGTCGGATCCTATTCCGTGATCATGTTTGCACTCTTCTACTACGTAGTGGATGTGTTGAACTATCGGAAGTGGACGTTCTTCTTCCGTGTGATCGGTATGAACTCCATCACCATCTACTTGGCACAATGTTTCATCGACTTCCAATATACGGCCAACGGGCTCTTTTCCGGTGTCGTGCATCTCTTCCCGGCTTCTGCACAACCCCTGATGTCCGCAGCCTCCTATATTGCTGTCTGCTGGATTTTCCTCTACATACTCTATCGTCAGAAGATCTTCTTGAAGGTGTGACGATGCGTTGAGATGCATATAAAAGCGGTGAACCAGTCTGTCTGGCTCACCGCTTTCTGTTATCAAATTATTTCTCCTTTTCGTACACCTTTTATTTCCCCAATAATAGTTGACCGATCTCATCTTGCTTGACTTCGACTCGTTCTGTAGGAAATAGGGTACAGGTTGCTAAAGACGTTTTTCGTGAAAGCAATTCATCTAGTGTTTCATCGAACGACTTGAATTCTTTACTGACAGCCATTGGATAATAGACAAACACTGTTTTGGTCTGACCGATACGATAGGCACGGTCTGTAGCTTGATTCTCTTTGGCTGGGTTCCAATGACGAGCGTAATGGATCACATGGTTGGCTGCAGTTACGTTCAAGCCTATACCGGCTGCTACAGGGGACATGATAATCACATTGAATCCTTCGACAGACTGGAATTCGTCTATACTAGCCTGTCTGGAAAGGTTGTTCGGATTAGGTCTCGTAACCGTTGAAGGTGTGTCTCCATTGATGACTTTGGGAGCTATTCTGTAACGTTTATGGCATACGTTCCAGAGTATTTTCTGTGTTTCTTTACGTTCGGCAAAGATGATGACTTTTTCATCCTTTTGTTTGATTTGGTCCAAAATAGTGATCGTGGCCTGCATTCTTGCTGAAGAATCAACTATTTCTTGCAGGTTGTGCTCCATTAAAGATGAGTTCAGAAGGTAAGGATGCTCAGATACGGCGCGTATCTGCATGATCGTGACCAGCATATTACGTTGTAATCCTGATTTGTGTGCATTCACTACACGTTTGTAGATACTCGATTGGGAAGTTGGCATTTCTATGGGTTGTTTGTGTACGATCTTTTCTGGCAAATCTTTGGCAGCATCACTCTTCAACCTCCGTATAAAATAGCTTCCCAATTTATGATGAAGCTCATTGCCTAAGGTGACCAAATCTGTGTCCGCATTCTTCAATGGATTTTGGTATTTGGCAGCAAACGCTTTTGCATTGCCAAGTAAACCTGGCACACAAAAATCCATTATGCACCACAAATCGACTAATGTGTTTTCAACTGGGGTTCCTGTCATGGCAATTTTGAATTTTCCCTTTAATGCCTTTGCAGCGTTGGTTACCAATGTCCCTGGGGATTTGATCTTCTGCGCTTCGTCCATAGCGATGATATCAAAGTCCACTGCACAAAAGTTTAATTGCGAATTACGGAGTACCTCGTAACTCGTGAGGACAATGTCCAGCTTTTGCATCGCATCTACAACTTTTTTATCAAATTGTCGTGGCACGCTTTTGGATCTCATTCTTGTTACGGTAAGCCTCGGTGAACTGAAAAAACGTTTGTATTCATTCTCCCAGTTCTCTAATAAAGAAACGGGTGCAACAATTAAGTAGGGTTTATGATCAGCATACATGCGTGAATGCCAATCAATGAAATACAGAATCTGCAAGGTTTTACCCAAACCCATATCATCTGCTATCAAACATCCGCTTACGTTATTTTGATAGAGGTGTTGTAACCAAGCTACTCCCTCTTCTTGATGACTCTTCAATGTATATTTCGTGTCTAAGAAGGGGTCTTTGAAGAGTGTATATCGATCTGTTCTTTCAATGATTCGATTTTGGACAGCAAAGTCTGTTTTTTCTGCATTGTCCTTTATGATGAGTATTTTTCTACTTTCATCTATCTTGTTTTCATCTGTCTGGATAGGTCCTTGGGGATTACGCAACTGTTTCTCTGCTGTTTCTATCAAGAATAGCGCATCATCAATGTCAATCTGTGTTTGTTTATAGCATACGATTTTCTTTCCTTCCTGCTTAGCAAAATCTACGGCTTCTTGCAATGCGTACAACTCTTCATCACTCTCTATGGTCAATTTTGTGGTTCCATTTTCAGGTGTTTCTATGGTTGCCCCTGCAATCCAGCATGACTTGTAAGGGCAGATGAATGGATAGAATTTAGGTTTGTATACACCTATTTCAATCACGCGGTCACTATATAATTCATCCAAATTGATGACTTCTGGATCAAAGTATTCCGTCGGATGTTCAATGATTGCTTGCATCTCTTCATGTGTCTTGTGCCTTCCACTCTGTTTGAGAACGGAAAGGTTTTCCTGCTGTTCAGGGCTGAATACCACACGAATTCGCTCACCGTTTTCACGTGAGATCGGATAAGAGCTTTGAACTTTTCGCATCCGGTCGAAAGTGTGCTGAAACTTGTCGTTTTCTGGAATCTCAATGGATGGTTCAAGTGTAAAACCATCTTCGTCACGGCCCATATCCAATGTGATCTTTTGGGGAACAAAGACGTTTTCGTTTTCCAGATAGCTGTCCAGTTCGCATCTGGCTTCTTTGGCCAAGGCTTTGATAGCAGCGAACTGCCGGAAGTTGTAATCAGCTGTTTTTTGGTCGGCAGGAAGCGAGTTGAATGCTTCAACTCGGTTAATCAGTTCATATTGTGCTTCTGACAAGAGATAGTCTCCCTCTTTTGTTTTGACGATATTACCTATACGTTCATGAATCAATAACTGACCGTCTGGAATGTGTTGCAATAATTCGATACGATACCTAAAGTCCGAAGAATTGAGCATTCCTTCTCCACGCAGTCTCATCGCTTTATCGTATAGATTGGGTACACCCAGTATGGATTGTTCATTTTCATCCAACAAGTAAAGGTTTGCGTAGGGTACGGTACACTCACTTTTATAGAATTGAGCTTGCCCATTATCTACTAATGCAGCAAGGGGTTGATAGTAAATACAATCATCCGTTGCACTCCATTCGTGAAAATGAATGGAGTGACCGTCTATGTTGACGGTGAATGTTATACCTATGTGATTATAACTCTGTATCAGCATATCATTAGAATTTGAATATTTTCTGCCCGGGAACGTATAATTGTTCTTTATAGATTACCCCGTCTGTTACTATGCGTATAAAACCTATACTTTTGTTCGATTCACTATCTTTATGGTGAACAATTTCATACCAATCCAACTTAGGTGTTTTTTTTATCCAAATATTTCCGGTTGGCTGTTCATAAGGGTTAAGTTGGCCTATAAGCTTGTATATTCCTGTTCCCCATGTCAAAAAGAATCCCTTAGAATTGGCTACAACTCTAATATTGTTATCTAGTGTTTTACTTTGTATAACACATGGAAATTCACTTATATTAGTTCTAGTTTGAGACTTCTTTTCTATGTTCTCTTCGTTAGTATAGGATTGTCTTATTGGCTTGAAATTCTCCTCTAGAACTGGTTTTATCTTGTATATATCATCGGAAACATGATCAGAGAGAGAAACGTTCTTTTTTTTCGACTTAAGTAATTGGTCGTCTAACCAGTTCCTTAGCCGGGTTTGCCAGTCACCAATATGTGGCATTTTTCCTTCTTCGTTGAAAACAGTGAAATTTCCCCAACAATCACGTTCAACGATATGTCCCATGGAGGTAACCTTAAGATTGTTGATGGTAGAGATTCTTTCAACAGGGTTTGTCACCCTTTTTACCATATAATGCATGTTATTGTACACATACAATGAACCCAAATCAGAAAACTCCACGATCATCTTATCCTTGATAAATAGTACCAAAGCAGATGTTTGTTGGATAAGAGAATTCGTTTCGATGAAATGGGGCATGAGCATAGGGCCAATTGTACTATTCCCTTGCAATGTATGTTTGGTTGCAGTAGAACCTATAATCTTGAAAGCACTTATATGGCTCACGTAGTTCAACCAAAAGTTCTTTCGGGCTTTATCCTGAACGCACATCTCAAAAAAAGTTTCAATGATTTGTTGAGCAAACCAAAGGTTGACCAATTGCATGGCTTTCTCCAACTTCTTTATCTCAGATTCCGTAGCGCCAAGAAAAGGGGCCCATGTTTGGGCTAACGTAATGTCTCCCAAACATTCATTCGCAAATCGGCATAGTTGACTGCGACGCAGTACATCACAGATTTTGTTTTCTTCTTCAACCAAATAGGCAAAAATCAGTTTTTTGGTCCGATTATGATCATGTAGCATGAAGATTTGCTCGATTATTCTTCTATCCGATATGTGGTTATTTTCAACGTATTTTACAACCACATCCGAATAGTATGGTTGCTTCATGGCTCCCTTTTTGTATCCTAATAGTGTAGGTGCTTCTTCAATGTTCATTCTTTTCGCTTCAACCATGGCAGCCATGCGTGTAGGTCCATTATTCTCAAACAGGTTTGCTTTGTTTTTCCAAAGTAAATATTTCCGGTTGCTGTCTGAATACTCTGCAAGTTTGTTTGTCAATAGTCGGCTCGTCATTTCCCGAAAATGAGGTTCAATGCTGTACCAAGAATTCATTAGGTAAAAGACCAACCCATTGAAAAATATGTTCTTCCAGTTTCTATCAAGCAGTTCTAAGGCATAATTGTAAATAGATTCGTTATCACGCAATTTCATCAGATAATAGGATACAATGCGTAATTCTCTGGTAGTCCAATTGTCACTTGAGATATTTCCTGTAGGGGCTAATCGAATTACTTTTGCGATTACTTGGTCTATTGAATATTGTGAAGCAACCAGGCCCTTGTCGAGAGACATTTGCTCTTCGACTTTCTTGAGCACAGCAATATTTTTCTTGATCACCTTGTCTGTTTGGGAATCAATGACCCGACGTGCTTGCAGTGAGAAATCTGTAATAACGCCCTTGTTAATTTTCAATAGACTATATATATCATTCATAGCTCAATTCAGTTCGTTTGTTCGCGATTTCTTCCAAATGCTTTTCTGCATTGGTTCTTACGCGGAATTCTACTCTTCTCGATAACTCCTTGATTTCTAATCCGTCTTTCATGATAGGTTGACTGGATGATAACCCATTTGCGGTAATCAGTGCTTTAGCCCAATTAATTTGCTCATCGCTCATCAGTCCGAAACAGTATTCCAAAACAGTCCGTGTCCGATTTTGCGATAACTCCATGTTATGAAAATACTCACCGTTGCTGTCTGTATGTCCCTCAATACGGATTTCCACGATACTTTCTTTGTATTCAGGACGACTAAGTAGGTCGATATAACGAGGAAAGAAGTCATTGAGAATTATTTTAAACTGCTGTTTCAATTCTGCTTTATTGTTGTCGAACAGCATAGCTGGCTCCTGAAATCGAATACATAACGTTGAATCAATTGTAGCACGCCAAACCGTCAAATCCTCTTTGAATTCTTCTTTAAAGTCTATATATAATTGTGTCTTGATCTGATCGTATCGTTGTACAATCCGTTTATCTTCTTCTGCTCGTTCTTTCAGTTGGTCAGCAGTTTCTTGAACTTGCAGCATCGCCCCCATTAGCAAAAGAATGAAGATGAACAGAAGGCCTGCCATAAGGTCCCCGGTAGAGAGAGAAAAAGCGTTCTCCTCTTTACTTTCGTAGGTGATGTTTTGTCTCTTACTCATGGTTATTTCTTCTTATTGTTTAAAGTTTCCATGAGTGTTTCCACCACTTCATACAATTGCTGAATGGTGCTGGAGAGTGCATCAGCTGTATTTGTCAAACTAGTACTGTACTGCGTCAGGTAGTTCTTTGTCGATTCTTCAACTGTACGGCTGTATTCGGAGAGACCTCTTTGCAATTCTTGGAAGACACTACCAAGACCTTCTTGGATGACAATGAATTGCTGAGCATAATCTTGGGACAGTTCTCCAGAGTTCTTCAACAATTCTGTTACGGTATTGATGCTTTGACTGTTCTTCAGCTGCATCTCCTCAGCTTTGAGCAGGTATTCACTTTGATTATGGCTGAGTATCTGAGAGGCCATTTTCATATCGCTTGTGATGGATTGAAGATGTGCAGTACTTCCTGAAATCTGGCCTTGAGCCTGTTGGAACAAATTCATAATTTCTGAAACAAAAACATTTATGCGTTCCAAACGTTCAAGACTGGCATTGAACGTTACCAATATATTTCGGGTCTGTTCGGTTGTCTCTTCTTGAAGCGAAATAAGACCTGTCTGTTTATTACTAATATCATCTGTTATACCTTTCAATTGTTGTTGGATAGTACTTGAAATGGATGAGACGGTTTCTGTTAAGAAAATTCCCATCTTTTCGGATGCTTCAGCTATTTTTGCAATCATTTGCTCACTTTTTTGTTGTGAGTTATTCGTAATGCCTGTCATTACCTCCTTAACTTGTACAATAGACTCGCTGATTGCCCCTGTCGCAAAGGTGATTTGCTCTTGCATCTTTTGCATAGCTTGTGAATTGGCATTGGCTGACGTGTTTGAGATTTCCGATACAGCCAATTTAACTTCTCCAATAGTTGCTTGCAGGGTTGCAGTAATTTGTGACATGTGCGAGGGAAAGTCTCCCATGGACTTCGCAGCTACGCTCAATTGGTGAGCAAGTTCTTCTAACTCGGTTGTAGCAGAGCCGGATAACCCAGCTGTAAAATCTTTCATCAAGGTAGTCATGCTGTTCTTTAATTCTTCTACCACTTGCTGTATCATGTCTATCGCAGGGGAGGCTACCAGATCTGCCATTTTGTCAATGTGTTCCACAATGGCCTTTGTTGTGATATCCACATTCTCCATAAGCGGGAGGATTTTTTGTTGCATTTGCCGAGAAAGCGCTTCATCAAATCCGTTATTTAATTCGATAGCGAGATCTGTTGAGAATGACTTTAAGGCTTTTGATTGCTCTTGATTCTCTGACAATATTTCCCTTATGGCGTTACCGACGGTTGTTGTCTCGCCTGATTCATTAGTGTACGCCAACTTTTCATTGAGTGTATTGAGTATTTTTTGCACCTCAGATCTAACCGCTTCCCGCATAGATTCTGCCATTGATTTTGCCAAAGCCTGTTCGTTCAAATCATCAAGCGTTCTATCATCTATATAATATTCAGCATCTAGCTTTTGGTTCATGATATATAGTTGTTTGGAAAGCTTATTCCGAGCATATTTGTCCAATATGGTATAAGCCAAAGAAAGCGCCATTCCTAACAAGGAAGTAATGAAAGCGGTTCCCATACCTCCTAACAGTAACTCTATACTATTTTGGATCTGTTGTGAAGAAGAACTGTCAAAATCCTTAATACCGAGAGTCAATCCTAAGAATGTTCCTAACAGACCTAATCCAACCAATGTCCCAGATGCAGTGTCTAACTGCCTCAGATTGATACTGTATGCACTGCATGCACTAAAATCTGAAAACAAGTCAGAGGCGAGCGTGTTAGTCTGCATCTTTCCAGTTATATCGATACAGATTGTATTTTTGTATGCTTTTGCTATGGAAGCCAGCTTTGTCTTTTCCAGTTCAGACAGTGTATCCTTGTTTTCAGAGGCATCCCTGATTTTCTGAAAGAGAATATACACTTTGAGTGCCTGGTAAGCATAGATTAGAAATACACCTGCAATGAATAACAGGAATAATTCTGTTGTGAGTCGTGCATTGAATATTTCATGTATGTTTAAAACGACCATACCTTTTATGATTTATAGTTTACAAAATTCTTGACATCTTCTTGATTTGTTTTCCTTTTATCCGAATCAAGTTATGCTGTTGTTAGCAGTGCAACATGGAACTTGTATGATAAATCTGTTTCACACCAGTTCAAGATTAGATAAGTCCATGCCATTGCTCCTTGAATCGAAGACTGACTTTAGGGTGATGGTGTTTATATTTGTCCTGTGAGCATTGTGTGCTTCTGTCGTGATCTGTTTTTATTCTATTGTTGTTCATATTTATTTGTTTTAAGGTACATGGTATATTATTGTTTTAACTTGCCATGACCAATTATTAGCGCTTAAAGTTACTATTTATTTACTGTATCGACCATTTCTAAGCGTATTAATCCTTTTAAATAAGAAAATTTAACAGTTTAAGTTCGTAATAGAGCGTTAAATGATCATATGATTATTGGTACTTTTATCTAATTGACTAAAATACTCTCTTTCATTTTATCTCAAATCGGTCAATTAGCAGATGATATTTGTTCCTCCTAATGACCGATTTGAGTTTAGCCAACCAAGCGACAAGTCCAAATTATTCAATCATCCCGACGATTGATGTTTTGGTTAGATCGGGGAGGACTTTATCGGATGTTTAGAGCGCCGGCAACAAATATTTCCAGATGAGGTTGATTTCGGCTTGCATATCACCAATGTGTGCAGTGGTGGCAATGACGGCATCTTTCTCGGGTAAGATGATGATGTATTGTCCCCAGGCTCCATCGGCACGGACACCTCCGTGACGGCAACGCCACATCTGATAGCCATAACCCTGCAACCAATCACTGTCTTTCGGCTTCACTTTCAGGTTCTCACGTTTTACACCGGCCGGTAATGAAGCAATGTGTGACGTGGTTGCCTCTTCGATCCAATGAGCCGGTACGATCTGTTTGCCTTGCCATACGCCTTTGTTGAGGATTAGCTGGCCCAACTTCGCGAGGTCTTCGGTTTTGAGGTAAAGTCCCCATCCACCTGTGTTGATGCCTTGCGGACTCTCTTGCCAACGTGCGCCTACAATACCCAGCGGACGGAACAGACGCGGGTAGAGATAATCGATCAGTTTCTGACCAGTCACCTTTTGGATGATGGCCGACAGCATATAGGTGCCCAAGCTGTTATATACGAACTCTGTACCCGGTTCATGCACGATCGGACCCGCCAAGAAGAGCTTAGCCCAATTGGCGTTCGGATCACCGTTGCGCGTGACGTCCGACGGATCGACATCGTGACCGGATGACATGGTGAGCAGATGGCGGATCTCCATTTTCTTCAGGTTATCGTTGATGATAGCCGGACATTCGTCGGGGAAGAAAGAGATCACTTTGTCATCCAGATGAATCAATCCCTCTTCGATGGCCAATCCGACCGCTGTGGCTGTAAAGGTCTTGCTGACGGAGTTCAGGATGTGGGGTGTGTGCTTGTCCCCTTCGCCTAACCATTGCTCCTTGACTACCTGTCCATGCTGCACGATCATGACACTGTGCAGATCCTGTCCAGGAGTCTGTTCGACCGCTTTCAGGTAGTTGGCAAAAGCCTTGTCCAACTTCTTCGAAGCCTCTCCGCGCGGCAGGGACTTGGTCAGGTCGTTGTAGCTGATCCGTTCAATGCCCTTCTCCTCCAATGCCTGCTTCACACGCAGACTGGTGAAAAGTTCGGTGACTCCTTGGCGGTCGGTCGCCACCTGTTCGTAGCCCACATGACCTACGGTTTGCATCTCTGCATCGTTGTAGGCCGGATGGTCGAGAAACATATAGGTCTTGCCCGGTTCCAGCTTGTCGAGCATCCGGATGAAGCTGGCCTCTTTCTCGGCGGGTGTCTTGGAGGGACCGTCGTACCCTTTGTAAGTAAACTGGTACCTCTCCTGGGCATCACCTCCATCGACGACAGGCAAGTGATACTCTTCGGCCAACCGTCTCATCAAGCTCACTACCTGCGGATCGAAACCGGTTGAGAACATGTGGCCTGAGATGTGGCTGATCTGCGGAATATTCTTGAGTGCCAGTTCAATTTGGGCACGAGCCTCCTGTTCGATCTCTTCCAGTTTCCATTGGCTTTCTTGGATGGAGAGACCGGGGTAGGCCGGATTGGGAGACATCATCGGCAGGAAGTAACCGTTGGTATCGGTCAGACTGGGGCAATGGGTCAGCGGACGCCATTTGATATGGTCCCATTCGCTGGTGATTGTGAGGTGTAATCCCACATCCACGCCGGGATGTTGTTGTAGCATCTTAACAGCCTCTGGAAACCAGGGGGTGACGGCCATCACTTCGATGCAGGTTTCAATACCTTTCGTGTAGCCCTCGATGCAAGCTACATTTGCACTGTGAAATGATCCCATGTCGTCTGCACGGACGATCAGACGTGGGGAGGAACTCTGTGCCCAAAGGGACAGGGAGGTGGAGCAAAGCATGCCACCCAACATGATTTTCTGAATTGTACGCATGGCGGAATAATCTTTAATGGTTACAAATATATAGAAAAAACAACATACAGTGTGCATTTTCCTTTCTCACGTGAGCCTGTTTCCGCTGTCATCATACGATGAAGTTATGGGACAGTGAGTTGCATGACTGTTTTTGGAGTTATTCACCGAGGCGATTTTGCTACCACGCGTAGTAGCAATTGTTAGATCCCCGTAGTAGCAATTGTTAGACCCCCGTGATAGCAATTGTTGCATCCTCGTGGTAGTAAGATTTATGAAAGTTGTAGCAAATGCATGGGGAATCCGGGTTTTTCGTTATATTTGCCACGTTTCAACGAATGGAATCTAACAAACAAAATGATGAAATTGCTATTTTTTGACCTGGAGACAACCGGTATCAAATATTGGCGGAACGGAATCCATCAGATCAGTGGTGCAGTGGTGATTGATGGCGAGACGAAAGAGACCTTCAATTTCCATGTCTGTCCACATCCGAAATGTGAAGTGGATCAGCAGGCCCTCGATGTCTGCCACGTGACCCGCGAGCAGATTTTTGCTTATCCGCCCATGCAAACTGTCTATCAGCAATTGGTGCAGCTGTTGGGCAAGTATGTCGATAAGTACAACAAGCAGGACCGCTTCTTTTTGGTGGGCTACAACAACGCCTCGTTCGACAATGCTTTCCTGAAAGCCTTCTTCGTGCAGAACGGTGATAATTATTTCTATTCGTGGTTCTGGGTAAACAGCATCGATGTGATGGTGTTGGCCACCCAACACCTGTTGGCCAAGCGGAAGCAGATGATCGATTTCAAGCAGGAGACCGTTGCCCGTACATTAGGCATCCAGTTGGACCCAAATCTGTTGCACGATGCATCGTACGACATCCAGCTTACGAAAGCCATTTACGATAAACTGACGCAGCCATGAGGTGGAGAGTAACCTGTTATATCTGCTTGGCTCTTTGGGTGATGGCACTGTCACCGCTGGCCGCACAAAAGAAGGGGAAGGAACCGCTGTTCGGCAAGGCCTTGGCCAATTACACGGTGACTTCGCAAGAGTTGAAAGGTGCCTGTTTTTACTTGGTGAGTGGTCATGGCGGACCCGATCCGGGCGCCATCGGTCGGGTGGGCAAACATCAGTTGCACGAAGATGAGTATGCCTATGACATTGTCTTGCGGTTGGCCCGTAACCTGCTCATGCGAGGGGCCACCGTACACATCATCATTCAGGATGCGAAAGATGGAATCCGCGATGTGAAATATCTGCCCAATAGCAAGCGCGAGACCTGTATGGGCCAGCCTATTCCTCTGAATCAGGTCAAACGATTGAATCAACGCTCCGCTGCCATCAATCGGCTTGCCAAGAAGGAGAAGTACACTTATAAACGGGCACTCTTTGTTCATATTGACAGCCGGAGCAAAGGCCAACAGACCGATGTGTTCTTTTATTACAAGACGAAAAACAAACAGGGGGAAAAGCTGGCCAAACAGATGAGGCAGACATTCGCCAACAAATACAAGAAGCATCAGCCCGGCCGCGGCTTTACCGGGACAGTCAGTTCGCGCAGTCTGTATGTGTTGAACAATACCAATCCCGTCTCGCTCTTTGTCGAGTTGGGCAACATCCAGAACAGTTTCGACCAGCAACGGTTGGTGTTGAGCAACAATCGCCAGGCATTGGCCAACTGGATGTGCGAAGGATTCGTCGCCGATTATAAGAAGTACAAGAAATAGAACGCTTAGCTAAGCTATACATAGTCTCTTCGTTCCTACCTATACACGCTGGAGGAACGGAGAGACTATGTTGTCTTTAATCTGTTAGGGTCTGAACTTCAAGCAAACCGGTTTGCTGCTGGCAATGGAACGACCCGTATCAGTCAGCAAGCCCGTCTCTGGATCGATGGAGAAGATTTGCGTCAGATCGCTGTCGCGACAAGCACACAGCAGGAATTTCCCATCGGGTGTGATGAGGAAGTTGCGCGGATGAATGCCCGTCAACTGATAACCCACCTTTGTCAGTTCGCCCGTTGCCTGATCAATGGAGAAGATGGCGATGCCGTCACCTTGCAACCGGTTGGAAGCATAAAGGAAGCGTCCGTCCGGAGTGATGTGAATGTCGGCACTACCGGCCGCATGCAGCGAGTCTGCTTCGATGGTCTGTACGGGTGTCAGGTTACCATCTTCGTAACGCAGGAAGGTCACATGGCCGGAGAGTTCACCGATCAGATAGGCCCAACGACCATTCGGATGAAACGTCGTATGGCGCGGACCTTCACCAGCCGGCAATTGGAAGAAGGCCGGTGTTCCCGGTTGCAGGCGCAAACCTGTTTCCGAAGCCACCAACTCGAACTTATGGATGCGGTCGGTGCCCAAATCATTCGCATAGAGATAGTGCTCATCGGGCGACGCATAGATGCAATGCAGATGGGGCGCACTCTGGCGTTCCGATCCGGGCGTTCCCCCTTCGAATGCAATCACCTCAGCCGGTTGTAAGGAACCGTCTGCCTGGATAGGGAAGGCACTGATGCTGCCTCCGTTGTAGTTGGCTGTTACAGCCAGTCGGCCTTGACTGTCCACCCACACATAGCAAGGGGCAGTACCGTGGGTCAGTTGTTCATTGATACGCGTGAGTTCGCCCGAAGCCTTGTCAAAGCGATAGGCAACCAGGCTGGCCTGGTCTGTATTCGTCTCACTGACAGAGTAGAGCCGTGATCCATCCGCATTCCAAGCCTGATAGGAGGGATCTTGAATACCCGTAAAGGCACGTACTTTTGTCGCCTCTCCCTTGGCTGGGTCGAAACGATAGAGTTGAAGACCCTCCGTAGCCGCTTCAGCATACGAACCAATGAGTAAATCCAACGATGAATCCGTTGGCTGGGATGCTTGTTTGTCTGAACAAGCGGTCAATGAACAGCCGATAAGTCCCATAATCATTAATCGATAAAAATTCATATTCAAAAAGAAAAAGTAGATTCAATGCACAAAAGTAGTGGATTATCGTTTACAATCGTTATCTTTGCCCACAGAAATGAAACGGATTCAACAAAACATCATGCGTTACGGTCTCCTGTTGGCCAGTTTGGTCATGCTGATGTCGGTGATCGTGCCCCATCATCATCACGAGGATGGGCGGCCCTGTTGTATCTCCCTGACGGAACAGGGAGAAGATCCGGATGATGAGCATGAATCGACCCATGATTGTGGATGTGAAGGACACAACTTGGCTGTTTTATCGAACGATACTTCTTCGTCACATGGTGGAGACCTGCATCTCTTTTGGGTCCCGTTGATGACGCTTTTTGAATACATTTACCCTGAATTGGCACTCTTGCACCAATCTGTTTCCCGAGGGCAAGAGCCTGTCTATCTTGAATCACTGCATGGCGTCTGGATAGCTGATGCAGGGGGGCTACGTGCTCCTCCCTGTTTGCTGGCCTAAGCGAATATGCGTACAGGCTTCAGCGAATCACGAGAGAACAAATAGCGTAGTCATTTTTTTATCCGATTTTTTATGTACAGAAAATATGTAGCAGGTATGCTCATGGCCTACCTGCTGTCAGCCTGTGGTGGACATACGGCTGAACATCAACATGATCATGAGCACGAAGAGGCGCATGAAGAGGCGCACGTGCATGATCACGACCATAACGAGCACGATCATGATCACAGCGAACATGAACATGATCACAGTGAACACGAACATGAAGCCACAGCGCATGATCATGAGCACGAAGATGCAGCGGCCCATGCCCCGAATGAGATCATTTTCAAGGAGGCGCAAGCCCATGCCATTGGCTTGCAGACCGAACGGGTGACACCGGGCGAATTTACAGACGTCTTGAAGACCAGCGGCCAGATCCTGGCTGCACAAGGCGACGAGTCCGTCGTAGTGGCCACTGTCTCCGGAGTCGTTTCCATGGGCTCGTTGCCCTTTATCGACGGAACTGCCGTCCGCAAGGGACAGGCTTTGCTCAGCCTCGCATCGCGCCATTTGCAGGAGGGCGATTATGCCAGCCGGGTGCAGGCAACGTTTGAGGCTGCCGAGCAGGAATACAATCGTGTGAAGGAACTGGCAGCCGACCGGATCGTCTCGGCCAAAGATCTGGAACAGGCACGTGTGGCCTACGAAACTGCCAAAGCCGCCTACCAGGCCGTGTCGGACAAGGCCAATGCCCAAGGTGTGGCCGTGGTTTCTCCGCAGACCGGATTCTTGAAAAACATTCAGGTGAAAGAGGGCGACTACGTGACTGTCGGTCAGCCCCTGGCCACCATTTCTCAAAACAGCCGCTTGACGTTGCGGGCCGATGTGTCTGAAAAATATTATGCCCGCCTGGCACAGATTCAGACCGCCCATTTCCGCACCCCGTACGACGATACCGTGTATAAATTGCCGGAGCTGCGTGGCCGGTTGCTCTCCTACGGGAAGGCTTCGGGTGGCGACTCCTTCTATGTGCCCGTGACCTTCGAATTCGACAACAAAGGAGCCGTCATTCCTGGTTCGTTTGTCGAGGTCTATCTGCTGACCCGTCCGCTGGAGCAGGTGATCAGTGTGCCCACGGCCGCCTTGATCGAGGAGCAGGGCATCTTCTCCGTCTATGTGCGCCTCGACGAAGAGGGCTATGAGAAACGGGAAGTGCAGTTGGGTGCTAACAATGGCGAGAGCGTACAGGTGTTGTCCGGTCTGCATCCCGACGAAGAGGTCGTTGTGAAAGGAGCCTATCAGATCAAGCTGGCCTCGGCATCCAACGCCATTCCGGCCCATTCGCATCAACATTAATTCGGAGGAGGGCTTATGTTGAATCAGATCATTCGTTATTCGCTGCACAACAGGCTGTTGGTCTTGGTGTGTGCCGTCTTGCTGACAGTAGCCGGACTCTATACGGCCCATGAAACCGATGTGGATGTCTTTCCCGATCTGAATGCCCCGACGGTTGTCATCATGACCGAAGCCAACGGCATGGCTCCGGAGGAGGTGGAACGGTTGGTAACGTTTCCCATCGAGACCGCTGTCAACGGGGCGATGAATGTACGTCGCGTGCGCTCCTCTTCGACCACCGGCTTTTCCGTTGTCTGGGTCGAGTTCGATTGGGGCATGGACATTTACCTGGCCCGTCAGATTGTGTCCGAGAAGTTGGCCATCGTAGGTGAGGAGTTGCCGGAGAATGTCGGCAAACCCACTTTGGGCCCGCAATCCTCCATTTTGGGGGAGATGTTGATCATTGGACTGACGCGTGACGAACAGGCCCAACTGCCTGCAGAGGTGTCTCCAACGACCGAGATGGATTTGCGTACGATGGCCGATTGGACCATCCGTCCCCGCCTGCTTTCGACAGGTGGTGTGGCACAGGTAGCCGTGATTGGTGGCGACATTAAGGAGTTTCAGGTCCTGCTGGATCCGGCCCGCATGAAGCATGTGGGCGTGAGCCTGGATGAGGTGCTGGCCGCTTGCCGCAACATGAACCGCAACGCCAACGGTGGTGTGCTCTATGAATACAGCAATGAATACATCATCCGGGGTGTTCTGCTGACCAAGCAACCCGATGAACTGGCCAAGGGGGTTGTCAAGCTGGTGGGTGAGAAACCGGTTCTTTTGGAGGATATAGCCACGGTCAAGGTGGGTGCCAAGAGTCCGAAGTTAGGACTGGCCTCCGAACGGACCAAGCCGGCTGTCCTGATTACGGTGACAAAACAGCCCAACACCAGCACCATCGAACTGACGGAGCGGCTGGATGCGATCATGGCCGATCTACGGCATAACCTGCCTGCTGACGTGCATGTATCGACCGATATTTTCCGGCAAAGCCATTTCATTGAAAACTCCATCAATAATGTGCAGACCAGTCTGCTCGAAGGCAGTATCTTTGTGGTGATTGTACTCTTCCTCTTCCTGATGAATGTACGTACCACGGTGATATCCTTGGTGGCATTGCCGTTGGCCCTGTTGGTAGCGATCCTCGGACTCCATTTCCTCGGTATGACTATCAATACGATGAGTTTGGGTGGTATGGCTATTGCGATCGGTTCGTTGGTCGATGATGCCATTGTGGATGTGGAGAATGTCTACAAGAAATTGCGAGCCAACCGTCAGTTGCCCGTTGAACAGCAACTCTCCATACGAGAGGTGGTGTTCGAAGCTTCACGCGAAGTGCGTATGCCGATTTTGAACTCTACATTGATCATCATTGTCAGTTTCGTGCCCCTTTTCTTCCTGAGTGGGATGGAGGGACGCATGTTGATTCCGCTGGGCATTGCCTTTATCATTTCACTCTTTGCCTCTACGTTAGTAGCCTTGACCTTGACTCCCGTGTTGTGCAGTTACTTGCTGAAGGGCAAGGAGGAGCAGCAGACTGGTCGGGAGCCGGTGGTGAGCCGTGTGCTGCGTCAAGGTTATGAGCGTGCCTTACAGACCGCCTTGTCTCATCGTCGGAGTGTAGTGGGTGGTACTCTGTTGTTGTTTGCTGTGGCAGTAGTGTTGTTTACTCAATTGGGACGTAGCTTCCTGCCCTCGTTCAACGAAGGTTCTTTCACGATCAACGTCAGTTCGTTGCCTGGTATTTCGTTGGAAGAGTCGGACCGGTTGGGACGACAGGCTGAGGCTTTGCTGCTGGAGGTACCGGAGATTCAGACCGTGGCCCGGAAGACCGGACGTGCCGAACTGGACGAACATGCCTTGGGTGTGAATGTCTCGGAGATCGAAGCCCCCTTTGTCCTGCAGGACCGAAGCCGTCATGCGGTGATGGAGGAGGTGCGTCAGAAACTCTCCTCGCTACAAGGGGCGAATGTCGAGATTGGCCAACCCATCTCGCACCGTATCGATGCCATGTTGTCTGGTACAGAGGCCAACATCGCCATCAAGCTGTTCGGAACCGATCTGAACCGTTTGTTTACGTTGGGAAACCAGGTAAAGAGTGCTGTTCAAGGGATAGAGGGATTAGCCGATTTGCGTGTTGAGCAGCAGATCGAACGTCCGCAGCTGACCCTGACCCCGCGTCGCGATCTGTTGGCGAAGTATGGTATTACCCTGCCGGAGTTTGAAGAGTACATTAGTGTCATGCTACAGGGCGAGGTCGTGAGCCAGGTCTATGATGACGGCAAGAACTTCGATGTCACCGTGAAGGCTGATGATCGGAATCGGCAGACAATGGATGCGATTGCCGACCTGATGATCGATACCGGAACGGGAGAGAAGATTCCGTTGAGCTACGTGGCCGAGATCCGTTCGGCAGCCGGACCTAACACGATTAACCGCGAGAATGTGCAACGCAAGATTGTGGTCAGTGCCAATGTGGCGGGTCGCGATCTGCGTGGTGTGGTAAATGATATTCGAGCAGCTGTGGAAGCACAAATTACCTTCCCTGAAGGGTACCATGTCGAGTATGGCGGCCAGTTCGAGAGCGAGGAGAGTGCCAGCCGTATCCTGCTGTTCACCTCGTTCCTGTCATTGATTGTCATCTTCCTGTTACTCTACCACGAGTTCAAAGATGCGAAGGAGAGCGGTGTGATTCTGTTGAATCTGCCGTTGGCCCTGATCGGTGGCGTCTGCATTCTCTGGCTCACTTCGGGTGAAATCAGTATTCCGGCGGTGATTGGTTTCATCTCCCTGTTTGGTATTGCTACGCGCAACGGTATGTTGCTGATCAGCCATTACAAACAGTTGCGTGCCTCTGGAGTTCCCCTGCAGGAGGCGGTGGTTCGTGGTTCGTTGGATCGGTTAAATCCCATTCTGATGACCGCCCTGAGCTCTGCCTTGGCCTTGATTCCATTGGCTTTGCGTGGTGACCTGCCCGGCAATGAGATTCAGAGCCCGATGGCGACGGTCATCTTGGGCGGTCTGCTGACATCGACCTGTCTCAATGGCTTTATCATTCCGATTGTCTATTTATTCATGAACAAGAACAAGCAATGAAACAATCTATATTTTTTGCGGCAGTGCTCTGGTTGCTGAGCCTGCCCGTCACTGCCCAATCCTCGTTGGAGCAGGTGCTTCAGCAGGTTGAATCGCACAATCCGGAGTTGCAGGCAGGTGGACAACGTGCCCTTTCGGAAAAGTTGCAGGCACGGGCTGCTAACAACCTGTCCGATCCGACAGCTACCTACAGCCATCTCTATGGCAATCAGGAGGGCATGGGTTTTACAGGAGAATTCATCCTCTCCCAGTCGTTTGATTTCCCTACAGCCTATCGGCAACGGGCCCGTTGGGCCAAGGCGCGGGCGGCCAGTCTCGATCAGGGACAGGTTGCATTGCGTCAGCAGATTCTGTTGCAGGCCGAAGAGCTCTGTTTGGATTTGGTGTGGCTCAATCAGCAACGGCAGCTGTTGGAGACGCGTCTCACACAAGCAGAGGCTTTAGCGGCTCTCTATGAGAAACGGTTGGCCGAGGGTGATGCCAATATTTTGGAAACCAACAAAATTCAGTTGGAACTCTTGAATGTGAAAACGGAGGTGCGGTTGAATGAGGCCGCACGGGTCGAGAAGTTAGGTCAGCTTACCAGTCTGAATGGTGGCGAGCCGATTGCCTTTGCCGACACACTCTATCCGGTGCGTGCGTTGCCTGCCTCGTTTGATCAGTATCGCACTGAAGCCTTGGCCGCACATGCCGGTTTGCGTACGTTACGTGAAGAGCAACAGGTGGCACAACAACTGGTTCGGGTGAACAAAGCACAGGGCTTGCCGGGCTTGGAATTGGGCTATCGGATGAATCCCTCTTCGGGCGGCATGCGTTACAATGGTTTCTTAGTGGGGGTGAGTATTCCGCTCTTCTCTAACCGGCATCAGGTGAAGCAGGCCCAAGCCCAGAGTCGGTGTGCTGATCTGCTCTTGTCCAGTGCCACTTCATCGGTCGAGCAGGAGTTGTCGGCTCTCTATCAGCGGGCACAGACCGTGGAATCCTCAATGGCGGAGTATCGAGAGCTGTTGGATAGGCAGAACAACTTGCAGCTGCTGAACAAGGCAGTGACTGCCGGACAGATCTCCTTGATTGCCTATTTTGTGGATGTACAGAGCTATTATCAGAGCCTGCAGAACTACCTGCAGTTGCAGAATGAATATCAGAAGGCACTGGCCAAACTCTATCGGTACAAGCGGTAGTGTTCGGCACTGTAACTCTTGAGATCCGGGGGATGTGTCAGCATTCCCCGGAATACCAAATACGCTTACTCTTCCGTCAACGTGAACCAGGTTTGGCTTTTGGCCGGGATGACCACCTCAAGTTCTGCCTGATAGTCCCGATCCAACGTCAAGCAACGGGCAGGGCCCTCCTGCTCCGACACCATGACCTGATCCTTCAATCCCGTATAATACAGATTAACCTTCAGTTTCCGGCGGATCGGTTCGTCCAACGGATTATATACCATAAGTAATCCCTTCTCCTTCCCTTGCGGATTGACATGAAGAATGGCATCATAATCGCGTCCGTCGGGACGACGCAGGTGGATGATGTCGCTATCCAGCACCTCACGGTGACGCTTGTAGAAACCGACCCACTTCTCCACCAACTCCCGGGTTTGTGGGCTGTCAAACAACTGCAGTCCGCGGTAGCAGGCCTGTACACCCGCTCCGAACAGGTTGGCCAAACGCTGGCCATAATGGGGCAGATGATCCTTCAGCGGCTCGATGGTCGCCTCCTTGCCGCCACCCTGATACTCGACCAATGGTACAAACATCCAGCCCATCGAGGGTGTCTTGTTCCACGTGCCGTCGAAGATATTCTGTCGTTCGATGATCTCCTGTTGCGCTCTCGGCAACGACCAGTTGGCCTCCCGATAACCCATTCCGACCTTGTTGCTTCCATTCAGGAAATAGAGGTCAGGCACATTCAGGTAGATACCTCGTTCCCGACACCAGTGGTAGAAATCCGCCACACGCCGGAATTGGTTCCATTGCGAATCCTCCAACCCTTTGTGGCCAGGATGTTGTGTGGAATGGCATACATCGCCTGGATAGGAGCCGTCGTGCTCAAAGACATTCAAGCCCGTGGTCTCGAACAGCTGGTACAGCTTCCGCATATAGGTCTGTCCCCAGGCACTCTCGACACACGGAGAACTGCCGAAACGGGCCTGCTGACCGGCAGGCAGCAACACATCATTTTCCGCATCAATATGACGACTGGCCAACAACGAATAACCGCCAAGTGCAATTTTCTTGGAACGGGCATAATCGGCCAGCTCCTTCATCCGGGATAGGTTCTCAGGTGAATCATCCTCCGCCTCGAAACCGCTCCAGAAGGTCATGATGACCATCTCAAAACCCACCTCGGCACATTGGTCAATCGCTTTCTTCACCGACTCTGTATCGGAACTTCGCACGTGCATCAAGATCGGATTCTCTGTCACCCAAGGAGCAACTGCACGCATCATCCGGCTGTAGGCCAACGACTTGCGCTCCCGATCCCAACTGTCGTTCAGCAGTTCCCACACCCGGAAACTGGCAAAGGTTTCTCCAACCGCCACAGACTGGGCTGGTCCGATCTTGGGAGCTGCCTCCAACAGACAGGGGGTAGTCCGATCAAAATTCACCTGAGTCTGGTAGAGCGAATCCCGCTTCCAGGCCAAGCTCGAATGGTAGATATACTCATCACTCATGCCGCCAAAATTGTAGTCGGTATCGAGGGTGATATTCGGATAGAGCCAACGCTCACGCAGGTCAACGGCACTCTCAGGCTCAGTAGCCGCCAGCAGTTCGCTCTTGAAGGAATCGACCTGTACCGGACGGTCGGAATGGTTGGTCACGGTTATCCATTTGCAGAAGACCGGCAGATTGTCGTACAACTCGTAATGAACCTCCACCTCCACCTCTTTCAGATAGGCCCAGCGGTCTGCAGCCTCTCCTGCAGCAGCAGGCAGATCTCCCAACAGACGGAACGACTCGATCCGTGAGCGTCCGGCAACGCCCTTCTCCTCGAAATCTCGTTGACCTCCTTCGGCATCCATCTTGCCGATGCGTACCTTTTGCGGATGTTCACCAGCCGACAACTGACAACTGCCCACCGGAGTCCATGATTGCTGATCATTGGTCGAAACGGAGGCCTGTACCTGCCCACTCTTCGTCAGTTCCATCCGGAGCCATACCCGTTGGGCATCCCCATAGCTGACAGACAACTGCTCTTGTTGACCATCAAAGAAGCCGATGCGACGGTCTCCTCCACGGACGTTGACCTTCACGGTACGTTCGGGAAAGACCCATCCCAAACCGGGTCCCCAGCTCTTCGAATGGTCTGTTCCGGGGGTCACGGCAACCATTACAACCCTCGTCTTTTCCGGACAGGCTCGTTCTGCCACAACGGCAGTATTCTCCAATGCCATGATCTCACCCACCTTCCCCTCGTTGACAAACGAGTTACGGGCATGGGCCTGCGAGGCGGTCACCTTCCAGCCTGCATCCAACGTTTTGAAATCATCTGCATAAACCACTGGACGTTGTTCATCCAACCGGCTCCGGCGAGCCAAGGTCTCTACCGCTTCATCCGGAAGACGATAGGTGAAGATCAGTTCTTTTCCTGGTGTAGGCCACGGCAGGTCATTAGGCATCCAGTCCAGTTTCTTCATCCAGCCGAAACGAGGTTGTACCGGCTCTATGCGGTAACGTGCCAACTGAAAGGCTTCAGGATCCGAAGTCAGTCCCGGAATCCATTCCTTTAGCAGGTAGTTGTGGACAGGCTGTCCCTTCAAACCTCCCACCTCAAAGCGTTGTCCGTCGATGGTTACCTCTGCCTCGGGACGGACTGAGCGCAAGAATGAGGTATGGGTGGTCAGTTCATCCAGTCCAACCGAGGCTGTGTTGGGTTGCAAGGTGAAGGTCCGGCTCACCAGGCCATTCGTAAAGACCAGGTAGCCTTCCGGAGTCTGACAAAGACGGGCAGGTGCATCCACCGCCTCCCGGAGCCAGTCGGCCTGTACTGTCTGCTGTTCAGGGTCGAATGTGGGCCATTGTTGCTGTTGTGCCACTGCTGTTCCAGTTATCACGAATGCCAAAAGGAAAGATAGATAATATCGTTTCATCTGTTCAAATTATGCGTAAATCTGTTGAATAATAAATTTGTTGAATCTTGAGTTGACAAAGGTATTAATAATAATTGTATTACTGCATTGATTCAGCCAAATACCCAGTTCATCATGTGTCAGAAGCAACCGAGAAAGTTTTGTTTGTTTTGCCAACCTCGACAATACCTTTCTCAAGATGATTACATCCTTGGAGAAGAAAGGTTTGATTCTATTCTTTATTGTTGGTGATTTGGGAAGATATGGAGGAAAGTTTGGGTAAAAGAATAAAAAGTCGTACATTAGCCATCTCAAATCAAAGGTATCAAGAATATGGAAGATAGCAAGGTGCAAGAGGATGTAAAACGCATCCCCTACGGAATGATGAACTTCGTGGCTGTCCGCGAAGACAACTGTTACTATGTCGATAAGACACGGTTCATCGAGAAGGTGGAAAGGGCGAATAAGTATTTCTTCTTCATCCGTCCGCGTCGCTTCGGCAAGAGCCTGACCCTGTCGATGTTGCATCACTATTACGACATCCATGATGCCGATAAGTTCGAGCGGCTCTATGGAGACCTATACATCGGTAAGAATCCCACACCCAACCATAACAAGTATCTGGTCATCTATCTTAACTTCGCTGTCATTAATGCCGATATGGGCAACTACCGCAGTGCCTTGGATTCACATTGCCGAATCGAATTTACCCAAGTCTGTAGAAGATATGCCCATCTGCTACCTTCCAATGCAGTGGATGACCTTCTGAAAGAAGATGGAGCCGTGAAACAACTCGATTATCTGTGCAAGATATGTAGCGATGCCAACCAAAAGATCTATCTCTTCATTGACGAGTACGACCACTTCACCAACCATATCCTCTCGGATGCAGCACGACTCGTTGAATACAAGCAAGAGACGCATGGCACCGGCTACTTGCGTACCTTCTTCGACACGATCAAATCCGGTACCTATTCGTCCATAGAGCGCGTCTTCGTGACAGGAGTAAGTCCCGTTACGCTGGACGACCTGACCAGTGGCTTCAATATCGGTACCAACTACTCCCTTGCCTACGGATTCAACGAGATGGTGGGCTTTACGGAAGAGGAGGTGCGTGAGATGCTGACCTATTATTCACAGCATCATGCGTTCGACCACACCATCGACGAACTTATCGAGATCATGAAGCCCTATTACGACAACTATTGTTTTGCCTTGAAAGCGTATGGTAAGACAACCATGTATAACTCCAATATGGTGCTGTCCTTCCTCTACAAATATATAGATGATGGTTGTGAGATACCACAGCAAATGCTCGACGAGAACATTCGGGTGGATTACAACAAGCTGCGGATGCTGATCCGCAAGGACAAGGAGTTTGCTCACGATGCCTCCATCATCCAGACTCTTGTGTCCAAAGGTTATGTCACGGGCGAACTGAAGGAGGGTTTCCCCGCTGAAAACATAGCCAAGGATGACAACTTCATCAGCCTGCTCTACTACTTCGGAATGGTGACCATCGGTGGTTTTTACAGGGGAAAGCCCAAGTTTGTCATCCCCAACGAGGTGGTACGCGAGCAGGTCTATACCTACCTTCTCGACAACTACCACGAGAATCACCTGGAAACCGATTCCTACAGGATTGGCCAACTGGAGGAGAACATGGCATATGATGGTGACTTCAAACCCTTCTTCCAGTACATGGCTGACAGCATCTACACGTTTGCCTCCCAGCGTGACCGGCAGAAGGGCGAGGCTTTCGTGCATGGCTATACCCTTGCCCTGACCAGCCAGTGTAGTTACTACCGTCCCATCTCCGAACTGGACAATCAGGGTGGTTATGCCGACATCTTTCTCCGTCCGCGCCATGAGATTTTCACGGATATGGAGCACTCGTATATCATCGAGTTGAAATACCTGAAGAGCCATGCGACGGATACGGAGGTAGAGGTTGCCAGCCAGCAGGCCGAGGCACAGGTGTGCCGCTATGCCGACACGGTCAATGTGAACGACAACATCGGGCATACCCGTCTCCACAAGGTCATTGTCATCTATCGAGGCGTTGAGATGGTCGTATGTGAGGAGGTGAGTACCCTTTGACAACAATTTTCATGCGTTATTCTTGATGTAGAGAAGTACATTTCCCTGCTTAAAGTAGCACAGGGTTTATCTATCTCAATGGTTATCAATTGTTCATGACACAGTTAGGCAGTCATTTTTCTCCAGTTAGGTAATTATATTTCTCCAGTTAGAGAATTATTTTTCTCCAACTGGAGCGTTGTTTTTCTACAATAGAGAAACTTTCTTTTGCAAACACATTTGCCTCCTTAGTGGCTAACTATGCAAATAGTCCGGTCACCGAATCGGATTTCGACAAGTTTCTCTCTTTACGATATCAATTCTATCGGACAGACCTGTAGTAAAATGTACATAGTCTCAAAATACTATTTGTCATGGAAATCATAGTCGGCAGTATCTAGGCAATCCTGAGAAGCTGAAGGGACTATTGGACAAGGTGGTAGCATTGTCAACGATTCAGCAATACGACTTCATCGGCCAGTTGAGCCAGTTCTTCCTGCGAGTGGGAGGTGAAGATCAGTAGCGAACGTACCTGCAGTTGCTGCCGGAGGAGGGGGATGAGCCGTTGGATCAGTTCCCGGTCCAGCCCCTTGAATGGCTCATCCAGCAAGAGATAGGGTGAGGGGAAGAGCAAGGCGCGGGCCAAGGCGACCCGTTGCTGCTGTCCGTAGCTCAAGGTGGCAGGCTGCCGGTCGGCCAGCGTGCCGATTTCCAAGCGTTCCAATACATCTTTAACTGCAGGAAGTGCCGTTTTCAGGTCATACAGATGGGAGAGTGGCAAGATCACATTCTCCCATACAGACAGGTGTGGAAGCAGGGTGGGCTCCTGCAAGACGGACGCAACGCCCTGCGAACGATCCAGGTGCAAGTGTCCGCCGGTTGGTGTCAAGGTACCATCCAACAGTGCCAAAAGCGTTGTTTTACCGCTTCCGGAAGGGGCTGAGATAGCATAACATCGTCCCGGTTCGAAGCGTTTCGAGAAATGATGAATGGCGTAGGAATAGTTCAAATCTTCCGCTTCGATGCCGGAGCAACTGCCGTTTAGCGTTGTGTCTATCTTGCCGGAAAAAGCCGTCAACGAGCCGGTTGAAAGTGGATGCTTGGCCGTAGTATGGAACCTTAGCGGAAAACGTTGGTGCGAAAGCCAGCCGATGCCCCTATCCGACAGGAAACTCAGCAGCATGGCAACGGCCGTCCAGCTCAATAGTTCGGGCACCTCGATGAAGAGTTGTGCCTGTTTCATCTGACTGCCAATCCCCCAGCTGCATTGTCCCAGGGCTTCTCCCATGATGATGGCTCGCCAGCCGAATCCACTGGCCGAGGCCAGTCCACTGAATAGGTAAGGTGCCAACTGCGGGTAAATCACCTGCGTCAGCCGATCCCACCTGGGGAACTGAAACAGTTGTGCCAAGCGGTGGTAGTCCGGTTGCAGGCATAGCCATCCTTGCATCAGGTTTTCTGTCAACAGGGGAAACATGGTCAGGAATGCGATGAGCAGTGGCATGCTTTCCGGATTCAGTAAGATCAGTGCCAAGAGGATAAAGGAAATGACCGGGATGGAACGCATCAGTGTGAGCAACGGACGTAGAAAGGCCGATAGCAAGGGCTTGCGGGCTGCAAACGGGGCCACGAGCAGGGCCAAACCTAACGACAGCACCAATCCGGCCATGGCTCTGCCGACGGTTGCTCCCATGGCTTGGTAGAAACTCGGTTTACCCCATAACTGGAGAAATGCTTCCAGTAAACGCGGCAGCGTGGGCAACAATTCTGGTTGATGGGCAAGCAGGGCCACCAACTGCCATCCAGCCAGCAACAGGAGGATGGAAAGCAGGGAGATGAGGTGCGGATGCCGGAACAATGAATGTCGTTTCATGGCTGTTCACTTCAAAATGCAGCGTCCGGCAATCGGTTGCCAATCGCTTGTGGTTCGTAGTGCAACATCAGTTCAAGGAAAGCGCGGATCTCTTCGGAAGCCGTCTCTGCACTCCGGTAAGTGATGCGACAACGCTGAATGCTATTACGGTCCATCCAGTGGGGCGGGAAGAACTGTCGTTCCTCCAGCCGGGCGATTGCGGCTTCGGGCTGCTGGTTGGCAAACCTGCAGCTGATTTCCAACAGACTATCCAGTTCCTGCCGTTGGATAGGCAGACCAGGACGCAGCAGAATGGCTGTTTGGGCAAAGGCCACTTCGCCGGCTCCATCCAGCTGGTTCAGATCGGCCAATACCTGCAGGGTCGAATCCTGCCGCAACACCCATGACAGATAGGGTTCACTCAACACCGCCAGAGCAACCACCCCACTCTGTAGTCCTTGTGCCACCTCGGATGCCGTTGCAAACGAATAGTTGGGTGTGAAGCGGATGCCTCGCTGCTCCAGGTAATGACGGGCCAGCAGGTCAGGTGTCGTCCCCCGGCCAAACAGATGAATGGTCGGTTCTTCAGTCTCCCAAGCGGTCGGTCGGCCCACCAAATAGAGCGTACCCCAAATCGGACAACCCACCAGTTCATACCGGACACCTTTATTATACAGATTGGCCGCACTGACCATCGGGAGTACCGCTATGTCGCTGGTTTGCTGAATCAGAGCCGCCTGCATCTGCTGTGGTGAGTCGATCAGTTCAATGTCCAACTGCTTCCCTGCCAGCCGGGCTTGTTGCTCCATCCATCCGGCAAAAGCAATGGCAGAAGGACCTCGCAACAAGCTAATCCGCCATTTCTCTCGTTCGGCCGTGGGTGAGGAGGAACAGCCCATCAAGCCGATCAGCAAGGCGGTCAGCAGCCACCACTTGGCGTCGCACTTCCACCTGAGCCGACCCTTCATCTGGAGTATTAACTGTTTAGGAACCATTCGTTTGCCCGTTAGTCCTCCGGTGCTACTTCTACTTTGACAATCACCTTGCGGATGCTGGTCTTGCCAATGCCGGGTGCATGGGCATCCTCCGGAAAATAGATGGCAAACTGTCCAGGCCGGATTTTACTGTAAGCTGTCGGACGATCAGCAAAGAAGGCAATATCATCTTGTTCGTTGTAGGGTTGGGTTGGCTCTTGCAGTTCACTCGTTGGTTTCCAGCCAATTTTCTCGATGCCCTGCAGCGGCAGCTGAATGTCGATGTAGCGCGTATGTGTTTCCAGCACACCCTCCTCTTTGGGCTTGCCCACCAAGGAGCAGACATTGACGAACAGTCGTTCGCCCTCCAGTTCGATCCGGCCATTTTCCAACTGGTTGAAATCGGTCGATTGAATAAAGTCGAAAGCTCGCTGAAACAGCGGATGCAGACCCGCGTAGCGAGCGGTATTGTTTAATGAATCTAAAACCATAAATGTAGCTAATGTTTGATAATTCGAATTTCAAAATTACGCATATCTACTCGACGAGGCAAATGTTCGATATCGGAAATTTGTATGTTTTGCAGCATAATGCTGACATATATCCGCAAAGAAGCGTATATTTGTCAACTAAAATAGAAAAACACAAGAACAGCATGAAAAAGAGATTTAAATCCTGGTTGCTTGCAGCCACTTTGCTTTGCGGTGCGGCTGGTACGACGATGGCCGGACCGGTTGATGATCAGTGTGTAGGCTATCTGTTTGCCTATTTTACGGGCAATCATATCAGTAAAGAGGCAATCTGTTTTGCAATCAGTACGGATGGATATACATTCCGGGCTCTCAATGGCAATCAGCCCATTCTCGACTCCAAAGTGATCAGTTCGACCGGGGGTGTGCGCGATCCGCATATTCTGCGTGGCGAAGACGGTAAAACATTCTACATGGTGGCAACGGACATGGTCTCAGACAATGGATGGGATTCGAACCGAGCCATGGTGTTGCTCAAATCCACCGACTTGATCCATTGGAGCCACTCTGTAGTGAATATGCAGAAGCGTTATCCGAATCAGGAGCAGTTGAAACGGGTTTGGGCTCCACAGACGATCTATGATGCAGAAGCTGGTAAATATTTGGTTTATTGGTCGATGAAGTATGGCGATGGGGTGGATGTGATTTACTATGCCTATGCCAATGCCGACTTTACCGATCTGGAGGGCGAACCAAAACCGTTATTTCTCCCCAAAGATGGTAAATCCTGTATCGATGGAGATATCGTTTTGAAGGATGGACAGTATCACCTCTTTTACAAGACGGAGGGCCATGGCAATGGTATTCGTGTCGCGACAACCCGCTCACTGACTTCTGGAGTTTGGGCAGAGTCGCCCGACTACAAGCAGCAGACAAAAGAGGCTGTCGAAGGAGCCGGTACGTTCAAACTCATCGGCAAGGATGCTTATATATTAATGTATGATGTCTATATGAAAGGGGCCTATCAGTTCACTGAAACGACCGACTTGCAGCATTTCCGCGTGGTCGATCATCAGGTGAAGATGGATTTTCACCCGCGTCATGGAACGGTGATACCTATTACTCGATCTGAACTGGTTCGCCTGACCGACCGCTGGGGTACGCCCGAATTGCAGCAGGCGGTGCCGAATAACCCGATTCTGCCTGGTTTCCATGCGGATCCGGAGATTCTCTATTCCCGTCAGACAGGCCGTTATTACATCTATTCCACAACGGACGGACAACCCGGTTGGGGCGGTTGGTATTTTACTGTTTTCAGTTCGGCTGATCTGAAGGACTGGCGCGACGAAGGTGTGATGCTGGATCTGCGTTCCGACCAAGTTGCATGGGCGAACGGCAATGCATGGGCTCCTTGTATCGAGGAGAAGTGCATCGATGGCAAATACAAGTATTTCTTCTATTATAGTGGCAATCCGCTGGACGACAGTGGTAAACAGATTGGAGTGGCTATCGCTGATTCGCCGGTAGGTCCTTTCAAGGATCTGGGGCATCCGATCATCACCCAATCGCCTACCGGACACGGTCAACAGATTGATGTGGATGTCTTTACCGATCCGGTCTCCGGCAAGTCCTACCTCTATTGGGGCAATGGCTACATGGCCGGTGCAGAACTCAATCCCGATATGGTCTCTTTGCGTGAGGAGACGCGCCAGGTCTTGACTCCAGCAGGAGGTACGTTGGCCGATTATGCCTATCGCGAAGCACCTTATGTCTTTTACCGCAACGGATTGTATTATTTCCTCTGGTCGGTGGATGATACTGGCTCGCCCAATTATCATGTGGCATACGGTACCTCCAAGTCTCCTTTAGGCCCGATCGAAGTGGCCAAAGATCCGATTGTCTTGGCACAGGATCCGCAGCAGGAGATTTACGGTACAGCCCACAACTCCATCCTGCGTATGCCCGGTACAGACGATTGGTACATTGTCTATCACCGGATCAACAAGCGTTATCTGGATGCCGACAAGGGGCCGGGCTGGCATCGGGAAGTCTGCATGGATAAGCTGGAGTTTGAGGCTGATGGCACGATCCGTCGTGTGAAGCCGACCCGATAAAACTGATTATTATCTGAATTGTAGAACCTAAATACATCAATAGCATGATTTGGAATGAAACTATGGAATGTATGCAGCGCGAAGAGATGCGTAAGCTGCAGAGCATCCGTTTGAAACGTGTCGTAGAACATGTCTATCATAATACACCCTTCTATCGCAAGAAGATGCAGGAAATGGGTGTGACACCGGAAGACATCCAGTCGATCGACGATATTGTAAAACTGCCTTTCACCGTGAAGCAGGACTTGCGTGACAATTATCCGTTTGGCCTCATGGCTACACCGATGTCTGAAATTGTTCGTTTGCATGCCTCTTCGGGTACAACCGGCAAGCCGATTGTAGTAGGTTACACGCGTAAAGACCTCTCTATCTGGGCGGAAGTGGTGGCTCGTTGTTTGACGGCTTACGGCTTGACCAAGAATGATTCGGTACAGGTTTCCTACGGCTACGGACTCTTCACGGGAGGTCTGGGAGCCCATGGAGGAGTTGAGAACATCGGTGGAACTGTCATTCCGATGAGTAGCGGTAACACACAGAAACAGATTCAGCTGATGCATGACTTCGGTGCGAAGGCCTTGGCTTGTACGCCTTCGTATGCGCTCTATTTGGCCGAGACCATCCGCGAATCAGGTATTCCCTTGGAAGAGTTCCAATTGCGTGTCGGTGTGTTTGGTGCTGAACCCTGGACGGAGAACATGCGTAAGGAGTTGGAAGAGAAGCTCCATATCAAGGCCTACGACATTTATGGATTGACTGAAATTTGTGGACCGGGTGTTGGTGGCGAATGTGAATGTCAGAATGGAACACACCTATGGGAAGACCATTTCTTCCCCGAAATTGTGGATCCAGTGACCCTGCAGCCGGTGGCTCCGGGCGAAAAGGGTGAGCTCGTCTTCACCACCTTGACCAAGGAGGGAATGCCGATGATCCGTTATCGTACGCGTGATTTGACTTCGCTGAACTACGAACGTTGTGCTTGCGGACGAACAGCCGTTCGGATGGGCCGCATTTTGGGACGAAGCGACGATATGTTGATCATCCGCGGTGTGAATGTCTTCCCGTCGCAGGTGGAAAGTGTTATTTTGGAGTTGCCGGAGTTTGATCCGCACTACTTGATTGTGGTCGATCGTGTGAACAACACCGATACCTTCCAGATTCAGGTCGAGGTTCGCCCGGAATATTACACCGACGAGATGAACAAACTCTTGGCGTTGAAAAAGAAGATCGCCAACCGTATGCAGAGCGTGATCGGTTTGCAGCCTGACATCAAGATTGTCGAGCCTCGCAGCATCGAGCGTAGTATGGGGAAGGCCAAACATGTGATCGATAACCGTAAATTGATTTAACCTATAAAGTGAAATGCTATGTTAATAAAACAGTTATCTATCTTCTTGGAAAACAAGAAGGGCCGTTTTACGGAAGTGGCCAAGTTGTTGGGTGAAGCCGGTGTCAACATGTCGGCCTTTACCGTGTCTGAAAATTCCGATTTCGGTATTTTGCGTCTGATTGTCTCCGATACGGAGAAGGCAATCGCCGTGTTGCGTGAAGAGCGTTATGCGGTCAGTGTGGCCGATGTGGTTTGTCTGCATTGTCCCAATCAACCGGGTGCATTGGCTAAGGCCATGGAAATCATCACGTCCAATGGAATCTTCATTGAATACATGTATGCGTTCTCGCAGGGAGATGCCGCTAACGTGATCATTCGTCCGGACGATATTCAGAAGTGTGCTGCAGTGCTGAAAGCGAACAAATTGGAACTCATTGCCGCAAACGATCTGTACAAGTTGTAAATATTAACGTTCTGCGTATCGTTTATTCGTGAATAAAGCGTAACTTTGCACGCTAAAAGTATGAGCATGAAAAAGGTTGTATTTTTTTTGATGATGTTGACAGTCTTGCTGTCCTCTTGCGGAGAGTACAATAAGATTTTGAAAAGTACAGACTATGAGCTGAAATATTCGTATGCCAAGAAGTATTTCAATGCCAAACAGTATGAGCGGTCTGCTACTTTGTTGGATGAGTTGGTTACAATCTTCAAGGGAACCGCTTATGCAGAAGAGTCCCTGTATCTCTTGGCGCAAAGTTATTACGGTCAGAAAGACTATCAAACCGCCTCGCAATATTTCGAGACCTACTATTCGACCTATCCCAAGGGCGAATATACGGAATTGTCCCGTTTCTATTCAGGCTACGGTTTGTATCTCGATTCGCCCGATCCTCGCTTGGATCAGACGCAGACTTACAAAGCCATTGAGCAATTGCAACTTTATTTGGAATATTATCCACAGAGCGAGCGTGCTTCCCAAGCGCAGGATATTCTGTTTGAATTGCAAGAGAAATTGGCTTTCAAGGAGTTGATGGCCGCTCGGCTCTATTTCAACTTGGGCACTTATATGGGAAACAACCTGCTGTCGAGTGTCATTACCTCGCAGAATGCGTTGAAGAACTATCCTTATACGAAGTATCGGGAGGAGTTTATGTTCCTGATCATTCGTGCGAAGTATGAGTTGGCCATTGTCAGTGTCGAAGAGAAATTGCAAGGACGCTACCGCGATGTGGTGGACGAGTATTACACTTACTTGAACGAGTATCCGGAAGGAAAATACCTCAAGCAGGTGCAGAAGTATTTCGACTATGCCAATAAGCGGATAAACGATACGTATTAAAATGATTAATCAATAGAACGAAAGTATGGATTACAGAAAGTCAAACGCTCCTACCAACACGGTGACCCGCGACATGATGAAATTGTCGGCAGATACGGGTAATGTGTATGAAACAGTGATGATTATCGCAAAAAGAGCTAACCAGATCGGTGCGGAAATGAAGCAGGATCTGGAAAAGAAGTTGCAGGAGTTCGCCTCTTTCAACGACAACCTGGAGGAGGTTTTTGAGAATCGGGAACAGATTGAGATTTCTCGTTACTACGAAAAGCTTCCGAAACCGACCCTGATTGCTGCGCAGGAGTATGAGGAGGGTAATGTCTATTACAGAAATCCGGCAAAGGACAAAAACAATTTCTAAGCTCATAGACGTGCGATCATGATTCAACGTATTCAAACCGTCTATTTGTTATTGGTCGTGGTATTGCTGGTGGCAACGCTTTTCATGCCGTTACTCACGTTGCAGATCGGGCAGGAATTCTTCTCCATGGATGCTTCTGGTGTCAGTAGTCTGATCAATCAGGAGGCTACGGCGTTGGGAACAACGTGGGGACTTTTTGCCTTGACTGCCATCATTGCCTTGGTGGCGATGGTCACGATTTTTCTGTATAAGAATCGAATCCTTCAGATCCGGTTGTGTGTGTTCAATGCCCTGCTGATGATTGGGTTCTACGCGTATGTAGCCTTTCTCGTATGGCGTTGGCAAGGTGAGGTGCCTGAGATGCAATGGCAGTTGAAACTGGGTCTTGCATTTCCGGTGATTGCATTGATTTTGGACTATTTAGCCATTCGTAATATTGGTGCCGACGAAGCCCTGGTGCGTTCGTTGGATCGTCTTAGATAAATCGGTTCCGTATGAAATATGGATTTGTAAAAGTGGCAGCAGCTACTCCCTCTGTGCGGGTGGCTGACTGCTTTTTTAATATCGGGCAGATCGAAAAGATGATGCGTTCTGCCGCTGCTCAGGGTGTGCAGCTGATTGCCTTCCCGGAACTCTCCGTGACGGCTTACACCTGTTTGGACCTGTTTCAGCAACAGACACTGTTGCAACAGGCAGAAAAGGCATTGTTGCAATTGGTTGCACAGACAGCTGATCTGGAATTGCTGACGGTTGTGGGTGCTCCTTTAGTCGTAGAGGACCAGCTGATTAATGCAGCGGTCGTGTTCCAACGTGGTGAAATTTGCGGTGTTGTGCCGAAAACCTACCTGCCCAACTACCGTGAGTTTCAGGAAAAACGTTGGTTTATCTCTGCCAATGATCTGGTTGCCGATTCCATCCGGTTGGGCGGCAAGTGCTACCCGATGCATAATGGCCTGCTCTTCGAGGCTGGACCCGTCGTGATGGGTGTCGAGACCTGCGAGGATTTGTGGGTTCCGCTTCCTCCGAGTACACAGTTGGCCATGGCGGGTGCGAATGTACTGGTCAATCTGTCTGCCAGCAATGAACTGATCGGCAAGCATCGCTATCGCCGCCGCTTGGTTCGCCAGCAGTCAGCTCGTTGCATAGCCGGTTACATTTATGCTTCGTCCGGATTTGGCGAATCGACGACAGATCTGGTCTTTGCCGGTAGTTCGATGGTGGCAGAGAATGGTGCGATTTTGGCTGAAGCCGAACGGTTCTCTTTGGACGAGCAGTTGGTGGTGAGCGAAATCGATCTTGAGAATTTGCGTCATGACCGCTTGGTTTCCAATACCTTCAAGGAGGCACAGGCTGTGTTCCCCATGCTGGAAACGCGTCGGGTGGCTTGCCGATTGGCTGCTGTTGAGGAAGAGGTTCCGCTGGTCAGACCAATTGATCCGCATCCCTTTACACCGGCAGGTGATGCATTGAAGGCGCGTTGTGAGGAGATTTTCCAGATACAGGTGTCTGGTTTGGCCAAACGTATGTTGCATGCGCATGCACAGACTGCTGTCGTGGGTATCTCGGGAGGTTTGGACAGCACATTGGCTCTCTTGGTAACGGTACAGACTTTTGACCGTCTGCATATTCCGCGTGAACGGATTGTGGGTGTCACCATGCCCGGTTTCGGTACGACGGATCGTACCTACACCAATGCGGTGAATCTGATTCGTTCGTTGGGTGTGACCCTGCGTGAGATTTCTATCCGTGAGGCTTGTATACAGCATTTTAAGGATATTGACCACGACATACAGGTGCATGATGTTACCTACGAGAACGGCCAGGCTCGCGAGCGGACCCAGATCTTGATGGATGTAGCCAACAAGACAAATGGTCTGGTGATAGGTACCGGTGACCTCTCTGAACTGGCCTTGGGTTGGGCTACCTACAATGGAGATCACATGTCGATGTATGGTGTGAATGCCAGTATTCCCAAGACATTGGTGAAATACCTGGTGGAGTGGGTGGCTCTGACGCAAGTGGACGAAGATTCGAAAGCGACGCTGCTCGACATCGTGGATACACCGATCAGTCCGGAACTGATTCCGGCCGACGAGCAGGGCAATATCAAGCAGAAGACGGAAGATCTGGTTGGTCCGTATGAGTTGCACGACTTCTTCCTCTATCATTTCCTGCGTTTCGGTTCGACACCGGCCAAGATCTACTACCTCGCCAAGCAGGCATTCGATGGACAATACACCCCGGATGTCATCAAGAAGTGGCTTTACACCTTCTTCCGCCGCTTCTTCCAGCAGCAGTTCAAGCGGAGCTGTTTGCCCGATGGACCGAAAGTGGGTTCTGTAACGCTTTCACCTCGTGGTGATTGGCGTATGCCGAGCGATGCTATGGCTACGTTGTGGTTGGAGGAGATTGAGCACTTGGTGTAATCGGAAAAGGTCCGAGAAGTGTTCGAGATGGCTTCGAAAGAAGCCCAACGCGAAAACGAAAATGACAAGATGACAAAATGACAAGATGACAACGGGAGTTTTTCCCTTGTCATCTTGTCATTTGTCATGATTGTCAAATTCGATTTATTGAATCTGACGAATGATTTCCATACCCTTTTGAATGGCTGCTTCGTTGGCCGGGATCAGATGATGATGGCGTTCAGGCAGCGACTTGATCAATCCTTTATGGACATTTTCCAGGTGAACCATCGGAACCACTTTCAGCAGACCGCCCAATACCAGCATGTTGAAAGCCCGTTCGTTTCGCATCTCAGTTGCCATATCCATGGCATCAACCCGATAGACCTGAATGTCCTTGCGTTTTACCTCTGTATGAATGCCGTAACTATCATAGATCAGAATGCCTCCCGGCTTGACTTTGCTTTCAAAACGGTCCAGGGAGGGCTGGTTCAGGATGACGGCAATGTCGAATTCGTTCAAGACAGGCGAACTGATGCGCTCGTCACTCAGGATCACGGTTACGTTGGCTGTTCCGCCTCGTTGTTCCGGTCCGTAGGAGGGCATCCAAGTCACCTCCTTACCCTCCATCAATCCGGAGTAGGCCAGTATCTTGCCCATCGACAGTACTCCCTGTCCACCAAACCCGGCTATAATGATTTCTTGTTTCATTTTTCTACTTGTTGCTTGTTGTTGATGATTCCACATTCTTCAAGTCGCCCAATGGGTAGAAGGGGAACATATGCTTCTCTAACCACTGATTGGCTTGTACCGGGGTCATTTTCCAGCCTGACGAACAGGTGGAGACAAATTCAACGACTGAAGTACCCTTGCCTGCCAAAGCATTTTCGAACGCCTTTTTCAGCATCTTCTTGGCCTTGCGGACGGCTGCCGGTGTGTGAACGCTCTGTCGTGTTACGAGGCAGGTACCTTCCAATTGTGCCAACAAATTGCTGATTTTTAGCGGGTATCCATTCAGTTGAACATCACGTCCATAGGGGGTTGTTGAGGTCACCATGCCCTCTAACGTTGTGGGAGCCATCTGGCCACCTGTCATTCCATAGATGGCATTGTTGACGAAAATGATGACGATGTTTTCACCACGGTTAGCTGCATGAATGGTTTCAGCCGTACCGATTGCAGCCAAGTCACCGTCTCCCTGATAAGTGAAGACCAGTTTGTCGGGATTCAGCCGTCTGATGGCTGTTGCGATGGCTGGGGCACGACCGTGAGCGGCCTCCACCCAGTCGATGTCGATATAATTGTAGGCAAATACGGCACAACCGACAGGCGAGATGCCGATAGCCTTCTCTTCCAGTCCCATCTCTTCCACCACTTCGGCGATCAGTTTATGGATCACCCCATGGCTACACCCTGGGCAATAGTGCATTGCATTGTTATTCATCAGTCGGGGCTTGGCATAGACCAGATTCTCCGGCTGAATGATTTCATTGAGTTCCATGTTTCCTCCTCTGTTATATTAATGTATGAAACGGAGCACGTACTGGATGATACGCAAGACGACTGCTGCACTTCCGATGTACAGGAAAACGGTTCTGCTGCACTGTGGAAGACAGAAACATACGACAGCTGCAATGGCCAACAACATGAAGGCCAATGTGACAATCTCATCTGCTTTACTACCTTTTTTCATACATGTAGAATTTGTTGTTCGATTAGTTGATGTTTCAAAGCCTGTAACACTTCGTCCGGGGTGAATACAATACCACCGATCCGACCAAAATGTGCAACTTTTGTTTTTCCTTCTACAGCGAGACGGACATCTTCTACCATCTGACCGGCATTCAGTTCAACGGAAAGGATGCCCTTGACCTGTTCGGCCAATGCTGCAATGGCTTTCGTGGGGAAGGGCCACAGCGTGATGGGGCGGAGCAGTCCAACCCGCAAACCTTCGGCCCGTGCCAGTTCTACCGCTTTTTGGCAAATGCGGGCTGACGATCCGAAAGCCACAAACAGGTAGTCTGCATCTTCTGTGTTGAAGGTCTCATAGCGTACCTCTTCCGCTTCGATCTGACGATACTTGGCCTGCAGATGAAGGTTTCGTTTTTCCATCGCTGCAGGATCCAACTCCAAAGAGGTGACGATGTTGGGTTTTCTTCCCTTCTGCCGGCCTCGGGCAGCCCAAGGGCATTGGGTAATGATCTCCTCGTCGGTACGACGCGGTTGGAAATCCGGCAACACCACTTTTTCCATCATCTGTCCGATGATGCCGTCTGCCAACAGAATGGCAGGATTATTATATTTGAAAGCCAAATCAAATCCGAGACCGACGAAATCGGCCATTTCCTGTACCGATGAGGGAGCCAAGGCAATCAGTTTGTAGTCGCCATGTCCACCGCCTTTGACGGTCTGGAAGTAGTCAGCCTGACTGGGTTGAATGGTTCCCAATCCGGGGCCACCACGCATTACATTGATGATCAGACAGGGTAGTTCAGCTCCGGCCATGTAGGAGATTCCCTCTTGCTTCAGGCTGACACCGGGACTGGACGAGGAGGTCATGACCCGTTTGCCAGTGGCTGCTCCTCCATAAACCATGTTGATGGCAGCCAATTCACTTTCAGCTTGCAATACCACCATTCCGGTTGTCTTCCAAGGCATTTCTGCCATCAACGTCTCCAGTACTTCTGATTGAGGGGTGATTGGATAGCCGAAATAACCATCCACGCCATAGCGGATAGCTGCCCGGGCAATCGCCTCGTTTCCCTTCATTAACAATACTTCTTCTGCCATATTTTCGTTAGATTTCAATTTTCTTTTTGTAGATGGTCAGACAACCGTCCGGACAAACCCAGCCACAGCTGGCACAACCAATACAGGATTCCGGTGTCTGCATGTAGGCATAATGATAACCTTTATTGTTCACTTCCCTCGGGTGCAGTTGCAATACGCCTGACGGACAGGCTTCCACACAAAGACCACAACCTTTGCAGCGCTCTTGATCAACAACGACTGCTCCTCTTATCTTTGCCATAAATATCCATTTCTTTTAGAACCAATATCGCAAAGGTAGCGATTCCTTTTGAAATCCCAATCTTTAATTTATAAAGAATGCTTCAACAAGTAAAATTCCTACAATAACGGAAACCAGTGTGGCAATCAGTCCGGGCATCATGAATGAGTGGTTCAGGATGTATTTGCCGATGCGTGTCGTTCCGGTGCGGTCGAAGTTGATGGCTGCCACGACGGTCGGATAGTTCGGAATGAAGAAGTATCCATTGACAGTCGGGAAGAGGGCGATGAGCAGGAAGGGCGAGATGCCTAAGGCAATGCCCAAGGGCAAGAGAGCCCGAATGGTAGCTGCCTGACTGAACAGCAGGATGGACATGACGAAAAGGGCCAAACCGAAGAGCCAGGGCATCTGGGTTACGGAATGTTCGATGGCTCCCTTCAGTTCGGCCATGTTACCTCCGATGAAGGTGTCTCCCATCCAGGCAATACCGAAAATGGCTACAACCGCTTGCATGCCGGCAGAGAAAACAGATCCTTGAGCTGCCTTCACACCGTTGGTTCTGGTCAAGAGCAGGATCAGTGCCGAAGCGGAAAGCATCAGGATTTCAATGATATGCGACATCTGCATCGTACGTCCGTCAAACGAGGGACGTAATGATTCGACAGAACCGAACAGCACGATGCCGACAGTGGCGAGCACAAACAGCACGACAGAGGAGAGTGCCTTGTGACGTTGGCCGACCATTTGTACCTCTTTGGCTACCTTGGTGAATTCACCGGAGGCTACACGACGCTGGAATTCCGGATCATCTTCCAGTTCCTTTCCGATACGCAACGAATAGAAGGCTCCGGCCAAGACGCCCAATAGGGTACAGGGTACAGAGACCATCAGAATGTCAGCTAAGGAGATACCATATACCGACAACAGACTGAGCAGGGCTACGGTCGCTGCGGAAATGGGGCTGGCCGTGATGGCTTGTTGCGAGGCAATGACGGCAATGCCCAAAGGACGTTCGGGACGAATCTTCGTTTCGGTAGCTACTTCGGCAATGACCGGCAAAACAGAATAGGCCACATGACCCGTTCCGGCAATGAAGGTGAAGAGGTAGGTGACCAACGGACTGAGTAGCGTGATCCGTTGTGGATGTTTGCGCAGCAACTTCTCGGCCCAGTGAACCATCAGATCCAGTCCTCCAGCTGCCTGCATGCAGCTGGCTGCCGAAATGACGGCCACGATCATGAGCATGACATCAATGGGCGGAGCGGTGGGCTCCAGGCCAAATACGAATGTGAGCAGGGCCAGTCCTAAACCACCTAAAACTCCTAATCCTATACCACCCAAACGGGCTCCGATGATAATCGCCACCAGAACGACACACAGTTGCATCCACATATTCAATTGAAACTTTTGCTGATTTATTTGATATACGTGCAAAATTAATTATTTTTGTGAGGTAAAAAACAATTAAAAGGATAAAAATGCCATGAAGAGACAAAGCTTTTTGGTGATAGCAGGTCTGGTAGGCCTGTTTCATGTGCTTACGGCGCAAGTCCGTAAGGAGTTTTTATTGGAAAAGGGATGGAAATTCACGCGTGAAGATCGCACGGAGTTTGCTTCATCCAGTTTTGATGATAGTGGCTGGCAGTCGGTGACTGTGCCGCATGATTGGGCGATTTACGGTCCCTTCAGTTCCCAAAACGATAAGCAGGAGGTGGCCATTGCACAGGATGGACAGACCGAGGCCATGGAACATGCCGGTCGTACAGGAGGTTTGCCTTTTGTAGGGGTAGGCTGGTATCGGACCCAGTTCGAGGTTCCGGAGATGGCACCGGGCAAACGGGTGGAAATCCTCTTTGATGGAGCTATGAGTCAGCCGGTTGTATATGTGAATGGACAACAAGCCGGACGATGGGCATACGGTTACAATTCGTTCCATCTGGATGTGACGCGCTTGGTGAAGGCGGGTCAGCGGAACACCTTGGCTGTCCGTTTGGAGAATCTGCCGGAATCCTCTCGTTGGTATCCGGGTGCAGGACTCTACCGCAATGTGCATGTGATTGTGACGAATGAGGCTCACATCCCGGTCTGGGGTACCTATATTACTACTCCGGTGGTGGAGAAGGAGTTTGCCCGGGTGAAGGTACAGACCGAGGTCGTGTTGCCCGCAGGGGCTGATCCGTCGGCTTATCAGTTGCAGACCACTTTGCTGGATCCGAATGGAGGCACGATGAAGACCTTGCAGATGTCATTGGCTGAGTTAGCCTATAATAAAGGTAAGGCTGAACAGGAATTCTTGGTACACAACCCGACCTTGTGGTCACCTGATCTGCCCGCTCTCTATACTGCGAAGAGTGTCTTGATGAAGGGCTCTGAACAGGTTGATGATTATGAAACGGTGTTTGGCATTCGTTCCATTGAGATTATTCCGGACAAAGGTTTCTTCCTGAATGGCGAGAAGACCGTTTTCAAAGGTGTTTGTAACCACCACGACTTGGGTCCGTTGGGAGCAGCTGTCAATGATGCAGCGATTCGTCGTCAGATCCGTATCCTGAAAGATATGGGTTGCAATGCGATTCGTACTTCACACAACATGCCGGCCCCGGAGCTGGTGCGTGCCTGTGATGAGATGGGTATGATGGTGATGGCTGAGAGCTTTGACGAGTGGAGCATGCCCAAGTGTAAGAATGGTTATCACCTCTTCTTCGACGAATGGGTAGAAAAAGACTTGGTGAATCTGATCCGTCACTATCGCAATAATCCGAGTGTCGTGATGTGGTGTATCGGTAATGAGGTGCCGAACCAATGGCCGGAGGGTGAATGCAAGACCGCTCTCTTCTTGCAGGACATTTGCCATCGCGAGGATCCGACGCGTCCGGTAACACAGGGTATGGACAATCCGGATGCGGTAGTCAACAATAACTTTGCTGCCGTGATGGATGTGCCGGGCTTCAACTACCGTCCTTTCCGCTATCAGATCAATTACAAGAAATTGCCGCAACGTATCATCTTGGGTAGCGAAACGGCTTCGACTGTCAGCTCTCGTGGTGTTTATAAATTCCCGGTGGAGCGCAAAGCGATGGCGGTTTATGACGATCACCAGAGCTCTTCGTACGATGTAGAGCATTGCGGTTGGTCCAACTTGCCGGAAGATGACTTTATCCAGCATGAAGACTTGCCCTATTGCATCGGTGAATTTGTATGGACAGGTTTTGACTATTTAGGCGAGCCGACACCCTATTATACCAACTGGCCGAGCCACAGTTCGCTGTTTGGTATCGTCGATTTGGCGGGTCTGCCGAAAGACCGTTACTACCTCTACCGCAGTCATTGGAACAAGGAGGAGGAGACCCTGCACATCCTGCCGCATTGGACGTGGCCGGGTCGTGAAGGCGAGGTGACACCCATCTTTGTTTATACGAACTATCCGACAGCCGAATTGTTCATCAACGGCAAGAGCCAGGGTAAACGGACAAAAGATCTCTCTGTCGAACTGGATAGTAGCTATACAGAAGCGGCACAGAAGAGCTTCGAACGGCAGAAACGGTATCGTCTGATGTGGATGGATACACGCTACCAGCCGGGTACGGTGAAGGTCGTGGCCTACGACGAACAGGGCAACAAGCGGGCCGAGAAGGAGATTCGTACAGCCGGCAAGCCGCATCATTTGGAGTTAGTAGCTGATCGCCAGCACTTGACAGCTGATGGTAAGGATTTGGCTTTCATTACTGTCCGTATGGTGGATAAGAATGGTAATCTCTGTCCGGATGCCACTCACAAAGTGAAGTTTGAGGTTCGGGGTGAGGGATCATACAAGGCTGCAGCCAATGGTAATAGCATCTGTTTGGAGTCGTTCCAGGCTCCCGAAATGTCACTCTTCAGTGGTCAGTTGAGTGCCATCGTGCAGACTTCAGAAAAGGCGGGTGTCATCGAGTTCGAGGCCTCAGCTCCCGGTGTGAAAGGTGCCATCATCCAGTTGAGCAGTCAGGCGCAGTAGGAATGATACGGACTTGATCCTATAGAAAACCCCATCGATTCTCTCAGAACCGATGGGGTTTTTTTAGGTCAAATCTATCCCTCTCCGATTATTGCGATTGGGGCCGGAGTTGATGATAGTATTCTTTCAGCAGATGCACATCTGTAGCAGGATCGGTGAAGACTTCCAGCAGGTAAGGTTGTCCGGCTGCTTCCGGAGAAGCAAATGTTTGCATGGCTTCGTCCAGTTGGGCTGCATCGTGAGCTGCGAAGTACTGGAAACCCTGTGTCTCTGCCCATCCTCGAGCCGATGTCTGGTGAGTGGCTGTGACAAATCGTTGAGCGGTTGCAGACAATTGCAGTTTGGGGAGCGATTGGAAAATCTCTCCACCACCATTGTTAAGCAATAGGATACGCAAATTGGGGCGGATCGGTTGATGCCAAAGTGCATTGAGGTCGTAGAAGAAACTCAGATCGCCAATGACGACAAAGTTGAGTTTGGCCGAGGCGGAGGCATACCCTAATGCCGTTGAGAGCGTTCCCTCAATCCCGTTGACACCGCGGTTACAGCAGACCTCTGTGCTTTCGGGTGTGGTAAACAGTTGAGCGTAACGTACGGCCGAACTGTTGGCCAGGTGCAAAGCCGACTCGACGGGCATCCGGTGCATCAATTCGCCGATCGCTGCCATTTCCGAATAGGGGAAAGTGGGCTCTTCGATACATTTTGAATAATGCTCCCATGATTTGGGGTATGGAGTTGATTTGTCGTCCAACAAGTAGGCGATTTTTTCCAGAAATTCAAATGGATCCATCTCGATCACGGTGGTCAGTGCACCGAACAGATCGGCCGGTTTTCCATCCAAGGCGATGTGCCAGTGCTCTTTGGGCGGATGTTTGCGCAAAAACTGTTTCAACCGTTTGGAGACAATGTGACCTCCATAGGTAATGAGCAGATCGGGTGCCAATTGTGCCTGTTTCTCTTCCGGAAGGGCATAGAGGATTTGGTCGAAATTCTTGATGGCACGTCCGGGTACAATGCGGTTGCTCAAGTGCTCGGTCAACCAAGTGAAGTGTTTATAGAGCAATTTGCAGATCTTCTTTTCGAACAGGTAGATCAAGCTCATCTGTCCGGCAATGACCATGCGCCGGTTGAGTTGGTTCAGCCGTTCGATCAGTCCTTTGTATTCCCGGTCATACACATTCAGCCCCTGATAACGGGTGATGACCCGAACTTCGGGCAACTGTTCTGTGGTGGACTCGAAGAAGGGCTCGGAGAAGGGGACATTGATGTGTACCGGCCCTTTGCCGTGATGATTCAGCTCCATCAAGGCTTCGTTGACTAACCGATTGCAGTACCACGCATCCTCATCGGTATGGATTTCGGGCAGGTTGGCACTGTACTTGACCAATGAACCGAACACACCGGGTTGGGGTAGGGTCTGTCCATCCATCTGTCCGATCCAAGCTGCCGGTCGGTCTGCCGAAAGGACAACAAGCGGAACCTGTTGGTAGAAAGCCTCTGCAACAGCAGGGTGGAGGTTCAATAAAGCACTGCCGGAGGTACAGCAGACGGCTGCCGGTTTACCGCCGTGAAGCGCCAGTCCCAATGCAAAGAAACCGGCACTTCGTTCGTCCGTGACAGCATGGCAGTGAAAATAGTCATCATTCGTCAACGACTGGATAAAGGGAATGTTGCGACTGCCGGGACACAACACCACATTACTGACACCATGTGCCTTGAGCAAGGCGACAACTTGTAAGCAATTCTGTTTATTTGAATACACGATTATCTGAAATTAGGGCTGTTGTTTTATATTATATGGTAAGCTGGATCTCAGATCAGCCGTTCCATCGTGGCCAGTTTGTCTTGTGTCTCTTGCCATTCACTTTCAGCCTGGGATGAGGCCAACAGACCACCTCCGGCATAGAAGTGCAATTGCTTTTGACCGACACGCATACAACGCAGATTGACATACAGATCACTTCGGAAAGTCGGATCCAACCAACCGACAAAACCGGAATAGTAACTGCGGTTGTACCCCTCTTGTTCCAATATGAATCGGTAAGCCTCCTCCTTGGGTAACCCGCAGACAGCCGGTGTTGGATGCAGAAGCGCCAACAGATCTCCCAATCGTTCATGATCTGCCAAGTGAAATTGGAAATCACTTTTCAGGTGTGAAACTTCACCTGCACGAATGGCATAAGGACCTTGTTCTTTGGATACAATCCCGAATGAATCGAGTTGCCGACGGATATAGTATGCCACCAATTGTTGTTCGCGCCAATTCTTGTCGTCCCATTGTTGGGGAATCTGTCCGTGCCGGATCGCTTGTGTACCGGCTAATGCTACTGTTTGCCAAGAACCTTCACGTCCTGCCAGCAAGATCTCAGGCGTACTGCCGATCCAGGTGCCCGTGAAAGGCGTATGGCAGAGATAGACGTAGGAATGGATGTAACGTTTGACAGCTGCCGAGAACGTGGCGGCAGGAGAGAAGTCGATCGTTTTGGCCATGGCATGGTGGCGCGATAGCACCAACTTGTCTTGAATGCCTCGATGTAACGGCTCCATGAATCGTCGGAAACAGGCCAAGTAGTGCTCTTTCTCGATTGCTGGTGATTCAGCTTCCGATTCTTCCACCAGGCCTGTCGGCGCTACAACGGCCGGTTGTTGAGCTACACAGTGGCGAGCCTCTTCCAACCGCTCAATATCGGGCCGGATCAAGACAACCGGCTGGCCAGGCTCCGTATGGAAAGGGGCCATGACAAATCCCTGCTGACCATTCAACGCATCGATGCATTCCAGCAGATCTGGCTGTCCCACCGATTGCATCCGGAAGTGAACCGTTTCTTCACCCGGAATACGCCAAAGGGCGAGACTCATGCCTCGCCCTATCAGTTCGTCTATGAATTGTTCTTCTTGTGTTGTTATCATTTCTTCTTTAATATACTATTGACCACCCGGACGGATGACACCAGCTTGTCGGTGGAGGTGAACACATCTACGTTCCAGACGTGGGAAGAGCGTCCTTTGTGGATAATGGTGCCGACGGCACGAACCGTATCGCCCTCATGTGCCGACGACATGTGATTGCCACTGACCTGCATACCAACTACCATCTCATCCGGTTTGGCGAGAATCATGGATCCCAATCCAGCCACGGTCTCTGCTAAAGCCAAGGTTGCACCCCCGTGCAGAATACCAAAGGGTTGGCGGGTACGCTCATCAACTGGCATGGTCGCTTCGATGCGTGTTTCAGAGGCGTAGGTGTATTGAATACCCAGATTACCCATCAAGGCGTGCCGGCCACGTGCATTCAATTGGTCGAGCGGAATCTCCGTGGGGTGAATATCGGCCAATACAATCCGTTCGACAGCTGCTGCCACACCATCCTGATCGTTGGTCAGGGTCACTTTATCCACACAGGCCTTGACGGAATCGACGGCATTGCCCATGGCAATACCTAATCCGGCCAACTGCAACATGGTCACATCGCACACACCGTCACCCATGGCAATCACCTCTTCCGGCTGGATATTCAACATGGAAAGCAACACACCGAGTGTGTTACCCTTGTCGATGAACTGGGGCACCACCTCCAGGAAATAGGGTTCCGATCGGAAGGCTCCTAAAACACCGTCAAGCCGTTTCTTCCAATGATTCTCCAGGCCGATCAGAGCCTCTTCATCATCACTGGCCAACATACATTTGCAGGGGGCAAAATCAACCGCTTCGGGGAAATTGTCCGTCTGGATGATGCGCATACCATTCAGTTCGGCCTCTTGGATGACGTGCGGATCGTCGGCACGGTTGGTCAGGATAAAATCCTGATGGTAGGTGAATATGGTGAAATTGTTGTTGAGCGCTTTCTGATAAAAGTAGGGAATCCATTCCGGGGAAATGCGCTTTTCGAAGAGCAGTTTGCCATCTTCGGCCTGGATGATTTGTCCTCCGTTGTAGGAGAGAATATAGCCTCCGAACTTGTCCAATTCCAGTTTCTTGGCAATTGGCATGACTCCGTTGGTCGATCGCCCGGACGCCAAAACAATATGAATGCCCATGTGCTGAGCTTTCAGCAACGCGGACAGGGTATGAGACGAAATCTCCTTTTGGCTGTTGAGGAGTGTCCCATCCACATCTAAGACTAATAATTTATATTTCATACTCGGTGCTATTTTAATGGACAGACAAATATAAACAGATTCTGTGGACTGCACAAGAGCCTATGAAAGAATATAGAAAAAAAGAGGGTGGATCGTTTGTTGAATCAAAAAAGATTCCTACCTTTGCAGCCGAAATTTTTCCGCAGAGGGTTAATAAGTGAATCCTACGAATGGGACTCCACCCCCGGGACCTAACTGTTATAAATTTTTGAAGACAGATGTACGTAATCGTAGAAATTAACGGACAGCAGTTCAAGGCTGAACAAGGAAAGAAATTGTTTGTTCACCACATTCAGAACGCAGAAAACGGAGCCGTAGTTGAGTTCGACAAGGTGTTGTTGGTTGACAACGAAGGTGAAGTGAAGGTTGGCACACCGACTGTAGAGGGTGCAAAGGTTGTTTGCGAAGTAGCCTCTTCATTGGTAAAGGGTGAAAAGGTGTTGGTATTCCACAAGAAGAGAAGAAAGGGATATCGCAAGTTGAACGGTCACCGTCAGCAGTTCACTGAAGTTAGTGTTAAAGAAATTATTGCTTAACGTTAAAAGTAGGAGTTTGTAGAAGATGGCACATAAAAAAGGTGTGGGTAGTTCTAAGAACGGCCGTGAATCACAAAGTAAAAGATTAGGTGTTAAGCTGTTTGGTGGTGAGTTCGCTAAGGCTGGTAACATCATCGTTCGTCAGCGTGGTACAGTACATCATCCGGGTCAGAACGTAGGTTTGGGTAAGGACCATACGTTGTATGCTTTGGTAGATGGTGTTGTTACATTCCGCAAGACAAAGGAAAACAAGTCTTTCGTGTCTGTACAGGAAATCCAGACAGAGGCATAATCCATGTCTTGTCTTTATTGAGACCATAGGTTTATCAAATGATAGGGGGGAATATCTTGTTCAAGGTGTTCTCCCTTTTTCTTTATGTATCTAATCGGATGAATCGTATTGCCTTTTTTCGTTATCTGGGAGGAATGTTGGGTAGCCTCCTTCTTTTGGTCGCATGTGGTCCGAAACGGAACACGGTTGTCTTGCCGGCAGATTTCAAGGGACCTAAAGCCTTGGAACGGATCTATGGTGTCCGTATCACGGAACATGACAATATCTATCTCTACAACGAGGGGGCTCGTTGGATCGGGACACCCCATCGGGCAGGTGGATTGACCAAACGTGGAGTCGATTGCTCGGGACTGGTCACCGCCATCTATCGGGAGGTGTATGGGAAACAGCTGTCACGTTCGTCGGCAGACATGTGGAAACAGGATTGCCGGAAGGTGAATCGTGCGCAGTTGAAAGAGGGTGATCTGGTTTTTTTCAGGACGACAAAAGGGAAAAAGGGAGTCCCGACACACGTGGGGATTTATCTCAAAAACGGAAAGTTTATCCATGCCAGCACCTCCAAAGGTGTGGTCGTTAGCAGCCTGAGTGAAGCCTATTACCAGCGTACATGGTTGGGCGGTGGTCGTGTGAAATGAAAAGTGATGCCTTGTGCTTGTGAAAATACCTGTTTTTAGACAGTTTTGTTAGCCATTCTCAATTTCTTTTGTAAATTTACCCGCAAAACAAATTAACAAGTAAAAATTTTAAAGATATGCTTTTGCCAAAACATGTTTCTCATGTTGTTGGATGGGCTGCAGCCTGTTCATTGCTGTTTGCATGTAGCCCCCAGCAAACGGAATCGCTGAGTCTGATTCCGAAACCGGTACATTGTGAAGTGTCGGGAGGTTATTTTCCAATCGATAGTGCCCTGATCCTGTCGGAGGGTGTATCGGGATCCATCACGGTGGTGATCGATCCGGATTTGCAGATGAAACCGGAAGGGTATGAACTGGAGGTGACGAAGTCGGGAATACGTTTGACCGCGGCTTCGCAAACCGGTATCTATTATGGTCGTCAGACCCTGTTGCAATTGATGACACCGAAAGGGGTTCCCTGTGTGAAGATTCAGGATGAACCCCGTTTTGCTTATCGTGGCCTGCATCTCGATGTGTCACGCCATTTCTTCCCCAAAGAGGAGGTGATAAAATTGTTGGAGGTCATGGCCTCTTACAAACTGAATACCCTGCATCTGCATTTGGTGGATGGTGGTGGCTGGCGTATCCAGATCGATAAGTACCCGAAACTGACCGAGCTGGCCTCGTACCGTACCGAGTCTGACTGGTTGAAATGGTGGGATGGCCAAGACCGTAAGCATGTGCCGGAGAATACACCGGGTGCGTATGGCGGCTATTATACCAAGGAGGATATTCGTGAAATTGTAGCCTTTGCTGCTGAACATCATATTACCGTGTTGCCGGAGATCGAGTTTCCGGGCCACTCCGATGAGGTGTTTGTGGCCTATCCCGAACTTAGCTGTGCCGGAAAGCCCTATTCCAGCAGTGATTTCTGTATCGGCAACGAACAGTCGTTTACCTTCATGGAGGATGTCTTGACGGAGGTCATGGAACTCTTCCCGTCGGAATACATCCACATTGGCGGTGATGAAGCCGGTAAGTCGGCTTGGCGTACCTGTCCCAAATGCCAGGCATTGATGCGAAAAGAGGGAATGAAGGATGTGGATGAGTTGCAGAGTTACATGATTCATCGTGCCGAGGAATTTCTCAACTCCAAAGGTCGGAAACTGATCGGATGGGACGAGATCCTGGAAGGAGGCCTGACACCGGGAGCGACCGTGATGTCGTGGCGAGGAGAAAGTGGCGGTATCAAGTCGGCTCGTATGGGTCACGATGTGATCATGACGCCGGGTAACTACATGTACTTCGACTTCTACCAGGCTGAACCTAAAACACAGCCGTATGCCATTGGCGGTTATACCCCGATCAAAAAGGTCTATAGCTACAATCCGGTACCTGTCGATTCGTTGACAACAGACCAGCAGCAGCATATCTTGGGTGTGCAGGCCAATACGTGGACCGAATATATCCCGACACCGGAACACCTCGAATACATGATGTTCCCGCGTGCCTTGGCGGTGGCTGAGATTGGTTGGACACCCCAGGAGAATCGTGACTGGCAGGATTTCAAGCCGCGTATGAATGCCCAGCTTCCGATTTTACAACGGAAAGGAATCCATGCGTTTACCCTGTCGAATGAGATAGAGGTGACGATGAACGTCGATACTGTAAAACGGGAGATTGCCGTCGTCTTGGATGCCGAGAAGTATCCGGCCGAGATCCGTTACACGACCGATGGTACCACACCGACCCCTCAATCTACCCTGTACAAGGGGGCGATCCTCGTCAAGGACTCTGCCGATATTCGGGCGGCTATTTTCAGCGACGGACAGCTGCAGGGAACGCCAACCGTAAAACGGGTCGATTACCACCGCGGTATCAACAAACCGATCACCTACAACAGTCGCTTGTATGAGGGCTACATGGCCGGCGGCATGAATGCCTTGTTGGATGGCTATCGGGGCGGTCTGACCTATTTGGATGGACGTTGGCAGGGCTATTTGGACAATCTGGATTGTGTCATCGACTTGGGCGAAGTGACCGAAGTGCATCAGGTGTCGGCTCGCTTCATGCAGTTGATCGGTCCGGGTGTCTATCAGCCGAAAGAGGTAGAGGTACTCACATCAGAAGATGGGGAAACCTTTACGTCGCAAGGTGTAGAGCCAACTGTGATGGATCCGGAAAACCGCGATCTGCTGTTCCAGACCTATACCTTCAATGGTCATTGGAAAGCCCGTTATGTACAGCTGAAGGCTCCCCGTCAGAACAAGGGATTCACCTTCTTGGATGAAATTGTCATTTGGTAATAAGCTAATAAATCAAGTCACATGAAAAAACAATGGATCAGTCTTTTGTTATGTAGCAGTCTCTTTGCTGCTGCACAGCAACCCGTCGAATATGTCAATCCCTTCATTGGGACCAGTAACTACGGAACAACCAATCCGGGGGCGGTTTGTCCCCAAGGTATGATGAGTGTCGTTCCCTTCAACGTGATGGGATCAGACCTCAATAAGTTTGACAAGGATGCCCAGTGGTGGTCCACTCCCTACACATCCGACAACAAGTTCTTCACCGGTTTTGCCCATGGTAGCTTGAGTGGTGTCGGTTGTCCCGAGTTGGGCAGTTTGCTGTTGATGCCTACCACCGGTGCATTGAATGTCGATTACAAAGCCTATGGCAGTGAGTATAGCAATGAAGTGGCAACACCGGGTTACTATGCAACCACGTTGACCAAGTATCAGGTCTTGGCCGAAGCCACGGCTACACCGAGAACAGGCCTAAGTCGCTTTACCTTCCCCAAAGGGGAGAGCCACATCCTGTTGAACTTGGGTGAGGGCTTGACCAACGAGACCGGTGCTACGGTACGAATCGTGAACGAATGCGAGATTGAGGGAAGCAAACTGATGGGTACCTTCTGCTACAATCCGCAGGCAGTCTTTCCGGTCTATTTCGTGATGCGTGTCAGCAAAGCTCCGAAAGAGATGGGATATTGGAAAAAACAGCGTCCGATGCAGGGGGTGGAAGCTCAGTGGGATATCTACTCAGGTGCCTACAAACTGTATCAGGGCTATACCCGCGAGATGAGTGGTGATGATGTGGGGGTATGGTTCAACTACGACACCGAAGAGCGGGAGTCCATCGAAGTGAAGATGGGTATCTCTTACGTCAGCATCGAAAATGCGCGTCAGAATCTGGAGCAGGAGATGGGTACACTCTCCTTTGATCAGGTTCGTACGCAGGCCCGCCAGCGTTGGAACGACGATCTGTCCCGCATCCAGGTGGAAGGGGGAACCAAAGATGAAAAGACCATCTTCTATACAGGTCTCTATCACCTCCTGATCCATCCCAATATCTTGCAGGATGTCAATGGCGAATACCCGCAGATGGGTAGCTTGAAGGTGGGTAAGACGACGGGTAATCGCTACACCGTCTTCTCCTTGTGGGATACCTATCGCAATGTGAGCACACTCATGACCCTGCTCTATCCGGACCGTCAGTTGGAGATCATCCGCTCCATGTTGGCCATGTATCAGGAGAGTGGCTGGCTGCCCAAGTGGGAGTTGTATGGACGTGAGACCTTCACCATGGAGGGAGACCCGTCGATTCCCTACATTGTAGATGCCTACATGCGTGGTCTGCGTGATTACGATGTCAACCTGGCCTACGAAGCGATGCGCAAGGGCGCAACAACGCCGGGAGAGTTCAACCTGTTGCGTCCGGATGCCAACGACTATTTCAGCAAAGGGTATGTACCCTTGATGGAGCAGTACGACAACTCTGTTTCTCATGCGTTGGAATATTACATTGCCGACTGGAACTTGGCCAATTTTGCCGATGCGTTGGGCAAGAAGGAGGATGCCAAACTGTTCCGCGAACGCTCGTTGGGCTACCGTCACTACTACTGTAAAGAGTTCGGTACCTTGCGTCCGATTTTGCCGGACGGTACCTTCTATAGCCCCTTCGACCCGAAACAGGGTGAGAACTTCGAACCGAGCCCCGGTTTCCACGAAGGTAACGCTTGGAACTATACCTTCTACGTACCGCACGACATCAAGGGCTTGGCCAAGTTGATGGGTGGTTCCAAGAAGTTTGTCGATCGCCTGCAGATGGTGTTCGACAAGAAATACTACGATCCGGCCAATGAACCTGACATTGCCTATCCCTACCTGTTCAGCTATTTCAAGGGAGAGGAGTGGCGTACGCAGAAGTTGGTTCGCCAGCTGTTGAAGGAGGGGTATCACAATGCACCGAATGGTGTACCGGGCAACGAAGATACAGGAACGATGTCTTCCTGGGCGATCTTCTCCATGATGGGCTTCTATCCCGCCTGTCCGGGTGATGTCAACTATGTGCTGACTTCGCCGACCTTCGACAAGGTGACCATCCAGTTGGACAAACGTTTCTATCCGAAGGGCGAACTGGTGATCGAATCCAACCATGCCACACCTGAATCGATCTATATCCAACAGGTGAAAGCGGGCGGCAAGAAGCTGAACGGCTTTACCATTTCGCACGAACAGTTGGTTGGAGCCGGCACGTTGCAGTTTGATTTGACGACACGATAACAAACTTATACAACTTCTATGAAAGCAAACAGACAAATGAAATGGATCGGCTTGGCTTTGATGGCCAGTTTGATGGGTGGTGTACAGGCCCAGACACACGATGGGGGATACCCCATCACGCCGGTTCCGTTTACCTCGGTCAAGGTGACAGACCAATTTTGGGGACAACGTTTGAAAGCCAGTCGGGAGGTAACGATTCCGCTGGCCTTCAGCAAATGCGAGGAGACAGGCCGCTACGACAATTTTTACAAGGCAGCCCATCCCGATGTCAACTACCAGGTGGGTGGCTATTCGTTCGACGATACGGACGTTTATAAGACCATCGAAGGGGCCAGTTACCTGATGCAGACCTATCCCGACAAGCGGTTGGACCAATACATCGACAGTGTCTTGACGGTGGTGGCTGCAGCACAGGAGCCGGATGGCTACCTCTACACCTCCCGTACCATGAACCCGGCTCATCCGCATGAGTGGGCCGGTTCGGAGCGTTGGGAGAAGGTGGAGGAGCTGAGCCACGAGTTCTATAACCTGGGTCACATGCTCGAAGGGGCCATTGCCCACTACCAGGCTACCGGCAAGCGGAACTTCTTGGACATTGCCATCCGCTATGCCGACTGTGTGGAAAAGGCGATCGGCGATCGTCCGGGACAGATCGTACGCGTACCGGGCCATCAGATTGCCGAAATGGGTCTCTGCAAACTCTATCTGGTGACCGGAGAACAGAAATACCTGAATCTGGCCAAGTTCTTTTTGGATAAGCGTGGCTATACAACGCGTACCGATGAATACAGCCAGGCACACAAACCTGTCGTAGAGCAGGATGAAGCGGTAGGTCATGCCGTTCGTGCAGCCTACATGTATTCCGGTATGGCCGATGTGGCAGCCTTGACCGGCGATACCAGCTATGTGCATGCGATTGACAAGATCTGGAGTAACGTGGTGGAGAAGAAACTCTACATCACCGGTGGTATCGGTGCCACCAACAACGGGGAGGCCTTTGGAGCCAATTATGAGTTACCCAATATGTCCGCCTATTGTGAGACCTGTGCGGCCATTGGCAATGTCTATTGGAACTATCGTCTTTTCCTGTTGCATGGCGAATCGAAATATTACGATGTGTTGGAGCGCACCCTGTACAATGGGTTGATCTCCGGTGTTTCGTTGGATGGCGGAGCCTTTTTCTACCCGAACCCGTTGGAGTCGATCGGGCAGCATCAGCGCCAGCCCTGGTTTGGTTGTGCCTGCTGTCCTTCCAACATCTGCCGTTTCATTCCCTCGTTGCCGGGGTATATCTATGCCGTACACGACGAGGATCTCTACGTCAACCTCTTCATGAGCAATACCTCAGCCATCCAGGTGAAGGGAAAGAAGGTGCAGTTGACCCAAAGCACCGGTTATCCCTGGAGTGGCGATGTACAGATCGATGTGACCCCGAAGGGCAAGCAGCACTTCACGTTGAAAGTGCGTATCCCGGGTTGGGTACAGGGCGAGGTGGTGCCGAGCCGTCTTTATACCTACGTGGATCACAAACAGCTGAATTATCAGGTCAAGGTCAACGGTACACCGGTGGAAGCTCCCTTGGAGAAGGGCTATCTGCCGATCCGTCGAGACTGGAAGAAGGGAGACCGGGTGGAGATTCACTTCGATATGGAGCCCCGTTTGGTGAAGGCTTCACAGAAGGTAGAGGCTGATCGGGGGCGTGTAGCCGTCGAGAAGGGTCCGGTGGTCTATTGTGCAGAATGGCCGGACAACGACTTCAGTGTGTTGAGTGTGCTGATGAATCAGAAACCGCAGCTGACGGTGAAATCTAGCCCCGACTTGCTGTATGGACTGGATCAGATCCAGACCTCCGCACAGGCATTGAGCTACGACAAGCAGGGACGCTTAACCACGCGGGATGTCACGCTGACGTTGATACCCTATTATGCGTGGGCACACCGTGGTTCGGGAGAGATGGCAGTCTGGTTACCGCAGGAGATGAATGCGACCCGACCGACACCGCAACCGACCTTGGCTTCCGAGGCAACCGTTTCGGCTTCCCATCAGGTCAAGTCGTTGCGGGCTGTAAAGGATGGCTTGTCTCCAAAAGACGAGAACGACCGTACGGTACCTTATTATAGTCTGTGGCCTGAGAAGAACTCGACCCAGTGGGTCGTGTATGACTTGGCAGCCCCGGCTACCGTTTCGCGTGCGATGGTCTATTGGTTCGACGATGCGCCTTGGGGCGACTGCCGTGTGCCGCAAAGTTGGAAGCTCTACTACAAGGATGCAGCCGGCCAGTGGCAACCCGTGGTGGCGAAAACGGCTTATGGTCTGTTGAAGGGTGAACCCAACGAGGTCTCTTTTGAGCCGGTGAAAACGTCGGCCTTGAAACTGGAAATGCAGTTGCAGACCGAATACTCATCGGGATTGTTTGAATGGAAAGTGGAATAATAGCCTATAATTAATAAGATGAAGATTTTATCCTATATGTTGGTTTGTTTGCTCTGCTGTGTCGGTTTGTCGGCACAGCAGGCGTCCGACGTGAAAGCGGATGAGAACGGCTACATCGTGTATGAGGGGCAGGCTTGTCCCGACTTCAGCATTACGTTGACCGATGGCCGTACCTTGCGTATGTCGGAGTTGAAAGGAAAAGTGGTGATGTTGCAGTTCACCGCTTCGTGGTGCAGTGTCTGTCGCAAGGAGATGCCTTTTATTGAGAAAGACATCTGGCAGCGTTACAAGGAACATCCCGATTTTGTCTTGATCGGTGTCGATCGGGACGAACCGTTGGACAAGGTCATCCAGTTTGGCAAACAGGTGGGTGTCACTTATCCCTTGGGATTGGATCCGGGTGCCGAGATCTTTGCCCGCTTTGCTTTGAAGAAGGCAGGCATTACTCGGAATGTATTGGTCGATCGCGATGGCAAGATCATCATGCGGACGCGTCTCTACAAGGAGGATGAATTCCAGTCGTTGGTAGAGACGATTGGTAAAACATTGGACAAACAATAAAAACAGCATGAAGAACTGGATGATATCCGGCTTGTGTTGGTGGGGGCTACTGACCGGTTGCCAGACGAAAGATGGCATTCGGCGGTTAGCCCCGCATGATTTTGAAGAGGCACTGACAACGGACAGCATCGCCGTTTGCCTCGATGTGCGCAAGCCCTCGGAATTTGCAGCAGGACATTTGGCCGGTGCGGCCTCGTTGAATGTGCTGGATACGTTGGCCTTTGAAGCGGGTCTGGACAGCTTGGACAAGACCAAACGCTATTATCTCTATTGCAAGAGTGGCAAACGGAGCCACAATGCCGCCCTTTGGATGCGCAAGGTCGGGTTCGAGGTGATCGAACTGCGAGGTGGTTTCCAGGCATGGGAAAAGGCAGGAAAACCTATAGAAACTGAATAAGGAAGATCATGAATCATTTCTCGCCAGAAGTTCAGGCAGACTTCTTTGCCCCTTTGAATAGTATAGCGGCTGACCCGTCGGTGGTCAGCCGCTATCGTGAAATGGCCCAACTGTTCCGGTTGGCCGTCGATCAGCGGGTGGCTACCTGCACCATCCATTTCGTCGGACTCTTTGCCAAGGTCGATTACTTGGTGAAGTACTACGACCTGGAGGCCTCGTTGGCACATGACCTGCACGACATGCGCCATCGGTTGCGGCAGTATCGCGATCTGCCGGAGGAGGAGCTGCAACGTGCCTATCCCTACGACCTCAGGATGCTCTGTCGCTTCATCTCCCTCATCTACGACCGGGCACCCATTCCCCAAGCGTTGAAGAGCCGTTTCCCGCTGGATGAAATGCCCCGGCTGAAACGTCGTTTGGCGGCGGGACGTCTGCGTGTCATTGTGGAGCGTTGGGACGAACGGTATCTATATGTGACCAGCGAAGAGACGGGCGAAACACTAACCGTCTCTTACCAGTCGGACGATGTGTATCAGTTGGGAGATTGGAGCTACCTGTTGGAATGGCTTCATCCGGGTACACAGTTGAATCTGGTCAAACCACGGATCGAACAGGGCATCTACTATCCGGAACTGTTCATCTACGAACCCGATCTGCTGGTGGATATCTCCTCCGTAGCAGCCTGTTTCGAAAGCTATGCCACCACCCCTTTGATCCATCTGCTGAACAAGATCAAGCCCAGGCAAACCTCCGAAGCCATCCTGTTGGGTAACTTTGCCGGACAGTTGCTGGACGAGGCGGTCCATCATCAGGCGCAACCCTATGTGGAGAGCATTCGTTCCTTCTTCCAGCGGAATGCGTTGGAGATGGCGGCCTGCTCCCAGTTGAACGGAACCTTTCATACCGAAGCAAGGGCACAGCAACAGCACATCGAGCGGTTGTTGGATCAGGTGTTGCCCGACGAGGTGAAGAGCTATCGTCGGGAGGAACTCCTCTTGGAGCCCTCCTTCTTCTGCGAGATGTTAGGTATCCAGGGACGAATGGACCTGTTGCAGCAGGACTATAACCTGCTGATCGAACAGAAGTCGGGAAAAGGGGGATTCCCCCCGCTGCCGGATCCGCAAGTGCCGCGTCATCAGGAAAAGCATTACATCCAGCTGCTGCTCTACATGGCATTGCTCCATTATCAATATGGAAAGAACTATACCCATCTCTATGCCTTCTTGCTCTATTCCAAGTATGAGAAGGGGCTGTTGCAATTAGGGCCTGCTCCGAAACTGCTCTTTGAGGCGTTGCGGATTCGGAATGGCATTGCCCATCAGGAGCTGGAGTGTGCTGTGGATGGTTTCCACCGGTTAGGGGAACTGGAGGTGCAGGAGTTGCGACAGCAACGGGTGGCCGACCGGCTTTGGAAGGATTACGTGGTTCCCCAACTGGAGGCGTTGCTGACTCCCGTCCGGCAGGCTTCGGAGCTGGAACGAGCCTATTATTACCGTTTCTTGCGCTTCATCGAGACGGAGCATTTGCTCTCGAAGATGGGTAACAAAAGCAAGGAGGATGCCGGCTTTGCTGCGATTTGGAACCATACCTTGGAGGAGAAGGAGCAGGCGGGCGACATCTATTACGACCTGCAGATTGAGGAACCGGAAGGAGAGGGGGCTGTTCGGGATGTCTCCTTACGCTTGCCAAGCGACCGGGGAGATGATCGGGCAAACTTTCGGGTGGGGGATGTGGTGGTGTTCTATACCTATCCCGAAGGAGCGGAACCTCATGCCGACCGGACCATGGTCTTTCGTGCCTCTGTGCTCTCCCTGTTGGAGGAGCGCATTGTAGTACGCTTACGTAATCCGCAGACCGACCGACGCCTCTTTCTGCCACAACCGAAACTACGTTGGGCGGTGGAGCACGACTTTCTGGATTCCTCCTACAGTGCCCTATACCAGGGCATGCACACCTTCTTAACCACGACAGCCGATCGCAAGGAGCTCTTGCTGACACAACGGGAACCACGGGTAGATAGGCGTAAGCAGTTGCTGGGTAGCTACGGGGCATGCGATGAATTGGTGCTGCGGGCGAAACAGGCCGAGGATTGCTTTTTGGTGATCGGTCCACCGGGAACCGGCAAGACCTCATTTGCCCTACTGAATTTAGTCAAGGAGGAGTTGTTGGAACCCGACAGTTCCATCCTGCTGATGTCCTATACCAACCGTGCCGTGGATGAGATTTGCAGCAAACTGGTCGAGGAGGGGATTGACTTTGTCCGGATCGGATCCGAGTTGAGTTGTGCCGATGCCTACCACGATCACCTGTTACAGAAACGGGTGGCACGCTGTGGTAAGGTGGCGGAGGTGAAGCAACAGGTGCAGGAGACACGCATCTTCTGTGGAACCACTTCGGCACTCAATGGCAGTCTGCTCTTGTCCATGAAGAGCTTCACCCTCGCCATCATTGATGAGGCCTCCCAGATTCTGGAGCCGCACATTGTCGGTCTCTTGTCGGCCCGTTGTCAGGAACAGGTCTCCATCCGTAAATTTGTCTTGATTGGTGATCACAAGCAGCTGCCGGCCGTGGTGCAGCAGACCGAGGTAGAATCAGCTGTACAGGAACCGTTGTTGCAGCAGATGGGGTTGAAGGATTGTCGCTTGTCGCTCTTCGAACGGCTCTTGAAACGGTATCGGGAAGAGCCGGCGTTGGTGTATCAGTTGGTCAGGCAGGGACGGATGCATCCGGAGATTGCCGCCTTCCCGAACCACTATTTCTATCAGAACCGGCTGGAGGTGGTTCCCTTGGAACACCAGCGGGAGGTATTGCCCGAGACGGGAGAGGAGTCTGACCGGCTCATGCACCTTTTGGCGACCCATCGGGTACTCTTCTTGGATGCTCCTCAGCCCACGGATGCTCCCTCCGACAAGGTGAATGGGGTCGAAGCCAACCTCATTGCGGAGGTGGTGGAGCGCACCTACCGGCTTTGGCAGGCACATTTCGATCCCCAACAGAGTATCGGCATCATCGTACCCTATCGGAACCAGATTGCAACCGTGCGGCATGCGTTGGCCCGGTTGGGCATTCCGGCATTGGCGGAGATCACCATCGATACGGTAGAGCGATACCAGGGGAGCCAGCGCGATCTGATTATTTATGGGTTCACCATTCAGAAACGCTACCAGCTCAATTTCCTCTGCAGCCATGTATTTGAAGAAGCGGGCGACTTCATCGACCGTAAGTTGAATGTGGTGATGACGCGCGCCCGCAAACGGTTGGTATTGGTAGGCCACTCCCCCCTGTTGGAGCAGAGTGGCATCTTCTCCCGATTGATTCAGTTTATTCGTGCCGAGGGTGGTCTGCTGCAGACAGACGCACAATCGTGAAGGAATAGGCTGGCAACGGACAGTCAAACGCAGCACCGACAGCTAACTGGTCTGCCTGTGGGCGGGCCTGTTGGTCGGTCGGTTTTCCTTGCAGCACGATCCGTTGTGCCATCGGTTTCCAGGCGGTATCGCCTGTCACCTCCACACGGGTGGTCACCGCAACGGGCAGCAGGTTCACCAACTTGACGATCAGATCACCGCTTTCGGCATCCCGTACGACAGAGGAAGCCACACGTACCTGTACATCCTTCCGCTCACTCTTTACCTCCAGGCGATTGCCGATGTAGGCTGTTCCGCCATGCTGCCCATAGAGCTGCTGTACATAGTAGCCTACGGTTGGCTTGACCTCCCGGTTGTTGAAGTAGATCAGGTCCGGATTCCATTGGGTGTGGCCCTCTTTGGCCAACAGCGGAGCATAGGAACTCATGTGTACGACATCACCATTCCGCTCGACATGGGTCAGGTAGAGCGCCTCCGACAGGGCCGTTTCGATGTTGTTGGGCCGACCCGGCAGATGGGAGGCATATTCACCCAGATAGACCTTCGAGCGGTTGCGGTCGTAACGGTCGTAGAACTGTTGGTTATGGATGAACCAACCCGGTGTCTGGTAGTAATGCTCATCCACAATCGGTACCTGCAACTGATCCGCCAAAGCCCATCCCGCTTCATAGTCACTCCCCTCGTTGAAGGGTCCGACCGTTCCGATCACGGTAATCTCCGGATAGGCAGCCCGGACAGCCTGGTAGATTTGGGTGAAGCGTTCCGTGAACACATCCGAGATCAGATCTTCGTTACCGATACCGATGTATTTCAGGTTGAAAGGCTCCGGATGACCTGCTTCGGCACGTTTGCGTGCCCAGACCGAGGTGGCCGGATCCCCGTTGGCATATTCCACCAAATCCAGTATATCTTGAATGTATGCATCCATCTCATGCATCGGAATACCTCCCTGCTGACCGGCACCTCCGCAGCTGGAGTTCTGGCAGGGTACACCGGCTGCCAAGACTGGTACCGGTTCTGCCCCGATGTCTTCACAGAATTGGAAATACTCGAAGTAACCCAAACCGACACTCTGGTGATAGTTCCACAAGTTGCGCATCGGCTTGCGGCTCTCCAACGGACCGATGGTCTGTTTCCAACGGTAGATGTTGCCGATACCGTCACCATGGGCTACACAACCGCCCGGGAACCGTACAAAGCGTGGATGCAGATCGGCCAAGGTCTGTGCCAAGTCGGCACGCAAGCCATTCTTCCGTCCCTTGAAGGTGTTGCGCGGGAAGAGCGAAATCAGATCCACCGCATAGGTACCCCGGTTTTCGGGAATCAGATAGAGCTGCGCCTGGTCAGCATCGGCTGTGGCGACCAGCTCTGCTGTCTGTTGCTGCCAGGCTTTCCCCTTCCAGGCAACACGGCTCTCGGCAATCACCTGCTCATCCGGCGTCATCAGACAGACCCGTAAAGCACCTGCCTTGCCGCTCTGCATCCGGGCGAAGAGGGAGAAGTCGTAGCGTTCCCCCTTGCGCACGCAGATACCATCGTAGCCGCTGTTCACCAAAGCACTCTGGTTGGGCTGGTTCACCTGCCACACACCAAAATGGGCATTGTTGGGATGCAACGGATCTTTTGTGTCGATGGCAAAGTGGCTGCCAGCCTCCGAAGCGTTGGCCAAGGTACGCAGTTCCCAAGCATAATCGGCTTTCCAGGCAGGATCCTGCCCCTGCTTGTCCGCCGGATCATATTCGAAGTCGCGGTTCTGGATCAGTTCTGCATAGAGACCACCGTCAGCCGCATAGTTGATGTCCTCAAAGAAGATACCCATCAGTTCCGGACTGATTGCCTTGGATTCAGTCGGACGGATGCGCAACGTAGCTTCGAGCGGTTGCAGGTCGGCAAAGCGTACCGGATCCTGTTCGCACCGTTCGCTGAACAACGCTTGTCGCTGACGGTCCCACTCGGCATAACGGTCCAGATTTTCCACTACGGAGAGGGGAGCCGACAGGATCTGTCCCTGCACCTGCTTACCGGCTACGGTAAAGGATTCTGCCGTAGCCACGTAATTCCACAACGGGAAGCGGGTAGCCTGTTCCGAGGTCGGGTAGTAACTTTGAGGTGTCCAATGGATCAAGTCGGGCGAGGTGGTATGTGCCAAGACTGCCTCCCGGTCGTTCACCTGCCACCAGCTGTGCCACAACCCTTCGTTGTCTTGCAACAACTGCGGATGGAACATCCGTTTCTCCGTGCCCCAGTTGCCATAATCGCTATACAGATAAACAATGCCGTTACCCACCGGTTGCCAATGCGTCCGGTCACTGCTCCAGGCCAGCTGCAAGCCACCCCGATTCGCCTTGTCCGAAGCAGACCAGGCCCCTAAATAGACCTGTTCGGGTGCGAAGGTGACGAGTGCTCCACCATTGGACGGAATGGTCAGTTCGACCTCTCCCTTTTCATCCAGCGTAACGTTACGTTTCTGCACGTGACCCTGATCCCCTTCCGTATAGAGTTCAACCGTTTGGTGAGCCAACATCGGCAGCTGTAACGACACCCGACGGGTCGAAGCCTCGGCATTGATGCCGGCTACGTACCATTGATGTCCCTTCCGACGGGCCAAGACACAATATTTACCGGGATAACCCTCCAGAAAACGAGTCTCATCCCAGGTGGTCGGTACCCGGCGCAGGAAGTCCAGACAAACCGGATCAGCCTCGGTCAGGTTGTTGGGAGCCAAGGCAAAGTTCTGGATCGGGTTCTGGAACAGTACCGCCAACGAGAGTTGGAACAGGTCGGAGGTGCGACGGATCGTACCGCCATCGTTGGTACGGTTCAACCGTTTGTTCAGGAAGACACCCCCGAACTCCATGCAACCGACTGTGTTGCGGATGAAGGGATGCAGACAGGCATTCTGTGCCTCTAAATCATCAAAATGCTGGTTGAAAACCAAATTCTCGGAGGCCAGGACCGCCTCACTGCCCACATAGTTCGGATACATCCGTTCCCAACCCCGGGGTAGGGTACAGCCGTGGAACACGACCATCAGTCCAGCCTCGTTCGCATCCGACAGAATATCCTCGTAAAGCTTGAAGGTCTCCTGCTTGTCACCCGCAAAGAAATCCACCTTGATGCCCTTGACCCCGATGTCGTGGAGCCATTTCATCTCCCGTTTGCGGGCTGTGGCGGAGTTCATACACTGCTTCGGTCCCTGTGGCGCATCACTCCAGTGGCCGTTGGAGTTGTACCAGAGAAAGAGATGGACCCCTTTCGACTGGGCGTAGGCCGATAGCTCTTCGATACGACCCCGTCCGATACGGGTATCCCACCAGTTATCGACTAATGTGTATTCATACCCCATGGCAGCCGCTAAATCGATGAACTTGATCTGGTCGTCGTAGTTGATACTGCCGTCTTGCCAGAGGATCCAACTCCAGGTGGATCGGCCATATTGATAGGGAATAGAGGGCTCATACTTGGGGGTGACCACATCAAAGGGGATGGTCGTTTCGACGATGGGTTTCAAATTGTCACCCACGGTGATGGTTCGCCACGGTGTACCGCCCGGTAGGGGAATGGAAGCGGTCGCACTGCCCACACCATTGTTCTCCCCCGGATGCGGAAAGGCTAAGGTATAAAGTCCGTTGGCACTGCCTTCGCCCAGATGACCTCCACAATAGGCTCCATCGACACCTGTCTCCGAGAGCAACACCCAATGCGAATCCTCCACGTGGAAGAGGCAAGGGAAGGTATAGCCCAACCCCTCCTTGCTGGGGGTACCGATCGGTTCGTCCGGAGTATATTCCTCTTCATAGCTGGGCTTCGTACGTTCCCAACCACTCATGGGCGAAGCCTGCGGACAAAGAAACGTCGTGGTCTGTTGGGGGAAGTCGAAACCGGTCGCTTCCCGTTTCACCACACAGCAAGCCGTCGAAGTGGTCTGTGGCAGGTAGTAGCGAAAGGCAATGTCCTGATTGCTGACGCGGAAGATGATCTGCAGGGGCCATCCCTTGGCATTCGTCAACCGGCAAGTCAATTCGTTGGCTTCGTAATGAACCGTCGAATGTTTGATCCGGTCCAACTGGTAGGTTTGCTGGATGTGTCCGATAGAATCCCCTTGCCAGGTCATGTTACGGTGGAAATCACCCACCGAGGTCTCCAGACCCAACGGAGATTTCTCCAACACTACGTTGCCGTCGTAGGAAACGGAGTAGAGCGGTTGTCCCTTTTCGACGAACACCTCCACCTTCAACCGGTTGTCAGGTCCCGCCACGGTGGCCTGTTGTGCCCCAAGAGGCGTAGAAAGCCCCACGAGGAGGGCTACGTACAGTATATTTTTCATGTGCCTATTATATTAGAACGTTGTTGGGAACAAAGGTAATCACTCCCCTTGAATTAGGAAAGCCCTTCAAATTTTCCCGGCAAAATTTAGCAACAATATTTGGCAGTATCAAAATAATGTGTACCTTTGCAGCGCAATTAAGGATGGTTCCGTAGCTCAGCTGGATAGAGCAACGCCCTTCTAAGGCGTGGGTCGAGCGTTCGAATCGCTCCGGAATCACCAAGAATAAACCTCTGATACGTAATGTATTGGAGGTTTTTTATTGTCTATCCAGTCTGAGCAACATAGCGCTTTATTCCTACATACCCAAGACTTATGGCGTTAATCCATTGATTTTATGAACGCATCCAAAGAACTGGTGTCAACAACTCCTGCATCCTTGCCCGAACGGGCCTCTTTGAGAACTTTAAGCGTCTCAACAGGAATGACCGTTCTTGTATTCGTACGCTTAGCCGTCCACCCCATCTTCCTCACGAGTGAATTAAAAAAACTGCAATCAAATTTCGGTATCTGAAGCGTATATGTGTTCAATGTAGTTTGCACCGATGTTTCTTCCATTTTGTAAAAAATTAATGCATCATTTTGCCCACAAATATACGCTTTTTCCCTACACCCACAAATAATAGAACCGCTGTTTATCATTATTCCTTTTTAATTATAACTACCACTAAGTATTCATATTTTTCCTATCTGCTAAGATAGGATAGTGCAAGGCTTGGGGATGGTTGAGCGTAATAGGAGAGTGTAATCCTCATTTTTTGTTTCATACTTCAAAATATCCCTTACTACTCGGACTGGAACGGCCCTATCATGCCGGGATGGAACAGGTTTGCGCAACGTTTCCAGCTTGCACAAATCGACAACTTCCCCGTCTGAATATTCACAATTATTCAACTTAATCCCAGTGTTTACAGCGGTCACTTTGCCGCCAGACATAACCCGGATAAAGCAACTGTATCCGGTGGCAATTGTCCTAAATTGAAGATAGCACTTTACATTCTGCATGGCTGTTGTAAAATTGTTGTAAAGTGAAGCGGGTTTGTATGGATTATGAGCTGGTTACTTGGACGGAATACGCCCTTCTAAGGCGTGGGTCGAGCGTTCGAATCGCTCCGGAATCACCAAGAACCGTTGATACGTTGTGTATTGGCGGCTTTTTTCTTGATTTGGGTAATGCATTGACGAAGTTAAGAATAAGCCCTTCCGATATGGAAGAGCTTATGTTATCAGTTAGGCTGATGCCTCTATTCCTTATGCTAACCGATTCTTCTACTTTCATCAGAGCGAAACTTATACATTCCTGTCTCGTATGATATTCTGCCTAACACGATCCACTTGTTCAAGCCTTTCTCATTAGCCCATTGGGTATATTTGCGCTGTATGATCGCCGGATTTACCCTCACCTTCGGGGCATTTTCCCATTCTTCGTTTGAGATGAGGGCATTGGCAGCAAAAGCATTGGCTTCTTTTTCTTCTGCACTCTCATTGTCATAATCCGGGATGCTGAGCTTACAATCGTTTCGGCTGCCATCGAGATAATGCAGATAGACGTGTCCAATCTCGTGCATCAGTGCAAAAGCGAAATTGTCTATGCGGTCGTACCTCCTTGTCAATATTATATAAGGTGTACCATCTTCAATGTAAGAGTAGCCATCCACGGATGCTTTATCCACCTTTTCTTCTATACAGAAGGCTATTCCCTCGGCAGCCAATATCTCTTTTACAGTATTTTCTGTGGAGCGATTGTCATGCAAGGCTCTTGCCAAAGCACCTACCACTTCATTTCTTCTTTCCTGGTTGAATGGTTGTGAAACCTTTTGTCCCTTGGCTTTTGATTCAGCCAACAGCTTCCATGTCATCAGCATACGAGGGTCTTGACCTGTCTTTGTCGATTTCCTGAACATGCCGGATGTCTCCAGTTTCAACTCGGCAGGTTGGGGCAGACAAAGGATCTCGGCAATATACTGCATTTGCTGAACCGCTGTAGTCAGTTCTTTTCCGATACGCTTGAACAAGGTCTTTACATCAAAGATTTCGTTATAAAGACTGAGCGCGTTTTGCGCTTCAAGCTCTTCAAGGCCTCTCTGTTCTATCACCTTCATGTCATAATCATATTGGGTTTGCATGTTTACTAACGATACAGCAGAGATGCCGAGAACCTCTTCTATCTTGTCTGCAATGGGCTTTGTAATAGGCCTCTTGCCTTTTATCAGCTCACTCAGATGTGACTTTTGCATACCAATCATGACTGCAAAGTCCTTTTGGGAGATTTCTCTGTCTTCCAATTCATACTTCAGAATGGTACCCGGATGGGTGGCCGTCCAAGGGGTCTTGCTTTCATTTCTTGTTGCCATAGTGGTCATCATTTAATTCTATTAATGTTATTTCCAATCCTGTCTCTGTTTCTCGGAACAGCAGCCGCTCAACTCTATTGTTGAATATCCTGACAGAGCTTAAGGATATATGTCTCAGTTGCTCGTAGTGAAGGAAACTGTAATCCCTCAATTTGGAGACATGCTCCACTGATTTCATCAGGTTGTATATATCAGTCAGCTTCTTCACAAATTTCTTGTCGCGAGCGATTCTTTTATACTTTCCCACATTCACTCCACAAAGTATGAGTTCACGCAGGTCATCGTCCAATATTTCAACTTTAATCATGCATTTAGCATTTATTTTTGGTGCAAAGTTAATAAATAGTTCCCATTAAAAGGGAACTTTCTTGATATTTCTCTTCAAATACACGTTGATTCCTGGTAAATTAACAGGATTTTTGAATGGATAGGCCTTTTATAAATGAAAGAGCCGTGTTGCAAACAGATGAAAAAACCTTGGACAATAGTGTAAATGAAATATTATTTCTATCTTTGCAGCGGACTATAGGCCTTGTTTCGTGCGTTGTCCCAGTCAGACACGTTCTGCAGGACGACCAGCAAGGCGGCTCATGCCGATAGATTAAGGTGGATCCTTTACAGGCAAAACTATTAATCGGGTTTTGGGTGGGAAATATAGTCCAGACATATTGAAGGCGTTTACTTGACGCTGTGTTTGAGACGATCTGAAATTCTCGCAAAGTTTCACAATTCTGTCTTGAATATAGCAACGGTAGATGTCCAGGGTGTGATTTATATCACGCTCCCGAGAGCCCTTTGTAGCCGGGGTTGTACCCATTTGGGTGCAACTTCTGCTGTCTGCTTGGGCTTTGGGAGGTATGCATATAGTTCATATCGGCGTGGGCTCTAACGTTGTCTGTTCAACAGAATTGGGCAATGCGAGAAGCCTCAGATCGTGGAACGGACAGCAGAACGATCCACGCTTTTTTTATGTCCTTTTGTATCGATTTGATCGGACATAAACGACCGATATGAGCGCGTTGTCTAATGCATCATCCCGAAGTGGCGGGCAAGAACCTACGCACATTGGACTTACCTCCAATGTCATCCCCGAAGGTAAAATGCAAAGAGGGGTGTCGGTGGAATACACCCCGGACCCAACGAAGAAATGGTTCGTTCTCCGGGTTTCGTACGGCCGATCCTCGAAGGCTGCCGAGTTTATCGCCAAGTATCAGCTTGATTTCTATCATCCGTTACACAAAGTGGTAAAGTTAGTGAACAACAAGCGTAGGAAGGTGACCGAGCCTCTGCTCCCCAATCTGATTTTCGTCTATGCCCAGGATGATCTTGTCGAGCAGTTGGTGAAGGACTACAACCCGGATGGTCTGCTGAGTTATTATTACAACCATTTCAATGAAGACTTCTTTGGCAAGAATCCCCCGTTGACGATTCCGCTTCCCAGCATGAACAACTTCATCCGTGCCACCAGTGTGGATGACACGGACATCCGGGTGGTGAAAGCCAGTCAGTGCACCTTCAAAAGTGGCGACCGTGTCCGGGTTACTGAAGGTACCTTCAAAGGGGTAGAGGGTCGTGTTGCTCGTGCCGGACGCCAGCAACGCGTCATCGTCGAATTGGAAGGTCTCTGTTTGGTAGCCACTGCCTACATCCCCACCGCCTTTTTATGTCCGATACCAGCAACATAAGTGACTTGCTCCGAGGACTTATGTTAAAACGCCTTTTAACATAAGTGTAATGGCTTTGGAACTTATGTTCTTTTTCCAAGTGAATCAAAGTTGGCCTTTGGAACCAACTGTATATGGTCCCCCAATCCAACTGTAAATCGCTGTTCAAACGAACTGTAATCGGCTGTTCAAGCCGTTAGTATAACTAAGGACAAACCGTAAGTATAACTAAGGATAAGCCGTAAGTATAACCGATGAGGAGCCGTAAGTATAACTAAGAAAGAGCCGTAAACTTACGGTTTGGGGAGATTTGGAAGTTGGGAATTGTTTGGAGGATTCGATTTTTAGGTGTATTTTTACAACGATAATTTGTAAATAAAGGGATGATTATTATGACAACTATGACGTTAAATATACAAGATAATAGCATTGTACCGCACTTGCTTGAAGTATTAAGCCAAATCAAGGGAGTTACTATTGTTCATTCGTCCAATCATAGCTATTCCATGGGTGAATCCTTATCCAAGGAAGAAGGTGAAAAATTAGTTCGTGATACATTGATTCCAGCCTATCGTGATGTCTTAGAAGCGGAAAGAAAAGGCATAACGTATCCTGATATTTCAGAATTATTTAGTGAACTAGAGAAGTAATTATGGATCTGCAATTATTATACCATCCTTAGTTCTCTAAGGATGTCAAGAGATTGTCTAAGAAATACAAATCTCTTGTGTCTGATCTGAAAAGTATAATATCTGAAATACAAAATAATCCGGAGATCGGTATCGATTTGGGGCATGGATTACGGAAAGTAAGAATGGCTATCGCTTCCAAAGGAAAGGGGAAAAGCGGAGGGGCAAGAATAATTACTTATCAAAAGCTTATTATTACTGACAATTGCATCAAAATTGTTTTCCTTGCTATGTACGATAAAAATGAGATAGACAATGTATCGGATGAATACATCAAATATCTGTTAGAGACGATGTAATAAGACCAACGTGGATATGTGCATATACATGAAGTGCTAGTAAGAGGATTCAGATCAGACTTGCATTTCAATAGCATCACCCGAGGAATTCCTCGCAAAATTTGAATAGTCAATAACTCATAGCGTTTTGCGGCTGACGCTTATCAACCGCACTACTTCTAAAAGCATAAAAATATATTACCATCATGATAACCATCGGAGATAAATCCTTCAAATCCAATATTCCATTGGAA